>OX639991.1:3640000-4472315 GCA_951828585.1 Longimicrobiales bacterium
GGGTGGGTGGAGCCGTGGGCCGGTTTGCGGACGAAGGGCGAGGAACTCGGCGAGCTGAGCGAGCTCCTTCGGGAAGAGGAGGACGACGACCTCGAGGAGGAGTGGCGCCAGGAGATCCTGTCGCTGGAAGAGGGCCTCGACCTGCTGGAGCTGCGCACGATGCTGCAGGGGGAGGACGATCACCGCGAGGCCATGCTGACCATCCACCCGGGCGCGGGAGGGCTCGAGTCGCAGGATTGGGCCGAGATGCTGTCGCGGATGTACATGCGGTGGGCCGAGCGGCGCGGATTCGGCCTGAAGGTGCTCGACCTCCAGCCGGCGGAGGAGGCCGGGATCAAGAGCGTGACCCTGGAGATCACGGGCGACCACGCGTACGGGTATCTCCGGGCCGAGAAGGGGGTCCACCGCCTGGTCCGGATCTCGCCGTTCGATTCGCAGTCGCGGCGGCACACCTCCTTCGCGTCGGTCTTCGTCTACCCCGTGCTCGATGACGAGATCGAGATCGAGATCGACGACTCCGACCTCCGCGTCGACACCTTCCGCGCTTCGGGCGCGGGGGGCCAGCACGTCAACAAGACCGATTCGGCGATCCGCATCACCCACGAGCCGTCAGGTATCGTGGTGTCGTGCCAGCAGGAGCGCTCGCAGCACAAGAACCGCTCCACGGCCATGAAGATGCTGAAGGCGGCGCTCTACCAGCGGGCGCGCGAGCAGAAGGAGAAAGAGAAGCAGCTGCTCGAGTCGTCCAAGACCGAGATCGCGTGGGGGAACCAGATCCGCTCCTACGTCTTCGCGCCGTACACGATGGTCAACGACCACCGCACCGAGCTCAAGAAGGGTGACGTGAACGCGGTCATGGACGGTAAGCTGGACCCGTTCATCGAGGCCTACCTGAAGAAGTTCAGCGCGGCGCGGGTGGCGTAGCCGGATGTCCCACGCGAGCGACGACCTCTCGCGGGTCAGGAAGGCGCGGCTGGAGAAGCTGGCGGCGCTCGAGGAGCGGGGCGTGGAGCCGTTCGCCTACTCCTTCGACGTGACCCGCCATGCGGCACCTTCGGTGGCCGGCTTCGAGGAGAGGGAGGCCGAGGGGGACGCTGACGGAGACGGCTGGGCCGGGAGCGGACGGTGGGCGGGCCGCATGGTGGGCTTCCGTTCGCACGGCAAGAGCGCCTTCGCGGATCTGGAGGACCACACGGGCCGCGTGCAGATCTACTTCAGGCGCAATGTGCTCGGGGACGACGCATACACCCTGCTCGACCTGCTGGATCTGGGGGACTGGATCGGGGTGGAGGGGACGCTTTTCCGCACTCGCATGGGCCAGGTGACGGTCCTGGCGGAGGACTTCCGGCTGCTGAGCAAGTCGCTCCGGCCCCTGCCGCTCGGCAAGGTGGAGGAAGACGCCGAGACGGGGGAGAGGGTCACCCACTCCGGTTTCGCCGACCGCGAGTCGCGCTACCGGCGGCGCTACGCCGACCTGGCGGTCAACCCGGGGGTCCGGCAGGTGTTCCGCGCCCGGACGCGCATCGTGACCGCAATCCGCCGCTTCCTGGACGACCTCGGCTTCGTGGAGGTCGAGACGCCCGCGCTCCAACCGCTCTACGGAGGCGCGTCGGCGCGGCCGTTCGTCACCCGCCACCTGGCGCTGGACCGCGTGCTGTACCTTCGCATCGCCGACGAACTTTACCTGAAACGGCTCATCGTGGGCGGGATGGACCGGGTCTACGAAATCGCCAAGGACTTCCGCAACGAGGGGATCGACCGCTTCCACAACCCCGAGTTCACCATGCTGGAGTTCTACCAGGCCTTCGCGGACTACGAGGACATGATGGAATTGGTGGAGCGTCTGCTGGCGGCTGTGGCCGAAGCCGCGGGCGGGAGCCGCGGCTGCACCTTCCAGGGGGCGGAGATCACCTTCGAGCGGCCGTTTGCGCGGGTCTCTTTCGTGGGCGGCCTGCGTGAAGCCATGGGAGGTGATCCGCTGGAGGCGCCCGAGGAGGAACTGCGTGCGCGGGCGGAGGGGCTGGGGGTGGGGGACCTCGAGGGGGCGGGACGCGGCAAGCTCATGGAAAAGCTCTTCGGGGAACTGGTCCAGCCGGCCCTCGTGCAACCAACCTTCGTGGTCGACTACCCAAAGGAACTGAGCCCGCTGGCCAAGGAGAAGCGGGGCGCGCCCCGCCTCACGGAACGGTTCGAGCTCTTCGTCGCGGGCGAGGAGCTGGCCAACGCATTCAGCGAGTTGAACGATCCGATCGCGCAACGGGCCCGTTTCGAGGACCAGGCTGCCCTGCGGGCGGCCGGAGACGCAGAGGCACAGATGGTCGACGAGGACTACATCAGGGCGCTGGAGTACGGCCTGCCCCCGACCGGAGGCGTTGGGATCGGGGTCGACAGGCTGGTCATGCTGCTGACGGACCAGTCGTCGATTCGGGACGTCATCCTGTTTCCCACGCTGCGCGAGGAGGAGTAGGGACGTGAGGTCGCGGACCCGTCTCAGCTGGTTCCTGGCGCGGCGCTACCTGGCGTCCCGGAGCGGTGGGCGTTTCCTATCCTTCATTACCTGGATCGCACTGGGCGGGATCACCGTGGGCGTTACGGCGCTGGTCGTCGTGATCGGCGTCATGACCGGGATGCAGAACGAGCTGCGCGAAAAAATCCTCGGCTCGACCCCGCACATCCGGGTGGTGCAGGCCGGCAGTTCGTTGCGGCTTGACGACTGGGAAGGGGTGATCGAGAAGGTGGAGGCGGTCGAGGGAGTGGTGTCGGCGGCCCCGGTGGTGGGGACGCAGGTGGCTCTGGTTCGTTCCGAATACGCGCAGTTCCTGGCGCTCTTCGGAGTCGAGCTCGAGGGGGACGGGGTGCCCGTCACCTCGATGGAGGACAGCCTGCGAAGCGAACACCTATCGCTGGAAAGGGAGCCGGGGGGACTCGCGCCCCTCGTGCTGGGAAGCGGCATTGCCGGGCGAATGAGCCTGTTTCCGGGTGACACGGTCGAAGTTGTGGCGCCCGATAACATCAGGTACAGCCCCAATGGGGAGGCGATTCCGCGTACGGAAGACTGGGTGATCTCGGGGATCTTTACGACGGGCATGTTCGAGTACGACCAGAACAACGGATATGCGGCCATGGGCGATGTCCAGAATCTGCTCGGCCTGGACGCGCGGACGGCCGGCTGGGTCGGGGCGCGCGTCGAGGATCCGTGGAACGCCCAGCCGGTGGCGGAGGCGGTGCGCGAGGCGCTGGGGGGCTGGCCGTATGTCGTGGACCCGTGGACACAGACGAACCGCCAGCTCTTCTCGGCGCTGAAGCTGGAAAAGCTGGCGATGGGGGTGATCGTGTCGCTCATCATCTTCGTCGCGGCCTGCAACATCGTGAGCACGCTGGTCATGGTCGTGGTCAACCGCACCCGGGAGATCGGCATCCTGAAGGCGATGGGGCTCACGCGGAAGGACACGCTGCGGGCGTTCGTCTTCCAGGGACTGTGGGTCGGGGTCATCGGCACGACGGCGGGACTCGTCCTGGGGTTCATGCTCGCGGTTCTCATCGAGCACTACGGGCTGATCCCCATCCCTCCGGACGTCTACTTCGTGGACCGGCTACCCGTGTCGATCTCCCCCTCGGACGTTCTCTGGATCTCCGGGGTGAGCCTCATGATCTGCCTGCTGGCAACCATCTACCCCGCCCGCCAGGCCTCGGGACTGGAGCCCGTGGAGGCGATTCGCCATGAGTGACACGGTCGCGCGGGCCCCGATGAACGAGCGCGTTGCCGACCCCACCCGGCCGGAACGGTCCCCTGCCGGCGAAACGGACGGCGGCGCGCCCCCGCTCGAGGCCCGGGGCCTGCACCGCACCTACCGGGGCGTCGCCGGCCCGGAGCTTCACATCCTGCGCGGCGTGGACTTAACCCTGAACTGGGGCGAAGCGGTCGCCATCGTGGGAGCCAGCGGCTCGGGGAAGTCGACGCTGCTGCACCTGCTCGGCGCCCTCGACCGGCCCTCGGCGGGCTCGGTGAGCGTAGGAGGGACCGACATCGCCACGCTCAGCGAGGAGGAGGCGGCTGAACTCCGGAACAAACGCATCGGCTTCGTGTTTCAGTTCCATCACCTGCTGCGCGACTTCACCGCGCTGGAGAACGTCATGGTCCCCGCGCTGATCCGTGGTGACAGCCCGAAATCGGCAGGATCGCGGGCCACCGCGTTGCTGGGTCAGGTGGGGTTGGGCGCCCGGCTCGGTCATAAGCCGCGCGAGTTGTCCGGTGGCGAACAGCAGAGGGTGGCCGTCGCCCGGGCGCTTGTAAACGAGCCCTACATCCTTCTCGCCGACGAGCCGACCGGCGATCTGGACACGGCCACCAGCAGGGACGTCCAGGACCTTCTCTTCGAGATGAAGCAGCGGCACGGTGTTGCGCTCGCGGTCGTAACACACAACCGTGAACTGGCCGCGAAGGCGGAGAGAGTCCTGCGGCTACGGGAAGGGTTTCTCGACAATGTCTGAACTCGACAGGGTGTGCGACCGCCCGGACTGCGATAGTCCGGCCCAGGTCCACCTGACCGAAGTCGTCGACAACAAGATGACCACCCAGTACCTGTGCAAGTCCTGCGCCGAGGAAAAGGGGCTGAATCCGGCTTCGGGGCAGGGCGTCGACGTTGCCGGCTTTCTTGAGCAGCTCGCGCGGGGGGATGACGTGGATGAACCGGGTGCCGCCACAGAGCCGTGTGCCTTCTGCGGCCTGAGCCTCGACGGTTTCCGGGAGACGGGCCGCCTGGGATGCCCCCACTGCTACACGACCTTCGAAGCCGGCCTGCGCCGCCTTCTCAACCGAATCCACGGAGCGGCCCGGCACACGGGTAAGGTGTATCTGCCGCCCGACCCGGCCGCCGGGGAGCGGGACCGGCGCCTCGACGACCTTCGCCGACGGCTTCAGAGCGCCGTGGACACGGAGGACTTCGAGCGGGCCGCGACGCTGCGCGACCAGATCCGCGAACTCGAACCGGCCGGATCCACGTGAAGACCCCGGACACCCTGCGCGACCTGGGCCTTGAGTGGCTCGACGGGAGTGGCCCGCACGCCGATATCGTCCTGTCGACCCGGGTGCGTCTTGCCCGCAACCTGCAGGGCCATCGCTATTCCACCCAGGCCGGCGCCGGCGATCGTGAGGCCGTATACAGCGCCGTCGCGGGTATGGTGGAGACCCCCGTGTTCCCGGCGGGGGTCACGCTTCTACGCATGCGTGAGATGAACGTGCACACACGGCGGATCTTTCTGGAACGCCGTCTTGTGTCGTCCGAACTGCTGGGCCGGAAGCAATCCGACCACCCCTCCGCCGGCGCCGCCCTGCTGGTCTGTCCCGACGAACCGGTCAGCATCATGGTCAACGAGGAGGACCACCTGCGGTTGCAGAGCCTGGTGTCCGGCCTCAGCATCATGGAGGCGTGGAGCATGGTCGATCGTCTCGACGACGGGATCGGCCGGGATCTTTCGCTGGCCTACCACTCCGAATTCGGCTACCTCACATCGTGTCCGACCAACACCGGCACCGGTTTGAGGGCCTCGGCGTTGGTGCACCTGCCGGCCCTGGTGCTGACGAAGGAGATCGGCAGGGTTCTCGAGGGACTCGACCGGGTCGGCCTCACGCACCGCGGGCTGTACGGCGAAGGATCCGAATTCGTGGGCAATTTCTTTCAGATTTCCAACCAGAAGACGCTTGGCCGGAGCGAGGAAGATCTGGTGGAGCACTTCGGCAACACCGTCTCCACGGTCATTGAGAAGGAACGCCGCGCGCGACAGGTCCTCCGGGGCGCCGGACCCAGGACGGAAGACCTGATCTGGCGTGCCTACGGTTTGTTGCGCCACGCCCGCCTCCTGACCTACCGCGACCTGATGGAACTCCTGTCGGGCGTGAGGCTGGGGGTCTCGCTGGAAATGCTGCCTTCGCCCAGGGTCAGCGCGCTCAACCGCATCATCATTTTCTCGCAGGCCGCCCACCTTGCCGAGGCCGCGGGACGGGAACTCGACGGCCCGGAGAGACAGGCTCACAGGGCTCAATACGTACGTAGGGTACTGGATGGCGAATGCGGCTCCCCCACTACCGATACCGGGCCATGAGGGCGATTTTGATAGGGGGGCGGCGCCGCGACGCCCGGCTGACGGCTACGGAGGGCCCACGAGGATGAACTACAACTTTACGGAGAGAGTCCGAAAGGTCCTTTCCATGGCTCGCCAGGAGGCGATCCGGCTGCAGCACGACTATGTGGGCACAGAGCACATTCTGCTCGGGCTCATCAGCGAAGGAGAGGGAGTGGCGGCTCACGTGCTCGGCAATCTGAGCGTGGATCTCGACCGTGTCCACGAGCGGGTCGAGGAGTCGGTGCGCAAGGGCAAGGCCACGATCGCTCTGGGCGAATTGCCGTATACGTCGCCGGCCAGAAACGTGCTGGAGTTCGCCATGTCGGAAGCCCATGAACTCAATCACTCCTATGTCGGGACGGAGCATCTTCTTCTGGGGCTGCTCCGCGAGAGCAAGGGAATCGCCGCCCAGGTGCTGAACTCGCTCGGAGTGACCATCGACGAGGCCCGCGCCGAGACGCAGAAGGTGCTCGGGTCGGACGTCAGTTCGGGAACGTCGGCAACCGCGGGCGGGATCGGCAGCGGCGGCGGTGGCCCGGTTCCGGGTGGTGCACCCTCTCGCGGTGAACGGAAATCGAAGACCCCGGCGCTGGATCATTTCTGTCGCGACCTGACGGGGCTGGCGCGCCAGGGAGAGCTGGATCCGACGATTGGGCGCGAGACCGAAATTGAGCGTCTGATCGAGATCCTCTGTCGCCGGAAGAAGAACAATCCCGTGCTGATCGGTGAACCGGGGGTGGGGAAGACCGCCATCGTGGAAGGGCTTGCCCAAATGATCGCGCGGGGCGAAGTGACGGAAAGCCTTCGCGACCACCGGGTCCTCGCGCTCGACATGGCTGCGGTGATCGCCGGCACCAAGTACCGCGGGCAGTTCGAGGAACGCCTCAAGGCGGTGATGAACGAGATCTCCACCAACCGCAACGTGGTCCTCTTCATCGACGAGCTACACACGCTGGTGGGCGCGGGTGCCGCCGAGGGGGCGATGGACGCATCCAACATGCTCAAGCCGGCGCTGGCGCGGGGAGAACTCCAGTGCATCGGCGCGTCCACGCTGAACGAGTACCGCAAGTACGTCGAAAAGGACGGGGCGCTGGAGCGTCGCTTCCAGCCGGTGATCGTGGATCCGCCGACCGTCGACCAAACCATCGCGATCCTGACCGGGCTCAGGGGCCACTACGAGGACCACCACAAGATCACGATCCCGGACGATGCGCTGGCCCACGCGTCGCGGCTGGCGGACCGCTACATCACCGATCGTTTTCTGCCCGACAAGGCCATCGACGTGATCGACGAGGCCGGCGCGCGCGCCCGCATTGCCAGCCAGGTACCACCGGCCGAGGTCGAGGAGATGAAGACGCAGCTCTCGCGCCTGATCGAGAGCAAGGAGGCCGCTATCCGGGACCAGGACTTCGAACGGGCGGCCCAGTTGCGCGACGAGGAACGCGCTCTCCAGCAGCGCATTCGCGACGAACAGGAGGCGTGGAAGGAGGAGCGCAGGCGTTTCCGGCCTGAGATCTCGGTGGAGGATGTCGCGTTCATCGTCGGCCGCTGGACCGGCGTTCCGGTCACGCGAATCCGGCAAGCCGAGACCGCGCGCCTGGTCAACATGGAGGCCGAGCTTCACAGGCGCGTCGTCGGGCAGGACCAGGCGATCACGGCGATTTCCAGGGCCATCCGGCGAAGTCGCGCGGGCCTCAAGGACCCGCACCGTCCAATCGGTTCCTTCATATTCTCGGGACCGACCGGGGTGGGGAAGACCGAGCTCGCACGTACCCTGGCCGAGTTCCTCTTCGCGGACCAGGAGGCCCTGATCCGGGTCGACATGAGCGAATACATGGAGCGGTTCTCGGTGTCGCGTCTCATCGGCGCCCCACCCGGGTACGTGGGCTACGAGGACTCGGGAACGCTGACCAAGGCCGTAAGGCGGCGACCCTACTCCGTCGTGCTCCTGGACGAGATCGAAAAAGCCCACCCCGATGTCTTCAACATCCTCCTGCAGGTTCTGGACGAGGGCCATCTGACCGACAACTACGGCCGCGTGATCGACTTCAAGAACACCGTCCTGATCATGACCTCGAACCTGGGCGCGAGGAACATCGCGAAGGGCGGGCTGGGCTTCCAGCGGGACGACGCACGCTCCGGCTACGAGAACATGCGCGACAAGGTCAACGAGGAGATCAACCGGACCTTCAACCCCGAGTTCCTGAACCGCGTGGACGATACCATCGTCTTCCACCCGCTTAGCCGCGAGGATATCGGGCAGATCGTGCACATACTCCTGGGCGACCTGCAGGAGCGGCTGGCGCAGGGAGAGATGTCGCTCAGCCTGACACCGCCGGCGGTCGAATTCCTTGTGGAGAACGGCTACAGCGAGAGGTACGGCGCCCGGCCGCTCAAGAGAGCGATCCGGCGTTTCCTCGAGGAACCGCTGTCCGAGAAGCTCCTCATGGCCGAGTTCGGTGCCGGCGACGAAATCGAAGCCGACGTTACGGAGGACGGAGAGGCCCTTGCACTCGGGGCCGCCTCTCCGAGCAAGACATGATACAATACCAACGCGAAGGATTCGGATCGGCGGGAAGGGCGCTCCTTGGGGGGCTGCTGCTCGCCTTGTTGTCCCCACTGGCGGCCGGCGCCCAGGATCCGGCCACCGGTCTGGTGCGCATCGATTCCCTGGTGGCGCGCGGCGCGGTGCGTGTCGCGCCCGAGGATGTGATCGGCGCTTCCGGGATCCAGGTGGGAAGCCTGACCAGTTGGCTCGACATCAGCCGCGCCATCAAGAACATGTGGGCCACGGGCAACTACGAGGACATTGCGGTGAAGCTGGACGAGTCGACCGGCAGAAACATCCTGATTCTGGAAGTCGTCGAGCGGCCCCTCATGCGGCTCGTGCGCATTACGGGTCTGGAGTCCGTATCCCAGAGCAACGTCATCGAGGAGGCCGGACTGGAAGAGGATGCTCCGCTGTCCCGCAACCGGATCGCCAGGGCCGAGGGGTTCATCCGTGAAGAGTTGCGCCGGCGCGGTGTCCCGTACGTCCGGATCGAGCCGCGCATCCAGCCGGTGCCGGGAGGCGAAGGCAGCGTGGACGTCCTGCTGGAGGTGGAAGAGGGCCAGCGGGTGACGATCGCCGACGTCGGGTTCACGGGCAACTGGTACTTCTCCGACGACGAGCTTCGCGGCGCCATGAACACCAGGCCGGAAGCCTTCTTCTGGTTCCGCGACGGCAACTACGACGACATCGACTTCCAACTGGATCTGCAGGAGACGCTGCCCGACCACTACGCACAGGCCGGGTATCTGGATTTCGAGGTGCTGAACGACACGCTCATCGTGGACCCCTCTACCGGGAAGGCCCGCATCGAGGTGCACGTGAGCGAAGGACCCCAGTACCGCCTGGGGGAATTCATGATCGAAGGGAACACCGCCTTCGAGGACGATCAGCTGCGCCAGTATTTCACCGACGAGTCGGGAGGCATCTTCGAGATGCTGGGATTCGGCGACGAACGGTCCAAGGGCGTCGGCCAGGTCTTCGATGTGGTGGCTTTCGACGAGGCGGCCGCGCAGGTGCGGGCACTCTACAACGACGAAGGCTACCTTTTCGCCCAGGTCGACCCCTACTATGAGCGAGCGACCTGGCCGGGGGCCGCACCGAACCTGGTCAGCGCCGGTTGGCGCATCGAGGAGGGCGAACAGGCGTACATCAACCGCATCATCATCGCGGGCAACGACTTCACCTACGACCGCGTCATCCGTGACAAGATCTTCCTCCTGCCCGGCGATGTCTACAGCCAGGGCCTCGTGCTGCAATCCTACCAGAACATCCAGTCCCTGGGCTTCTTCGAGACGCCGCTGGATATCCCCGACATTCGCATCACGGAGACCGGGGACGTGGACATCATCTTCAACGTCAACGAAATGCAGACAGGCTCGGTGCAGTTCGGCACGGCAGTCGGCGGCGGTGTGGGGCTGTCGGGGTTCCTGGGATACGACCAGCCCAACCTGTTTGGACAGGCCAAGGCCGGCAGCATTCGCTGGGACTTCGGGCGTTACATCAACAGCTTCACCCTCAGCTTTACCGACCCGGCCCTTTTCCAGTCCACAATCAGCGGCTCGCTGTCGCTCTTCAACTCGACCGACCGCTTCTACCAGTTCGCCACCGGGCGGAGGCGGCGCGCCGGGTTCGTGACGCGGTTCGGCCTGCCGATCCCCGGGTCGCTGCGCACCAGGTTCTTCGTCGGCTACTCGCTCTCGCGCACCAGCTACGAGTCGTTCCGGAGGTCGGACGACACCTCTGTCTTCGGTTTGCCCCCCGGACTTCTGAGTTCGCTCCTGCTCGGGATCACGCGGCAGACGCTGAACCACCCGCTGTTCCCGACTTCGGGATCGAGCCAAACCTGGAACGTCGAGCTCAACGGGGGCCCTCTGGGCGGTGCCGGAGACTTCATCAAGCAAACCGCCGAGGCGAAGTGGGTGATCCCCGTCGGCAAGGTGGGCGGCGAAGGCCCCAGCTCGGGAGGCATTCAGTTCGCCCTCGGCCTGGGGATCAAGGGCGGCGCCCTCTTCGGAGACGCGTCCGGATTCCCCTTCGAGTCATTCTGGATGGGGGGCGTGCAGTTCGGCGAGGTCCTGCGGGGGTACGACGAGACTACGATCACCCCCCGCGGCTACTACCCCGAGGGAAGGGCGGGCATTACCCAGGCTGAGCGCCTGGGGAACGCGTACTTCTCGGCCACCGCGGAGTACAAGGCCGTGCTCAATTCCAACCTCGGCATGTCGGCGTTCTACGATGTCGGCAACCTCTGGCGCGGCCCGCGGGATATCAACACTTCCGGGCTCTTCCGGGGCGCCGGTTTCGGGGTCCAGCTGGTGACCCCCTTCGGTCCCATCGGGCTGGACTACGCATACGGTTTCGACAAGCCCCAGCCAGGGTGGCAATTGCACTTCAAGATGGGTCCGAATTTCTAGGGCAGTCCGTGGACGAATCCGCACGAGCACCGAGAGTGGTGAGGCGCCGGGCTGGCAAGGCGCGACGAGAGGTGAATAGCGGAGCTATTCGCCCGAGGAGCAACGCAGAGTGAAGCGGTCCAGCATGGATGCATCGCCGCTCGAATGCCGAGGGGTTTTGTCCGCGGGCTGCATATGGGCGCCAGTTGTCCTGGGGTCCACACATCAGCGGTATTACAAGTCGCCGTTCCCGCAACCGTCGGGACGGCCTGAATCCGAATCGAATCGAAGGAGTCGAGAGTGATGAGTATTTCCCGTTTGGGAGCGGCCGTGGCCCTGTCCCTGCTGTTTGCGAGCCCCTTGGCCGCGCAGGGAACCAAGGTGGGCTACATCAACAGTCTTCAGGTTCTGGCTGAGTACGGGCCGGCCCAGGATGCCAGGCGGTCGCTCGAGGCAACCGTTGCGGGCTTCCGGACCGAGATCAACAGCCTCGACACCGGGTACCAGCAGGCGGTAGCCGAGTACCAGCAGCAGATGGTGACGATGACGCCCGAGGCCCGGCAGGAACGTGAACTGCAGCTTCAGACGCAGCGGAATGCGCTCGAGGCACGAACCCAGGAGCTGCAGGATCTGGCCAACCAGCGTGAGGTCGAAGTCTTCACGCCCATCAACGAGGCGATACGGAGTGTACTCGAGGAGATCCGCGTGGAGGGCAACTACGGCTTGATCCTGGACGTGGCCGCGCAGGCCATTCTGGTGGCGGATCCCGCGCTCGATCTCACCCAACAGGTCCTGACCCGGCTTCAGGCCAGGAGCGGGTCCGAAGACGGCTCATGACGTTGGGGGAGGCCGCCGAGGCGACCGGCGGCCGCGTGGTCGGTGACGAGTCCCTGACCTTCGAGCGGATCTCACCCGTCCACGACGCCGGACACCGTGACCTCGCAATGCTCGCCGACCGGCGTTACGCGACCGATCTGTCCGGGTGCGGAGGCCGGGCGCTCCTCGTCTCGGAGGCGTTGTGCGGACTCGAGGGCGGACCCGCCGACCGGGTGGTGGTGGCGGATCCGCACGCGGCGCTCCTGGACCTGCTTCCCCTGCTTCACCCGGAGCCGCCCCGGGAGCGAGGCGTACATCCCACCGCGGTAATCCATCCGTCCGTGGTGATTCCCGACGGTGCCGGCGTGGGTCCCCATGCCGTCATCTGCGCCGGTGCAACACTGGGCGAAGGAGTGCGAATAGGCGCGAACTGCTTCGTGGGCGAGGGGGTCGCCATCGGAGCGGAGACCGTCCTGTACCCGAATTGCATGCTCTACGGAGGCTCGGTTCTGGGTGACCGGGTCGTTGTGCACGCGGGGAGCAGCATCGGGGTCGACGGCTTCGGGTACGTCACGTCTGGAGGGGAACACCGGAAGGTGCCACAGATGGGGGGCTGCGTGGTCGAGGACGACGTCGAGATCGGCGCGAACTGCACGATCGACCGGGGTTCGATCGGGCGAACGGTGATCGGAGCGGGGTCGAAGCTCGACAACCTGGTTCACATCGGCCACAACGTGACCATCGGTCCCCGGTCGATGCTGGTGGCGCAGGTAGGCGTGGCCGGGTCCACGCGGACAGGCGCGGGGGTCGCGCTGGGAGGTCAGGCCGGCATCTCGGGCCACATCAGGATCGGCGCCGGGGCGCGGATCGCGGCGCAGGCGGGGGTGATCGGGGACGTCGAGCCCGGACACGTGGTCTCCGGATACCCGGCCCGGGACCACAAGACCTACCTCCGGGCCATGGCCAGCCTGATGAAGCTCCCCGAACTGGTCCGCCGCATGGGCCGCCTCGAACGCCGGCTCGGCGAGAGGGACGGCGCCTGATGGCCGATCGCAACCAGCACACCATCGCACGCGACATCACGCTCGAGGGAATCGGCGTTCATACGGGGGAGGCGGCGACGATCGCGATCAGGCCCTCCCTCCCCAACACGGGAATCGCCTTTGTGCGGACCGACCTCCCCGGCGCCCCGCCGATTCCGGCGGACCTGGATCACGTCACCGCGACGGAACTCGGCACGAGCGTGGGCGCCGGGGGCGTGGAGGTCCTCACGGTGGAACATGTGCTGGCGGCCCTGGCCGCCCTGGAGGTGGACAACGCAACACTCGAGCTCAACGGGCCGGAGGTGCCCATCCTGGATGGCAGCTTCGCCCCGTATGTGAGCGCGATCCAGGAGGCGGGGCGCGAGTCGCAGAGGGCCGAGGCGGAGGTCGTGGAAGTCTGGGACCCGATCTCGATCGAGGACGATCACGGAGCCTCGTACGTGGCCCTTCCCGACGACGGCTACCGCATATCCGCCACCATCGAGTTCGACCATGCGGCGATCGGTTGCCAGCAAGGCCGGTTCATCATCGACCGTCGGCAATTCGGGTACGCCCTGGCCCGCGCGCGTACCTTCGGCTTCCACGAGGACGCCGAGGCGCTGCGGGCTCGGGGCCTTGCCCTGGGCTCATCCCTGGCCAACACGGTCGTGCTGGACGGCGATGGCGTGATGAACGACGGGCTGCGCTACCCCGACGAATTCCTGCGCCACAAGGTCGGAGACATCGTGGGCGACCTGGCCCTGTTGGGAGGCCGGTTCCGAGGCCATGTCGTGACCGAGTGTCCCAGCCACCGGGGGAACATCGCCCTGGCGCGCGCGATCCGGGCTGCGCACAACCGGCGGCGTAGAGCGCGCGGCATCGATATCACGGAGATCATGGACGTTCTTCCGCACCGCTATCCGTTCCTCCTTGTCGACCGCGTGGTCGAGTTCGAGCCGGGGAAGCGGATCGTCGGACTCAAGAACGTAACGATCAACGAACCCTTCTTCCGCGGCCACTTTCCGGATCATCCGATCATGCCCGGGGTGTTAGTCATCGAGGCCATGGGGCAGGTCGGCGGTCTTCTGCTGATGGATTCGGTTGGGGACCCCCGGAACAAGGTCGTCTACTTCATGGCCCTGAATAACGTAAAGTGGCGCAAACCGGTCACTCCTGGAGACCAGGTTCTCTTTGAGGTGGAGATGGTCAATCTCCGCCGGAGTGTCTGCAAGATGAAAGGGAAGGGCATGGTGGACGGAAAGGTTGTCGCCGAAGCCGAAATGATGGCCCGGATCGTGGACCGATGAGGAGCGCGGCCACCACACAGCGCGCCACCGTCAACATCCACCACACCGCGATCGTCGATCGGGGTGCCGAATTGGGGCCGGGTGTCCAAGTCGGCCCCTATGCCATCATCGGACCCGGCGTGAGGATCGGGGCGAATTCGCACGTGGGGCCACGGGTACTGGTCGAAAAGGACACCACGGTCGGGGTCAGCTGCCGGATAGCCAACGGGGCCGTACTGGGCACCGATCCGCAGGACCTGAAGTACGAAGGCGAGAAGACCCACCTGGAAATCGGAGACCGCACGCTCATCCGCGAGTTTGCGACGCTCAACCGTGGTACGGCCGCGGCGGGTCGCACCACGGTGGGCTCGGACTGCCTGCTCATGGCCTACTGCCACATCGCCCACGACTGCGAAATCGGCAACCACGTGATCATCTCCAACGCCACGAACATGGCGGGACACGTCACGATCGAGGACTGGGCCAATGTGAGCGGCCTGGTCGCCATTCACCAGTTCGTTCGCATCGGGGCTCACGCCTTCGTCGGCGGCGGGTCCAGGATCAACCGGGACGTGCCCCCGTTTTGCAGGGCCACGGGCAATCCCTCGCCCAAGCTTTACGGGCTCAACACGGTGGGACTGGACCGGCACGGTTTCTCCCCCGACGTGCGCCGGCGACTCAAGCGGACCTACCGGGTTCTCTTCCAGTCCCAATGGCACCTCTCCCGGGCGCTGGGGAAGGTCACCGAAGATCCGGAGCTGATGTGTCCGGAGGTGGGGTATTTCCTCGACTTCATTCGCAACAGCGAACGCGGCATCATCTTCTAGAAAGTCCGTGGATAAGCCGCAAGTCGCACCGCGGGCGCCGAGGCCCTCGGTCGGTGTCGTCGGAGTGGGAGCGCTGGGAAAGCATCACGCACGGGTGGTGCGCGACCTCGACGGCGTGACGTGCGCCGGCATCTTCGACACGGACGGAGATCGCCGCCGGATCGTGGGGGACGAACTCGGGGTCCGGGTGATGTCGTCGCTGGCGGATCTGCTCGACGTGAGCGACGCGGTGGTGGTGGCGGTGCCCACCACCTCGCACGAAGCCGTCGCCATCGAGGCGATTCGCGCCCGCGTCCACGTGTTCGTCGAAAAGCCGATAGCGCCCGGGATAGCCGCCGCGAACCGAATGATCGCGGAGGCCGCGGGCAGGGGCGTGGTGCTGCAGGTCGGGCACGTCGAGAGGTTCAACCCGGCCCTGGTGGCGGCGCGGCCGTACCTGGACCGGCCTCTCTTCGTGGAATCCCACCGGCTGGCGCCCTTCACCCCCCGCTCGCTGGACATCGCGGTGGTGCTCGACCTCATGATCCACGACGTTGACCTTCTCTGCAGTCTCGTCGGCAGGCCCGTGACGGATTTGGCCGCCGCCGGGGTCCCCGTGCTCACCCGGCACGTGGACATCGCCAATGCCCGGCTGGCCTTCGAGGGCGGGGCCGTCGCGAACCTCACCGCGAGCCGGGTCTCGGTCACACGGGTCCGGAAACTGAGGGTGTGGCAGCGTTCGGGCTACCTGTCACTGGACCTGGCGGCTGGCCGCGGCGAGTTCTACCGGCTCAGAGACGGAGTGTCGGTGCTGGACGGGCCAACCCTCCCGGCCGGAGCGCCGTCGCTGGCCGGATTGGCCTCCATCGTGGAGCGGATCCCCGTCCCGGGCGACGGAACGGAGCCCCTCGTGGCGGAAGTCGCTTCCTTCCGGGATGCCGTCATGGGTCTGGCGCCGCCGCCGGTAACCGGCGAGGATGGACGGCGTGCACTTGAACTCTCCCTGGCCATCGAACAACAGATCGAGGACCATGTCGCTCATACGCGTTCGGCGTCAACGTAAGCGCGAGTGGATAGACGCGAAGAAGGGGAAGTCCCCGACCAGCCTCTTCCTCCTCTTCGCCGTCGTGCTCGTCATCATCTGGTACCTCGGGCGCGCCTTCTGACCGGGTAGCCCCTTGGTGCCCCAGCAGGTGGCCGGCGGCACTCCCCGCCTCCGCAAGGTGATGATCCTGGCGGGCGAGGCCTCCGGTGATGCCCACGGTGCGCGCGTCGCCCGCGAAATCCGCCGCCGGTGGCCTGGCGTGGAGATGGTCGGGCTGGGTGGTGGCGGCATGGCCGGGGCAGGGGTGCGGTTGCTCGCAAATCTCGACGAGCTGGCCGTGATGGGCTTCGTGGAGGTGCTTGGGAGGCTGCCCTTCTTCCTGCGAATCGAGAGACGGCTGGTGGGGCTCTTGTGGGAGGAGCCGCCGGACCTGGTGATCCCGATCGACTATCCCGGCCTCAATCTGAGGATCACCGCACGCGCGGCGAGGCTGGGGATTCCGGTGCTGTACTATATCGGGCCGCAGGTGTGGGCGTGGAAGGCGGGGCGGGCCGAGCGGCTGTCCCGGCTGGCGAACCGGATCGCCGTCATCCTTCCGTTCGAGGCACCCCTCTACCGGGCGCATGGAGGGCGTGCCCGTTTCGTGGGCCACCCGTTGCTGGATGAAGAAGTCCGCGCGCACCCCGAATCGCTGGCCCGCAGTCTCGGCATCGAGCCGGAGAGGCCGGTCCTGGCGCTCTTCCCGGGATCCCGCGAGCAGGAGTTGCGACGCCACGCCGGCCCCTTCACCGCGACGGCTCACGAGCTTCAGCGACGCGTGCCGGGCCTTGAGGTTGTCGTGAGCAGGGTCCCCTCGCTGGCGGGCTCCGCGTACCAGCCGTTTCCTTTTCCCACGACCGAAGACGCCCACTCGCTCAGAGCGCTCGCCACCGCGGGGCTGGTGAAGTCGGGCACCAGCACGCTGGAAGCCGCCCTGGCCGAAATGCCCTTCGCGGTCGCCTACATCACCCATCCGGTTACGTTCCTGCTGGCCCGGCGCCTTGTTCGGATTCCTCATGTCACCCTTGCCAATCTGGTCGCGGGCGACCGGGTCGTACCCGAGTTCGTCCAGGGGGACATGTCGCCCCCCGCGGTGGCCGACGCCCTGGAGCCCCTTCTGGACAGATCGTCCGCCGAACGCGAGACCATGGTTGCGGGGTTGCGGACGATCCGTGACGCGCTGGGTTCGCCCGGCGCCTCCGCGCGGGTGGTGGATCTCGTGGAGGAGATGCTGCGCGAAGCCGAAGACGGTGTGGGCAACTGATGGCGGGGCGGCTGCGCGGCCTGGTGAGCGAACTCTGGACCGGCGACGAGCCGCGGCTCGCGGCCCGGCTGCTCGGTTCGGCGCTGGGGCCCGCGGAGCTGGCCTTCCGGGCCGCCGTCGCGGTACGGAGCCGCTGGTACGACCGCAAACGACGGCCTGTCCCCCCGATCCCGGTCGTCTCGGTCGGGAACCTGACCGTTGGAGGGACTGGTAAGACACCTGTCTTACGATGGCTTGGGGACTGGTTCCGGCAGAGGGGTGTGCGGGTGGCCGTGGTGGTGCGGGGCTATGGGAGCGACGAGGTGGCGCTGTATCGGCGGTGGTTTGGAGAGGAGGCGTTGTTCGTGGGTGTGGACCGGCGTGAGGGGGTGCGGGCGGCGGGGGAGGCGGGATACCGGCTCGCCCTTGTGGACGATGGGTTCCAGCACCGCCGTCTGGCGCGGACGCTGGACATCCTCCTGGTGGCCACCGAAGATCCGTGGCGGGTGCGGATGCTCCCGCGTGGACCCTATCGCGAACCTCTTGCCGCGGCCCGGCGCGCCACCCACGTGCTACTGACCCGCCGCACCGCCGACCTCGGCACGGTGCAGGCCTGGAGAGAGAGATTGGCGCGGGTGGCGCCCGGAGTGCCGGTTCTGCAAGTGGAGATGACCATGGGTGATTGGAGCGATCTGGCCGGAGGCCCGGCGAACGCGCCTCGCGAAGACGTATTGGCGGTCTGTTCCATCGCCCGCCCCCGCGCATTCGCCGCCGGTCTCGGCCGGCTTCTGCCCGGGGCGAAGGTCGAGCTGGTCTCCTACCCGGACCACCACGAATACACGGGTGAGGACGTGGCCGCGCTGCTTGGCCGCCGCAACGGCCGGACCATCGTCTGTACGGACAAGGACGCCGTCAAGCTGGTCCGCCATCGCGAACTGGCCGAGCACGCCGTGGCGGTGGGGCTTCGCGTGGTGGGAGAACCCCGGGGGACGCTCCTCACGGCTCTGGAAGGCGTGGCGGAGAGGCTGTGAAGATCTCGGTTGTGGTGGTCGGCAAGGCCGGGTTGCTCGGCCCGGCGATCGGCGAATACGAGGCGCGGGCGGCGCGGTACTGGCGGATGGAGGTTGCCGAGGTGCGACAGGCACGCGGCAAGGCGGCCGCCGAGGTCATGCGCAGGGAAGCGGCCAACATCAGGGCCCGCCTGCGCCCGGGCTTCGACCGTGTCGCCGTGACGCGCGAGGGCCGGCGGTTCACGTCGCCGGAGCTGGCCCGGTGGCTGGAAGGGGTTGCGCGGACCCCGGCTAAAGGTGTCCACTTCCTCGTCGGTGGAGCCTTCGGGCTCGACCCCGGCCTGAAGGACGAGTGCGGGCTGCGTCTTTCCCTGTCCTCCGTCACCCTTCCTCATGACTTCGCCCGGCTTGTGCTGGCGGAACAGTTCTATCGGGCGGGGACGATCCTCGGAAACCAACCCTACCACAAGGGATCACGGTGAGACCCAAGTGAGCCGCAACCCCTGGTTTCGCGACTGGTTCGGCAGCGAGTACCTGGCGCTGTACCCGCATCGCGATCGTGCCGAGGGGCGGCGTGCCGTCAGACTTCTGCGCGACGCGACCGGTCTGGGTCCGGGCACCCGGATTCTGGACGTGGGGTGCGGGCCGGGCCGGCACCTGGCGGAGATGCACCGCATCGGCTACCGCGCCACGGGACTGGACCTGTCGCCGAGCATGCTCGAGGCCGCCCGGGCCGCGATCCCCGATTGCGCGCTGGTGCAAGCCGACATGCGACGCCTCCCGTTTCGGGCCGCCAGCTTCGACGTGGTGACGTCCTATTTCACCTCGTTCGGCTACTTCGAGCACGAGGACGACGACCTCGGGGCGCTCCGGGAAGCACGAAGGCTGCTCGGACCCGGCGGCTGGTATCTGCTCGACTTTCTGAACGCCGCCGAGGTCGTGGCGCACTTGAAGACGGAGGACCGCCGCACGGTATCTGGGATGCAGGTGGTCCAGGAGCGGCGCCTTGCCGACGGCGGACGGATCATCGAGAAGCGCATCCGCATCGTGGCCCGGGGCGATGCGCCGGCACGGGAGTTCGTGGAGCGCGTGCGTCTGTACCGGCCCGAGGACCTCAATTCCATGCTGGCAAGCGCGGGGTTGACTCCGGGCCCCACCTTCGGCGGATACGACTGCTCACCCTACGCCCCCGGGTCGCCCCGCTACATCGTGCTTGCCCGATGAAGCTGCTGCCCCAGCCACTTGGCGGATCGCGCCTGACGAAGGACTACCTCGCCGGGGCGGGAGCCGCGAGCCACTTCTACCCCGGTTCGCCGTACCGGGCCGAAACCTACCGCCGCAAGGCGGAGAAACTGGACCTGGCACGGAGTAGCCACACATTCACCACCGCCGAACGGGTCGTGCGGCCGGTGGGAGCTGAAGGGAGGGAGTTGCTCCGCCGGGTCGTGGCCGAGAACGGGTATTTTGTCACCACCGGGCAGCAGCCCGGACTTTTCGGGGGCCCCCTGTACAGCCTGTACAAGGCACTCACCGCCACCGGGCTCGCGGCAGAGCTGGAGGTTCTCCTGGCCCGGCCCGTCATGCCCCTCTTCTGGGTCGCCGCGGACGACCACGACTGGGAGGAAGCGAACCATACGTTTGTCGTGGACGGATCCAACCGGCTCGTGCGCCTGACGCTGGGCCCCGCGGCCGAGGGACCCCGGCGCCCCCTGGGGCGTACGCCGCTGGGCGCCGCCGTCGAGGAAGCCCTGGACCGGCTCGCGCACGCATTCCCCCCGAACGACTTCCACGCGCGGTACATGGCGCGGCTCCGCGAAGCCTACCAGCCGCAGGCCACGATGGCCTCGGCTTTCCGCGGCTGGATGGCGGAGCTCTTGCGGGAAACGCCCATCGGTCTCGTCGATGCGGGGGACCCGGCGCTCAAGGAGGCTTGCAAACCGGTCTTCCGGGCAGAGGCGGAAGACCCGGTGGCCAGCGAGAGAATACTGGCGGAGACCGCCGATGCCCTGCAGGACCACGGCTACGGACTGCAGGTGCCGTTGATCCCTGGTGCCGCCAATCTCTTCGTCGACCTGCACCACGGTCGTGAACGGTTGCAGAGGACGGACGGCGGATTCCTGCTCAGGCGATCACGCGGGGAGCTTTCGCGGCGCCGTGTCCTCGACCTCATCGATGACGATCCCGGTTCCGTCTCCCCCAACGTGCTTCTCCGCCCGGTGGTCGAGAGCTTTCTGTTCCCGACGCTGGCCTACGCCGGCGGACCAGGTGAACTGGCGTATTTCGCGCAGCTCGGCGGACTGTTCCGCCGCCACGGGACCGACATGCCAGTCGTGGCGCCGCGCGGGTCGCTTCTGGCGGTGGAGAACAAGGTACGGAAGGTCCTGGAGAAGTTCGGACTCGCAACCGACGACGTGCGCGACCTGGAGGCGCTCCTGAGCCGCTTCGCACGCGACCGGCTGCCCGAGGAGGTGCGGGACGCGACCGTGCGCTGGCGCGGGGCCGTGGAGTCGATGGGCGGCGAACTGGCCGACGCCGCGGCTACCGTCGACCCGGCACTGCGCGGTGCCGTCATGAAGGCGAGGAACACCGGTCTGGCCGCGCTCGGAGCCCTTGAGAAGAAGATCGTTCGGGCGGTCAAGCGAAACGCCGAAACGACCCGCGCCCAGATTGCCAAGGCCCAGGTCAACCTGTGGCCGGGGGGAAAGCTCCAGGACCGGATCCTGTGCCCCCTGCAGTACCTGATGAGGTATGGACCGGAATTCCCCGCCCTTGCGTACCGCCACATCGGTACCCGGATCGACCCGGCCCGAGCAGGAGGGGACTTTGCCACTCCGGGCACGGACAGCGTAGCTTAGAACTCATGGTTCCATTGATCGTGATATTGGTGCTTCTCATCCCGATCCTCGCGATCGTGCTCGATTCGGACGTGGGCAAGGCGATCGCCAGGCGGCTGGAGCGCGGGAAACGGGCGCTGGGCGACAGCGGGTCGCATGACCGTCTCGTGTATCTGGAGAGCGAGTTGGAGCGTCTGGGGAAGGAAGTGGGCCGCCTCGAGGACGAAAGCCAGTTCCTCCAGAAGCTGCTTGCCGAGCACTCCGATCCCGATGCACTTCCACCCGGCGGCGGAACCGGGGCGTCCGACCCGGATTAGCGCCCCTTGGCGGCTTCCAGCGTAGCAGCGGGCATTCTCGTCAGCCGGATCTTCGGGTTCGCCCGCGAGATCGTCTTCGCCCACCACTTCGGGACCGGGGCGCTCGCGGACGCATGGCGGGCGGCGCTCCGGATCCCGAACGTCCTGCAGAACCTCCTGGGCGAGGGGACGCTGAGCGCTTCGTTCATCCCCGTGTACGTCCGGTTGCTGGAAGAGGGGCGTGAAGAGGAGGCGGGACGGGCGGCGGGGGCGGTGCTGGGACTGCTAGCCACGGTGGCGGGGGTGCTGGCGGCGCTGGGCGCATGGGCGGCCCCATGGCTTACAGCGCTGATCGCCCCGGGCTTTGCCGGCGACGGACGAGCCGACATCCTGGTCTCGCTCCTGCGGCTGCTGTTCCCCACGGCGGGCGTGCTCGTGGTCTCGGCGTGGGCGCTGGGCATCCTCAACAGCCACCGGCGCTTCTTCGTGTCCTACGTGGCTCCCGCGCTCTGGAACCTGGCCATGATCGTGGCCGTGGTGGCGGCGGCGGGGCGGGGGGTCTTCGGCGCGGACCTAATCTTCGCCATGGCCTGGGGCGCGCTGGCGGGCGGCGTCCTGCAACTCCTCTTCCAGCTTCCGTTCCTCTTTCGCTTCCTGAAACATGTCGCGCCCTCGATCAGCACCCGGGTCACCGGGGTGCGCGAGATCGTGACGAATTTCGTGCCGGTCATGGCCGCGCGGGGAGCGGTCAACCTGAGCGCGCTCGTCGATACGAACCTGGCGTCGCGCCTGCTCCCCGGAGCCGTCGGGGTGCTGGGCTATGCACAGATGCTGTACCTGCTCCCGGTCTCGCTCTTCGGCATGTCGGTCGCGGCCGCCGAACTGCCCGAAATGTCCCGGGACCGCGCCGCGGGGGTGAAGGCGGTGCGGGAACGGGCGGAACGCGCGGTGGGGACGGTGCTCTTCTGGCTGATTCCGATCACCGCCGGCTACCTCGTCTTCCGCGACGAGGTCATGGCCATCTTCCGTACCGGCGGAGCCTTCGCGGAGGCGGACGCGATCGCCGCCGGGGTGGTGCTGGCCGCGTATGCCCTCGGCCTGCCCGCGTCGGGGACGTCCCGTGTCCTTTCCTCGGCCTTCTATGCGCTCGGGAACACCCGTACACCCGCCCGCATCGCCTATGCGCGGATCGTGGTCTCGGCGGTGGTTGGGGTGGCGCTCATGTTTCCGCTGGATCGCCTGACTGTGGGCGAACTGGGGCTGGGGGCGGCGGGGTTGGCGGTCGGCGCCTCGGCGGGCGCCTGGCTGGAGTTTTCGCTACTGAGGCGAAGTCTGGCCGGGCAACTCTCCGGGATGTCGCTCGGCGGTTCCCGTATTGCGCGTTGTCTGCTGGCGGCCCTGGTGGCGACGGCGGTGGGACTGGTGCCCAGGCTGCTGCTTCCATCGGTGCAGCCGGCCCTCGCCGCGGCGGCCACGATCCTGCCCGTCGCGATCACCTATCTGTGGGTCGCGCACGCGCTGGGAGTCTCGCCCGCAAGGCTGCAACAACTCTACCAGCGAGGGCGGCGGCGGTGACCCGCGGCATCCCCTTCAACGCGGAGTCCGTGGGACGTCTCTCGGCCGAGCCCGGCGTCTATCTGTTCCACGGAGGAAGGGGAGAAGTCCTCTACGTCGGGAAGGCCAAGTCCCTGCGCGTCCGCGTGCGCTCGTACCTCGCCGGCGGCCGCGGCGTGGGCATCAAGACACGCGAACTGGCCCGCGCGACCACGACCGTGGAGACACTGGTCGTGGCTTCGGAGGAGGAGGCGCTCATCCTGGAGGCCAACCTCATCAAGGAGCACCAGCCGCGCTTCAACATCCAGCTGCGCGACGACAAGAAGTACCCTTATGTCAAGGTGACCGTCAACGAGCCGTTCCCGCGCGCGTTTGTGACACGGCGTGTCCGTGAAGACGGTTCCCGCTACTTCGGCCCCTTCGTCTCCGTGGGCCGCGTCCGCCGCGCACTCGATCTGGTCAAGCGGACCCACGGCGTGCGCTCTTGCCGCTACGACCTGCCGCGCGAAGCTCCCTCGCGGCCGTGCCTCGACCATCACATCGGCCGGTGCGCCGCCCCATGCGTCGGGCTCCAGTCGGAGGAGGACTATGGCGTCATGATCGACCGCCTCCTGCGCATCCTCGGGGGCGATGTGGCAGCAGTTCAAGCAGAAGTTGAGGAAGAAATGCATAAGGCATCTTCTGAATTGGACTTCGAGAGAGCGGCCCTACTGCGTGACGTCCTCTCCGGGCTGGACGGGATTGCGCGTCGGCAACGGGTGCATGTGGTCGGTGGCGGCGACCAGGACGTCGTGGGCATCGCGCGCGATGGCCATTTGGCCGCGGTGGTCACGCTGCAGATCCGGGGCGGAGTTCTGATGGGCCGGGACGCGCTCGCCATGACCGGGGTCGAAGGCGAAACGGATACGGAGATCGTAGCGCGGGCGGTGTCGCACGCCTACCTGTCGCGCGGAAGGGAGGCGACCGATGACCTGCCCCGCGAGGTTCTGCTCCCCGCCGACTTCGCGGACCGTCCCCTGCTGGAGAAGATTCTGGGTGACCGGGCGGCCCGAAGGGTGGCGGTGCGGGTTCCCCAGAGGGGTGCGAAGGTGAGACTGGTCGAGCTCGCCGTCACCAACGCGCGCCACTCGCTGTCGGAACAGGTGAGAACGGGCGAGATCGCCCGGCCCCACACCGATGAAGTTCTGTACGAACTGCAGGACCGTCTCGGACTCAAGGTCGTCCCGCGGCTGATCGTGTGCTTCGACATCTCGCACACCCAGGGCGCGGAGGCGGTGGCCAGCGCGATCCTCTTCGAGAACGGGGAGCCGTGCAGGTCCCGGTACCGGCACATGAAGATCAGGGGGGACTTCGGCAACGACGACTACCGCTCCATGGAGGAGGCCGTCGGGAGGTACTTCCGGCGCAAGCTGAGCGAGGAAGGGCCGCTGCCCGACCTCGTGCTGATCGACGGGGGTGTGGGGCAGTTGGGGGCCGCACGCGAGGCGTTGGCGGCCGTCGGGCTGGATCAGGTCGCGGTCGCGGCGCTGGCCAAGAAGCGGGAAGAGGTGTTTCTGCCGGGGCGAACGGAAGGTCTCCGCATGCCCCGCACCGCGCGCTCCCTGCACCTCTTGCAACGGGTCCGCGACGAGGCGCACCGGTTCGCCGTGCGCTACAACCGCAAGTTGCGCTCGCGCCGCACCGTGCGATCCGCATTGGGCGACATTCCCGGAATCGGACCCAGGCGGCAGCAGGCGCTGCTGTCGCGATTCGGTTCGCTGCGCGGCGTGAAGGAGGCCACCGCCGCCGACATCGGCCGCATTCCCGGCTTCAGCGAAGCGATGGGCGTGAAGGTACTGACCTACCTGAATTCGCGGCCCCGGTGACATTGGGGAGGGTGGCGGCGGGGGGGTGGTACACTTGGCCGGTCCCGCAACGAACCCTATGTTACTGCGTATGTTACTCCGAGTGGACGATTCCCGTTTTGTCCGGTTGGGGAAAACGGGGCAAGATTGAACGACTTCAGGAGGATGGATGTGAACAGATCGCGGTACGTACCCATGCTGTTGGCCACGGGTGCCCTCATGCTTGCCGGTTGCGCGTCCAGCGGTGGCCCCGCCGGCGGAGGAGGAGGCGGAGAAGGACTCAGGGACAACGACTACACCCGCAGCGCAGAGCTCTTCCTGACGCAGGCCGAGCTGGGTGCCGCCGAGCGTTTCCAGGACGCCCTCGACGCCGCCATGAGTTCGATTTCGGAAGAACCCATGAATGCCATCGGCTACTATCAGGCGGCCCGGGCACAGGTGGGCCTGCAGGACTACGTAGCCGCGGACACCCTGTTCAACAAGGCCTTGGAACTGCATCCCCCCTACGAGCCCGATATCGAGTTTCTGCGCAATCAGGCGTGGAGGGTGGCATTCAACGTGGCCAGCGAGTCGATGGACGCGGGCAACATGGCGCAGAGTATCGAACTGTGGGAGGCAGCCGAGGTCATCTACGGCGGGCGATACCCCCAGGCACTGATCAACCTGGCATCCGTCTACCCTGACTTCGAGCGGATGGACGACGCAATTGACGCCTACGAGGCTGCCCTCGAAGTGCTCCGGGATTCCGCCACCATCGAGATGATGCGAACTGACAGCGTGCTGGGCGATGAGTGGCAGGACTACGAAAGGAACGTGGTCATCAACCGGACGGTTCTCCTGGCCGGGCAGGAACGGTTCGCTGAAGCCGCGAGCGATCTGGCCGTGTACCTGGAATCCAATCCGGACGACATCGAGATCCTGGCAAACCGGGCTGCCGTCCTGGTCGAGGCCGGAATGCCCGATTCCGCCGAGGCAATCTACGACAACCTCCTCTCCGGTGAAGCGCTTGGCGCGGGGAGGTACTACAACATCGGAGCGGGGCTGTACAACAGCGACAATCTGGAGCGGGCCGCCGAGGCGTTTGCAAAGACGTTGGAGGTGTCGCCCCAGCACCGCGAAGCCGCCTTCATGCTGGCCTACACGCTCAACTTCGCGGACGACTTCGAGCCCTGTGTGCCCGCCGCATTGGCGCTTTTGGATCTCGACCCGTACCACCTGGACAACTACCAGATCGCGGCGCGTTGCCTGGCGGGGACCGACAAGGGCCAGGAAGCAGCGGGCTACCTCCAGGACATGCAGAACCTGGCATTCAGCATCGGCAACCCCATTTTGACCACTGGGGTTGACGGGGGAGGCTCGGTCGCGGGGGACTTCACCAACAAGAGTCTGGAGGCCGGCACCTCGGTGACGATCCGGGTGCATTTCAGTGGAGATGACGGTGCCACGGTGGGTACGGCCACTCAACGGGTGGAGGCCCCGGCACCGGGCGAAACCTCGACGTTTCAGCTCGACCTGGTCAGCGATCAGGAGGTGGTTGGCTACTACTTCCAGGTGATCCCACCAAGGGGGTAGCGGACGTCTCGACGGAGGGATTCGGGGTCCACGGTTCGTGGCGGGCCGGGAACCGGGACTCGGGAAACCTCCGTCGTTGGGCACGGTACGGCGGACTGCTCGCGGGAGTAGCTCAGGTGGTAGAGCATCAGCTTCCCAAGCTGAGGGTCGCGGGTTCGAGTCCCGTCTCCCGCTTGTTCGCCCGTCCGGAGCCGCCGGGCGTGGATGATCGGTGTCGCAACAGGTGGTCCAAGTCTGGCACGCGCACCCGTCAATCTTTATAATCCGAAGCGGCCAAGTTACAGCGATACAGCAAGTCAGGGGCTCGTTCCCTCATCTTCACCGGGAGGTGGCTCATGCGGTCTTCAGCACTGGTTCTCATGGCTGTCCTGTTCGCAGCCGGTTCGCCGGCGACGGGACAGACCCCCAACGAGGAACTCATGCGCCGGATCGAGGCGGCCGAGGGTTCCGCGCAGCTTGACATCCTCCTCCGGGGCGCGTCCGCCGCCCGGCTGCTCGGGGACTTCGACACCGCCGACGATTTGCTCGGGCGCGCCACCACGGCGCTTGAACAGGTCGAGGATACCTGGGTCCAGGAGATGATCTTCCAGGCACTGGCATCCGGAAAGGGCGCGAACGGCATGCAGCGGGCCTTTCGGCGGGGGCTGAAGACCCACTCCATGACGCCCCAGCAGATCGCATCCGTGACCAACAACTTCCCGGCCCTGTTGCAGGGAGGCGAATTCGACGAGATGATCCTGAGCTTCGACGCCAACCACCCCGACTCGCTGTATCGTTGCGCCTGTCTGGCCGAGAAGGCCTGGGTGCACCGGGTGGCGGGGCGCCTGCACGAGTCGCGGACCCTGTGGGGGGAGCTGGTCGCTGCCTGGGACCGCAACCCGCTTGAGTTCCCGAATAATCCGGACGCGCAGGCCAACTGGCAGGGGCAGTACGCGCGCAACCTGGCCCGCGCGGGGCGCACCGCCGACGCACGCGCCGCGCTGGCCAAGGCCATGTCCATGCCGGTGAGCGACGACGAACGCCCGGGGGTACAGCGCCGATGGGCTCAGACCTACGCGGAGCTGGGAGAGGTGGAGAGAGCGGTGGAGCTTCTTGAGCCGCTGATCTCCAGCTCCACGCTGGTTACGGTGAACTCGCTGTCTACGCGCCAGACCTGGGAGCCGGTGCGCAACACCCTTGTCTTCCAGGAGATGCTCGCGCGCCACCGCTGATCCGCGGGGGCAGGGCGCGGCTGAACCGGCAGGGAAGACTCGCTTCCTGCTACGCGCGGGAGGCGCGGAACCTTGGTACGAATCGGTGAGATCGGACAGGGGTCGATCGCGGAAGCCCTGGAGCTTCGCATCGGCACCCGGATCCTGACGGTCAACGGGGAGCGGGTAAGGGACAGTCTCGACTTCATGTTCCGCACCGCGGAGGAAGAGATCGAGCTGGAAGCCGTGGGGCCGGATGGCGACCGCGTGGTGTACGAAATCGCGAGGAACCCGTCCGAGTCCCTGGGCATCGTGCCCGCGCGGGACAAGATCCGCGAATGCGCGAACGAGTGCGTGTTCTGCTTCATCGACGGCAACCCCCCGGACGCGCGCGACCCCCTGTGGCTGCGTGACGACGACTTCCGCCTCTCGTTCACCTACGGCAGCTACGTCACGCTCACCAATCTGGGACTGCGAGGACTGCGCCGCCTCGTCGAACAGCGCATCTCGCCGCTCTATGTGAGCGTTCACGCGACCGATCCCGAAGTGAGGATTCGCCTTCTCAAGAACGAGCGCGCGGGTCTGATCGTGGAGCAGCTGCGGGAATTGCTCGCGGGGGGACTGGAGGTGCACACCCAGGTGGTGCTGTGCCCCGACTGGAACGACGGCGGGGAGCTGGACCGCACCATTCGGGACCTCTACGCCCTCGGTCCGGGGGTGCTCACCCTGTCGGTGGTGCCGGTGGGCCTGACCCGGTACAACCTGGAGCGTCCGGTTCGACCGCTGCGCCGCGACGAGGCGGCGGCGGCGCTGCGCCAAACGGAGGCGATTCGGGAGCGGGCGGGGCGGGAACGGGGACAGCACTGGTGCTACGCCGCCGACGAGCTCTTCCTGATCGCCGGGCGGGACGTTCCGGAGGCGGCCTACTACGACGACTGGACGCTGCGCGAGAACGGCGTGGGGGCGGTGCGCGCGCTCCTGGACGGGTTCGCGGGGGAGAGGGACCGGCTCGCGCCGCTGCCCGGCGTGGACCGGGTCCGGGTCGTGACGGGCGCCTCGATGAGGCCGTTCTTCGAGGAGATGGCGCCGGCGGCGTCGGGTCGGATGGACTGCGCGGTGGAGGTCATGGCGGTTCGCAATCGCTACTTCGGTCCGTCGGTGACCATCGCGGGGCTGCTGGCGGGAGCCGACATTCTCGACGCCGTGGGCGAGGGCCGCCGGGGGGACCTGGTGCTGCTGCCGGGCGAAGCCCTCAACGGCGACCGCGTGTTCATCGACGGAGTCACCCTGTCGGAGGTGGAGGAGCGCCTCGCCCCCGCAGTCGTGCGAACGGGACATGATCTCGTCGAGGCGCTGACCCCCGTGACCCCATGAGCCTTCCGGTCGTGGCTGTGGTGGGGAGGCCGAATGTGGGGAAGTCGACCTTCTTCAACCGGGCCATCGGGCGCCGCGTGGCGATCGTCGACGATGCGCCGGGCGTGACGCGCGACCGGAACTTCGAGGTAGCGGACTGGGCGGGACGGGACTTCTTCCTGGTGGACACCGGGGGTGTGGTGGAGGGCTCCGACCGGACGATCGACCGCCTGATCCGTGAACAGGCGATGATCGCGGTGCAGGAGGCGGACGTGGTGCTCTTCCTGGTGGACTCCAAGACCGGGGTCCATCCGCTCGACCAGAAGCTGGCGGAGGTGCTGCGCAAGACGGCCAAACCCGTGCTGCTGGCGGTCAACAAGGTCGACAACCTCCCGGACGAGCGCTCCCACCTCGATTTCTGGGAGATGGGCATGGGCGAGCCCTACCCCGTCAGCTCGGTCTCGGGAAGGGGTTTCGGCGACCTCTTCGACGCGGTTGTCCCGCTCCTGTCGGCCGAAACGGAAGACCCCACGCCCACGGACATCCGGATTGCGGTCATCGGAAAGCCCAACGCCGGCAAGTCCTCCCTGGTGAACCGGCTCTTCGGTGAAGATCGCGTCCTCGTGAGCGAGGTGCCCGGGACAACCCGCGACCCCGTTGACCTCACCATGAGGTACCACGGGCGCAACCTCACCTTCATCGACACGGCGGGGCTGCGCCGGCACGCGCGCATGAAGGACTCGGTGGAGTACTACAGCAGTCTGCGCACGGCGCGGGTGGTGCGCGCAGCGGACGTCTGTCTGGTCGTGGTGGACAGCGCCGAGGGACTGCACGTCCAGGACATCAAGGTGGCGGAGACGGCGTGGGAGGCGGGGTGCGGGGTGGTGATGGTGTGCAACAAGTGGGACCTGGTGGCCAAGGACACGGGCACGGCGGCGGCGTTTTCGGGCGAAGCAGGGAAGCGAGCGCCTTTCCTGCGCCACGTTCCCTTCCTTTTCGCGTCCGCCCTGACGGGGCTCAGAATCCGCAAGACGCTCGACCTGGTGTGCGAGGTCGCGCGGCGCCGGCGCCACCGAATCGGCACTCCGGAAGTCAACGACGCCGTGGAGGCGCTGGTGCGGCGCCAGCCGCCCCCGCACTTCCGGGGGCGGCCCGTCAGGCTCAAGTACGCAACCCAGGCCCGGACCGTACCCCCCACATTCATCGTCTTCACGAACTTCCCGGACGCGATCCCGACGCACTACCACCGCTACATCGCCAACTCGCTCAGGAATGCATGGGACTTCAGCGGCGTGCCGCTGAGGATCAGGCTGCGCAAGAGCGGCGAATGAGCGCCGCCGGCCGATCTGGCTTCCCTCTGGCGGTTGTGGTAACCTCGTTCGCAAGTACGGGCTCCCGACGCCCGCGGGGCTCGACGATACGGGGGAGACCTTGACGAACGCACCCTTATTCGTGCTGGCGGCGTATGTCGCGGGGGCGACCCCATCCGCGTACTGGATCGGCCGCTTCCTCTACGGCAAGGACCTGCGAACCCTGGGCAGTTGCAACCTCGGGGCGACCAACGCGCTGCGGGTGCTGGGGTGGCGGGCGGCGGTGTCGGTGTTCGTGGTCGACATCTTCAAGGGCTTCGCGCCGGTATGGTGGTTTCCCGGCCTCGACGACCAGACCGCCGTGTGGTGGACCGTGGTCTACGGCGCGGCGGCGATCGTGGGACATGTGTTCTCGTTCTGGGTCGGTTTCCGCGGAGGGAAGGGGGTCGCGACCAGCGCGGGCGTGCTTGGTGCGGTGGCACCGGTGGCGGTGGTTGCGGGGGCGGGGGCCTGGGTGGTGGTGCTGGTGGTCACGCGCATGGTGTCGGTGGCCTCGATGGTCGCCGCGGTGACCGTGGGAGTGGCCGGGCTCTTCATCCCGGGCCTGGGGGTGTGGAGCAAGGCGTTCCTCGGGTTCATCGCGGTCTTCGTCGTGTGGGCGCACCGCTTCAACATCAGGCGGCTGCTGGCCGGAGAGGAGCCGCGCATTGACGCGAACTTCGGCCGGGACGGTGCGGTCGAGTGACTGCAAGGACTCCGGACAGGGTGACGGTCATCGGTGCGGGCGCGTGGGGCACCGCGCTGGCCAACCTGCTGGCCGACACTGGCGCCGAGGTGCGGATGTGGGCACGCGAACCGGAGGTTGTGGAAGCGGTCAACGCCACCGGCGAGAACACCCTCTACCTGGAAGGCGCTCGCCTGAATCCCGGCCTTGCGGTCACGAACTCGCTGGTGGCGGCCCTGGAGGATGCGGGGGTGGTCGTGTGGGTCTGTCCGGTGCAGTACTCGGCCGCGCTGCTGGCCGAGGCAGGTCCCCTCATCCCACCGGGGGCGTTGATGGTCTCGGCTTCCAAGGGGATCGAGGTGGCCACACTGCGCCGCATGGACGAGATCTTCGCCGAGGCCCTGCCGCGCGAGCAGGCGGAGCGACTGTGCGTCCTGTCGGGGCCGAGCTTTGCGCTTGAGGTGGTCGCGGGTGCGCCGACCGCCGTGGTGGTGGCCAGCCATGATCGTCAGGCCCGTCTGCATGCCCAGTCTCTCTTTCAGACGGATCGCTTCCGCGTCTACACCAACCGGGACGTGGTGGGCGTCGAGCTGGGCGGCGCCCTCAAGAACGTGATCGCGCTGGCGGCCGGTGTCGCCGCCGGCCTCGAGCTCGGCCACAACGCCGTGGCCGCGCTCATGACCCGCGGTCTGGCGGAGATGAGCCGGCTGGGGATGGCGCTCGGGGCCCAACCCGCCACCTTCGCCGGGCTCGCCGGAATGGGGGACCTGGTTCTGACGTGCACGGGGGGACTGAGCCGGAACCGGACGGTGGGGGTGATGTTGGGCCGGGGCCGCACCATGGAGGAGATCATGGGCGAGGCCCGGACGGTCGCGGAGGGCGTAGCCACGGTGCGTGCCGTGCATTTTCTTGCCCAGAGGATCGGCGTGGAGATGCCCGTTTCGTCCGAGGTGTTTAGAATCATAGCCGAGGGTCTCGACCCGATGGAGGCCCTGGATCGTCTGATGACCCGTGAACCCACTTCGGAACACCCGGGCACGCGTGCCGCCGGGGAAAGGAACTGACCACCTTGGAGCCGCCGATCGCTCGCAAGACCTACTACTCGATCGGTGAGGTCAGCGCCCTCACGGGACTCAAGGCCCATGTGCTCCGGTACTGGGAATCGCAGTTCGACATGATCTCGCCGAACAAGAACCGTGGCGGCAGCCGGGTGTACCGCATGCGGGATATCGAGACCGTCCTGCTGGTGAAGCACCTGCTTTACGAGAAGCGTTTCACCGTGGAGGGCGCCAAGCGGGAACTCAAGGGGATGCGGAGGGGAGGAAGGGCGGACGAGGCGCGGAAGATGCACACGGACCCAGCCGTTCTGCAATCGATCGGGGAAGAGCTCGCCTCCCTGCGCGAAGTGCTCACTCTTCCCACCGGCTGACGAACTGCAAAGGAATCTCTTGCGCATACTCTGCACCAACGACGACGGCTACCTGTCGCCGGGTATCCGGGTCCTCGCCGAAGCCGCCCACGCCATCGGCCCGGTCGACATCGTGGCGCCGGACCGTGAACGGAGCGCCGCGAGCAACTCCCTGACGCTGCACCGGCCACTTCGCAAGCGGAAGGTCCCCGACGGCACCACCATCGTGGACGGGACCCCCACCGACTGCGTGATCCTGGCGGTGATGGAATTCCTCGACCAGCGCCCAAACCTTTGCGTCTCGGGGATCAACCACGGTCCCAACATGGGAGAGGATGTCCTCTACTCCGGAACTGTGGCAGCCGCGATCGAGGCGACCATCCTGGGCATTCCCGCGGTCGCGTTCTCCTACGTGGGGAGCGGGATCGAAGAGGTGGAGGGGTGGCAACCGGTGGTCAGCCGGCTGCTGGCGCAGATCCTGAAGCAGGGGATCCCGGCTCACGAACTGCTCAACGTGAACCTGCCGGCCATGGATCCTGCGGAGGTCCGCGGCGTACGCGTGACAAACCTCGGGAAGCGCCGCTACTCGGACGCCATTACCCGGGCTCCGGATCCTTCGGGGAATGAGTACTACTGGATCGGGGGAGGGTACCCGCATTGGAACGGCGGGCCCGACTGCGACTTCCGGGCGGTGCGCGACGGGTACATCTCGGTGACGCCCCTGCACCTGGATCTGACCAGCTATCCCCGCCTCGATCACGTGCGAGGGTGGAAGCTTCAGCCTTGATGGGGTGGGGGATGCTTCGGCGGGCGACCGGGATTCTCCTCATCGAACGGGTGCGCTCCCTGCGAGGCTGCCCCGAAGCGGACAGGCCTCGATGAGACATTGGTTCGGAAACTCCTTGCGGGGCGTGTGCATGGGGCTCGCGGACGTGATCCCCGGGGTCTCGGGTGGTACGGTGGCGCTCATCCTGGGGATCTATCCGCGCCTGATCAATGCGGTGGGGAGCATAGGCGCCGGGATGCTTCGCCGACTTCGGCTGCGCTCGTTCCGCCTGTTGCTGAAAGAGGGACTGAGGGAGCCCGCGCGCCTGCGCGACGCACCGGGGGGGACCGAGGCCGGCCATATCCTGCTCCTCGGGTCCGTCGTGGCCGGAATCGTCCCGGCAATCCTTGCCGGCGCGCAGGTTCTGCCTCCGCTGCTGAGCAGCCACCCCGAACAGATGCGGGGCCTGTTCCTGGGCCTTGTGATGGCCTCGGTGGCGATTCCCGCGCGCCAGATCGGGCGGCGCAGTCTGTCGCGCTGGGTTCTGGCGTGCGTAGCGGCTTTGATGACCGCCTGGTTCGCGGGTCTGCCGGAGCCGTCGACCCGTCACGCCCGGGGATGGGTGACGATCGAGTTCGCCGCACCGGTTGCCGGCGAAATCCGGCTCACGCCGGGCAACCTGACGCTGGAGGCACCCGGCGAAGGAGGCCGCCCAGCCGTGGAATTCGGCCTGCTCCGGTCGCACGTGGTCGCGGCGGGCGCGGCATCGCTGGAGGTTGAGGTGGTCGCGCGGATGGCGGGCGCTGCGGGGAACCTGCCGGCAGCCTCGATCCGCGAGGGGGACGGCCCTGTGGAGATCGCCGCGGTCACGCAACCGGAGGCGCTGACCGGGGGCCGAGACCCGAGCCTGGTGTACGTCTTCGTGGGTGGAGCCCTGGCGATATCCGCCATGGTCCTGCCAGGCGTTTCAGGGTCGTTCGTGCTCCTGTTGCTGGGCCTGTATCACTTCGTCCTGCACTCGCTCGCGCTGACGTTGGCGGGTGACCTCCGCGCCGCCGTGGTCGTCATCACCATGGTGGCGGCCATGGCCTTCGGACTGCTGACGTTCACACGTATTCTGAAGGCCCTCTTCGCGCGGTGGCGGGAGGCGACCCTTGCCGTGCTCGTGGGGCTCATGGTCGGGTCGCTGAGGAAGCTGTGGCCCTTTGTGGAGCAGCGCGACGACGGGAGCGATTTCATGACTCTGCCGGTCGCGGGAGATCCCGACACGGTGACGGTGCTGGCCATGTTCGTGGCTGGGGTCGGGGCGGTGGTGCTGCTGGACAGGGCGGGGCGGCGGGCGGGGGCGCGGGGGCGGTAGCTCGTTACCGGTCTCGCTCCAGCCTATCGCACTTCATCGGGCAACCTCTTCACGATAACCGTCGGCACATCGAACTCGTCGATCTCGACGAAGGCCACGAGTCCGTCGGGGCCGAACGCGATGGGCATGGCGGCCACGAGGGCGGGGAAGGTGCCCACATAGCGGCCGTCCGAGGTCACGACATCGATGGGGGCTCGACTCCCCGCGAGACGGCCGAGCCCCACCGATTCGGACGGATAGCCGTCCTCCGGCGTTCGCAGCACCCAAAGCGTCCCGTTCCATGTGGCCCTGAGGTCGTCAACGAGCGGGATCTCCGGGTAGAACCGCACGTTCTCAATGATGTCCCCGATCCGCCTCTCGCGAAGCCTCCGTGGTGCGCTCGCGGCGTTCTCGAGCATTTCCCTGACCAGCCCTCTACTTCGCTCCAACCCTTCGCTCAGCGCAACGTGGGCCGCATCGATCCGTCTCTTCCGGTAGTCGCGGTGAATGTCGTCGCTGACCGGCCGGGCTTCAAGCGCCCGGCGCAGGATGCGGACGACCTTGCCCGCGGGATCGGCGATCTTGATGGCGTAGGCCGAAGAATCCGAATACACTACGCCCCCGCCCGGAAGGGCATCGAACAGGAACTTGGGCGCGAAGGCCACCAGGCGCGTGGGGCCGGGCGGGTCCCATCCGGTGACGACGATCTCGGTCCGTGCTTCGTCGCCATCGAGCAGGATCCGCTCCACCTGGCGCGGACCCTCGAACACGGATCCTCGCGTCGTTATGACTCCGTCCGTCGAATCTACCGAGACGCTTGTCGTCTGAACCATGCGGGAGAGGAGGTTACCGCCAGGGTCGGCCCTGAGGATTCTTGTCCTCTCGTCCCCATTCCAGTGCATTCTCGAGACGAGGTCGAGGCTCGGCTGCCCGCCGGGGAATCGGACCAGACGCTCGAATTCCCCGTCCGATCCGAAGATGTGATACCCCGCGTGTCCGACATCGGACACGACGACGCGCCCGTCGGCGAGAGCCACCATCGCCCCCACCGACCTGAACTCACCCGGCCCATCGCCCGTCCCCCCAAAAGTCGCCAGCAATTCGCCTCGCGGGCTCACGATGACACCCGCAAGGTCTCCATAATCCGGCGCATTGGCGATATGGAGGTTTCCGCCGGCGTCAAATCCGAGTCCTGTGATGTCGGTGAACTCCTGCCACGTGCCGGTGCCGCCACCCACTCGGAAAACCTCCACTAGGTCGGCGGTCAGCGAGCGGTCTTCGACAGGAAGGTCGACAACTTCCTGGACCCCGCCAGGGTGGGAACCGGACGAGGGCTCCGTGGCCACCTCGGGCCCCGGCGGGGTGACGGGATCCGCAGTCGCTGCGGTCCCTGCCGTCTCCGCTCCAGTCCGGCCGGATATCTGGACGACCACGATTGCGAGAACAGCCGCAGACGCCAAGCCGATCAGTATCGCCAGGCGGGATCCCCCACCCCATTTCCTGCCGGAGGTCTTGTCCACGCGCTTCTAACCCCGCAGTCCGGAATCACCCGACTCGGAGACTTGGAACCCGATCCACATCCCCGTGACCGCATGGGCCGGGACGGGACATACCAGCGCGTACTCGCCGGCTTGCGAGGCGACGAACGTGAAGCTCTCGGTTCCGCCCCCGGGCGCCGTGGCCTCCGTCATCGACGTGGCTTTGGCCGTGATGGCGCCGTCGAACACGGGCGTGGCTTCGTCGAAGATGGGCGGGTAAATCGCTGCCTTGGCGAGCACGCCGACGCTGTGGTAGTGGGCGGGATCGCGATTCTCGAAGTTGACCGTGACGGTGTATCCGGCGGGCACGACGACCGTGGTCTCGCCGTTCGCGTAGCCATTGAAGTTCCAGCGGTTGTTCGCGTCGGTCTCGGCCGCGACGAGGGTGATGCCGACGGTACGCGCCGCGTCGTCCACCACGATCCACTCCGCGGACCTCGCGGCTGAAACCGCGGCCTCCGCCTCCGTGGGCGAGCCGGGCTCCGATGCGGATGGGTCGTCTCCTTCGCCGCTCCCGCATCCGAACAGAGTGACGGCTCCCAGCGTCAATATCGTTGATTGCTTCGACATCCTGTTCTCCCTGGGCCGCTGCCCGGTCAATGGCTGTCGGCGTCCTTGCGTAGCGCCTCCACGCGCCACGAGAACTCCTCGTCGAGCCTCAGCGCCGTGCCGGTCTTCTCGAACCGGACGTAACCGTTGCGGTCGACGAACCACGTGGTCGGCCAGGCTGTTACACCGGCGCGTTCGGTGTAGCCGTCGTCCACCAGCACCGTGAAGTCGAAGTCGTTCTTCGCGAGGAAGTCCTCGATGATCTCGTTCGTATCGTCGTTGCTGATCGAGAGCACGCGCACCTCCGGGTCTTCCCGGTAGCGTTCGTCGAACTCCTGGTATTCGGGCATCTCGACGACGCACGGGCCGCACCATGTCCCCCAGAAGTGCAGTACCGCGATCTTGCCTTCGAAGTCCGCCGAGTTGACCATCTCGCCGTCCAGCCGCGCGAGCTCGAACGCCGCGAACGTCTCCGCGTCTTCCATTCGTGACTCCAGGATGCGCTCGTGCCGCCGGGTCCGGTCCCGCTCGGCGAGCGTCGCAAGGTACTCCTCGATCCCCTCGCGGCTCCCGTTGCGGCGCTCGTACAGCGCTTCCAGAGCGGTCTCGTTGGGATTCTCGCCCCGGCTGGCTCCGAATCCGGCGATGTAGGAGTCCTCGGCCTGGTCCAGCCACATCGTCACGGCCTCGGCGTTGCCGTCCATCTCCTCGGCAGCCAATTGCTCGTAGACCTGCCCCAGGTGATACCGGACATCGCGGTTGGTCTCGGCGATTGCCAGCGCCCGCTCCAGCGTGTGACGCCCGTCTTCCGTTTGGCCGGCCTTGAAATGGGCCCAGCCGATCACGTCGTAGATGCTGCTGAGGCTGTAACGGAGTGACTGATCGAACTCGCCCTCCGTATCGTAGAACCTGCGCATCTCCTTAAGGTCCTCGAATATGTGGGGTGCGCCTGCACGTACGATGTCGGCTGCTTCCAACGCGTACGGCGTGTGATCGATCATGGCCAGCGGGGCGTCCCCGAAGGTGATGTGGGGATTCAGGCGCTCGTGCTCCGCCAAACCCCGGATGGCCTCTGCCAACTCCTCGGCCGGGACGGGGTCCATTGCCCTCAGCGCACCGAAGAGGTTGAGGTAGGCGCCGCCCTTGTACGTGTCGTTGTAGAGCGGTTTGGCCAGGTAGTCGTGTACGGCGTCCCGTACGGCTTCGAGCTGGGCGCGGTATTCGGGTGAGTCCGCGCTGTGGCCGTGCTCTTCTCCGGTCTCGTAGAGCTTGTCGCTCGCAGCCCGCATCTCGGCGAGGTAGACCCCCGATGCGTGATAGCCAGCGGGGTCGCGCTCGACGATTTGGGCCTCGAGTTCGGCCGCGCGCTCCTCGTCGTCCATCTCCCGGTAGGTGGAGGCCATGCTGTACATGCCTTCCACCGTCTCGGGGCTCGCCTCACGGTATGCCGCCATGCTGGCTTCCACGGCTGGACGCCGCTCCTCTCGCGGGAGGAGTTCCGACATCCACAGACCCCGCCAGTGCTGTCCCCGCACCTCCGCCGACCCCGGCGCGAGTTCGAGAGCGGCCTCCATGAGGGAGGTCCAATCGTCCATGCGGCGGGCGTTGTAGGCCTCGTTCGCGAGCCTCGTGTATCCCAGGACATGGTCCGGAAACCGTTCCTTGTACTCCGCCCACGTCGCTCGCATGGAATCCGCCCACGTCGGATCTTCCAACTCATAGCGGGCCACGTCCTCGATCTCGGCCTCCATGCGCAGTATCTCCGGCCATCCACGGGCCTCTTCGTCAAGCGATTCCAGGAATTCGCGCGCCGCCTCGAAATCGACCCGCATCAGCGCCCGCAGGTAGAGGAAGGCGAACTCCGGCTGTGGCGAAGCCTCCCACGCCTCCTGGACCGTTTCGTGCGCGAGTTCCGCCTCACGGTCGACGAGGTGGGCGTAGGCCCTGGTGTAGAGCCCCCACGGATTCTCGGGATCGTCCGCCAGGATCGCGTCGGCCTGCTCGTGGACCTCCTTCGAGAGACCCCAGCTCACGAGCTGGTACGCGTAGAGAGCGCGGAGTTCCGCGTCGTGCGGCGCGCGCGCGACCCACCCGTCGCCGAAGAGCTTTCCGGCCTCGAAGGTCTGGAGCCGGCGGTGGTCCCGAAGTTGGGTTTTCGCCGCGGCCAGTTCCTCGGGGGTGTAGTCGGCCGCTTGGCCACCACCCTCGCACGCGGTACAGATCAGGAGGACTCCAACGAGCAGGAGTCCGGCTCTTCGGCGGGATCGCCGGGAACGCTTCTTCATCACACTCCTCCGGGGCAGGGGACGCCTTGGCCACTCAACATGGTTAGACGGTGGTAGCGCGACTAAGGGATGCCCGGGCGGACACCGCAGGGGGCGCGTCGCCCTCAAGGAAGTGCTGCACGCGGCACCTGGTTTCGCTGGAGGTCTCGCTGGAGGCCTACCGCCGGGCCGGTTCCCGCGAAACGCGCCTTCCAGGTGATGGCGAGGATGGTCCGGCGCCAGTCCGGTTTGCGGGTGACGCTGGGTCCGACCGACCGGTGATCGGCGTGGGTGCTCGGATCCTACCAAGGCCACCGCGGGGCCAGTAGGTTATGGTAGGTGAGCCCGCATGATGCAGGCCGCCGCCTTTTTGCAAGCTCGACGTACGCGAAGCGGCGGCGGATCTTCCAGAGACGGACCCGCTCGCAAGGAACCGCGACCGGGCCGAAACCGTCCATACCGAATCGAACCTATTTCCGACTGACACCGACACGTTGAAGGAGGCCATACCAGGACGAACTGGAACGAGTGCTCGGCCGTCGAGCGGACCCCGGACAGAGTGAGCGGAGCCTGGGTCTTTTCGGGCACGCGGATTCCGCTGTTCGCGCTCTACGAGAACCTTGCCAGCGGTGCCACGGTCGAGCAGTTCGTCGAGTGGTTCCCGGGCGTCGAAGAGCGGCAGGTCCGCGCGGTGCTCGACCACGAGGCGAAGACGTTGAGAACGGCGGTGGCCCGTTGAGGCTTCTGTTCGACCAGGGCACGCCCGCACCATTGCGGAGACACCTGCCCGGACACTCCGTCCACACGCTCGACGTTGGAGCAACCCTCCCGTCGACGACCATTCCTTTTCGGAAACCACGTCACTTCCCTTGATTCGGCCAGCCTGCCAGCTTGGCCATTATCCTACTGACCAATCCTCCAAACGTCCGTCGTTGGCGCCAACATTCCGTCAGACGATCCAAGGCTGGTTCCCCCTCCAGTTTCCGGTGTTTCCGGGCATACGTGCCTCGGGGTCCGCGCCTGCCTTCACCAGCGTGGTCAGCACTTGGGAATCCTCGCTCACGAGGGCGGACCTGTGTAGAAGGGTCCACCCGTGCTCATCGCGGTCGTTCGGATCCGCTCCCGACGCCAGACAAGCGGCTACGTCATTCGCCGTCGCTCTTTCGAAGAACTCGCGAGTGTTCCACCCGTCGCAAGCCGATCCTTGGTTCATTGCCACTCGCTCCTGCGCGGGATCGTCATTGGACCTCTTAAGCTAAGAGATATGCCTCCGTTTCGGGCGTTTGGTACGGAGTCAACCGAACCCTCCAATATAGGCCGGTTCCAGTCGCCGCTGCCGTGGAGTGGCCTGTCGGCAGGACTCCGGCGATTTGTGACGCAGGGTGTCCGGGCTTCCGCCGCCGCCGGTTGCCTGATAGAGTCAATGGACCATGAGCATCAAGGCCGAATACAGGGATGGGGTGTTCGCACCCCTTCAGGAGGTGGAAGAACCCACCCCGGGCGAAGTCTACCAAGTCTTCTCCGAGAGCGAGTTGAGACGACTTGCGGCCGCCGTTCCGTGGTTGAGGGCTTCGGAGCGCAGCTTCGAGTTCTGGGAGAACGAGGAGGATGCCGTCTACGATGCCCTATAGGCAGGGCGACATCGTTCTCGTCTCTTTCCCCTTCACCGATCTCAGTTCATCCAAGAGACGCCCCGCGCTGGTCCTGTCCCCAGACTCCTTCAACGCCAGCGGAGAGGACCTCGTGCTGGCGGCGGTGACCTCCCACACCACGGATGACCCCCACGGCGTTCGTCTCTGGCACGGCGACTTCGCGGCAGGTGGGCTTCCCAAGCGATCGATGGTGAAGGCAACCAAACTTTTTACGATGCACTCCTCGCTCATCGTCAAGCGGATCGGTGCCCTCACGACGGAGAAGATGGAGGAAGTGCTACGGTCATTGCGCGACTTCTTCTCCTGAAGCCGGATGGACGCGCCAGAGGATGCCACCGCTGTGACGGCGCCTCTCTATGATTGAAGGCGTTCCTGAGGATGCGCGGACGGCCTGCCGACACAGCGCGGGGGTGTTTTTTCCGCCTCGTTGGCGGCGGCTGCCGATGGTACAGATACGTCCCGGGACATCCCAAGACGTTGTGAGAAATAAGGATGTTTTCGAAGGGTTGACTTGCTGGCAAGCGGCCCTTCAGCGTTCAAGCACTGATCCGGGACTACCTGCTCCAGCGAGTCGAGCACGGCATGGTGCGGAATCTGCCGATGTCGTCTCCGCGCTTCGGGAGGCGGGTCTTGAAGTGCCGCGCCAGGGCAAGGACTACCTGACCGCGCTGGACCCCGAGAGCGGGGACCGGTGGCGGCTGAAAGGAGAACTGTATGGAGAGAACTTCGACCGCGAACGATTTGACCGAGCGGCTGCGGAGAAGTTGGAGAGCGAGAGACGGGAAATCGAGAAGTTGACCGCGAGCGAGCTGGGGCGGCTCGGCGAGAACTCGCGGCGCGTCGCGAGGAACGCGCTCAGTACAATCGAGCGCGATACGGAGGAGGCGACCGGCAAGGTGAGCGAGTTGCCGGTCAAGGCGTGGCAACGGCCGCTGATCGTAGGCCTGAGCCTTTGGCTCGGTTTCTTCGGCGGAAGCTGGGCGACGATGTGGTGGTTGTCGAGGGGCATCGCTGAAGCACCGCGATTGGGCTCGCGCCAAAAGGCAGGCGGATGAGGTTGCCGCTGGCTTGGCCGTCCACGAGCCCGCTGGCTTAGCGGAAGCCGCGCCCGAACCGCTCACCCTAGAGACGCTGTTTGACATCTACCGGGAAGAGGTCACCCCCACCAAGGCCAAGCGTTCGCGGCGGTACGAACGGGCCGCGATCGCGATGTTCCTCAAGTTCTTCGGCCGACGCCGGCGGCCTGCGACGCTCTCCCAACGCGACTGGGAGCGGTTCATCCGGGCGGGCAGGGTAGGCCCGAGTGGGCGGCCGGTATCCAACCGGACCATCGAATACGACCTGAAGTTCCTGCTCGCGGTCCTCAACTGGGCAGCGAGGTCGAGGCACGAGGAAGGCAGGCTCCTGCTGGAGTCCAACCCGCTGAGGGGCCTGAAGACGCCCAAGCAGAAAAACCCGGCCAGGGTGCTTGTCACCGATGCGGAGTACGAGGCCCTGCTCAAGGCGTCGTTGCGGATCGACTGGCGATTCCGCGTGGCGCTGGTGATCGCCCACGAAACGGGTCACCGCATCGGAGCCATCCGCCAGCGTCGCTGGTCGGACATCGACATGGAGGAAAGAACCATCCGATGGCGCGCCGAACACGAGAAGACGGGCCACGAGCACCGGACGCCGGTGACCGCCGAAGCCCTCGCCGCCCCGGAGGAGGCGCGAAGACACAACCCCGGGATTGGGGACGCTCCTCTCTTTCCGGCGCCCGGAGATCCCTCAAAGAGCGTAAGCCGCTCACGGGCGCGCACTTGGTGGGTGAAGGCCCAGACGCTGGCGGGACTGGAACCAAAGCATCGACGCGGCTGGCACTCGCTCAGGCGGAAGTTCGCCTCCGACCTCATGAACCAGCCACTCAAGGTGCTCTGCGAACTGGGAGGCTGGAAGACGGCCCAGACCGTCCTCCAGTGCGACCAGAGGACCGACGAGGACCGGCTCAGGAAGGCTCTCGAAGAGTACCGGCAGGTCGGTTCCGGATCCAATTAAGCCGGAACAATTTGCCGGAATCCGACCCCCGAAATCCCGTAAGTCCAATGGGCCTGGGTAGACTTGAACTACCGACCTCACGCTTATCAGGCCACCAGAAAGTAGTTGGGAATCCGGGCAAGAAGTTGCGTAAATCCAACCAGGACCGCACGATCCCTCCTTCTTGCACCTGTCCGCTGTCACGATCGATCAGATCGAAAAAGCCGGAGATTTGACGGAGAACGGACGGAGTGCCAGTGCGCCAACCGGGAGTTGGCGACGATCCCAGCCTTCAGCACACGACGGCTCAGTTCCGAGCGGCTGAAGCGCGGCGGGACCAACCCCAGCTATGCTAAGCGGGGAGCCGGTCCTGGCCCCTGACACAGTTGGGCGTCATGAGCCAGCCGATTGGTTTTGAACATCGCGGCTTGGGAGGGGGATGCTACACCCCCCTTCGACTTCCAAGCTTCCCACACCGATGTCCGAGGATCGAAGCGGGGACGGGATGATCCGACCTGAACCGCCGTGAACCCCGCACGATGTGCTATCTTCACTTCACTGGGGCGCTGTCCGTCGGCGAATCGCGCCTCGGAAGGCCGGTAGAGACTCAAACCCTCAAGTCATACGGATGAAGCCTCGAGTCACTCTTTTCCGAACCATCCTCCGGGTGTTCGCGGTGGTGGCCGGAGTCGCCTGGGCGTCGGCCTGCGGCGACGGGACCACCGAGCCGCCGACCGATCCTCCCAGGCCGACCGCCGTCGCGGTGACCCCGGCCACGGCGGAACTGGCCGCGCTGGGTTCGACCGTGCAGCTGAGCGCCGAGGTGAGGGATCAGTACGGCAACGTGATGGCGGGCGCGACCGTCGCCTGGGCGAGCAGCGCTGCCGCGGTGGCGGGAGTGGACACGGCAGGTCTCGTGACGGCGCATGACAACGGAGTCGCGACGGTGACCGCGACGGCGGGGTCGGCGTCCGGCACGGCCGCCGTGACGGTGGCGCAGCAGGTAAGCGCGGTCGCGGTATCTCCCGCGGTCGACACCCTGGTGGTGGGCGACACGTTGCGGCTGGCGGCGGAGGCAACCGATGCGAACGGTCATCCGGTGGCGGGAATCACATTCGTGTGGGCATCGGGCGACACGCTGGTTGCGGTGGTGGACGATGCGGGCCTCGTGATCGGGACCGGGGCAGGCGAGGTGGAGATCACGGCGGCTGCGGCGGGGGCCGCGGGAACCGCGACGCTTGCGGTCGTGGCTCCGGTGCCGACGACCATCGCGGTCGCCCCGGACACGGTGGCGTTCGCGGCTCTGGGCGACACCGTGCGGCTCATGGCCGACGTGAGGGATCAGGTTGGCCGCCCGATGGCGGACCAGGCAGTGGAGTGGAGCAGCGGCGACACGCTGGTGGCCACGGTGGATTCGGCCGGGCTGGTAACGGCAACCGGCAACGGGGCCACGGCGATCACGGCCACTGCGGGGTCGGCGTCCGGCACGGCCGCCGTGACGGTGGCCCAGCAGGTGAGCGCGGTCGCGGTGTCTCCCGCGGTCGACACCCTGGTGGTGGGCGACACGTTGCGGCTGGCGGCGGAGGCAACCGATGCGAACGGTCATCCGGTGGCGGGAATCACATTCGTGTGGGCATCGGGCGACACGCTGGTTGCGGTGGTGGACGATGCGGGCCTCGTGATCGGGACCGGGGCAGGCGAGGTGGAGATCACGGCGGCTGCGGCGGGGGCCGCGGGAACCGCGACGCTTGCGGTCGTGGCTCCGGTGCCGACGACCATCGCGGTCGCCCCGGACACGGTGGCGTTCGCGGCTCTGGGCGACACCGTGCGGCTCATGGCCGACGTGAGGGATCAGGTTGGCCGCCCGATGGCGGACCAGGCAGTGGAGTGGAGCAGCGGCGACACGCTGGTGGCCACGGTGGATTCGGCCGGGCTGGTAACGGCAACCGGCAACGGGGCCACGGCGATCACGGCCACTGCGGGGTCGGCGTCCGGCACGGCCGCCGTGACGGTGGCCCAGCAGGTGAGCGCGGTCGCGGTGTCTCCCGCGGTCGACACCCTGGTGGTGGGCGACACGTTGCGGCTGGCGGCGGAGGCGACCGACGCGAACGGCCATCCGGTGGCGGAAGCCCGGTTCGCGTGGGCATCGGGCGACACGCTGGTCGCCATGGTGGACGATACGGGCCTCGTGACCGGGATCGGCGCAGGCGAGGTGGAGATCACGGCCGCTGCTGCAGGGGTCGCGGGGGCCGCGAAGCTCGCGGTCTTGGCTCCGGCACCGACGACCATCGCGGTCGCCCCGGACACGGTGGCGTTCGCGGCGCTCGGCGACACCGCGCGGCTCATGGCCGAGGTGAGGGATCAGGTTGGCCGCCCGATGGCGGACCAGGCAGTCGCGTGGGCCAGCGGCGACACGCTGGTGGCCATGGTGGATTCGGCCGGGTTGGTTACGGCAACCGGCAACGGAGCCACGGCGATCACGGCCGCTGCGGGATCGGCCGCGTCCGGCACGGCCGCCGTGATAGTGGCCCAGCAGGTGAGCGCGGTCGTGGTGTCTCCCGCAGCCGCTACGCTGTTTGTGGGCGACACGTTGCGGCTGGAGGCAGCGGCGACCGACGCGAACGGTCAGCCTGTGGCGGGGACCACGTTCGTGTGGGCGTCGGGCGACACGGCGGTTGCGACGGTGGACGATGCGGGCCTTGTAACCGGGGTCGGCGCGGGCGAGGTGGAGATCACGGCCACGGCCGTGGGGGTCGCGGGGGCCGCGCAGCTCGCGGTCGTGGCTCCGGCGCCGACGGCCATCGCGGTCGCCCCGGACACGGTGGCGTTCGCGGCGGTGGGCGACACCGCGCGGCTCATGGCCGACGTGAGGGATCAGGTTGGCCGCCCGATGACGGATCAGGCGGTCGCGTGGGCCAGCAGCGATACGCTGGTGGCCGTGGTGGATTCGGCCGGATTGGTGACCGCAACCGGCAACGGAGCTACAGCGATCACGGCCGCTGCGGGATCGGCCGCGGACACTGCGATCGTTACGGTGATGCAAGTGGTCGGCGTCGTCGTTTCGCCCGCCGCCGACACGATCGCGCCCGGCGACACGTTGCGGCTTGCGGCAGAGCTGTTCGACGAGAACGGGCACCGCGTGAGCGGTGCGGCCTTCAACTGGTCGACGAGTGACAAGTCGGTGGCCAGCGTGGACGGCGCGGGCCTGGTTCGCGGCGTCAGCGAAGGGGCCGTGACGATCACCGCGATGGCGGGCGATGCCTTCGGCGTCTCCGAGATCACGGTGGCAACCCTCGAACGGACCGCTCTGGTGGCCCTTTACGAGGCGACGGACGGCCCCAACTGGTCCAATTCCGACAACTGGCTTACCGATGCGCCGCTCGGGGACTGGTACGGGGTGCGTACCGACGGGTCGGGGCGCGTCGTCTCGTTGAATCTTTCGGGCGAGTGGGACAGCGAGAACCCCGGGTGGATAGTTCACGGGCTGAGCGGGCCGATCCCGCCCGATCTTGCCAACCTCGCCCAACTACGGAGCCTGAACCTGTGGGGCAACGCGCTGAGCGGCCCGATCCCGGTCGAGCTCGGCAGCCTGGTCAACCTGGAATGGCTCTACCTGGGCGCCAACAACCTCAACGGTCCGATCCCGGTCGAACTCGTAAACCTCGCCAAGCTGAGGCACTTTAATCTGTTCGACAATGCGCTGGAAGGCGCAATCCCGGCCGAGCTCGGTGGTCTGGTCAACCTGGAAGGCCTCTCCCTGGGCGCTAACAACCTCGCCGGTCAGATTCCGTCCGAACTTGCGAATCTCCCCCAACTACGGACCCTGGACCTGTGGAGCAATGCGCTCACCGGTCCGATTCCGTCCGAACTTGCCAACCTCGCCCAACTACGGACCCTGGAGCTGTCCGAGAACGCGCTTTCCGGTCAGATTCCGTCCGAACTTGCGAATCTCCCCCAACTACGGACCCTGAGGCTGTACGACAACAACCTCGCTGGCCCGATCCCGGCCGAACTCGGCAGCCTGGTCAACCTGGAAAAACTCCACCTAGGCCATAACAACCTCTCCGGCCCGATCCCGCAAAGCTTCCTGCAACTTGACAAGCTTCAGGCCTTCTACATCGGGGGCAACGAAGGTCTTTGCATGCCCGGCATTTCCGCATTTGTGGCATGGCTGGAGGGCATCGAACGTCGGGACGATTCGGACGCCTTCTGCAACGAGTCCGACCGGAAGGTGCTCGAGTTGTTGTTCGAGCGAGCGGGCGGTCCCCGCTGGACAAATGCGGATGGGTGGGTCGGCGGCCCAGCCCTGGACGAGTGGCACGGGGTCCGCGCCGACTCGCTGGGTCGCGTGGCGGCGCTTGACCTGGAGCGAAACGGGCTCTCGGGAGGACTCCCCGCGAGTCTGGGGACGTTGGCTCGGATGACGGAGCTGAGGATCGGTGGCAACACGGCCCTTTCCGGTCCGCTTCCGCTGTCCCTGGTGGCGCTTTCGTTGCGCGCACTTCACTACCAGGGCACCGGTCTTTGCGCACCGTCTCCGGCGCGGTTCCAGGAATGGTTGAACGCGATCCCGTCCCACGAGGGCACGGGAGCCACATGCGCGCCGCTGGCGGACCGGGAGATCCTGGAGGTCGTATACGAGTCACTTGGCGGACCCGGGTGGACCAACAGCGACAACTGGCTGACGGATCGGCCGCTGGGGGACTGGTATGGGGTGGAGGTGGACGCCCAGGGCCGCGTAGTCAACCTGCGACTGCACTACAACGGCATCTCGGGATCGATCCCCCGGGAGCTTGGAAGCCTGAAGCATCTGGTGTGGCTGAGCCTCGCAGGCAGCTCTTCCGACTTGGCGGGCACGATCCCGGCCGAACTCGGCGACCTCGCCAATCTGCGGTTGCTGAATCTTTTCGACACGAACATCGGGGGCACGATTCCGGCCGAACTCGGCAACCTCGCCAATCTGGAATGGCTCGACCTTGCGGAGAACAACCTGGAAGGCGCCATTCCAGCCGAACTCGGGCATCTCCGCAACCTGAGGTCGCTCAATCTTATCGACAATCACTTGGCGGGGACGGTTCCGGTCCAACTTGGAGTCCTTTTCGAGTTGCGGGAGTTGTCCCTCAGCGGCAACGAGCTGACGGGGCCGATCCCGGCCCAGTTCGGCAACCTGTCCCACCTCCAAGTGCTTTCTCTCAGCCGGAACGGGCTATCGGGTCCGCTGCCCGCCGGACTCGGCGGGCTTGCCGGGCTCGAAGAGCTGCATGTCGGCCACAACGAGCTTGAAGGCACGGTGCCGGTGGAGTTCCGAGGTCTGACGAGCCTCCGACAGTTCTCCCTGCAGGGCAACGCGGACATGTCCGGCGCCCTTCCGGCAGAGCTGGCCGCTCTGGATTCGCTGGAAACGCTCGTGGCCGATGGCACAGGACTCTGCGCGCCGTCCGACCCCGGCTTCCTGGTCTGGCTGGACGGCCTGCCGAACGGGCGCGTTGCTCGCTGCGGAAGCAGGCCCGCGACGGCCTATCTCGTGCAGACGGTGCAGTCGCGGGAGTTCCCGGTCCCGCTCGTGGCGGGCGAGGAGGCGCTGCTGCGGACGTTCGTCACGGCAACACAGGCGAACCAGGAACCCCGGCCACGCGTCCGCGCCTCGTTCTATGTAGGCGGGGCGCGCGTCCATGTGGCCGAGATTCCGGCGAGCGCCGGTCCGATTCCGACCGAGGTGGAGGAGGGGTCGCTGGCCGCGTCCGCCAACGCCGTGGTCCCCGCCAGTGTGATCCGCCCCGGCCTGGAAATGGTCATCGAGATCGACCCGGACGGGACGCTGGACCCGGGGCTGGGCGTCGCGAGACGGATCCCCGAAACGGGCCGCCTTCCGGTCGACGTGCGCCAAATGCCTGTCCTCGACCTCACGGTGATTCCCTTCCTGTGGAGCGCCGATCCGGACTCGGCGATCCTGGGCCAAACGGCCGGCATGGCGGCCGATCCCCATGGTCACGAACTGCTCTACGAAACCCGAACCCTGCTGCCGGTCCGCGGTCTCGACGTAACGGCGCACGCACCCGTGCTCTCGTCGAGCAACAACATGCATGCGCTCCTTCGCGAAACTCGCGCGATCCGTGCGCTCGAAGCGGGTAGCGGCCACTGGATGGGCATGATGTCGGGAATGGGGAAATCAGACCCTGGTGTGGCCTACCGGCCGGGCCGGGTCAGCTTCTCGGTACCGAACGCGAGAGTTATGGTGCATGAACTGGGCCACAACATGAGCTTGGCGCATGCGCCGTGCGGTGCGGCCGGCCGACCTGATCCGGCGTTCCCATACGGCGATGGATCGAGCGGTGTCTGGGGCTATGATTCTCGGGATGGGGGCAGCCTGGTTCATCCGTCCACGCCGGACGTGATGTCGTACTGCTTCTATCCCCACTGGATCAGCGACTACCACTTCACCAAGGCGCTTCGCTTCCGCCTTGCCGACGAGGGGAGCGGTAGCGGCGGCATGGTTGCCGAACCGGCAGCTTCCCTCATGCTGTGGGGCGGCGTCGACGCGGATGGAGCGCCGTTTCTGGAACCCGCATTCGCGGTCGACGCACCGCCGCTGCTGCCTGACTCCGCCGGCGACTATCGGATCATCGGAACCGCCGCCGGCGGGGAGACGCTCTTCTCGATCAGCTTCACGATGCCCGTGCTGGCGGACACCGATGGGGCATCGTCGTTCGTCTTCGTCGTGCCAGCCCGGGCTGCCTGGCAGGGTACGCTCGCTGCCATCACGCTGACCGGACCAAGCGGGACCGCCGCCCTCAACGGCGACAGCAACCGCCCCATGTCCATCCTGCGTGATCCACGCACGGGGCAGGTCCGCGGCATCCTTCGCGACCTGCCGGCTGCGGCTCAGGTTGCCGGGGACCTGGCGGAGCGCACCGCTGGGCCGGGGCTGGACATGCTCTTCAGTCGCGGGATCCCGGATGCCGCCGCCTGGAGTCGCTGACGCTCATCGGCAAGCTGTAACGGAGACGGTGAACGGTGCGGCGCCAGTAGCCCGTCCGCCAAATGGAATTTCTTCCTTGTCGAAGAGCGGCCCCAATCGCTCTCCGCTGGCCGGGTGTAGCGGCTAGAGTAGTGTATCATAAATCCTTGCGCAGTGGATCGTCGTGTGGTATCCTTCTCCCGTAGCCCTTCATGGAACTTCAATGGGAGAATGCGACATCATGGCGAATCACCACACGCGAGCGGTCCCGGAGATTGAAGACGGACAGCGGGAGGAGCTCGAACGCTGGCTGCGGCGGTCCAAGACCGGACAGGCCCTGGCGCTGCGCGCCCGGATCGTGCTGGCGTCGGCCGAGGGGGAGAGCGACATGGGCGTGGCGGCCCGGCTGGGCACGACGCGCGAAACGGTGGGCAAGTGGCGCCGGCGGTTCATCGAGAAGGGATGCGACGGGCTTCTGGACGAGCCGAGGCCGGGCGCCCCGCGCACGGTCAGCGACGCGGACGTCGAACGGGTGGTGACGATGACGCTCGAGGCGATGCCGCGGGGCGCCACGCAGTGGAGTACGCGCTCGATGGCGAAGGCGTGCGGCATGAGTTCCGCGACGGTGAACCGGATCTGGCGGGCCTTCGGCCTGCAGCCGCACCGCATGGAGACCTTCAAGCTCTCGGCCGACCCGCTGTTCATCGAAAAGGTGCGCGATGTCGTGGGGCTCTACATGGCCCCGCCGGAGCGGGCGGTCGTGCTCTGCGTGGACGAGAAGTCGCAGATCCAGGCGCTCGACCGCACCCAGCCGATGCTTCCGCTGCGTCCGGGGACGCCCGCCCGCCAGACCCACGACTACAAGCGCAACGGCACCACCTCGCTCTTCGCCGCCCTCGACATCGCTACCGGCGAGGTCATTGGAAAATGCTATCCGCGCCACCGGTCCGTCGAGTTCAGGAAGTTCCTCGCGGTCATCGAGAAGGAGGTGCCGAAGGAGCTGGACGTCCATCTGGTCCTCGACAACTACGGCACCCACAGGACCGCGATGATCCACAAGTGGCTTCTCAGGCACCCACGCTTCCACCTGCATTTCACCCCGACCAGCGCGTCATGGCTCAACCAGATCGAACGCTGGTTCGCCGAGATCACCAACAAGCAGATCCGGCGCGGGAGCTACCGGAGCACCCGCGAACTCGTGCAGGCCATCGAGGACTACCTGGCCGTCCACAACGAGGATCCCAAGCCCTTCGTCTGGACGAAGTCCGCGGACGACATCCTGGAATCCCTGAAGAGCTACTGCGAACGAATTACCGATGCGGAACACTAGCGACATGATCCGCCAGCTTCGCTGGTCCGACATCGACATGCAGGACAAGATCATCCGGTGGCGGGCCGAGAACGAGAAGACCGGGTACGAGCACCGAACGCCGATCACGCCCCACGCTCTCACCGTCCTGCAGGAGGCTCGGCTGCGGAACCCCAGGGCGGGGAACGCTCCCGTGTTGCCCGCGCCGAAGGACCCGTCGAGGTGCCTGGACCGGTCGCGTGTGCGAGTCTGGTGGAGTAAGGCCCAGAAAACTTGCAGGGCTGGAGCCAAAGCGCGGTCGCGGCTGGCACTCCCTGAGGCGGAAGTTCGCCTCCGACCTCATGAACCAGCCACTCAAGGTGCTCTGCGAACTGGGAGGCTGGAAGACGGCCCAGACCGTCCTCCAGTGCTACCAGCGGGCCGACGAGAATCAGCTCAGGAAGGCCCTCGAAGAACGCCGGAGGGTCTCCATTCCCGCCAATTAGCGGGAACAAATATCGGGAATCGGAACCCCGATACCTCAAGAAACCCAATGTCCCCGCCAGGACTCGAACCTGGGGCCTACTGCTTAGGAGGCAGTCGCTCTATCCACCTGAGCTACGGGGACGCTCCAAACCGGGTTGGAAGATCGAAGCGGGGCACCGCGGGGACAAGGGCGGATGAGTTGTCCCAGCGGATGAGGTCGGCCCGGCCCAACATGGCGGACCCGGTGGCACCAACCTGACTAAGTAACTTGACTAAGTTGGCTAACCAGGAATTCTGCCTGGGCCGGATCCACGCCTTTGCCGCCCCGCGCCGTGACGCCTGCGTCCCGAAACCGTATCTTCCCGGTCGGACAACAGATGCCGCCGCGGCAAGGCCCGTCTCCCAGCGGCCCACACCACCGGCAATCCCGACTTGCAAGGAGCAACCCACAGATGACCACGAGCACCCTGCTATTCCTGCTGGCCACCACCCTCCCCGGACCCGACCGCATCGAGCTGGACCCGGCCAGCATGACCATCGACGCGGGAGAGACCGTCGCCGTCACCGCCACCGCCTATGACGAGGACGGGACCGTCCTCCCGGATCCCCCCGTACGCTGGATCGCGATGAACCCCGAGGTCGCCCAGGTGGACCAGGCCGGCCAGGTGACGGGAATCTCCCCCGGCGAAGCGCGCATCGCGGCCCGAGTGGGCAACATCATGGGGTTCGCGACGGTGATCGTGCGAGCGCTGCCCGTCGCCGCCATCGAAGCATCACTCCCGCAAGCCACCCTGGTCGCCGGCACCAGCGCCCCCGTCGTGGTCAGCGCCACGACACCCGACGGCGAACCCGTTCGCCACCCCACGCTCACCTTCTCCTCCACCAACGAATCCGTAGCCGCCGTGGACGCCACGGGACGCGTCTACGCACGCCAGCCAGGGCAGGCAACCATCACGATTTCGGCAGGCCAGGCACGCGCCACCGTGGCCGTAACGGTCCGCGACGGCGACCCGGGCCAGGTCACCGTCACCCCCGCCGAGGCCCAGGCCCGCACCGGCGATGTCATCCGTTTCCAGGCGCAAGGCTCAACCCCCCTCTACCCCGAGTGGAGCGTCGGCGGAAGCGGCGCCCAGATCGAAGCCGACGGCGCCGAGGGCGTCTTCGTGGCCGAAGAACCCGGCACCTACCGGATCACGGCCATGTACGGCGAGGGACGCGTGGCCGTCGCGACCGCCGTCGTTACGACCCGGATCGAAGAGGCCGAGCTCGTCCGGGTCGGCCGGGGCGCCGCTGCCGACCACCACTCCGGCGACACCTGGGTCTTCGAGGGCGCCAACGGCCGCGACTACGCCTACGTGGGCACATTCCTGTACGACTGGATGAAGGTCTGGGATGTGACCAACCCCGGTGCCCCGGTCCTCACCGACTCGGTGCAGCTCGACGCCCGCCGCATCAACGACGTCAAGATCCACCCCAACAACCGCATCGGCATCCTGACCCGCGAAGGCGCGTCGGACCGCCAGAACGGGATCGTGATCCTGGACCTCTCCGAGCCCGCCCACCCGACCATCATCTCCGAATACAAGCGCACGGTGCCGGGAGGCGTCCACAACGTCTGGGTCGAGGGCGACCTGGTCTACGCCGTCCACAACGGCACCCGCGACATCCACATCATCGACATCGCCGATCCGGCCGCCCCCGACGAGGTGGGACGCTGGGGCCTGCCCCCCTCGGACAACAAGTCGCTCCACGACGTCATCGTGCAGGACGGGTACGCCTATCTGTCCTACTGGGACGACGGCGCGGTCATGCTCGACGTGGGCGCGGGCACGCACGGCGGCACCCCCACCGAGCCCGCCTTCGTCTCCCGCTACAAGTATCCCGCGGGCAACACGCACACCGCCTGGCGCTCCGGCCGCTACCTCTTCGTGGGCGACGAGATCTTCCCCGACGACTGGAACGCCGACGCGGCGATCGAGGCCAGGGGCTACATCCACGTCCTCGACATGGAGGACCCGGAGAACCCCGTCGAAGTGGCGCGCTACGAGGTGCCCGAGGCGGGCGCGCACAACATCTGGGTGGAGGGGGACCGTCTCTACGTGGGCTATTACCAGGCCGGGCTGCGGGTGCTCGACATTTCGGGCGAGCTGCGGGGCGACCTGTACCGGCAGGGCAGGGAGATCGCCGTCCTCAAGACCACCGACAGCGAAACCACCGTCCCCAACTGGGGGATGACGTGGGGCGCCCAGATTCACAAGGGCCACATCTTCACCTCGGACCTGAACTCGGGGCTGTGGGTGGTCAAGCTGATCGAGGGGCAGCGGATCATCTCGTAGCGGCCGTGGACATCGCCGGCGCGCTCAGCCGCATCCGCCCGCTGGCGTGGGAGACGCCCTTGGTGCCGCTGGACATCCCGGGCGCACCACCCGTTCACATGAAGCTCGAGTCGCTCCAGCACACCGGCTCCTTCAAGGTCCGCGGCGCGGCCAACCGGCTGCTCAAACTGGACGCCCGGCAGCGCCAAGCCGGCGTGGTGGCCGCCTCGTCCGGCAACCACGGCAGGGCGGTGGCCGAGGTGGCCGCGCGTCTCGGGGTCCCGGCCACGGTGTGCGTGCCCGACTGGGTGGATCCCGTCAAGCTCCGCGCGATCGACGCGGCCGGAGCGACGGTCGTGAGGGCGGGTCCCAGCTACGACCACGCCGAGGAGCGGGCGGCCGAGCTGGCCGCGAAGCAGCGGGTCTCGCTCGTGCACCCCTTCGACGACATGGACGTGATTGAAGGGCAGGGGACGGTGGGCCTGGAAGTCGTCCGCCAGCTGCCGGGCGTGGAAGAGGTGATCGTGCCGCTCTCGGGCGGGGGGCTGGTGGCGGGGATCGGGCTGGCCGTGAGGGACCGCGGCGTGCGGGTGGTGGCCGTCTCCGCCGGGCGGGCCTCGGTCATGGCGCAGAGCCTCGAGCGCGGGGTCCCCGTCGAGCTGCCCGAGGAGGAAACGGTCGCGTCGGCGCTCTCCGGGGGGATCGGACTGGGGAACCGGTTCAGCTTCGATCTCTGCGGACAGGTCATCGACGAACACGTGATCGTCGGCGAGGGTGACATTCGTGCCGCGGTGCAGAGGGCCTTCCGGGAGTGCCGGCTGGTCGTCGAGGGTGGGGGGGCGGTGGGGCTGGCGGTGCTCTGGTCCGGGCGCTACCGGCCGCGGGGGCGTGCGGCGGTCGTCGTGTCGGGCGGCAACGTCGACGGGCGCATGCTGGTGTCGCTCATTGCCGCAAGAGCCGCATGAACTCCGTGCCACCTGACTTCCCCCCGGATCATCCCGACCACGACGATTCGCAGGGAACCCTGCAGGCCCACGATCACTCCACCGAGCTTCGCGGCGCCGACAAGCGCAGCCTCGCGCTGGCCCTGGTCCTCATCACCGGGTACATGTTCGTCGAGGTCATCGGGGGCCTTCTCTCCGGCAGCCTGGCGCTGATCGCCGATGCCGGTCACATGCTGACCGACGCGGCGTCGATCGGGCTTGCGCTGACGGCCATGCACTTCGCCACCCGCTCCGCTTCGACGCGGCGCACATTTGGCTACCACCGGCTGGAGATCCTGGCCGCCCTCGTGAACGCGCTCACGCTGGTGGCGATCTCGATATGGGTGATCGTCGAGGCGTATCAACGCTTTTTCGATCCTCCAACGGTGCAGGGCGGCCTCGTACTCACCGTCGGGTCGGTCGGTCTTTTGGTCAACGTCGCGGCGGCCTGGATTCTGCACGGTTCCGCGAAGCACAGCGTGAATGTGGAGGGCGTGGCCGATGTGCACGACGTGCACTGCTGGACCCTCGCCCCCGGCTACGAGGCGCTCACCGCCCACGTCACGGTCGACCCCGGACGCGCCCGGGAGATCGGTCACCAAACCGTCCTGGACCGGCTGCGCCGCATCGCGTACCGGGAGTTCAAGCTGAACCACGTGACGCTGCAGCTCGAGGAGACCGCCGACCACTGCAACGAAGACCACCACGTCGACACCCTGAGGGCGGCCTCGCGCTCATAGAAGCGGACCCCCGCCCATCCCGCCGCCTCAGCGCAGGCGCACAACCACGACGCGGACCGCGCCTCTCCGATCGGTCGTCGAGACCTCCACTTCGATTCCCGAACCGGTTCCACCCGACTCGAATTCGTGGAACCGAATGCCGCCCGGCGCCAGCGTGCCGCTGTAGGTGGCATCGTGGAATCCGACCGGCTCGGTGCCGGTGTGGACCCAGGGATAGAGCCCCTCGGGCTGGAGTTCGGGGCGGAGCAGTTCGAAGGTCGCCGATCGGAAGTCGTAGGTCGTGAAGCCGGGCTCGGGCTCGGGCGCTTCCGTCCCGTTGAGCATCATCGCCGCGGCGTATTGGGCCACGAGTTCGGACATGTCCTTGCCGGTGACCACGACGATACCGTTGGTGCCAGGCAGGGTACTGCTGTCGTTGAGGGCGGTAAAGAAGGAGCCGTCGCCCCGCGCGGCGGCGTTCCCGTAGGCGTCCCCCAGGAAGCGGTGAAAGTGCCACGAGGTGCCGTAGTACGTTGAAGTGGTCCTACTTCGTTGGACAGTCCGAGGGCAAAGCTAAGGTGGACTCCGACTGGTTCTGAGAGCCCTCGGGAGCTTTCGCTTGGTTCTGTCTTGAAAGGGATGTTAGACGCTGAAGTCCTCTCCGGCAAGGAGAAGGACGGATGCCGGGATGAGCCCCGCTCGCCGGGAGGGGGACCCGACCGGCGAGCGGGGCTTGGACACCTGTGGCGCGCGGCGCGCAGGATGGGTGTATCACCCGCTCCCCGCGACTGTCTCGCGAGGGTGTCCGCCAGCCCCCGTGGTGATCCGCAGTTCACATCACCCTCGTGCCGTTGCGGTAGGTCTCGCCTGGCGTGCGCCCGGCCAGCGCCGAGTGCGGGCGTACCTCGTTGTAGAAGTCGATCCACGTCCCGATGAGCCGACCGGCTTCCGTGCCGTCGCGAAGCTCGTGCAGGTACACCGCCTCGTACTTCAGCGACCGCCACAGTCGTTCGATGAAGATGTTGTCGAGGAAACGGCCCCGGCCGTCCATCGAGAACGCCACGCCCGCACCCAGCACCCGGTCGGCGAACGCCTCGCTGGTGAACTGCGAGCCCTGGTCCGTATTCAGGATCTCCGGAGTCGTATGGATGAGCGCGTCGTCCAGAGCCCCGATGCAGAACGAGGCGTCCATCGTGTTGGACAACCGCCAGGAGAGGACGTGCCGGGTGGCCCAGTCCATCACGGCCACAAGGTAGAAAAACCCTTGCGTCACAGGGATATAGGTGATGTCGGCGCACCACACGTGGTCCGCACGGAAGATCTCGAGGCCGCGCAGCAGGTAGGGAAAGATCCGGTGCTCCGGGTTCGCCACGCTCGTGCGCGGCCGCCGGTAGGTCGCCTCCATCCCCATGAGCCGCATGAGCCGCCGGATCCGGTGCCGGCCAGCCGTGACACCCTCGCGGCGGAGATGCCGCATCATCTGCCGGCTCCCGTAGAACGGATAGTCCATGTGGAGCTCGTCCATCCGTCGCATCAGGGCCAGGTTCTGCGCGCTCTCCCCCTTCGGCCGGTAGTAGAGCGACGACCGGCTCACGCCCAGCAGCACGCTCTGCCTCGACAGGCTCAGCGGTCCATCCGGCTCGATCATCCCGAAGCGCTCCGTCCGGCTCAGCGCTTCAACCCGCGCCGAAAAAAATCCCGCTCGACGGTGAGCTCTCCGATCTTCGCGTGCAGGTCGTGGACCTTCGCCTCATGCTCCTTGGCGAGCTTCCGGCTCCCGCCCTTGGCAAACACCTCCGGCACGGCGTCGAGCAGCTGCCGCTTCCAGGCGCTCACCTGGTTCGGATGAAGTTCATGCCGCGCGGCGATCGCCTGCACGCTGTCGCGCTCCTGAAGCGCTTCCAGCGCCACCCGGCCCTTGAACTCCGCTGTGAATCGTCGTCTCTTCCTGGCCATCTCGGTGCCTCCTGTTCAATCCTGGAATCCACCTTAACGACCTGTCCAAAAAACCGGGACCACCTCACGTGTGCTGTTCGGTGGGGTTCACACTGATGGAGTTCAAGACGCCCGAGTACGAATGGGTCGTCCTCGCCAGCCTCAGCAGCACCCCGTAGTTCTCGGGGGTGATGATCGTACCTTCGCGGGGCGGATACGCGTCCCGGTCCAGCCGGGCGCCCCGGGCCACGCCGCCGACCGCCTCCATTGCCAACCGCGACGACATCTCGGCGGCGATCTCGGCCGTCCCTTCTTCGATCCAGCTCGGGTGATACGCTCCCAGACGAGTCCGGATGTACAGGGACCCCAGGTGCTTGACCTCATGGACCATCGTGGGCAACGCCTGGTAGTGACCACTGTCCGGGGCGTTCTCCAGCAGGTCGAACAGTATCTCGTTGTAGTAGACCAGCTCCATCTCGTTGGACCAGGAACACTCCTCGGTCGAGAGAAAATCGCCCGCCCAGACAAATGCGGCGACCCACTCCGGGACGACCGGAGACACGAATACGTTCACCCGCCCGTCGCCGTTGATATCGGGGACGGCGCCGAAGTACTCGTCGATCGTCTCAGCCCCGTAATCCTCGTAGTAGTCCAGCACCTGCCGCGCATCGGCCGCGCGGATGGGGTCGAGGCCCTGCTGGACCGAGTCCTGGTAGATTGCCAGGTGGTCGTTGTAGGCCACGAGGTAGGCGGGCTTGCGGGCCGGCGGCGGGTCCTCGCACGACTCTCGATAGTCCAGGTAGGGGCGAAAGACCCTCCGGTCCGGGGGAGGATCCTGGCGCATCGGTATGGTCGGGGGACTCCGGCTCACCTCGGATCGCCTGTCCGGCAGCACCGCCCCGGTGCCCAGCTCCCGGATGAGGCGTTCGGCGTCGGCGAGGAGTCGCGCGTGCATCCTGGACGACTCGTCCGCGATCCGCAGGCCCGCCGACAGGGCGGGGGAGAGCCGGGGCGCGGGACGGGACGGACGCGCGTTCGCCGACAACAGCTCTCGCGAAGTTCCCGAATCCGCCCGCTCGACCTTGACCACGACCGAAACCCGGGCGGCGTCCTCGACTACGTCCGTGCGAACGACCGCAATCCGGTACCGGTCGCCCTCCTCGCCAGCGGGCAGGAAGGGCGGACACGGAGAGATACCGACCGGGTGGTCCACAATGACGTCTCCTGGGACGATCCGAAGTGGAGCTTCGCACACCCGAATCTCCATTTCGCGCGAGGCCTCGTTGCCCGTCGCGTCGCGCACATGCACCCTGAAGGTCGTCTCGTCGATCCCGGTTGGCGTGCCGGCAATCACCCCGGCGGAATCCAGGACCAGGCCGGCGGGCAACGATCCGGACTCGATCGACCAGAACAGGGGACGGCTGCCTCCTCTGGCCTCGATGGTCACGCGATAGGGGACGGTCAACCGGCCGCGCGACAACAGGGCGGATGGGATGGACAGCGGTGCATGGGTCGCCGTCGCCGTAAAGTCGATTGCGTAGGAGTCCACATGCGCGCGCAGTGTCTGCGTACCGGTGGGCAATCCGAGAATCCAGGAGGTGGACGCTTCGCCATCGCTGTCCGTGGTGGTCTTTGACGGCAGGGCGGCGCCGTTGTCGGAAGGCTCGAACTCCACTTCGGCGTCGGCGACCGACGTCCCGTTCCGACCATGCACGAAAATCGTTGGCCTGTCCGCCAGCGCGCGGAGCGCGGGCCCCGTCTGGCCGTCGCCCGATACGATCTTCACCCCGGCGACCCTGAGCTCGACGATCAGCGTCGCATGGCCGGTCACGGACTCGTAGTCGGCCCCGATGTCCGTCTGTCCCGGTCCGACGATGGTCGCGAGTCCGGAGGCCGAGATCGTGGCCACGCCTCTTCCGCGGACCCACCATTCAACCTCGGCGCCGGAAATCGGATCTCCCCGATTGTCGAGGACCCGGGCGGTGAACTGCACCGTTGCGCCAACCGCGTCCGCTCTGCCGATCCCGGGGCCGATCTCGATCGTCGCGGGGACCGGCGGCGGCTCGCAGGCAGCCAGACCCACGACCGTCAGCAGCAGGAAACCGGAACTTTCAACGCGATCCATGAGCACTATTCTGCCTCCCCGCGGGCCGGGTGCGCGAGAAAGAGACAGGCCCCGCGAATGGCCCAATAGTAGGGCGTCAGGCCGGCTCTCGCCAAATGCTCGACCCACACGGCTCGACCCGCACGGGCGTTGACCGGAGTTCCGGGCAGCGATTAGTGTTCTCGGTCAACCCTTGCTATTCCAGACACCGCGCAGGATCGAGCCGGTCAACACATGCCAAGCTATCGTAAGCCGGGGACGCGTCCCCCGAAGCCGGAAAACCCAGTCGACCAGGAGGACGCCTTCGTAGCGGCCACCCTCGAGGCAACCAACTGGGCCCAGAGAAACCGTCCGATCGTGACCCTGGGCGTGGTCGTGCTGGGCCTCGGGATCGCGGCCTTCATGTACTACGGGCGATACCGGGACACGTTGCATACCAACGCCGCTCTACAGCTCGAAGAACTGCAGATGCGCCTTGCTTCGGACGACCCCGTCGCCCTCCAGGCGGATCTCGAGCTCTACGTGGACCGCTTCTCCGGCACTCCCTTCGCCGACGAAGCCCGCGTCAGCCTGGCCCAGGTCGCCACCGACCTGGGCGACAGAGAAGGCGCCGCGGAAGTCCTGGAGCCGCTCGCCGGCGATGTGAGGGACCCTCTGGGTGCGCAGGCTGCGGCCATGCTTGCCGCCATAGCGGAGGACATGGGCGACTTCCAGGTGGCCGAAGGTCTCTACGAGCGATTGGCCGACGGAGCTCGCCTGGGTTTCCAGCGGCGCGATGCGCTCGCCAGCGCGGCGCGGCTGCGTCGCGCGCAGGGCGATCCCGCCGGAGCGTTGGCCCACTACGAGCGACTGCTCGCCGAGATGGACGAGACGGACCCGGGGCGCGGGGTGGTGGAGATGCGCAGGGCCGAGGTCGCCGCGATGGTGCGGTAGGGTTCGAGCGGCAGCGAATTTGTGGGAGGGGGGGACGATCCTCCGCGATCCGTTTCCGGGTTCGGACTTATCCAGGGGACCCGCGAAAGGCCGGGCCTGGGGGATGTCGGAACCGGGGCACAAACAAAGAGTGTTCCACGATTGTTCCACGACATTCTCCACGATGTTCCACGGACGTTCCACAGGGGTTTTGCGGCGTTCTTGAACCCTCCCGAGGGCTTCCCAAAATGTCGCATAATATATATTATGTAAAGCACACAAGAACGAATGCCCTGGCGAGCAACGTCGCGGGTCACTGTGAGGAGCCCGATCCCCCGTCCACGAAGGGTTGTGCAGGCTACAATCCCCGGCGCAAGCCAGCGTACTTTCGCGAGCCGACGCCCGAGGCCGCCTGAGGTTGGGCCCTTCAGCGCTCCAGCGGCCAGACCTGTACGTGCTCCACGTCGAGTTCGTCCAGTGAACGCCCCAGTATGTAGTCCTCCCCGATCTCGTAAATCTCCAGCCCCTCCGGCGTCTCGACCAACCCCAGTACGCGTCCTTCCGGGTCGAAGACCGTCCAGAGCGAACCCGGCCACTCCTCGCCCGGGAGCTCGTATTCCTCGACCCAGAGGTGGTGCAGCCTGTCGACGATGATCGAGGTGAACGCAGGCATGGATTCCGCGACGGGGACGGATTGGTACTGCTTGCGCTGCTCCGCCATGAGATTGTCCGGGTGCTTTGAGACCCGTTCTTCGATATAGCCTGCGACCTCTTCCGCGGTCGGCGGACGAGACGCATGGTCCCGGCGCACGATCCGGGCCAGCGTCCCGTCTTCGGCGAACGCCTTGATCTCGTAGCGATCGCTGAGGCTGTGAACGACCAGATTACCCCACGGCACCTGCGCTACGGTCGGGCCGAAGATCGCCTGATTCATCATCACCATCCGGCCGGATCCAGTGATAACCTCGACCCGGTGGTGTTCAATGCCGGGGTGCTCCCCAAGCGAACTCAAAAGCCTGCCCTCCGCGTCCCGGAGTTCGACCACCACCCTGTCGAATACCTCCGGGGCCTGCCCGGCCAGGATCGAGCCCGTGGCTGTCACCGCCGCGGGAAAGACATAGCCTCCAAACGGGCCGTCATGGATTGGCTCCAGAGTGAAATTGCGCCCGAAGTTCCCTTCGGAGTCGAAGACCGAGATGCTGCTGCCCGGGCCCCGACCAGGCGACGATGGAGTCACGCGCCCAGCTGTCGACATGTGAGAGATCACCGAACTCCCCCGGCCCTTCGCCCCGCCCTCCCCAGCTCTCCAGCCAGGTCCCGGACGCATCGAACACCCTCAGTTCATCGTCTCCACCGTTCGCAACCAGAATCCGGCCGTCGTCGAGTTTCGTGGCATCCCTGGCTTGGTGGAGCATGTAGGGGTCCCCGCCTTCGCGTTCTCCGATCGAGACGGAGGGCTCGGGTCCGACCAGCCACATCCGTGATCCCTCGGGCGGCTTGGCGTTTTCGATGATCCGGATGCCCGCGCTGTCGCGGCTGACGGTATTGAGCCGGGTTTCGTCGCTCCCGCCGGGGTCGCACGCCAGCAGCGCGAAGAGGATCAAGATCGTCCTACGGCTGACCTGCATTCGTTCCCCCACTTCGTTGGACAATTCCTAATCTAACCTAACTAAGGGCAAAGCCAAGGTGGACTCCGACTGGTTCTGAGAGCCCTCGGGAGCATTCGCCCGGCCGGACCAGCTCGTACACCACGATGAACGGCACGTCGAGGTCGTTGGTGCCCGTGGCCCAGATCCTGCTTCCGCCGATGGCCCTGAATTCCACACCCTCCGGAGCCGACACGCGAAACTCCGGTTCGCCATCGGGACGGAGGACGACCCACTGCCCCTCGTAGATGTCGGGCGTGCTGGTTTCCCGGAGCCATACTCGCCCGGTACGCGTCACCAGCATGCCCTGGATGGGCGCATGGTGGTCGGGCAGCAGCAGCCCGTCTTCGACCGCGGCCCTGAGGTTCCCGGGCACCTGTTCACCCCTCTGACGAGAGGATTCCATCGGCCCCTCCGCCTTTCTCATTCCCTCGCTGATCAATTCCCTCTTCACGCCGGACGGAATCGGCCGCAGTTCAGCCCCGATGCTGTGTTCTCGCACGAGACGGCCATGCTCGTCAAAATGCCGGACAGTTACCGATTCCGGCCTGTCGGCCACCCAGTCCGCAATCACGACGCCGTTGCCCTCCGGATCGATGCGATGGATCGGCGGAGTGGTCGTTGCGCTGTAGTTGAACAGGCCGACCCCCGCGATCCGCATGTCCGTGATATCGAACTTGAAAGCCAGCGTGTCACGCGACTCATCCGAGCGGGTCCCGACGGTCATCGGCACGCGCACCCGTGCCTGGCCGTGGCTTCCGCCGGCAGGAATGTAGAAGCCGCGTCCCCCGGCGAGTGGGACAGATGTTCTCCACAGGCTGGGCATGACGGGCGGAGGGCCGCGGTCGGTCTCGGTCTTGAGGTACGTGCCCGCGGAGTCGAAGTAGGAGTTGTGAAGCGCCGGCCAGTTCTGCAGCCAGAGCGTGTCACCCGCGAAACCCATGTCGCGGATGAAGACGAACTCGCCGGGTCCCTCGCCCTTGCCCCCGATCGTTCGGACGAAGCTGCCGTCGGCGGCCAGGACGGTGATGGACGCGACCTGGCCCGCGCGCACGTAGACTCTGCCCGCCGCATCCAGCATGAGGCTCGGAGCGCTTACGAAGGCGAGCCACTCGGGGACATCGACTCCGTCTCCGAGCCGGAGCACCTCGCACGCCTCCATGGTTTCGACCTCGGTGACCAGCTGCGAGGCCAGCTCGCCGCGGAAGAGCGCGGCGGCGGCGAGTACCGGCGTGGCGAGGTTGAGGAGCCGCTGTCTCGTGATCATGGAGAGTTCCTTTCGGCTCAATCTGATCGGGAGCCGATAGCGTGACCTTGGGGAACCATCGATCAATTCGCCTCGCCCTCGCTCCGAAACATCTCCCCGACCAGCCCCGCCAGCGCCGTACTCATCGGCGCACCCGACAGGTTTGCCGCGATCGCCACGATCAACCCCGTGTCGCGGTTGAGGGTGAGCACCGTCCGTCCCCCCACCGAGCCTCCCGTGTGCGACACGATCCTCTCACCGTGCTCATTCGTGGCGGAGCGCCAGCCAATGCCGTAACCCGTTTCCGTTCCGTCCCGAAGGCGCTGCGAGGCAAACAGCATCTCGAGCGTTTCGGCCTGCAGGAACCCCGGCTCCAGGTGGGCGTTGGCGAAAACCAGCATGTCTTCGGGCGTGGAGAGGAATCCGCCGCCCGCCCACTTGTAGCTGTTGTCCACGTAGGGGGCGTTGGACACCTGTCCGGTTGAATCCGCCACGTAGAAGCGGGTCCTGTCCGGGATGATCGGCCCGTTCCAGTCGGCCACCGTCCGGTCCATCCCCAGAGGGTCGAAGACGACCCGGTCCATGTAATCCAGGAAGTCTTCCCCGCTGGCCCCCTCCACCACCGCGCTGATCAGGTTCCAACCGTAGGACGAGTACGCGAATTCGGTCCCCGGCTCGTTGATGAGCGAGTCGTCGTCGAAGATCGCAAGTCCCGACTGCACGGTGGGATAGCGTGTTCGGGAGAAGTTCTCCAGGCCCCGGTAGTGGCGGATTCCACCCAGGTGCCCCGCGACCTGCCGGGTGGTTACCGGCCAGCGCTTCTCCGGAAAGGACGAGACGTAATCCTGGACCGGCGCGTCCAGATCCAGCGAACCCGCCTCCACGAGCACCCCCAGAGCGGCGGCCGTCAAGGGTTTGGACACACTGCCGACCCGGAACCTGGTCAACGGCGTGACGCTTACGTTGTGTGTAAGATCGGAATAGCCAAATCCTTCTGACCACATGAGATGCGATCCACGGCCAACTGCCACGGACAGACCGGGAATGGCCTCGGCCTCCATGATGGAGTCGAGCAACGCCCGGGCTTCCTCGATCGTGGAGGCATAGGGGGTTTGGCCACCGGTTGACGAAGGTTGGTCCGTCCGCGCCTCGCCACAGCCGGCCAGCAGCACGAAGACAAACGCGATCGCCACCCGGCCCGGATTCACCCACGCCTGGACAACCCCTCGTGACACGGGACCGGATGCACCTCTTCCGAAACGGGTCATGATCTCCCTCCAAATGGCACCATGCTGCGAACGACGAACCCGACGTTGGCCGGACGTTCAGCCAGGCGGCGAACGTACCACGGGAACCAGTGTCTGCCGTAGCTGATCAGGACCCGGATCCCCCGCCCCTGTCCCGCCAGACGGTACTGTTCGTTCTCGGAGATGCCGTAGAGCATCTGGTACTCGTATGCATCCCGGCCCACCCCATTGACTTCCGCCCACGCGTCGAGACGCCGTATGAGGGAGCTGTCATGGGTGGCGAGGCCGGCGCGCAAACCCGCTTCCCGCGCGTCCGGCGCCAGCATGCGCAGCGTGAGGTCGTAGAAGGCCTGGTCCACATCCGCCTTGACCGGCAGGGCGACATCCGGCGGCTCGGCGTAGGCCCCCTTGACGAGCCGGATCGCGGGGCCCAGCGGCACGAGGGACTCGAGGTCGGCGGGCGTCCGGTGGAGGTAGGCCTGCAGACAGATCCCGAAGTGCTTGTGATCGGCGCGTATGGCCCGGTACAGTTCAAGCGTCGGATCCACGTAGCGGCTGTACTCCATGTCCATCCACACCCAATTGCCGTAGGCCTCGGCCGCGGCGGTGATCCGGCGAATGTTCTCCTCGGCAACGCCGAATCCCAGATCGAGTCCCAGGTGCGTGGGTTTCAGGGAGATTTCGGCGTCCAAGCCGCGGGCCGCGACCTGACCGGCCGCGTCGACATAGTGATCCGCGACCTCGCGCGCTTCGGCCTCGTCGGCCACGTTCTCGCCCAGGAAGGTGACGAGAGACGGAATCCCGCGAACGTTTTCCAGTGCGCGGGCCGCGTCGAGCGCCTCGCCGAGCGTCTCTCCGGGCATGAACCGGCGCACCGCCCGTCGCACGAAGCCGTACCTGGGCAGCGTCTCCTTGCACCAGCTGTTTTCCGAGATCCAGAGGAGGGCCGATCGCATGGTCCGAATAGTGGCCCGACTCAGGCCCCGCCGCCAGTAGGCCACGGGCGCGGCGGCGGCTCCACCCGCAGCTCTCTCAAGGCCCCCGCCAACCGCTCCGCGCAAGCCTCCAGCGCGGCTTCCCGCGCGGCCCGCGTATCGTGCACCCCGAACTCTAGGGGCTCGCCGTAGCGCAAGTGGACGGGGGCCCGCCAGCGGCTGCGCGTCCAGCGCGGCCACGCGTCGTAGCTTCCGGACACGCAGCACGGCACAACCGGCACCCCCGCACCGAGGATCAGCCGAATCGAGCCCCGCCGGAACGGTTGCAGCTCCCCCTCCCAGCTCCGCTCCCCCTCGAGATAGATCCCGACGCCATCTCCGCGTTCCAGCGCCCGCAACGCCGTGCGGACCGACTGCGGATCGACCCGGTAGCGGCGCGCGGGGATCGCCGCGACGCGCGGCAGGAACCAGCCGAATACCGCATTCGCCGTAAACTGCGTGCTCTTCGCGAAGAAGTGCGTCGTGCGCGGGCAGTTGCCCTGAACGAGGAACGGATCGAGGATGCTCTCGTGGTTCGCGACGAGAAGGAAGGGTCCCTTTCGCGGGATATGCGCGACACCGGAAATTTTCGCCCGCGTCAGCGCCAGCCCGACCCACTTCAGCGTGACGCGGAAGAACGGATACCAGGCGCCCGTCATCCCGTCGTGATCCGCGGCTGGAACTCCACCACCCTGCCCCGCCCCGCACCCTCGTACGCGTCGCTGATCAGGCGCCGCATCAGGATCTCCCAGCGCCTCGGCGAATCGCCCAGAAAGCGGAGCTGCACGAGCCTGTCGCCGGGCAGCGAGAGCTGCAGCGACCTCGACGCGGCCTGCACGGCGCGGACTTCCAGATGGCGCCAGCGGCCCGCGCCGGCGCGGCCGTCTTCGACGGACACCGTGTCGCGGTCGACCGTGATCGTGCCGGGCGCCGCCGGACCCATCGTCTCCACGAATCCACGCAATACGCCCCGGTACCACACGGCCTGCTCGGCGACCCGCCAGGAGACCTCGGCCCGGGCCGAGTACCGCACGGTCCCGTCGTCGCGCGTGGCGCGGGTCATGGGGCCGCCGTGTTCATATATTTTTCTACATAAAACAGACGTTTTGATATCGTATTCTATATCATTCTTCGAAAATGATATAAGCAAACGTCCTCTTCGGCGCTCAACCCGCACCCCGCACGACTCGCACCACACGGCGTCCCCTTCCCCGCCCATGGGGTCGTCGCCGCACTCCGGACAGCGGTAGCAGAGGTCGACGAGCGCCACGGGCCGCGCGTCGCCTACAACTTCCCCAGCAGGTCCAGCAGGCGCAGCTTCCACACCCGCCAGACGGCCTCGCGGATGATCTTCCCGGACATCTTCGATTTGCCGCTGTCCCGTTCGGTGAAGACGATCGGCACCTCGCGCAGGTTGAATCCCGCCCGCCAGGCCCGCAGCTTGAGCTCGATCTGGAAGCTGTAGCCGTTCGATTGGATCCGGTCGATCCCGACCGTTTCGAGAACCCGCCGGCGGAAGGCGTTGAAGCCGCCGGTGGCGTCGTTGACGGGGAGGCGGGTGATGGCGCGGGCGTACCAGGAGCCGAAGAGGCTGATGATGAGCCGCCTGAGCGGCCAGTTGACGACCGTGATGTTGCCCCCGACGTAGCGGGATCCCACGGCGACATCCACCTCTTCGAGGGCGGCGACCAGCTCCGGGAGCTTGTCGGGCGGGTGGGACAGGTCGGCGTCCATCTCGATGAGGATGTCGAAGTCGCGCTCCAGTCCCCACCCGAACCCGGCCACGTATGCGGCGCCCAGGCCCTGCTTGCCCGGGCGGTGCAGGACGTTGACGCGCTCGCTCCGGGTGGCCAGTTCGTCGGCCAGGTTGCCGGTTCCGTCGGGGGAATTGTCGTCGACCACGAGGATGTGGAAGATGTCGCCCTGTGACAGGATCCGGGGCACGACGCGCGGCAGGTTGTCGCGCTCGTTGTAGGTGGGGACGATGACGAGGACGCGCTGTTGGCCGGTCATGCGGTGCTCTCGGTGGCGGGTACGGGGGGTCGACGTAGTACAAAGGCGCCGGCCGCGGCTCCGATCAACTCCGTGGCCGTGATCCAGACCCGCTGGAGGACGGAGAGGATCACGCTCGCTTCCGCGCCGAGAAGCGGTGTGAGCAGCCATGTCAGCGCGCCTTCCCGGATGCCGATCCCCCCCGGAGCAACCATGATGACGTAGCCCACGAAATACGCGGTCGGGAAGGCCGTGATCCCGACCCCGAAGCCGATGTCCATCCCCAGACCCCGGCTCAGACAGACGAAGGCGGCTCCATGAACCAGCCAGTTGAGGATGTATCCCGGAAGCAGTCGCAACAGGCTGCGGCCGCTCGGGTCCGGCAGGTCCCCGGTGTGTCCGCTTCGTCGCAGCGCCCATTGCAGCAGGGCCCCCGCCCCACCGAAGTACAGAAAGCCCACCAGTCCGGCCACGATCGCCGCGCTCCCGGCCACGAGCCAGGCCTCAGAAATTTCCGCCGACCACACGAAAACCCACCCACCCACCGCGGCCGCCCCCAGCAGGTTGACCATCTGCGCCGTCACCGCCGCCCCCGTCGCCCTCACCCCCGACATCCCCCTGCGGCGAGCCAGCACGGCCACCCCCGCGAGCGCCAGAATCTTGCCCGGCACGTACCGCCCCAGGTTCGCGATCAACAGAATCGCCGCCCCCTCGATCACCCCCACCCCGCGTTCCCCGAACTCCACCAGATTCCGCGACCACAGCACCGCCGCGATGCCGAAGGTGACGAAGAGCAACACCACGGAAAGGACCAGATACGTCACGTCCAGCCGCACCACCCTCCAATCCACCGTCCCCACCTCGGCCAGCCTGATCCCGGCGCCTCTCAGAATCAGCCACGTCACTCCGACCGTCAGGACCAGCTTGACCAGCGGCACCCACCACCGCTTCCGGGCGGCCGAAATCCCCTTCCCCCCCTCTCCCGCGGACACGCGACCGCTCATTCCGACCCTCGCCCGAGCGGCAGCCAGGCGGGCAGGCCGCGCACGTACGACAACGCGAAGAGGAGAACCGTGATCACCGACGCGACGATGCTCAGCCTGAGCGCGCTCCGCACCGTCGGCGCCGTGAAGCGCAGCGTGACCGTGCGGGTGCCCGCCGACGGAATCTCCACGGCCTGCAGGGTGAGGTTGGCCCGGCGCACCTCGGCGGGCTCGCCGTCCACCTCGGCCACCCAGCCCGGGAACCAGTTTTCCGAGACGACCAGCAGCGTCGGCCCGCTCGTGGTAACGCGCAGGCGGCGCTCGTCGGGATCGTTGAGTTCCCAGGTGACGGAGCCGGTGACCGAGGGATCGGGCGACAACGACGCGGGCTCGGCCAGCACCACCTCGCGCGAGACGTCGAATGCGCCGGACAGGATCCTCGCCAAGGCGGCATCGTCGTCCAGGACCGTAGCCGTGCCCGCAAGCCAGGCCTTGTCCAGCCCGGGATACGCGTACACCGCCTCCACGCCCCGCGATGTCCGCGCCGTGCTCGCCGGCTGGGCCCCCTCCCAGGGCGGTCCTCCCGCGGCCTGCAGCGGCCAGGCCAGGTACTTCACGTTCATGATCCTGAGCACATTCGGATCCAGGCTGTTGTCGCCGGTGCGGACGCTGGCCTGGAGCCCCAGGAGGGTCCGGTACCGCGCCAGGTCGTTGGGGTGATGTCCGACCAGGATGTCGAGCCCGTGCATGGCCAGATCGACGTTCTGTTCGCTGCCGCGCAGATCCGCGACCCTGAACGGCGGACCCTCGTCGCGGCGGGCCTGCAGGAAGCGGATGTTCTCGTCCGGGGCCGCCCATTCGTGAAAGTCGAGGGTGCGGATGAACGCCCGGTCGACGCGGCCGAGATCGACGGCGACCAGTACGGCCAGACCCGCCAGCGCGGCCGTGAGGGGGACTTTGCCCTGTTGCACCGCCCAGATCCCCGCGACCGCCAGTCCCGCGATCGCGAAGGCGATCCCGAATCCGCGGGTGATGAACGGAGTGGCCGCGGCGAGGGCCTGCTGCTGGCGCTGTCCGGCGTCGCTGTAGAGGATGGTGGTCCAAAGATCGGTGAGCGCGCCCGATGCCTGGAACAGCGTCCCCAGGAGGAGCAGTCCCGCGAAGCCGAGCACCACCTGTCCGCGCCGGGTCCGATGGAACGGTTCACGCGCGCGCCCCTCACGCACCAGGTCGTCCACGCCCATCGCGAACAGGGTGGTCACGCCGAAGCTCACCAGGAAGAGGCAGATCGCGGGAACGCGGAAGAGGCTCATCCCGGGCACGACCTCGTAGAAGATGCGCCACACGGGCGTGTGGGTGCCGAGGGCGTAGAGAAGCCAGACTCCGCTCATGGCGGCCATGAACCACCTTAGTCCCCTTCTCCGCCGTCCCAGCAGTCCGAAGAGCGCCAGAACCACGACCGAAACCCCCAGGTACTCGTGGTTCAGCTTGATCGCGTTCCGTCCCCAGTAGGTGCCGCGCGCCCATTCGGCGTCCGCGTTGCTGTTGCCCACGAACTCCGGAACGACCAGCGACACGACCTCCTCCGGGTGGAAGGACCAGGAGCTGGAATAGGCGATCTTCTCTTCGGGGGTCGCCTCCACGGTGGTCGCGGTACGCCGGGAGGACTCGCGTACGTAGGTGCCGGCGGGAAGGACTTGGAACGCCGCAATGCCGCCGCCCAGGAGCGCCGCGCCCAGAAAGACCCCGAAGGGCAGCAGCGCCCGCCGTGCCGCCGGGCGGCCCCGCGAGTCGGTCGCGCGCCAGATCTGCACCGCGCGGAAGGCGGCGTACGCGCCCGCCGAACCGAAGAGGAAGTAGGCCGTCTGGAACTGGGTGACGAGGCTGACCAGGGCGACCGCGCCGGCCATGCCCGCGATCGTGCGGCCGGAGGATGAGCGCAGCACGGCCTCGGTGGCCCAGAAGACCAGGGGCGCCAGTGCGGCGACCATCAGCTTCCCGTCGTTGCCCGGCAGCACCAGCGTTACCATCACCGGGGCCATCAGCCAGGCGAGGCCGCCGATCGTCGCGGCCGGGCGGCTCAGGGAGAGGCTGCGAGCCCATCCGTACATGAAGAAACCGCCGGCCAGCACATGCAGCACCATCCTCCATCCGACCGCGCGGTAGCTGTCCATGACGAAGTAGAGCAGGCTGGTCGGGTATACCCCGTCCGCCACGGAGATGGACTCGAGCGTCGGCACGCCGCCCAGCAGCCGGGGGGCCCAAAGGGGGAAGTCACCCGCCGACAGCCGTTCGGCGAAGAAGTCCCGTGCCATGTACCCGAGGCCAAGGATGTCTTCGCCGTAAAGCATTTCGTCGGAGAAGATGAACCCTCCGAAGAGAATGACGGTGGCCAGCAGGAACAGGCCGCCAGGAAGCCACCATTGGATCGGGACGGGGTTCCGTTCATTGCTGGCCATCGGCTGAAGCTCCGTCTGCGGGGGTGGGTGGGAGGGCAAGCCGGATCCCGGGCGCGGATCGCGTGGGTAGCTCATCACACTATAGCCGGGGGAACTCCGGTTCAAGGTTGTGCAGATCCCGGTACCTGAGCACGCTGGACTCCCACATATTGCCGGTGTAGCTTCGGGGACGGCGTTGACTTTCCGGGGTTCCGTTCCCGGTTCGCGTCATTCGGGTCACCGAGTGAAGGGTACGCCGTCTCTCCCCTTCGCACTCCCTCCAGCCCTCACCTGCCATGTCGCGCACACCCCTCGAACTCCCTGACGGAGTTCCCTTCCAGGACGAGTACGACACTCTGTGCCGATCGGCGGATTTCAGGGACATGGCAGCGTTCTCCGAGACGTTTCTGGAGAGAAATCGGGGCGTCCTTGGGGGCTACATTGCCAAGTGGGGGGCGGCTAACCCCTTCCGTTCCTGGAGCCGGCAATGGGAGTACCCGTATGTACTCGGCAAGGTGGCCGAATTGGTTCGGGTTCGTCCCCGGGCGCGGATCCTGGACGCCGGCTCGGGCGCTACGTTCATGCCCTTCTATCTTGGACACTGCTTCGAGGGGACAACCGTAGCCTGTTGCGACACTGACCATACCCTTACCGACGTGTTCTCGTCACTCAACAACAACATGAACGGCGACATCGAGTTCTCGACTGCCGACATCCGGGCGCTGCCGTACGACGCCCGGTCGTTCGATCTGGTCTATTGTGTTTCCGTGCTTGAACATACGGACAGCTACGAAGACATTCTCGAAGAGCTGTCGAGAGTCTCAAGGGGAGGGCGGGTGGCGATCACCTTCGATGTCAGCCTGGATGGCACCCGCGATATGCGCATGGAGGACCTAAACCGGCTGTTGAAGGTCCTGGAGGCCACTTTCGAGATGGGGCCGGACGTGCGCGGCACCGTGAAGTCGCAGCTGTCGAATCCCGCTATCGTCACGACCAGCACGGTGAGCTCGGACCTGCATCCGTGGAAGGGTCCGTCGTTTCTCCACCGCCTCAAGTCATCTCTCTCCAACCGCCGGCTCGTCCAGTGGCCCCCGCTCCTGACCGTCTGCTGCCTGAGTGGAACCCGGGTTTCCCACAGATTCGGTTGACGCGCCGGAACTTCGGCGCCGGGAGTCTTCGCGGCCGGTTCCTGGACCTTTTCCAGGACGCTGACGTTCAGCCCCCCACCAGCCCCCCATACACCTCCTCATGCCGGTCCACCAGCCGCTCGTTGCTCCACTTCGCCACCACCTTCTCCCGCCCCACCCTCCCCCGCCCCGCCAACCCCCCGTCGCCAAGCAGCTCCACCACCTTCGCCGCGAGCGCTTCCGGATTCCCCGCCGGGAACAGCCCGCCCACCGAATCGTCCACGATCTGCGGCAGCCCCCCCACCGCCGACGCCGCCACCGGCAGTCCGCACGCCATGCACTCCAGCGCCGCCACCGAGGTCGCCTCCACCAGCGACGGGAAGACCGCCATGTCCCCCGAACAGAGCAGCCCCGGCATCTCGGCGTGGGGCCGCGCGCCCAGGAACTCGATCCGGTCGGCCACTCCGATCTCCGCCGCCAGCGCCTTCAGCCGGTCTCCCTCTGGCCCGTCGCCGATGACGATCACATCGACATCCGCCCCGGCCACGATCATCGGCAGGGCCCGCACGAAGTACTCCACGCCGTTCTTCGGGAAGAGACGGCGCGGCACCACCAGTCGGCGCCGGCCATTCGTGCGCGGAATTGCGCCCTCGACCGGCCTGAAGATCTCGGTCTCGACCCCGTTGACCAGGACCTCGACGGAAATGGTCGGGCCGAGGCTCTCGCCCACATCTGCTATCTCTTTGCTGGCAGCGAAATTGTAGTCGCTAAGCTCAATTAGCTTGCCAAGAGCTGGAGCGACGACCGGATTGGCGGCCAGGCGCAAGAAATGGGAAGTGTGTATAGTACACACCAGCGGCGTACTCATGCCCGCCAGCGCCAGCGCGCACGGCAGCAGCGACGGGAAGGCCTGCGCGTGCACCACATCCGCGCCCGCTACGACTGCACGGGTGCGTGGCGTGGAGCCGGCCGCATGCATGGACCAGCCCAGCGGCGTGCGCGACGGCAACGGAGTGCGGTGAATGCGGATACCGTCCATGACCTCATGCCGTGCAAGACCCGGTTGGGAGAGCGAGGTGACGACGGTGACCTCGTGGCCGCGCGCCACCAGTCCGCGGCAAAGGTAGTGGACGTGGCTCTCCAGTCCGCCGACCTCAGGGGGGAAGTACACGCAGTGGATGACGATCTTCACGGTGCCTTCCAGTCTTCAAGTTGGCGGGGGGTCCCGGTCAGCTCGGCGAGGAGGATGTCGGCGATGCGTTCCCCGGCGCGGCCATCGCCGTAGGGGTTTCCGGCGGGGCAGGCGTCGCGCTCGCCGCTCAGGTGGGCGGCGGCCTCGGCGAGGATAAGGTCCGCGTCGGTTCCGACCAGGGTGGCCGCGCCCGCGCGCACCCCCTCCGGCCGCTCGGTGACCTCTCGCAGGACAAGCGTGTGCACCCCGAATGCGGGCGCCTCCTCCTGGATGCCGCCCGAATCGGTCAGCACGAGGCTCGCGCGGCCGAGCACGGTCACCAGGTCGCTGTAGTCGAGGGGATCGGTGAGGTGGACGCGGGGGCGGCCGCCCAGAATGCGGCGGGCGGGCTCGAGCACGCGAGGATTCGGGTGCACGGGATAGAGGATGTCGATGTCCTCGAACCGTTCGGCCAAGGTGGCGACCGCGCCGAAGACGCGCTCCAGCGGCTGCCCGAAGGACTCGCGGCGGTGGGCGGTAAGGAGGACCAGGCGCCGGCCCGGCCCGACCAGCCCCGCCGCACACGCATTGCGGACAGTAGCCGGACGGGCGCGCATCTGGAGGAGCGCGTCCACGACCGTGTTGCCCGTCACGAAGATCCGCTCCGCCTCGACCCCCTCTGCGGCCAGGTTGTCAGCCGCCTCCGTGGTGGGCGCGAAGCAGAAGTCCGAGATCGTGTCTGTCATGCGGCGAAGCATCTCCTCGGGGAAGGGCGACCACTTGCGGCGGCTGCGCAGCCCAGCCTCCACATGCGCCAGCCTGCCCTGCTGGAAGAAGGTGACGACCCCCGCGAAGAAGACCGTCGCCGTATCGCCCTGCACGATGGTCACATCCGGGACGAAGTCCTCCGCGACCTCGCGCAGGCCGTCCATGCAGGCGTGTCCCACGTCGTAGAGGGTCTGGTCCGGCTTCATGAGCTTCAGGTCGTAGTCCGCCTCGAGCCCGAAGACACCCAGGACCTGGCCGACCATGTCCGTGTGCTGACCGGTGAGGGCGAGCCGGTGCACGCATCCCTCCCGCTTGACCAGCGCACCGATCACCGGCGCCATCTTGATTGCCTCCGGGCGCGTGCCGATCACCGAGAGGATGCGGGGTTGGGGCCGGGCGGCCCGGCTTCTGGCCGCCGCTTCGGAGCGGGCCAAGCTACCCCTCCCCCGCCCCGCGTCCCCGTCCCCCGTCCCCCCGCTCCCGCCGCATCGCGTCCAGCTCGTCGTGGACCGACGCGATCATCTCCCCCAGGAGCCCCGCCGCGAAGCACAGCACCCCAACCGTGACCAACAACACCACCAGGTACAGCAGCGGCCGGAACCCCTGCCCCACCACGAAGCGGAGATACAGCGCCGCCAGCCCCGTGAGCACCCCCGCCCCCATCAGGAATACCCCGGGCAGCCCGAAGGCCACCATCGGCTTGCGGGAAAAGCGCAGCTGGAACCAGACGGCCATCAGATCGAGCACGCCACCGATGATGCGGCTCTTCCCCGAGTACTTCGCCTCGCCCGCGCGGCGGGGGTGCAGCTCGATGTCGATCTCGGTGGCGCTGAAGCCCTTCCGGTGCGCGAGCACCACGAAGAATCGATGCCAGTCGTGGCGCAGCCGCACGGCCTTCAGAACGTCGGCGCGGAAGGCCTTCATGGAGTTGAGATCACTGACCGGCACCTTGAAGATGCGACGGCTGAGGGCGTTGTAGATCGATGAGACCGCGCGCTTGTCGTACCGCCCCACCTTTCGCCCGGTGACGATGTCCCAGCCTTCCTCGAGCTTGTCCAGGTAGCGGGGGATCTCGGCCGGGAGATGCTGCAGGTCGGCGTCGAAAAGCACCAGGTACTTCCGGTCGGTTGCCTCGGCGGCGGTGAGGAGCGCTTCGGTCTTGCCCTGGTTGACCCGGTGGCGCAAGACCCGCAGCCGATCCCAGCCGCCACCCTCGGACCGGGCCAGTTCGGCCGTTCCGTCGGTCGAGCCGTCGTCCACCAGGATGACCTCGCCGGTCAGTCCGGATTGCTCGAAGGCGGCACGCACCTCGGGGATGAGGTGGGGGATGTTGGGGGCCTCGTTCCAGGCGGGCACGACCAGGGCGAAGTCGTGGTAGGCCGTCTTTTTCCTCAACGTCAGACGCGCTTTCTCATCCGTGCCGGCATAATCCCCAGCTGGTCACGGTATTTGGCCACGGTGCGGCGGGCGATCTTGATCCCTTCGCTCTTCAGAAGGTTCACGAGTGCCTGGTCCGTCAAGGGGCGGCGCGTGTCCTCCTCGTCGACCAGGTTCCGGATTCTGGCCTGAACGCCGCGGGTGGAGATGTCCCCTCCCATCACCCTCGGCAGGCCCCCCGAGAAGAAGAACTTGAGGGGATAGACGCCCCCCGGTGCCTGCACGTACTTCTCGTTCGTAACGCGCGAGACCGTGGATTCGGCCATCTCGATGTGCTCCGCCACCTCACGCAGCGTGAGCGGTTTCAGGTACTGCACGCCCCTGTCGAAGAAGTCGCGCTGGGTCGCCACGATGAACCGCATGACTTCGAGCATGGTCCGGCGGCGCTGCTCGATGACCCGGATCAACCACTGCGCCGCATTCAGCTTGTTGGCGATGAATTCCTTGTTGGCGCCCACGAACTTTTCCTTGTCCGCGACCACCTCCCGGTACGAACGCGAAAAACGGAGTCGCGGCAGGCCGGTGTCGTTCGCGAACACCATGTACTCGCCCCCGATCAGCTCCACGATCAGGTCGGGAATCACGTACTGCTCGGGCTCGGCGGTGTAGCGGCTGCCCGGCCGCGGATCGAGCCTGGCGATCTCGTCGGCCGCTTCCTGGACCTTCTTCCGCGAAATCCCCAGCTCCCGCGCGAGTTCGTTCCACCGCCGGTTCGCGAGCCCGTCGAAGTGCTCGTCCACGAACCGCCACGCCAGCGTGTCCTCGCGGCCGAGCCTGGACAGCTGGATCATCAGGCATTCCCGCAGGTCCCGCGCACCCACGCCCGGCGGATCGAGGGACTGCACCAACCGCAGCGACGATTCGGCCTCCTCCGTGTCCACCGGGGCGAAGAGACGGTTCAGCGCGGTCAGCTCGGCCTCGCGCGCCTCGGCCCCGTCGATCTCCCGCGCCTCGGCGAAGAGCTGTTGGCGCAAAGGTGCGAGGGCGGCCTCGACCCCCCTGGCCACATCCTCCAGGGAACACGAGAAGAGCCCGTCGTCGTCGATGTTGCCGACGATCTCCCCGGCGATCTGGAGCTGTCGCTCGTCGAGGTGGAGCAGGCCGATCTGCTCGGCCAGGTAGTCATGCAGATGGCGGGCTTCCACCACCACCGGTTCCAGGTATTCCCGCGGTTCGTACGGCGTCCTCGGCCCGCCCGCGTCGAAGTCGTCCAGCATGACCTCTTCCCAGTCCACCTCGTCGTCCGCATCGTCCTGACCCTCCTCCTCCACCTGCAGGTCTTCCTCGCTGTCGGGCTCGGAAAGCTCCAGGAAAGGATTCTCGGAAAGTTCCTGCTCCAGCCTGCCCTGGAGTTCCAGGAGCGGCATGTAGAGGAGGTCCATCGCCTGGTAGAGGCGCGGATTGGTCTTGGCAGTTTGCCGGATGCGGGCCTCGGTGTAGAGCCCCGACTTCATATCGCTCACTGCGGTTCAACTTCCAGGACGCGGGAACCTCGATCTCATGCGCGCCGTCAGCGAAGGTCCCAGGTAGAGGTCGGCCACTTCGTCGTTCCAAACAAGCTCCGAGACGGTTCCGCTGACCCGGATCCGCCCCTCGTACATGATGTACGCGCGATCGACGATCTCCAGAGTCTGTTCGACGTTGTGGTCCGAGATGATGACGCCGATGTCCCGGTTCTTGAGTTCCGCGACAATCTCCTGAATATCGTGCAACGCGATGGGGTCGATCCCCGCGAAGGGTTCGTCCAGAAGCATGAATTTGGGTCGCTGGACCAGCGCGCGCGTGATTTCCAGTCTGCGGCGCTCGCCGCCGGAGAGGGAGAACGCCTTGGCGTTACGCAGGTGGCCGATGGAAAGCTCGGCCAGCAACTCCTTCAGCCTCTCGGCACGCTCTTTCCGCGTCAGATCGAGCGTTTCCAGAATCGCCATCACGTTCTGGGCCACGGTCAGCCTGCGGAACACCGACGGCTCCTGCGCGAGGTAGCCGACCCCCATTCTGGCCCGCTTGTACATGGGGATGGAAGTCAACTCGGTATCGTCCAGGAAGACCCTGCCGCCGTTCGGCGCGATCAGACCGACCAGCATGTAGAAGGTGGTGGTCTTCCCCGCCCCGTTGGGCCCCAGCAGGGCAACGATTTCGCGTTGGCGGACCTCGATGTCCACCTTCGACACGACCCGGCGCTTCTTGTAGATCTTGGTGAGGTCCCGGCCGCTGAGCGTCGAGGAAGGGGTCGCGTTCATCACGGGGTCGGCCACGGCGATGGCCTCCTCGCCGACAGCGAGTTGAGCGATGTCGTCGGGCAGCGCCGGCGTGGCGGTTCCGGGGTTCATGAAGGTCCTCCCGTGCGGCGGGTTGGACGGGTGGGCGAGGTGGTCCGGCGTGGATGACCCGGCAGGGTGTATCGCGGGGCGGCGGTCGAGAGGCGGGGTGGGGGGCGGGTGGTGTTGGGTGGGGTGGTGAGCGTGTCTGGGGCCACGGAAGCCGAGTCGGCGGCGGCCGACTCGCAGTCGGGGGGCACGGGATCGAAATGATACCCTTGCGTTCGTCCCGTTACCTCCATCTTCACCACCTTGCGTCCTTCCAGAAAGATCGTGATCTGATTGCCGCTCACATAGTGTAACTCCGGGCGGCGTTCACCATCAGCCCCGGTGGTGTCACACTCTTCCGAGGGTGCTCCATCCTCCTCCGGTGTGGCGTCGGGCTCGGCGGCGGTGGTGGTGGTGGAGTCCTCCGATACCGCCGGTGGCTCCTCCGGTGGTGGACCGGGTTCGTCGGTGGTCGGGACCGGTGCTGCATCGGTTGTGCCGGAATCCGCCTGTGTCGTATCCGAAGTGTAGAGGCGGTAGAAGCTGCGCGCATCGTTGACCGCGGTCAGCGTTTCAAGCCGTGCGCGCCTTTCGGCGGGGCCGGGCTGGGCGGCGGCGGAATCCTCTACGAAATCCACCGACGCGAACCGGGCGATGATCGTCTCCCCTTCCATCCAGTCATTCCTGGCGATCTCCGGGAGGTCTTCGTCGATGAGCGAATCCTGGCCCATCGCGTCGGCGCGGGCTGCTCCGACCGCCGTGACGATGTCCAGCACCTGACCCGGCGACAGGACTTCGATCGAGTCTCCCGTCAAGTTGAATTCCGCGGCAATAACGGAGGGCCGGGGCAGCGAATCCGGTGCGTTCAGCGAATCCTCCGCCGCTGCCTCGGCGGCGGCCGCCTCGGCCATTGCGCGTACCCGCTCGGCGTCGCCGGGCGTCAACCCCGTGGTGTCCAACGCCTCCGCGCCGTCGTCCTGAAGGGGGGGGACCGTGGGCAGCGCCACCAGTCGGCTGACCTTACCCTCCTCCAGGAAGAGGCGGATAGCGGGTGCGGTCATGAGGACCTCATCGCCTGTAAGCTCGGCTTCTTCGCGGGCGAGGATTTCCTCGTTGAGACCGGCGGTCGGCGTCAGGGCGACGGAAAGTCCCTTCAGCCGAAAACCACTGTCCTCGACGCTCGCCTCACCCAGGATCAGCATTGCACCGACTTCCTGGTCATAGTCGAGGGAATCACCGACGGCGCGGAGGGAATCGCGCGTCACCACCACCCCGCCTCCCGCGCGGAAGAACCGGCGCCCATCAATCATGATTCGCGGCGCTTCGACCTCGTAGGGGAGCGGAGTGACCGAGTCCACCCGGGCGTCCGTGGAGGCGGCCTCCGTTTCGGGTGCGGCATCTGTTTCCGCGCTTGCCTCGGCAGAGATTCCCACGAGGCTGTCCAACCTGGCAAGCTCGGCGAACTCGTCCTCCAGGCCCGCGCCGGGCGGTAGCCCCGGGATTCCTTCGCCCAGGCTGTCCGCGGCCAGGGCTTCCCCCACACCCGCCACACTGTCCGCCGCGGGGTCTTCATCCTGCTCGCCAGCGCCCGCCGCGGTGGAATCCACCTCCTCGCCCGGAACGCTGTCCTCCACGGGAGCTTCCATCTCGCCCGGCACGCTGTCCGCGGCCGGGTCCTCCTCCTCGGGCTCTCCGGACATATCCTCCACCTCTCCAATGCCGTCTTCGACCGCCTCGGCGACGGAAACAGGCGCCGCCGGACGCCGCGCCGGATAGACAACGGCGCGAGGACTGCCACCGTACACCACGATCCGGTCCTCCTTCCTGAACCGGGAATCCGACAGGTAGCTGAGCGTTTCCCCCCGGATGACCGCGCCGCCCTTGCGGTCCGTAAGCACCACGTTCGAGTACGCGATCAGTTCCTGGACATTGTCGAAGTAGCGGGCCGAATCCGCATCAAGTTCGGTGTCCGGATCCTCGAAGTGAACGCTGCCGAAGAAGAAGGCGTTGCCGCTATGCTCCCACACCACGGCGGAATCGGCCAGGATCCGCGCGCCGTCCGTACATCGGTAGTCCACACCGCCCGACGCCCGGTGCGTGTAGTTGATGGAATCCTGCCGCCGGCTCTCGGTGTAGCCACCCACCTTGACAAGCCTGCAGTCCCTTTCCTGCTCCGGTTCCTGCGCCGGCGCGAGGCCCTGCCAGAGGAAGATTCCCAGGAGTGCGATGACCAGGCCCCCAACATTCGCGTACCGGGCACCCGGCCACCTTCGCCGCGACTCCGCGCTTCTCGACGGACTGCAAGGTCTCATGAGACACGGGTACACCCCGCGCGGCGCTCCCCGGTGCGTCATCGTTCGGGACAATCCCTTTCCCGCGTGCCCCAGAGCTTTACCCGGTTGAATGAAATGTCGGATTCCAGGCGGTCGCCCTCGATCTCGCACCCCGCCTCGCGCATGACCACGGTTACATCGCTCCAGACCCGATCGGAGTCCTGGGAGAAGTTCAGCACCTCGGTGCGGATCTCCCGGTCCTGGCCGGGTATGGTGAGCACCGCGTTCCCGACGGCCGTCAGCTCGTTCGTGGACATGTCGAAGCGCCCCCGGTCGGCGGTGATCGTGGCCCGCTGGCCACCCTGGTCGCCGAAGACGTGCAACGTCATCTGCATCACCCAGGTGTGCGTGGAATCGCTCCACATCAACATGCTGTCCGCCTCCAGCCGCGCCTCCCGGACGCCGTCCTTGGACATGTTGTGCGACACGCCGTACATGACGTCGTCGGCGGACGATTCCTCGAACTCCGTGCCGGCCGTGTCCTCGGCGTCGTTCAGGCAGGCCAGGGCCGCAACCGCGGCGAGGGTCGCGAGCTTCGCAGCCCGTGGACAAGATCCCCCCGGGAGTGACCGGGGCGGTGTCGGTCCCTTGCGCGCAGCCATCACACCGCTCCAGCCCGCAGGAGATCGTGCAGATGAACGATTCCGACCAGCCGGCCTTCGTCCACGACGGGCAATGCCATGATTCCGTACTCCTCCATTCTGTGCACCGCAACCGCTCCCAGTTCCCCCGATGACGCCACCTTCGGCGACCGGGACATGAAATCGGATACCGGGGCGCCCAGGAAGTTCTCGTTGCGCTCCATGAATCTGGTCAAATCCCCCGCGGTCACAACGCCCACCACCGAGCGGTCCTCGTCGACGACCGGCACGGTTCCGCGCATGCGAGCCAGCGGCGCGATGATCTCTCGTGCCGTGCGATGTGGGAGGACAGCGGGGTAGTCTTCGGCCTCCATCACGTCCCGGACGCGCAGGGTCAGGCGGCGGCCCAGCGCGCCACCGGGGTGGATGCGCGCGAAGTCCCCCGAATCGAAACCCCGCCGCTTGAGCAGCGCGACGGCGAGCGCGTCTCCCATGGCGAGTGCGGCGGTGGTGGAGGTGGTGGGCGCGAGATCCAGGGGACACGCCTCGGTGGCCGCCCCGCAGTCGAGGACCGCCGCGGCCCGGCGTCCCAGGAGCGAATCCGGTCGGCCCGTCAGCGCCACGACGGGGACTTCGTGGCCATCGGCAAAGTCCAGCAGACCCTCCAGCTCGCGCGTGGTGCCGCTCTTCGACAGGACGATCATGACGTCCTGGCCGCCGACGATGCCCAGATCCCCGTGGAGTCCTTCGATCGGGTGGAGAAATCCCGCCGGTGTCCCGGTCGAGGTCAGGGTCGCGGCCACCTTGCGGGCGACCAGCCCCGACTTGCCGATCCCCGACACCACCACCCGGCCCCGGCAGGCGAAGACGAGGTCCACCGCGCGCACAAAGTCGGCCCCGAGACGCTCGGCCAACCCGGCCACCGCCTCGGCCTCGAGCCGCAGCACCCGGCGCCCCTCCTCGATCAGTTCCCGGTGCCTGGCGCCCCCCGGCGAGTCCGCCCCGCCGACCGGCGCACCGGCCTCGTTCCCGGCGCGGGACACCGTTTCAGACGCCACGGGCGCGACAGTACTCATCGACCAGTCCGTCCCATTGTCCGCGGGCGCGCAGGAGCGCCTCGGCAAATTCCCGAACCGCCCCCCGCCCCCCTTCCCTCGAACTCTGCCAGGTGGCGACCCGGCGCACTTCCAGCACCCCGTTCGCCACCGTGGCGGCCAGTCCCACGCGCCTGAGCGCCGGGAGATCGGCCAGATCGTCACCCAGCAGCGCGACCTCTTCCCAGCCGACGCCCCGCGCGGCGAGGAGCTTTTCCAGCACGGGCACCTTTCGCGCACCGGCGTCCTGGTACACGTCCTCGATACCGAGTTCGCCGGCCCGGAGGTCCGTTGCCTCCGAGATCCTTCCGGACACGATCGCCACATGTATGCCTGCATTGCGCATCATTCTGATTCCCAGGCCGTCCTGCACGTCGAACCGCTTGAATTCGGCCGTGTCTCCGTTGCTCACGCCGATGTAGATCCCACCGTCGGTGAGTACACCGTCCACGTCCAGTACGACCAGCCGAATCCGGCGTGCGGTTGCCTCCGGTATCTCCATCGTGGCCCGGGTCATACTGCCACCAGGGGGGTCAGTGCCGCGCGGATCGCCACCACCTCGCGCAACAGCGGGATCAGCCGGTCGAGTGGGAGCATGTTGGTCGCGTCGGAAGGTGCCGAAGGCGGATCGGGGTGGACCTCCAGAAAGAGTCCGTCGCATCCCGCCGCCACCGCCCCCCGGACCAGCGCGCCGATGTGCTCGGGCGCCCCGCTGGTGGAGCCGTCCGCAAGTCCCGCCGGCTGCTGTACCGAGTGCGTGCCGTCGAAGACTACGGGGGCGCCGGTGGCCTGCCGCAGCCGCGAGAAGTTCCGCATGTCCACCACGAGGTCGCCGTAGCCGAACGACGTGCCCCGTTCGGTCACAAAGACCTGCCCGGCACCACCGGCGCGCACCTTCTCAACCGCGCCGGCCATCGCCCCGGGGGACATCCACTGTCCCTTCTTGACATTCACCGTCCTGCCCGTTTCGCCGGCCGCCACCAGCAGCGCCGTCTGGCGGCAAAGGAAGGCGGGGATCTGGAGCACATCGGCCACCTCGGCGGCGGGGGCGGCCTGCGCCGGCTCGTGGATGTCCGTGAGGATGGGAAGGCCGGTCTCGTCACGGGCCCGTGCAAGCTGCTCGAGGCCGCGGCGCAGCCCCGGACCCCGCGCGGAGGCGAGGCGAGAGCGGTTGGCCTTGTCGAAGGAAGCCTTGAAGACAACCGGGATACCCAGTTCGCGGCCCGCCGCGCGGACGCCTCTCGCGACGGTGAGGTTGAGGTCGTCGTCCTCCAATACGCACGGGCCCGCAAAGAGGAAGAATGCACCGCCCTCGACAACCGCCAGTCTTGAATCCGACACGGTCGGTTATGCTCCCAGCGCCGCCGTCTTGGGCTCGGGGACCGGCAGCGCCGCCGCCTTTGATTCCGGGACACCCAGCGCCAGCGCGGCCCCCGCTTCGACGAAGGACGCAAAGAGCGGGTGGGGCCGGGTGGGACGGCTCTTGAGCTCGGGATGGAACTGTCCCGCCACGAACCACGGGTGCCCCGGCAGCTCGATCATCTCTACCAGCTTGCCGTCGAGCGATGTCGCACAGAAGGCCATCCCCTTCGCCTGCAAACGCATGCGATAGTCGTTGTTGACCTCGTACCGGTGCCGGTGGCGCTCGCTGATCTCCTCCGCGTCGTAAACCTTCTCGGCCACCGAGCCGGGGGCGAGCCGCGCCGGGTAGGCCCCCAGACGCATGGTGCCACCTTTGGTGGTCACGTTGCGCTGTTCGTCCATGAGGCAGATGACAGGGTGGGGAGACGCCTGGTCGAACTCGTACGAGTGCGCCCCCTGCAGCCCCGCCACCGTGCGCGAGAACTCGATCACCGCGCACTGCAGTCCGAGGCAGATTCCCAGGAATGGCAGCCCGTTCTCGCGCGCCCACCGGATGGCGGTGATCATGCCCTCGATTCCCCGGTCGCCAAAGCCCCCGGGCACGAGCAGGCCGTGGTACGCGGCCAGGAAGGACGGATCCAGTCCCTGCTCCAGTTTCTCGCTCCCGATCCAGTCGATGGCCACCTCGACATCGTTCGCGATGCCGCCGTGAATCAGCGCCTGCTCCACCGACTTGTACGCATCGACGAGCTCGGTGTACTTCCCCACCACGGCTATGCGGACCGTGCCGCGCGTAGGCGCCTTGATCCGCTCCACGATCCTCGACCAGGCGCGGAGATCGGGTTCGGGCGCGGTGATTCCGAAACACTTCAGCACGAAGTCGTCCAGACGCTGGCGGCGAAGCTCGAGGGGGACCTCGTAGATCGTACTCACGTCGAGCGCCTCGATCACACCGGCGGGATCGACATTGGTGAAACCGGCGATCTTCGCCCTGATGTGCTCGTCGAGGTGGTGCTCGGTCCGGCAAAGCAGGACGGCGGGCTGGATCCCCGTCTGCATGAGCTCGCGCACGGAATGCTGGGTGGGCTTGGTCTTGAGCTCGCCGGCGGCCTGGATGTACGGCACCAAGGTGAGGTGGACGTGCAGGGCGCGATGGCCGACCTCCTGGCGGAACTGGCGAATGCCCTCCAGGAAGGGAAGGCTCTCGATGTCGCCCACCGTCCCCCCCACCTCGCTGATCACCACGTCGTGGCCCTCGGCCAGTACCCTTACCGACCGCTTTATCTCGTCGGTGATGTGCGGGATGACCTGCACCGTGCGACCCAGGTAGTCGCCCCGGCGCTCGCTGTTGATAACGGCGCGGTAGATCCGCCCGGTGGTGGTGTTGTTCTCCTGTGACAGGCTGGCGTCGATGAAGCGCTCGTAGTGCCCCAGGTCGAGGTCCGTCTCGGCGCCGTCTTCCGTGACGAAGACTTCGCCGTGCTGGAGCGGCGAAAGCGTGCCGGGATCGACGTTGATGTAGGGATCCAGTTTCTGCAGGGTGACGCGAAGGCCGCGCTGCTTCAGAAGCACGCCCAGCGAGGCGGCGGCGATTCCCTTCCCCAGCGAAGAAACCACACCGCCGGTTACGAAGATGTACCGGGTCCGGTCCAATCCATTCCGGGTCATGGTGTCGTCGTCGCTCCTCGCCACTGGTTGCGTGCCCTATCCCCCGCTCCCGGTCCCGGCCTCATGCTACACCCGCCGTTTCGTTCCTGATGGCGGCCCGCACGCCGCCGGGTCCATATCCCATGGTCCGCAGACTCCGCTCCATCCGGGCCAGATCCTGTGGCGTGTCCACCCCCGCAGCCGCTTCCGCAACCAGCGCCACTCCGATCCGCATACCGTTCTCGAGGGCTCTAAGCTGTTCGAGGCCTTCTTCGACCTCCAGCGCCGAGCGCTCGAACCCGACCCAGCGCCCGAGAGCCTCCGGACCGTAGGCGTAGATGCCGACATGCCTGAGGTGCCGGCCCGGGCGCCAGGGCCGCTCTCCACCGGTCCCGTCGTGACCGTAGGGAATCGCGGCCCTTGAGAAGTATAACGCCCTGCCGCCGGTGGTCAGAACGACCTTGACCACCGACGGGTCCCGGCATTCCTCGGCATCGCGGACGGCGGTGGCGCAGGTCCCCGCTTCAAATCCGCTCTCGACCATCGCGACGGCCGCCCGGACCGTGTCGGGTGCCACCAGCGGTTCGTCGCCCTGGATGTTCACCACCACGTCGAAGCTGTCCGAGAAGGGCTCGGCGACCTCCCAAACCCGGTCGCTGCCGGTGGGATGCCGTGAAGAAGTGAGAAAGACCTCCGCGCCGACTTTCCGGCACACGCCGGCCACCTCCTCGGAATCGGTCGCCACCACCACGCGGTTCAGGAATCCCATGCGGCGGGCCCGCTCCCAGACCCACAGGATAAGGGGCTTGCCGAGAAGGGGCTGAAGCGGTTTGCGGGGGAGACGGGAGGACCCAAGCCGCGCGGGGATGACCCCCAGGACGCGGTTCACGAAAGCACCCCGGATGGGGCGCGAAGACCCGGATCATTGGTATGAATCACGGACCTAAATTTACCCGGGAACGGGGACGCTGGCAACAGGAAAGCGGGGGTTCGCGGGCTCTCGCGCGGCCTCAGTCCCGGGCGAGACCGAGAAAATTCCGAAGCAGTCGGCGCCCGCCCTCGGTGAACCACGACTCGGGATGAAACTGCACGCCCCACACGGGGTGCTTCCGGTGCCGAAGCGCCTGGATCTCGCCTCCGTCGGCGGGATCGGTGCTCCACGCGATCGGCTCCAGTCCCTGTGGCAGCGGCGCCGACGCAACCAGCGAGTGGTAGCGAGTCGCATGCATCGGCGATGGGATGCGGTCGAAGAGCGGGTCGCCGTTGTGGCGGATCGGGGAGACCTTGCCGTGGACGGTGCGGATGGCGCGGATCGTGCGCCCGCCGTACGCCTCCGCGATGGACTGGTGGCCAAGGCAGACACCGAGCGTGGGGGTCGAAGGCCCCAGCTCGCGGATGGCCTCCACGCTGACACCCGCCTCCGCCGGAGTGCACGGCCCGGGCGACACGACCAGCCGTCTGGTTCCCAGGCGTCTCAACTCCGCGGGGGTGACCTTGTCATTGCGGAAGACCCGTGGTTCTTCACCCAGCTCGCCCAGGATCTGGACCAGGTTCCAGGTGAACGAGTCGTAGTTGTCGATGACTGCCAGCATGGCCGCTCCCATCGGGTTTCGAACGCGTGGATGCCCCGTCGCGTATAATATGCAGATCATCATGAGCATGTACCGCAAGTGCCTAGTCTGCAGCCGCGACTTCGCCCCCAACGATGCCCTCGAGCACCTCGACCGGGGCCGCCGCGTCGCCTACGACCCCGCGCAGGGTCGTCTGTGGCTGATATGCCGCGCCTGTTCAAGATGGTCGCTGGTGCCGATGGAGTCGCGCTGGGAGGCGCTTGAGGAGCTGGAGAAGCTCGTGACGGACCAGGGCCGCACGCTGTCGAGCACCGACAACGTGGCGCTGCTGCGTGCCGGACCGCTGGAAGTGGTGCGAGTCGGCAGGGCGGAGCTGAGGGAGGAGGCGTGGTGGCGCTACGGGCAGGAACTGCGCCGGCGCAAGGAGCGGTATCGGAAGCTGTCGGTGGCTGGAACCGTTGGCGCGGCGGTGGCGATCGGGAGCTCCTGGGCCACCGGCGGCCTGAGCTTCGTGGGCGCGTGGCTCCTCTGGGAAAACGCCCCCGGGCTCGTCACCGGGGGGGCGCGGCTGCTGCGTTTCGGGCGGACGGCGTGGCGGGGTCAAGGCGAGTGCGTGCGATGCGGCCGTGCGATCCACCGGGTCGCGTACTCGAATCGCCAGGATGTTGTGCTCCGCGCCGAAGAGGAATCGGTCGAGGTCCTCGTCTATTGTCCCTTCTGCGGTGGGGATGAAGAGAGAGGGTTTCGCCTTTATGGCCAGGAGGCCAACCGCACCGTGCGGAAGCTCCTGGCCTACCACCACTTCGCGGGGGCATCGGAAGGACGGGTTGACAAGGCGGCCAGGCTGATCGAGGCGGCTGGCGGGCCGGCGCGGTTGCCATCCCGCATCCTGCGCAAGCCGACTCTGCTGGACGATGTCGGCCGTGTGGGCAGGGTCGCGCTCGAGATCGCGGTCCACGAAGAGCACGAGGCGCGACTGCTGTCGATGGAGGTGGCCGAGCTGGAGGCGCATTGGCGCCGGGAGGAGGAGTTGGCGCGAATCATGGATGGAGAGCTGACGCCGGGGCCGTTGTTGGGTGCGTTGCGGCGGCGGTTGCCGGGCGGTTAGTAGTCCACCGGCCTCAGATACCCTTCCCCGATCGCGCTTTCGGAGAGGAGTGCCACGGTGGGCAGTTCACGCTTCCAGTGCGTCGACGAGAGCCGCTTCCAGACAATCGCCACCTCATCCCGGCGAAATCCGAGCCGGACCATCGCGTCGACATCGCGGCCCGTCACCAGCCAGTGCAGGATCGGGTCCGCCAGGTGGTACGAAATACCGAGTTCGTCCTCGTCGTGGATGCCCCGAACCAGGTCGGCGCTGGCCGGCTTCTCCACGATCTCCGAGGGAACCCCGAGGTAGCGCGCGAGTGCCCAGACCTGCGTCTTGAGGAGGTCGCCCAGAGGGTTAATCGGGGGTGAATCGTCGGCGTGCCATGTGAAGTAGCCGAGCAGGCGCTCGCTCTTGTTCCCGGTCCCCAGCGGGAGCGCGTCCAGCTTGGCCGACTGGTCGAAGAGGACCACCGCCCGCTGGCGCGCCATGATGTTCCCCCGCCGCATGGCCGTCACGTCGGGCTCGTGGGCCTCGATGTAGGCATCGACCGCCCCGGTGATCTCGATCGTTCGCTCCCGCGCCCCCGCCGCCTCGATCACGAGCGCCCCATGGGAAAGGCTCTCGGGACTGGAGGTCGCGTACGGAAGGCGGAAGGCATACACGTTCTGCGGACCCAGCGCCCGGCACGCCAGGAAGAGCGAAACCGCCGAGTCCACTCCTCCCGACACACCGATCACGACCTTGGCGAAGCCGCGATGACGGACCACCTCCTCGCGTATGAACTCCACGAGAGCCCGCTCGACCATCGCCGGTTGGATGGCGAGGAGCTCGCGGTCCACCTCGCTGGGCCGGTCGCCGGTGCCTTCGGCCGGTGGGCCGGTCGCCTGGGCCGACACGGCGACGGGCCCTTGCACGCGTGCTCTGTCATGGGATCGATCACCGACACGCGACTCGTCGAGCGAGCGCTGCAGATGGGGCAGCGCCGTCCTCAGGTCGGACAGAAACGGCGACTCGGTGCGGACGCGCGTGATTTCATGCAGATCCAGGGCGACGGGAGTGCTCCCGTCACCGAAAAGGGGTCCCCGGCCCAGCAGTGCGCCGTCCGGCCCCCACGCCGTCGACCCCCCGGCGAAGAGCTTGCCCCCTTCGGACCCGGCCAGGTGCGACAGGAGGACGAAGACTCCGTGCTCTTTCGCGGTACGGGCCGCTATGCGATCCCATTCGGCCAGGTTGGCCGGACGCGACCGGGAGGCCTCGTAGCCGCGCGCCGGCGACGCACAGCCGCACAGAAGTAGGTCGGCGCCGTCGAGCGCGAGAATCGTCGGGGTCAGCGAGTGCCACAGGTCCTCGCAGATCATCATCCCCACTCTTCCAAAACGCGTCTCGAAGGCGCGCACCTCGCGGCCAGGCTCCACGAACCGGGCCTCCTCGAAGATTCCGTAGGTGGGAAGGAAGACCTTGCGGTGGACATGCACGATCTCGTACCTGCCATCGCCGGGCGTCAGGTACGCGATGCTGTTGCGAACGCTGGTGCGGCCACGCTCGTAGAAACCGATCACCACATCGCCGTCGCATCCATCGGGTGGGGCGCCCAATGCGTCCACCAGCCCCTCGGGCGAAAGGGCGACTTCGAGGGCGGCACCCTCGACGAAGTACCCGGACAGCACCGTCTCCGGAAAGATTGCGATGTCGGCGCCCGGCACCAGCGCCTCGCGCACCGCCTCGATATTCGCCTGCACGTTGCCCTTGCGGGGTTTGACCTGACAGAGTACGGCCCGGAGCGAACGTCCGTCGTCCATGTGATTCCTCGACCGTGCGAGAGGGAATTGCCACCGGGTAGTACCCGTAGCGGCACATATTCCCTAATCTAGAAGGTACGCCCTCACCCACAATCGAAAGTTCCATGCACCGTATCCGTCATTTCCCGGTTGCCTCGGTCGTCCTCCTCCTTCTCGGGGCTCCGGCTGCCGGCCAGGAGACCAAAGCCCGCAAGGACGTCCTGGAGACCGACGAGGCCCAGGTCTTCCTCGAGGCGTTCCTCGCAATCTCCCGGTCCCACGCGTCGGCACTCAGCGACTCCGCGCTCTGGGAACGCGCCATCGCGGGCCTGATCGAGCAGCTCGACGACCCGTACGCGACCGTCTTCACCCCGGTCGAGTACGACCAGTTCCAGGAGCAGACCACCGGAAATTACGCGGGAATCGGCGTCCAGATCGGTCGGCTTGGGGCGCGGGTGACCGTGACGGCGGTGTTCCGGGGCTATCCGGCGGACGGCGCGGGCATGATGGTGGGCGATCGCATCGTGTGGGTGGAGGGCCACGACGCCAGCGACTGGACGCTGGATCAGGCGCGGGACTCGATCCGCGGCCTTCCCGGCACGGTGGTGCGGATCCGGGTGGCGCGCGACGGGATCCAGGACCCGATTCCCATGGACATCTTGCGGGACAACGTCCACGTCTCGGCCATGGAGGCCATCTACATCGAAGATGGGGTGGCCCATATCGCCATTGACCGGATCGCGCGGGGCGTGGCTGCCGAACTCGCGGAGACCCTGGTCGAATACGAGGACGCGAACTCGGTGATCATGGATCTGCGGCGCAACCCGGGGGGATACCTGGACGAGGCACTGCAGCTGGTCGACCTCCTGCTGGCGCCTGGGCAGACCCTGGCGAGTGCCGAGGGGATCAACGACTGGGGCGAGGTGGAACGCCAGAGCTGGCCGGCCCGCTCTCCACCCTTCCTGTCCGACAAGCCGTTGATCGTCCTGGTGGACGAGTTCAGCGCTTCCGCGGCGGAAATTATCGCGGGGGCCCTGCAGGACCATGACCGGGCGGTCGTGGTGGGGCAGCGCACATTCGGCAAGGGTGTGGTACAGACGGTGTATCCCCTGCCCGCCGGACGCCGGATCAGGATTACGACCGGGTCGTGGTTCACCCCGCTGGGCCGGTCGCTGCAGCGAGCCCGCCACCATGACGGCACGTTGGTGGCCGAGGACGAGACGAACATCGAACAGGTAGCGACCGCTTCGGGCAGACTGCTTCGCACCGGCGGCGGCGTCTTCCCCGACCTGGAGGTGCCGGTGGACCTGCCGAAGGAGGAGGAGTTGGCTCTACTCAACGAAGCCAACCGGGTGCAGGTGCCCATCAACGTCCGGATCGAGGAGTACGCCTTCGAACTCGCCAAGGACGCGATCGAAGCCGGACGGGCCGACCGTCTGCCACCGTCGACCTTCGACGATCTAGCGCGCGGTCTCGTCGAGGCGGGAATGGATCCGGAGGTCGTCAACAACCCGGTGGCCAGAGCCTACCTCGACTGGAGGACCCAGGTGCGTTACCTCGACCGGGCGGACGCGCGCAGCCTCGCCCTGCTGGTCCAGTCCGAGCGGGACACCGCGTTGGCCGAGGCGTTGCGGCTGGCACGTTCCGCGCGCACACCGGGGGACCTGTTTACGCTCGTGCGACAGGAAGCCGAAGGGTCGTCCGGGAAGTAGTCGGGTCGCAATGGGCGTGGATCTGCGGCCCGCTGGACGGAAACCGCCGTGTGACCCCGCAAGTGTACTTTGCTCCCTGAGCGTGTCACGGTTTGTATACCAAACATTACAAAATGTAAAGCTGAGTTTACATTGTAACAGCTCAGTCAACCGGCCTGTTCAGAGACTCCCCCGCGGATGGAACCGGCGGTGCGTCTCGCGCAGGTACTCGCGGTCCAGGTGGGTGTAGATCTGGGTGGTGGAGATGTCCGCGTGGCCGAGCAGCTCCTGCACCGCCGCCAGGTCTGCGCCCCCTTCCAGGAGGTGAGTGGCGCATGAGTGGCGGAGCGTGTGTGGTGAGATCCGCCGTTCGATCCCGGCGCGCGCCGCCGCCCGCGACACGATCGTCCACACGGACATGCGGCTCAGTCGCGTCCCCCGCTGGTTCAGGAAGAGAGCCCCCTTCCCCACCCCCCGATCGAGCCGCGGCCGAACGGAATCCAGATACCGGCCGACCACCTCCAGCCCCACCGTACCGACGGGCACCAGACGCTCCTTGCCTCCCTTCCCAAAGACCAGCGTGGTGCCGTGCGCGGCGTCCAGATCCCCCACCGACATCCCCGTCAGCTCGCTGACGCGCATCCCGGTGGCGTAGAGGAGTTCGAGCACCGCGCGGTCCCGCCAGTAGACGCGAGAATCGGGGTCCACCGCTTCGACCAGTTGCGCGGCCTCTTTCTGGCTTAGGAATTCCGGGAGCTTCCTGGCCGCCGCCGGACGGGCCATTCGCCCAGTGGGGTCTTCCTGCACGATGCCCTCGACCGCGAGGAAGCCGAAATATGCGCGGAGCGCCGACTGCGCTCTCCGAATCGTGGTGGCCGCGAGGCCCTGCTGGAGAAGATGGGCGGTGTAGGCGTCGAGGGTTTGGTGGCCGATCTCCCCCGGGCCCGTGACTCCGGTCTCTTCCAGGTAGGTGACGAACCGGCCGATATCGCTCTGGTAGGCCCGGCGCGTGCGCGGTCTCAGTCCCCTCTCGAGGGCGAGAAAATCCAGGAACGGTTCCACGTAGTAGCGACGGGCGAGCGCATCGGCCCGTCTCTCACGCGCCACCGGCCCTCGCTCCTATCCGCCGGTCTTGCGACGAGCACGCCACCACACGGCCACAAGCGCGACTGCAAGTACCAGCGAAGTCGCCAGAAGGCCCCGGCTCGTCCTCGACATTGTGTCCCTGACCGCATCCACGTTGTCGCCCGCCAGGTGTCCCACGCGCACCAGCGCGCCGTACCATATTGCGGACGCCACGGCAAGCGGCGGCACGACCCTGGCCCACCCCAGCCCCGCCACCCCCGCAAACACCGGGACCAGGGCGCGGAACCCGGGCAGGAATCGCCCGGCGAAGATCGCGGCCACCCCCCAGCGCGCGTAGAATGCCTCCAGACGCCGCATCTGCTTCTCGGCCAGCAGATGCCGGCCACGCCCGGTTGTGAAGAACTCGGGACCGTACCTGCGCCCGACGGCGTAGACCGCCACGGCGCCCGCAACGTTGAAGCCCCACACGGCCAGGAAAACGGAAACGACTCCTCCCACGCCCAGCCCCGCGACGAAGCCGCCCATCACGATGACGGTGTCCGCGGGCACCACCGGAAGCACGTTCTCCACCGCCGCGCCCACACCCAGCACGAGGTACAGCAGCAACGGCGGCAGGTCACTCAGAAAGGCGAGTGTCTGTTCCACCGGACCGGCCTAGTCGCCCGGAGAGGCTTCGGACGCCCCACCGGAACCGGCGGACTCCGCGATCCGCCCGGCGTCCCGGACGACGAGGGCAACCGCGTGAACCGCGATCCCCTCCCCGCGCCCGATCCAACCCATCTTCTCGTTGGACTTGCCCTTGACTGATACCGTCTCCGGCTCCACCCCCGCCCGCTCGGCCAGACGGCGGCGCAACTCGCCGGCATTGGGACCGATCTTCGGGGACTCGCAGACGACCGTGACATCGACGTTGCCCACGCGCCAGTCCTCCGCGTGCAGCATTGTCACGACGCGCGACAGCAGATCCATGGAGTCGGCACCGCGCCACCGTTCGTCGCCCGGCGGAAAGTGCGTGCCGATGTCACCCAGGCCGGTCGCGCCCAGGAGCGCATCGATTACCGCGTGCGCCACTGCGTCGCCATCCGAAAAGCCGCTCAGGCCGGGGTGGCCCGGAAAGTGGACCCCCCCCAGGATCAGCGGACGTGCGGGATCGAAGCGGTGGGAATCGTACCCCGTCCCCACGCGGACCCCTGTCACTCTTCGTGCTTCCGGACCACCAGGCACGCGTTGTGCCCGCCGAAGCCGAAGGAGTTGCACAGTGCCGCCGACACGGTGCGCTCCACCATGCCGCCATGCGCGTAGTCGAGGTCGCAGGCGTCGTCCTTCTCGAAGAAGTTGATCGTCGGCGGGATCCGACCGGTCCGGCAGGCCATCACGCACATGATCGTCTCGATCGCGCCGGCAGCACCCAGAAGGTGTCCCGTCATCGACTTGGTGGATCCGACCACGATGTCGTACGCGCGCGGACCCAGGACGGTCTTGATGGCCGCGGTCTCGGAAGAGTCGTTCGCCGGGGTGGAGGTGCCGTGCGCGTTGATGTAGTCGATATCGCCGGGTCCGAGCCCGGCGTCGGCGATCGCCGCTTGCATGGCCTCCTGGGCGCCCTCGGCTTCCGGAGGCGGGGCCGTGATGTGGTAGGCGTCGCCGGTGGCGCCGAAACCGGCCAGCTCCCCCAGGATCTCGGCGCCCCGATCCCGGGCATGCTCCATCTCCTCGAGCACCAGACAGCCCGCGCCTTCGCCGATCACGAAGCCGTCGCGCCCCGCGTCGAAGGGGCGGCTGGCGCCGGCGGGGTCGTCGTTGCGCCGCGACATGGCCTTCATGGCCGAGAATCCGGCAATGCAGATGGGGGTGACCGCCGCTTCCGAGCCGCCCGCCAGCATGATGGTGGCTTCCCCCCGTCGGATGTAGCGGGCGGCGTCACCGATGGCGTGGGCTCCCGAGGCGCAGGCCGACACCGTGGCGTAGTTGGGTCCCCTGATTCCGTACCGGATCGAGACGAGTCCGGCGATGATGTCGGGTATGAACATGGGGATGAAGAACGGGCTCACCCTGCTGGGCCCCCGGTCCTTCAGGGTATTGCAGTTGGCCTCGAGGGTGATGATCCCCCCCACCCCACTCCCCAGGATCACCCCGAAGTCCGTCGGCGAGCACCCCGGCGGCGGGCCCGAAAGTCCCGCCGACTCCATGGCCTCGCTGGCTGCCGCGACGCCAAGCTGGGCGAAGCGGTCGTAGCGGCGGGCTTCCTTCCGGGTAAGATGGTTCAACGGATCGAAGTCCTCGATTTCGCAGGCGATTCGGGTCGCATAACCATCCGGATCGAACGCGGTGATCGGCCCCCCACCCGGCTTGCCCGCCAACAGCGCCTCCCAATTCGACTCCACGTCCAGGCCGACCGGCGAAACCATGCCGATGCCGGTAATCGCGACTCTGCGCCCGTGTCCGCCTTTACCCATGACCCTTGCTACCGCGCCAACCGTGCGGAACACCTGAGAGAATCGTCCGGGGCGACGTCGGCGCCCAGGTGAAACCCTCCGGGGTTCATTCGCCGATCCGGATCGGTCGGTCCGCTATTCGGCGTGCTTGTCGATGTAGGAGATGGCGTCGCCAACCGTACGCATCTGCTCAGCGTCCTCGTCGGGAATGTCGATCCCGAACTCCTCTTCGAACGCCATGACCAGCTCGACGGTGTCAAGGGAGTCGGCACCAAGGTCCTCGACGAACGAGGCATCCGGGGTCACCTTGTCGGCTTCAACCCCGAGCTCCTCGACGATGATTTCCTTGACCCTCGCTTCCGCTGTGTCGGACATGGTTGTTCTCTCCATACGGTTGTGTAGGCACGGTCTGGCAGTGGCGGCAACCGGCTACTGCATGGTCATGCCGCCATCGACCGCAATAATCTGGCCCGTAATGTAACCCGCCGCAGGCCCCGCAAGGAACCGGACGACTCCAGCCACGTCCTCGGGATTACCCAGGCGCCCGGCCGGGATCCGGTCCTTCAACTCGGCCACCCGGGCTTCCGCGAGGTCGGCGGTCATGTCCGTGCGGATGAATCCGGGGGCCACCGCGTTGCAACGGATGTTACGGGTCGCCAGCTCCCTGGCCACCGACTTGGTCAGCCCGTGCAGTCCCGCCTTGGAAGCGGCATAGTTGGCCTGTCCGGCGTTCCCCATCAGGCCGATGACCGACGTCACGTTGACGATGGATCCGGCGCGACGCTTCATCATCCCCCGGGCCACCCCGCGAATCATGTTGAAGGCTCCGCCGAGATTCGTGTCGATTACCCCGGACCAGTCGTCGTCCCGCATGCGCAGTACGATGTTGTCACGGGTGATCCCGGCGTTGTTCACCAGAATGGCGACAGGACCCTGTCCGGATTCGACCGCGGAGACCGTCTTTCTGCATGCCCGCGAGTCGGCGATGTCGCACGAGTACGCGGCGTGGCCCTCACCCGCCAGTTCAGCGGCGGCGGCCTCCGCCCGCTCACCGTCCCTGGCAACCACCGCGATCCGTGCACCTGCACGTGCCAGCTCGTGCGAAATCCCCAGGCCGATGCCTCGCGATCCACCAGTGACGATCGCTACGGTGCCAGCGAGTTCCGAAGTCTCGGTCATGTCCAGTCCTCCATGGATTCGATCGACTCGGGTGTCCCCAGAGCCAAGGTAGGCATACCTCTGGCGTTTCGCCGGTTCAATCCCGCAAGCACCTTCCCCGGGCCCAGCTCCGCAAACCGGGAGGCGCCCATGGACAGCAGCTCCTCGATGCATTCCGTCCAGCGCACGGGGGCGGTCAGCTGGCGCACGAGCAGCTCGCGGATCCGGTTCGGGTCGTCGGTCGCGCGGGCCGTGACGTTGGACACGACGGGAAAGGACGGCCGGCGGAAGCGAATCTCGTGCAGGGTGGCACCGAACTCGTCCGCTGCGGGTCCCATGAGAGGGGAATGAAAGGCGGCGGAGACCTTGAGCGGCATGACCCGTTTCGCACCCTTCTTCTTTGCTGCCGTGGCGGCCCAGCTGATCCCCCACGCGTCGCCGCTCACCACGACCTGGCGCTTGGCGTTGAGATTGGCCGCAACCAGGGTGTGCCCTTCCCCGGCCGCCTCCCGGCACAGTTCTCCGACTTCGGCCACCCCGAGCCCCAGTATCGCCGCCATGGTTCCGGGCGTCTCCTTTCCCGCGCGCGCCACGAGATGGCCGCGCCGCCGCACCGCGAGCAGACCGTCGGCGAAGGAGTAGGTGCCGGCGGCCGAGTGCGCGGACAGTTCACCCAGGGAGTGTCCCGCGGCCCCCACCACCGGCCCGACCCGGGCCCGCACCACGCGATAGACCGCCAGAGAGTGCACGTACAGCGCCGGCTGGGCGTTCTCGGTCGCGGTGAGGACCTCCTCCGGACCCTCCCATGCGAGTCTGGACAAACCGAAACCCAGAATATCGTTCGCCTCCGCGAAGGTATCCCGCGCTTCCGGAAAGCGTTCAGCCAGCGTCTGTCCCATGCCGACGTGCTGGGAACCCTGACCGGGAAAGAGGAGGCCTGTCTTCACCCCGGGAAACCGGCCGGATGGGCGGGTCCGGCTGGAGCGGCCGGTGCCAGGAATCTCCCTGGACTACCGGCGGCCCTCGCAGCTCGTCCCCTGACAGTCACGCCGGGTTTCTTCACCGATTGCCAGTGCCCGCTACCAGCGCATCGCCATGGCGCCCCAGGTGAGACCGGCGCCGAACGAGGTCATGAGAACCAGCGAACCAGGTCCGATCAACCCCTCCTCTTCGGCCTCGTCCAGACCGACTGGGATCGTCGCCGAAGAGATGTTGCCGTAGCGGTCAAGGTTGACGAAGACCTTCTCCATCGGAATCCGCGAGTACCTGGCGGTGGACTCGATGATGCGGATGTTGGCCTGGTGGGGAACCATCAGGTCCACGTGATCGGAGTCCAGGCCGGCCTCCCTGAGGACCGTTCTGCCAGCCTTGGCCATTGATCGCACGGCCGACTTGAAGACCTCGCGGCCAGACATCTGCATCAGGTGTTCCTTTTCGCGCAGTCCCGCCTCGTCCAGGGGGCGCGCGGCTCCGCCCGCGGGGCGCTGCAACAGGTCGGCCATGTCTCCGTCGGAGCGGTGGAAGCTGGAGAGAATCCCTTCTCCGTTCTCGGAGGGCTGCACGACCACCGCCCCCGCACCGTCGCCGAAGAGGACGCACGTGGCCCGGTCCTCCCAGTTCAGAATGGAGGACATCTTCTCGGACGAAACGACCAGGACCACTTCCCCGCGCCCCGCCGCCACGTATCCCTCCGCCATCGACACCGCATACAGGAAGCCCGTGCAGGCCGCATGCAGGTCGAAGGCCAGGGAACTCCGGGAAGCACCGATGCGCGACTGGATCTCGCAGGCCGTCGATGGCAGCCACCGGTCGGGCGTCGCGGTCGTGACGATGATCAGGTCGACATCCGACGGCTCGAGTCCTGCCTTGGCGAGAGCGCGGTTGGCCGCGCGCGCGCCCATGTCGGTGGTGGTTTGCCCCTCGGCCGCAATCCGGCGCTCGGCGATTCCCGTGCGTTCCCGGATCCAGGAGTCGCTGGTGTCGACCATCCGTTCCAGATCCGCATTGGTCATCACATGGTCCGGCAGATACCTCGCGGCAGCCGAGATCTTTGCAACCGGGGCTCCGTTCTTCATAACCGACCCTCTCTGGCCGCGGCGAGATCCCGCGCCATGTGGGCAATCAGGCCGCTCCGTACAGCCCGTGCGGCCACGCCGATTCCCGCCTTGATCGCCCGGGGAGAAGACTTCCCGTGGCAGATCACGCTCACGCCGTTGACTCCCAGGAGCGGCGCGCCGCCGTGCTCGGCGTAGTCGAGGTCGCGCAGGCGGTCCTGAATCTCTTCACGAAGACCGTTCCCGCGCAAACCGGGCGCGAGCTTGCGGACCACGAAGGCGGCCACCGATTCGTAGAACTTCAACAGGATATTGCCCGTAAAGCCATCGCACACCGCCACATCGCAAGCGTGGCGCAGGATGTCGCCGCCCTCGACGTTGCCGACGAAGTTGAGGTCGCTCCCGGCAAGGAGTCTGTACGCCGCCTGGAGTACCTCGGTGCCCTTCTCGGATTCGGTTCCCACATTGAGCAAACCGACCCTGGGGTTCTCCAGTCCCTGCAGGTCCTGCATGTAGATCGTGCCGAGACGGGCGAATTCCACCAGCTGGCCTGGCTTGCACTCGATGTTGGCACCCACGTCCGCCACCAGGGTCAGGCCATGGTCGGTCGGAAACACGGTGGCAACGGGCGGTCGGTCCACGCCCCGGAGTGGGCGCAGCAGCACCAGCGAAGCCGCCATGACGGCACCCGTCGAGCCCGCCGACACGAAGGCGTCGGCCTCCCCCGCCTTCTGCAGGTTGAGCCCCACATTGATGGAGGAGCGGGGCCTGCGCAGGGCCGATGTCGGCGCATCCGACGCCATGATGCGATCCGGTGCGTGGACCACCGTGATCCGGTTCTGGCGGGAATGACGGCTCAATGAGTCCGCCAGCGCAGTCTCGTCTCCCACCAGCACCACCTGAACACCGGGATCGGCCCTCACCGCGGACACGGCACCCGCAACCTCACTGGCGGGGGCGTTATCCGTCCCCATCGCGTCGAGTGCGATCCTCATGCGGAAGCCGGTCTTCGCGGCGGCACGCCGGACGGCTAGCAGCCCGCGGATGAAGCCGCCCGAGCACCGAGAGCGGCGAGGCGCCGGGCTGGCAAGGCGCGACGAGAGGTGAATAGCAGCGCTATTCGCCCGAGGAGCAACGCAGAGCGAAGCGGCCCAGCGCGGATGCATCGCCGCTCGAATGCCGGGAGGGTTTGTCCGCAGGCTGCCCAGCCCGCGGATGAAGCCGCCCGAGCACCGAGAGCGGCGAGGCGCCGGGCTGGCAAGGCGCGACGAGAGGTGAATAGCAGCGCTATTCGCCCGAGGAGCAACGCAGAGCGAAGCGGCCCAGCGCGGATGCATCGCCGCTCGAATGCCGGGAGGGTTTGTCCGCAGGCTGCCCAGCCCGTGGATGAAGCCGCCCGAGCACCGAGAGCGGCGAGGCGCCGGGCTGGCAAGGCGCGACGAGAGGTGAATAGCAGCGCTATTCGCCCGAGGAGCAACGCAGAGCGAAGCGGCCCAGCGCGGATGCATCGCCGCTCGAATGCCGGGAGGGTTTGTCCGCAGGCTGCCCAGCCCGCGGATGAAGCCGCCCGAGCACCGAGAGCGGCGAGGCGCCGGGCTGGCAAGGCGCGACGAGAGGTGAATAGCAGCGCTATTCGCCCGAGGAGCAACGCAGAGCGAAGCGGCCCAGCGCGGATGCATCGCCGCTCGAATGCCGGGAGGGTTTGTCCGCAGGCTGCCCAGCCCGTGGATGAAGCCGCCCGAGCACCGAGAGCGGCGAGGCGCCGGGCTGGCAAGGCGCGACGAGAGGTGAATAGCAGCGCTATTCGCCCGAGGAGCAACGCAGAGCGAAGCGGCCCAGCGCGGATGCATCGCCGCTCGAATGCCGGGAGGGTTCTGTCCACGGGCTGCTAATCCTCGACGACTTCGAAGACCGCCTTCCCCCGGTACACGCCCGAAGTGGGACAGACCCGGTGGCGGAGCTTGGGGTCACCGGTTTGGGAACAGGTCCCCAGCGTTGCTTCCGAGGCCTTGTAGTGGGTGCGCCGCTTCCGCTTCCTCTGCTTGGACACGCGTTTCTTGGGGACGGCCATGGGATGTCCTTCCTAGTCGGTTTTCAGGGATTGAAGAGCCGACCACCGTGGGTCGATGCCGGTTTCTTCGGTCACATGGTTGAATCGATCTACGGGGTCGCCGCACTCCACGCAACGACCGTCTTCCTCGCTCGGCAGAAGGTACCGCGGCACCTCCAGCACGATCTCCTCCCGGATCGCGTCCGTCAGGTCCAGCATCGTCTGCTGATACCCGATGGTTCGCACATCCGGATCCGCCACCTCCCACCCGTCGGCCGGCATGTAGACCAGGGTGAGCGGCCGCGTCACCACGACCTTCAGTTGCTCCAGACAACGGCTGCAATCATAGAGCAGCGCGGCTTCCCAGGCGCCCCTCACGACGACGCCTCCATCGGCGGTCGGCGCGACCGAACCGGCGACCTCCACCGCTTCCGCAAAGGTCAGCTGAGAGCCGGCCCACACCTCGTCGTCCGAATCGATCCGTGCCTCCAGCGGGAGCGTTCGGCTTCGCCGCAGGTGCCGCAGATCGATGCGCAACATAGACATCTATAATAGACAGAGTGAGCGAGTTCAGTCAAGACTGAGTCTTGTCCAACGGCAAGCCTGAACTACCGCGCTGGATCCGCCCTCGACGCAGGCGCGTGAGCCGCATCCCCCGCCCCAGCAGTCCGTGGTCGAATGCCGAGGGGAGTTGTCCACGGGCTGCTATCCCAGACGGTCACACTCGGGGAAGAAGAAGCCGATCTCCCGTCGGGCATTCTCGTCCGAGTCGGAACCGTGTATGGCGTTGCGTTCCTTCGATTCGGCGTTAAGCGCCCGGACCGTGCCCGGGTCCGCTTCGGCCGGATCCGTGGCTCCAATAACTTCGCGCAGCCGCCGCACCGCGTCCGGCGCTTCCAGGGCCATGGGAATGCAGGGGCCGGAGGTCATGAACGCGACCAGGGAGCCGTAGAAGGGGCGCTCGCGGTGGACATCGTAGAATGCCTCGGCCTGGGCGCGTGTCATGGTGAGCATGCGCACGGCCCTGACGGTGAATCCGGCCGATTCTAGCTGGGCGATGATCCGGCCTGTCCTGCCGCTTCCGGCGGCATCGGGCTTGATGATGGCGAGCGTCTGGCTCATGGAGTTTCCTGGTGAACGGGTGGGATTCGTGAATGGATGGTGGACATTGCACGCGGGCTAGTGTTGTGTCCCAGAAGTTCGTGAGCTACCGAATAGCCAAGAGATCTCCGGGGCACGACACTAGCAGTCCGTGGATAGAGCCGCACGAGCACCGAGAGCGGCGAGGCGCCGGGCTGGCAAGGCGCGATGAAGGGGGAATAGCAGCGCTATTCGCCCGAGGAGCAACGCAGAGCGAAGCCTTGAGGTGGCACAATGTATACTACACATGACATAATGTAATGTTTGCTTTACAGGATGAACAGCCGAAGCGAAGCGGCCAGCGCGGATGCATCGCCGCTCGAATGCCGGGGGGATCTTGTCCACGGGCTGCTAGATCACAATGGCCTCGGCGAAGGCTCGCATGACAGTGCCGCGAGTCAGGAAGCCAATGATCTCTCCGTCCCGCACGACCGGCAGCATCGAGACGCCTCGAGAGATCATGGACCGGCTGGCCACGAGGAGCGATTCATCCTCGGAAACGCACAGCACCGATCGGGTCATCAGATCTCGAGCCACCGGCGCCCTCCGTCCAGTCGGGCTGCCGGACTCCCGGCCCGACAGGGTGTGAGCCAGCACATCGGCGCTCGTGATGATTCCCAGCAGCTCATGGTTGGCGCCGATCACCGGAAGCGCGGCCACGCCCCGGCGCATCATCAGCTGCTGGATCTCCGCGAGGGGCGAGTCCGGATAGATCCGATAACTCAACGGCGTGAGGACATCTTCTACAGTAACTGTCATAGGTATATTATTGTCCACAAACGTGTTAGATGACAATACCTCTTCTATTGTATGAGTATCGGAATCGTGCATGTCGGCCGACACCCGTGCGAGCAGCGGCACCAGGAAGAGGTTCACCGAGGGTCGTGGCAGTCCCCACGTCACCCAGGTTGCACCGGTAAAGCGCCCCCCGTCCCCCATGCCTCTTTCGTCCAGACACAGAATCAGACCTGGCGGTACGCCGTCACCACACAGATCGAGGAGATCCACGCGGCAGGCCATGGTTCCGAGGCGCGGCGCTCCACCGCTCCGGGTGACCTGCCTCACGGACTGACGCAACCGGTGATCCGGATCGAGCCCGGACACATGGGTGCACAGGAACTCCCAGACGTCGTTCCCGGAACTCGTCAGGATTGGGGGCCGGGGCAGGAGCTGGCTCAGTCTCACGGCTGGCAGCCCGTGGACAAGACCCCCACGGCATTCGAGCAGCGATGCATCCGTGCTGGGCCGCTACGCTTGACTTGCTTCATTCTCGGACTGCTAGCGCCCCAGCGCTTCTCCGACGAGTGCGGAGATCTCCACTGGGCGTCTCGCGACCTGGATTCCATTGTCCTCGAATGCCTGGGTCTTCTCTGCGGCGGTGCCGGACGATCCGCTGATAATAGCACCCGCGTGACCCATGCGCGTCCCCGGCGGAGCCGTTCGTCCGGCGATGAACCCAACGACGGGGATGTCGAGGTGCCCGCTCACCCATGCGGCGGCCTCCTGTTCCGCCGTGCCGCCGATCTCCCCGATCACGACGACCGCCTCGGTGTCCGGGTCGTCGGCGAAGGCGGCCAGGCAGTCCACGAAGCTCGTGCCGATCAGCGGGTCGCCGCCGATCCCGACGCAGGTGGTCTGGCCGAGGCCGTCCCGGGTGAGGTGGTAGACGGCTTCGTAGGTAAGGGTCCCGGACCGGGAAATCAGCCCGACCGGCCCGGGGGTCACCATCCGCCCCGGAATGATCCCCAGCGTGGTCTTGCCCGGGCAGATGATTCCCGGACAGTTGGGACCGAGCACGCGGCTTCCCCGGTCACGGGCCAGCGTGTGGGCGCGGGTCATGTCCAGAACCGGAATCCCCTCGGTCACGCAGACGATGAAGCCGACCCCGGCGTCGGCGGCCTCCATGATTGCGCTCGCCGCGAAGGCCGGAGGCACGTACACGACCGAACAGTCGGCACCGGTTTCGGCCACCGCGTCGGCGACGGTGTCGAAGATCGGCGCCGCGCGGCCATCCGGCCCTTCGAAGTCCCGGCCGCCCTTCCCCGGCGTCACCCCCGCCACCACGCGGGTGCCGTATGCCATCATCTGGCGCGTGTGAAACGAACCGTCGCGGCCCGTGATCCCCTGCACCACCACGCGGCTGTTCCCGTCAACGAATATCGACATGAGTCTCCCTGATTGATCTTTGCGGAGTGGTTCGCCTCATCCGGCCAGTCGAACCGCCTGCTCGACCACTTCGTCCATGGACGCCACCGCCGCGAGCCCGGCCCCGGCAAGGATCTCCCGGGCCAGCTCCTCGTTGGTGCCGGTCAGGCGGATCACCAGCGGGACCCCGATGTCGATCCTGCGGACGGCCTCGAGGATCCCGTTGGCCACATCGTCGCAACGGGTAATTCCGCCGAAGATGTTGAAGAGAATCACCTTCACCCCGGGGTCCGAAATGATGATCTCCAGCGCCGCCACGACCTTGTCCGGATTGGACGACCCGCCGATGTCGAGGAAGTTCGCGGGTTCGCCGCCGTAGTACTTGACCAGGTCCATCGTGGCCATTGCCAGGCCCGCCCCGTTGACGCAGCACCCCACGTTGCCGCCGAGCTTGACGAAGCTCAGCCCCGCCTCCCGGGCCTGGAGGTCGGCGGGGGACTCCGAAGCGGGGTCGCGCAAGGCGGCGATGGCGGGGCGGCGGAAGAGCTCGTTGTCGTCGATGGTCACCTTGGCGTCGATCGCCTTGACCTGCCCTTCGGTCGTTGAAATCAGCGGGTTGATCTCGGCCATCGACGCTCCGTTGTCGACGAAGGCATCGTAGAGCTGGGAGATCACCCGCGCCCCCTGCCGCGCCAGACCGGAGCCGCTGTACAGCCGCGTGGCGAGTCCGTACGCCTGGTGGGGCAGCAGCCCGTAGCGAGGGTCGACACGGAGACGGTGGATGGCGCCGGGGTTGGTAGCCGCGACCTCCTCAATGTCGACACCCCCCTCGGCGGAGACCATGAACACGGGACACTGCCCTTCGCGGTCGACCAGGACCCCGACATAGGCCTCCGACTCGATGTTCTCGATAGGGGACACCAGGACTTCGTGGACGACGAGCCCGCTGATGGTCATTCCGAGGATGGCTTCGGCGTGTTCCTCGGCCTCGGCCGGAGAGCGCGCGAGCTTGACACCGCCGGCCTTCCCCCGCCCCCCCGAATGCACCTGCGCCTTGACCACGGCACTGCCCCCGTACGACTCCGCGAGAGCCCGGGCGGCTCCGGGGTCGCGGGCAACTTCGCCGGGGTTCACCGCCATGCCGGCGGCGCGGAAGAGCTCCTTGGCCTGGTATTCGTGAAGGTCCATGGAAGGCGGGTCTTTTCTGGAAGAGGGGACTGAACGCCGTCCCCGGGCAATGCGGCAGCGTTCGGGGCCTGCGGCGCCGGTCCGCGCGTCATGAAGTTACTGGGAAACGCGTACGCATCAAACACCCTTCGGCGGCGTCCCGCCCGGAGCCGCATTGCGCCATATTGAGGGATCGTCCCCCGAACCGGAGGTGCTGCCGGTGTCCACCATCTCGTCGCCCATCTACCTGGACCACGCGGCCACCACGCCCGTGCGCCCGGAGGTGGCCGCCGCCATGTCGGCATCGTTGGCCGAGGACTTCGGCAACCCCTCCAGCGGACACGCGTGGGGGCGCCGGGCGCGCGGGCGCCTCGAAACGGCCAGAGCGTCGGTGGCAGCCGCACTGGGGGTGACCTCGGACCGTGTTCTCTTCACACGCGGGGGCACCGAGTCGGACAACCTGGCCGTGCTGGGACGGGTTCGGCACGCTCTGGAGAAAGGCGCCACTCCACATGTCGTGACCTCCGCCGTCGAGCACCCCGCCGTTCTGGAGGCGGCGGAGCGGGCCGTGGAGGAGGGCGGCCGCCATACCTTGATCGGCTTTCGCGACGGGGCCTTCGATCTGGATGCCCTGGAGGAGACGCTTCGGGACGACCGCCCCTGTCTGGTTTCCTGCATGTGGGTGAACAACGAGACAGGCCTGGTTCTGCCCATCGGGGAGATCGCGTCGCTGTGCCGGGGCTCCGGCGTTCCGCTCCACAGCGACGCGGTGCAGGCGGTGGGGAAGATTCCGGTCGACTGGGCGGAGGCGCCGGCGGACCTTCTGACCATCACGGGACACAAGATCTACGGCCCCAAGGGCACCGGGGCGCTGATTGTGCGGGACTTCCGGACCCTGCGGCCGCTCCACTTCGGCGGGGGACAGGAGCGGGGGTTGCGGCCCGGGACCGAGGATGTGGCCGGGGCGGCGGGTCTCGCGGAAGCCGTGCGGTTGGCGGTCGCCGAGACACCCGCCGAGTCGGCCAGGCTCGGGGCCCTGAGAGATGCGGTGGAGACCGGGCTGCTGGCGCGGATACCGGGTGCGAGGGTCAATGCGGGATCGCTGCCGCGGGCACCCCACATCCTCTCGCTCGGGATTCCGGGCGCGGACTCCGACACGCTGCTGGCGGCGCTGGACGCGGCGGGCATCGCGGCGTCGGGGGGGTCGGCGTGCGCCAGCGGTTCGAGCGCGCCCAGCGGCACCCTGGCGGCGCTCTATCCGGGCGACGGCGCGGCTGCGCTGCGTCTCAGCTTCGGGCGGCTTAGCCGGAGCCTGGATGCCGGGCCGGTGGTCCGCGCCGTCGCCGAAGCCGTCGGGCGAACCCGGTCCCTCGGGTCCCTCGCGTTGTCATGAATGCCCCGGGAGATCGCTTGCGCATCCTGGTCGCGATGTCGGGCGGGGTCGACTCGTCTCTCGCGGCGGCGATGCTCGTGGAGGCCGGTCACGACGTGGTCGGCGCAACCATGAAGACCTTCTGCTACAGCGGCGACGCGGCCGAGAGCAAGAAGACCTGTTGCGGTCTGGACGGCATTCGGGACGCCAGGCTGGTTGCGGACCGGCTCGGGATCCCCCACTACGTCTTCGATGTCGAGGACGAGTTCACCCGCGACGTGATCGACGACTTCGTGACCGAGTACGGGCGGGGGCGCACCCCGAACCCGTGTGTGCGCTGCAACTCGAACACGAAGTTCAGGGATCTGATGAAGCGCGGCCGCGTCCTGGGCTGCGACGGGGTCGCCTCGGGCCACTACGCGCGCCTGGATCGCGACAACGGAGAACCGATGCTGCTCCGGGGCCTGGACCGCTCCAAGGACCAGTCCTACTTCCTCTGGGGGCTCCCGGCCGACCTCCTGGGCCTGCTTCACTTCCCGCTGGGCGAACTCACCAAGCCGGAGGTCCGCTCACGGGCGCGTGAACTCGGCCTGGAGACCGCCGACAAGCCCGAATCCCAGGAGATCTGCTTCGTCCCCACGGGGAACTACCGGGACCTGCTCGCGAAGAAGCTCCTGCCGACCCATCCCGCTCTCTCTCCGGGCGCCATAGTGGACACACGGGGTCGCATTCTGGGGCGGCACGGCGGTTACTCCGGCTTTACAGTCGGGCAGCGCAAGGGCATCGGCGGGGGGCACGCCGAGCGGTACCACGTTCTCGAGATCAGGCCCGAGACGCGCGAGGTGGTGGTGGGGCCGCGGGAGTTGCTGGAGGTCGGCGGCGTCGTGGTCGGCGAACTCAACTGGCTGACCGCGCCGCCGGAGCCGGGCCGGCGTCTGCAGGTTCAGATCCGGTACCGGTCGCCCGCGCTCGCGTGTACGGTGGTGGCGGTGGGGGGGGATGGGGTCGAACTGCGATTCGAGGAACCCGCGCGTGCCGTGACGCCGGGGCAGTCGAGCGTTTTCTTCGACGGGGACCGGGTGGTGGGGGGCGGGCGAATCGACCGGGTGACGGCAACGGCCTACTGAAGGAGGACGGCCGGCAGCCATTCGAGCGGCGAAGCATCCGTGCTTCGCTTCACCTATTCTGTGGCCACCGTCTCATGCACACCTCCACGGCGGCACAAGACGTTAGGCCGCCCCGTGGCCCAACGGCGACTTCAAACTTCCCAGAAAGCCGAGGTGCCCCCTATCCATCAAACAGCCTGACGAAGAACACGTCGCCCGGCGGCCGACTCCGGTCTTCTGGATGCGAATGTGTCGTGAAGCCGATGATGCCGCTACGAAAGAACGGATAGTTGCTCCACGAGCCGGCGAGGTCGGGTTCGTTCAAGTCATCCGGCGTGGGGTCGAAAAAGGCCACCTCCACCGGATTCTCCCGGTCCGCTATGCTCAGCACGCGCAGGCCGGCGGTATAGTTGGACTGGTATATCAGATCGCCGACGACAAAGAGGTTGTGGTCGCTGGCCGGAGTGGTGCCCAGGAACTCACGCGCGACCACGGGGTCGTCCAGATCCCGTCCCACACGATGGTGCGCGTGGCTGCCACGGGTCCACGGAGTTCGTCGAGCTCGTCGCCCATGTAAAGGTACTCGTGGCTCTCATCGAGCCAGGCCTGGTGGGCGTATACCACCAAGGGGTAGGAGGCCCAGGACAGCGGGACGGGCGCGTGTTTGTCCGACACGTCCGCAATGCTGAGCACCTCCGTGTTCGAGAGGAAGCAGATCTCCCTGCCCCGGTGCTCGGCGTCGGGACCCCGGTACACCACACACATGGCGTCGTGGGTGTATCCCCTGGAACGCCCCGATTCGTCCGCAAAGCAGCCGGCGAAGGTCGGGGTCGCTGGGGTCCGGATGTCGATCATGTGCAATCCGCCCCCGCAGGTGTCCTCGCCGCCGCTGGCGCCGACCACATAGGCAAAGCCCGTCTCCTCGTTGATGGCGATGTTGTGGGCGCTCTGGGCCCGGTCGTAGACCATGAGCGGCTCGATCCGCGAGGGCGTGTCGGCGATCCCTCGGAGTCGCGTCAGGTCGACGACCTGCATCCCGTGGTGCCTGGCTTCGGACACGATGAAGGCGTGGTCGCTGTAGACCTTGATGTCGCGGAAGACATTCGGACGCGCACTTTGGGAGGGGACGAACGCGGCGTGCACCGGACGCTCGGGATCCTCGAGGTTCACGAAAGCGGTCCCTCGAGAATGGCCCACGAGCGCCCACTCCGTGCCCGTCACGGGATCGGTCCAGCCCCACATGTCATTCAGATTCTCTTCTTCGGCGGCCAGACCGAGCTGATCAAAGGACAGACGGGACACGAATTCCATGCCTTTGCAGGGGTATAGATTGTCGCACAACTCCGGCTCCGGCTCCGACTCCGGCGGAGCGACCGCGTCACACGCGACAACGCCGAAGGCGCACGCCAACATCGCGGTGGCCGTGCACTTGCTCATGGATCGTCTCTCTCCTTCGCCGTCTCCTTCGGCTTGTGCAAGGGGCAAATGAGCGTACGCGGAAACCCGATTCCCGGCAATGGGCGCGCGGATTCCAGGCGAGCGGATTCCTACGTGACTTCTTGCCGTGGTTTTCGCCACCTGCAACCCGCCAGCCCGGCGCCTTGCCGCTCGGGCGATGGCTTTATCCACGGATTGCTACCACTTCATCTCGGCTGCCGTCGCGAACTCCCGGATCCGGGCTTCCTGCTCCTCGGTGAGGGACTCCGGGATCTCGACCTTGATCTCGACGTACTGGTCCCCCGTCTTCCCGTCGCGGCTGATTCCCTGGCCGGCAATCCTGAAGCGCGTACCCGGCTGCGTTCCCGCGGGGACGCGCAGCACCACCCTCTTCCCCCAGATCGTACCCACCCGGATCCGGGAACCCAGCGTCGCCTGGGCCAGGTTGACGGGCACCGTCACGTGAATGTCGGCGCCCTCGCGCTCGAAGAAACGGTGCGGCTCGACCTTGAAGGTGATGATGAGATCGCCGGGGGCGCCGCCCTTCCGGCCGCGCTCTCCCTGTCCCGTCAGGCGCACTTTGGCGCCGGACTGGACGCCGACGGGGACCGAGACCTGGATCTTGCGCTTCTGGTGAACCTTGCCGGACCCGCCGCACGCCCCGCACTCCTTGGCGGGCCTTTCGCTCCGTCCCATGCACGCCGGGCAGGGACGGTTGACCGCGAACCCTCCCTGCCCGAACGATACGCTCCCCGATCCCTTGCATTCCGCGCAATTCTTCCAGGTCGTTCCCGGAGCCCCGCCCGAACCCAGACAGGTGGCGCACTCCTCGTTGATGGAGACTGAGACGGAGACCTTGCCCCCCTTTGCCGCCGTCATGAATGGCACCTCGACGGGGAGCTCGACGTGGTCTCCCCTGAGGGGGCCGGAGGGACGCGAAGGCTGGCCCTTGCGGCCGCGGTCGAAGATGGAGGAGAAGATCTCCGAGAAGCCCCCGAGCCCCCCCAGGTCCTCAAACGAGAACCCCGGCTGGGCGGTCGTTTCGGGCCGCGAACCCGCCCGGGGCCCACCGAAGCCGAATGCGCCGAGCTTGCGCATCTGGTCGTACTTCTTGCGCTTCTGCGGGTCGGAGAGGACCCCGTTGGCCTCACCGACCTCCTTGAAACGCTCGGCCGCCCGCGGGTTCCCCGGATTGGCGTCCGGGTGATACTGCTTGGCGAGCCCGCGGTACGCTTTCTTGATTGCGGCGTCGTCGGCCTTCTCGTCGACCCCGAGGATCGCGTAGTAGTCCTTGTCGGCCTTGGTCATGGGCTACTACGCCTTGTAGACGCTGACGCGTGCCGGACGCACGAGCAGTCCCTTGAAGGTGTAGCCCCTCTGGAACACGCGCTCGACCATGTCGTCCTCCTCCTCGGAGCCGGCCGGCACGCGCATCATGGCCTCCATCGTGTTCGGGTCGAACTCCTCGCCCGCGGGATCGACGACTTTGACGCCCGCCTCCTCGAGCACCCGGAAGAACTTTCGCTCCACCAGGTCAACCCCTTCCACGATCGCCTCCACCGAGGCGCTCTCGGGCTCCAGCGCAGTCACCCGGAGCAGGTCGTCCAGCGGCTCGAGCATGCGGGAGAGCAGGTCCGCCTGGGCGCGGTCCCAGCGTTGGCGCAGCCTGTCCTCGGTCCGCTTGCGGTAGTTGTCGAAGTCCGCGGCCAAGCGCAGGTGGCGATCCCTGGCCTGATCCCGTTCGACGCGCAATTCCTCGTTGGTGGGAGCTGCCCTTTCTCGGTTGTCGGAGGATGCGTCCGCCAGCTCGGGATCTGCTTCTCCCTCCACGAACTCGTCGCTGGGGTCGGTTTCGGGGTCCGCCGCGCCAGCGGCCGCTTCTTCAGGGGGCGCGCCGGCCTCGTCGCCGGTTGCGGCAGTGTCGTTCCGTGGATCGGACTCTGCCTCGGCAGCCTGGCCAGTGGCGTCGTGTTCGGAAGGGGTCATCTTGTCGCTTGCTTTGTGTCTTGCGGGGTTGCCGGCCACTGAGCCGTGTGCATCAATCGGCGGGCTGCAGGCTCGGCGCCGAAACGACCATCGCCGCCCGCCGGGTTACGACGGCGCCCCAGCGATTGTTCGCGCGGCTCCGTCAGGGGTGTGCTCCAACTTGGTGGAATCGTCTCTTCCGGTCCACTTCACGAGCAGTCCGTGGAAGCCCGCGCGAGGACCTCGAGGGCCATGGACAGCACTTCCTCGACGCTCCGGGTGCGCACGGCCAACCGGTCCCCTTGAAAACGCATTCGTCTCGCGTTGGCCCCCCCATCCGACGTGCCCACCGCCATCCATACCGTTCCCACGGGCTTTTTGTCAGTGCCTCCCCCCGGTCCGGCGATTCCGGTCACGGCCATGGCCACATCGGCCGCAAACCGGCGACATGCGCCGGCAGCCATCTGCAACGCTACCGTCTCCGAGACGGCACCATGCGAGTCCAGAGCGACGGGGGCGACGCCGAGGTGGCGGATCTTGACGTCGTTGGCGTAGGCCACGACGCCGCCCGCGAAGTACTCGGACGCGCCGGGAAGGTCGGTAAGCGTGGCGGCCAGCAGCCCGCCGGTGCAGCTCTCGGCGGTGGCGACCCTTACGCGGCCCGCGATTGCCGCGGTGGACAGTTGTTCCGACAGTCTCCGGGCGCGCTCCCCTGCCCCGTCGTTGTCGCCCTCATGCATGATCCCTGACCAGGGTTCGGTAACGCCACATGTAGTCGGCCATGGAGAAGACGGTGAGTCCGACGGCCACGCCCAGCATGATGCCGACCCACGCGGAATTGAAGTGTCGCCAGGCGTTCCATATCCCGCCCGACCAGCCGCGGTCGGCCGCCGAGCTCATGATCGGATACCAGAAGAGCAGTCCGCCGATGAAGAAATTCTGTATCAGTGCCTTGTGTTTCCCCGATTTTCCGGCCGCGATCACCACGCCGCGCCGAGCCGCGTAGCCCCGAAAAAGAGTTATGAAGAGCTCCCGCCCGAACACCACGGCCAGAACCCATACCGGCATGGTCCCCCACCACGGTATCTCACTCATGGCATCGGGCCTGCGGGTGATGAAGTAGAATGGGATGAAGGTGCTGGCCAGCAGAAGCTTGTCCGCGACCGGATCGAGCAGCTTGCCGGTGTCCGTGATCCACCCGTGCTTGCGCGCCAGGTGGCCGTCCCAGACGTCCGACAGCGCCGCCACCAAGAAAAGGACGAACGCGGCGTAGCGATTCACGACGCCGGGAGAGAGGGCGAGGTAGGAGATCGCCGGACAGGCCGCGATCCGGGCCACGCTGATGGCATTGGGGACGTTCACGCGGTTCGCGCTCCGTGCCGGAGTTCCGACTCCATGCGTTCGAGCACCGCCGCTGCCTGGTTTCTCAGAAGTGGGCGCGGCTCCCAGGCCCTGAAGTCGCGCAGGACGGTCACCGCGTCCACCGTGGCGGGCTCGCCGTTCAGGTGCCGGAGCGCAGCCAGGCGAAGGACCGGATTGGAGCTGAACAGGTCCCGCTGGTGGCGCACGACCTGGTCGCGCAGAATGAGGGCCCCCAGTGCCCCCACCGCACCGACCCCAAGGAGAAAAAACCCAATGCGACGTGCGCGGCGGCTCATGCGGAACCGTCTCCCACTTCCCGCCGGCCGGCCAGTGCCTCGGCGATCGTCGTCCCGTCCACGTACTCCAGGTCGCTCCCGACCGGAATGCCCCTGGCCAGGCGCGTGATCCGCAGGCCGTGCGGGCGCAGCAGCGTCTCCAGGTAGACCGCGGTGGCCTCGCCTTCCACACTCGCGTTGGTCGCCAGGATGACCTCCTTCGGCTTCTCCTCCGGGTCGCTCACGCGCTCCAGGAGGCCGTCGATGTCGAGTTGGCCGGGCCCCACCCCATCGAGGGGCGAGAGACGGCCGCCCAGTACATGGAAGAGCCCCCCGTAGCGCCCGGTACGCTCGATCGCCCCCACTTCGTACGCTTCTTCCACGACGCAGATTACACTCCGGTCACGGGACGGGTCGCGGCACACGGAGCACACCTCGGCGCTGCAGTAGTTCCCGCAGCGCGGGCAGGGATGGATCCTTTCCGCAACCTGTGCCAGCGCGCCGGCCAGGCGATGGATGTCCTCCTTCGGGCCCTTCACCATGTGAAACGCCAGCCGAAGCGCCGTCTTGGTGCCGATCCCCGGGAGCCGGCGCAACTCCCGGGTCAGGTCATCGATCGCGGACACGGGTGGACCGGGGACCTGAGGCGGGGCCGGGCTGCTAGAACAGACCGGGCAAGTTGGCGGGCAACCCGCCCGCCGCCCCCCGCATCCGCTCCTCCGAGAAGTCGCGCGCGCGGTTCTGCGCCTCCGCCACGGCCGCCACCACGAGGTCCTCGAGCATCTCCGGATCCTCCGGGTCGATCACCTCGCGGTCGATCGTGACGCTCTTGAGATCCCCCTTGCCCGTCACGCGGGCCGTTACCATGCCACCGCCCGCGGAAGCGACCAGCTCCTCCGTCTGCAGGCTGTCCTGAAGCTCCTTCATCCTGTTCTGGAGCTGCTGCCCCATCTTCATCAACTGTTGAATATTCGTCATCGTCCGCTCCTGATATTCCTCGAATCCCCTGTGATGTGCTGTCGCATTCGCTATGTGTACGCTCGTTCTCCGAAGTCAGTCCACGAACTCCAGATCGAGTTCGGCAACGGCCCGTTCGAGATACGGTGCTCTCCGGACCAGCTCTTCGAGCCGACCCGCACGAACCGTTTCCTGGCTGACCCTCGCCGAGGCGGTTGCAGCGGCCGAACCCTCCCCGCCACCTCCGTCCCCGGCAACGATTGAAATCTTGGCAGAATCGCGCCCCGAATGAAGGGCCAGGGCCTCCTCGAGCTTCGGAAGCACGTCGGAACTCGCCAGCCGTTCGCTGCCCAGCTCTCCGGGCACGTGGAGCAACAACTCCCCGTCGCTCGTCTCCTTGACCACGGTCGCGGCGTGCAGAATCGGCGACAATCCCGGTCCGATGCGCCGTCCTTCCGCCACCACGGCCTTCCAGCCCTCCGCAAGAGGGCGCGACCGGGAAGGTGTGGGTGGGACCGTCGGCGAATCCGGCGGCGGCACGGGATCGGAGGACGGTTCCGGCCCCGGCGGCACGACCGGTTCCGGCGCGGGCGCCCCCCCGAGCGCCCGAATGATTTCCTCCAACTCCACGGTGCGATCCAGGTAGCTCATCCGGAGCAGCAGCATCTCGATCAGCACCCGGGGCCTCCCCGTGCGCCTGAGGCTGCCATCGCTCTCCAGGCTCGACGACATCGCCAGCATCCTCACTAGGTCGCCGGGCGAGAAGGCCTCCGCGCGCCGTGCGTAGGCGTCGCGCATTTCGCCGGTCATGCTCCCGGGGGTGAAGTCGGGGTCGAGGGACAGCCGCAGCAGCAGGCGCAGCTTCTCCGCGAGGCCATGGTAGAATTCGACCAGGTCGTGCCCTTCGTCGATCAGCGTCTCTACGAAGTCGAAGACGGCGCCGTGCCGGTGCCCCGCGACCAGATCGAAGAGTTCCAGGTAGCGCTCCTCGGCGACCACGCCCAGCACGCGCATCACCGTGTCCACCGAGACCTCTTCGTCGGAGAGCGCGAGGACCTGGTCGAGGAGCGAGAGCCCGTCCCGCATGCCCCCGTTCGCCTTGCGGGCGATGGCGCGCAACGCCTCGGGGTCGCTGGCGATGTCCTCGCCGCTCAGCACCTCTCCGAGCCTGTTCATGATGTCGCCAGTGCCGATGCGCCGGAAGTCGAAGCGCTGACAGCGCGACAGGATGGGGGACGCTGTCTGCTGGATCTTCCTGGCCTCGGTGGTGGCGAAGACGAAGATGACCCTCGGCGGCGGCTCCTCCAGGATCTTCAGGAGGGCGTTCCACGCCTCCCGCGTGAGCATGTGCGCCTCGTCGAGGATGTAGACCTTGTACCGCTCTTCCTCCGACGGAGCGTACATGGCCCGTTCCCGCAGTTCGCGCGCGTCGTCCACACCCCGGTTCGAGGCCGCGTCGATCTCCACTACGTCCAGGGAGGTGTGTCCGGCCCAGATGCGTTCGCAATCCTCGCACTCCCCGCACGGTTCGCCGTCGGGCGCGCGGCGGGGACAGTTCAGCGCCATGGCCAGGATGCGGGCCAGCGTGGTCTTGCCCACGCCGCGGGGTCCGCAGAAGAGGTACGCGTGTCCGACCCGGTTTCCGGCGACGGCCCGTTTCAGAGTCTCGGAGACGTGTTCCTGGGTCTGTACATCCCCGAAGCGGCGGGGCCGGTACTTCCGGGCCAGGGCGAGGTAGGACAAGGAGTCGTAAAGGAGGTTGCGTGTGGGCCGAAACAAGGGGCGCGAGGTGCCCCAGGCACTCCGCGGCGACGATCACCTCACTTACCGCTGCTACCGGCAAGGTCCTGACGGGGTTCGCGGGCTTCCGCCCCACGGACCTGGGGCACTCGCAAAGCTACCCGGACGCGGGACGGGGCGTCAACGCTACTGGAGCCGGCACCGCCTCAACGACCGACCCGGTAACCGGCGTGGTGGACGAGCCGGCGTCCCGACGGCTTGCGGCTCCAGTGGCAAGCCCTCTCGCATCAACCCGAGGCGAGCCGTCTCCCCACGACGTACGGCACGTCCAGCGAGTCCCCCCAAATCCCCCACACATGCGTTTCCGTCGCGTCGTGCAGCCACAGGGACTTAGGCAGAAGAACGCGTCGGGGCTTGCCGGTCATGTCGCCTCTTCGAACCGCATAGTAGACCGCCAGCGTGTCCGAACTCTCGTAGGTCGTCAGCCAGACTTCGCCCGACGCCGTAAGCAGGATACTCTTCGCCGCGGGCAGATACTCGGGCTTGTAGAGCCCCTTCTCCCAAGCCTGCCGCAGTCTGAGCGGCGACACCCCCGGGATGGTGATATTTGCTACGTAATAGTCACCCTGCTCCCGTATCATCTCGGGGGTCAGTCGCCGCGGCTCGAACTCGATTCGCCGCAACCAGGTCGTGTCTCCGTCCGCATCCAATTCGATCAACTCGACAACGCCCGCCCCGCCCGTCCGCCGCCCGACCACCGCTCCGTCCGGTCCGAACGACGTCAGGTCCGCATCACCGAACATCTGACCCACCCAGCCGGTCACACTCTCGATGCCCCTCTCGACGAAGTCCCTCGAGCCGACTTGCGGCACGGCGAAATAGCCGCCGTCGCCTGTCGGCGCCTCCACCCTCAACAGATAGTCCCGGTACCTCACAGAGTTGGGAAAGCCCGGAACGGTTCCCACCAGGGCGCCGTCCGGAGCATAGTAGGTGAATCGGGATCCGAACGATTCCGGCACATAGAAGCTGCCGCTGCCCACGACTTCCATCCGTCCCGGCAGACGGAACTCGCCCGGGCCCTCGCCATGCCCACCGACCACGAAGTCCAGAGGCCCGTCGGGCGTCCACACGCTTACTTTCGCGTCCTGCGCATCGAGCACCAAGACACGGTCCCGGTACGGATCCGCCCGCACGGCGACAATCTGGGACAAGAGAACATCCTGTTCCGGGGCGCTGTTGAAACGGTGTTCGGCTTCGGTGAACCATGTCTCGGAATCATTCCCGGTGGGATGCGATTCGCCGTCACCGCGGGCCGTGGCCAGGACGATCGCAACCAGCCAGGCACGGCGCGGGCTCCTAGGCCCCACTGCGTGCCAACCGGATCGCAACGGTAGTACTTGGCCCCCCGGGGGGGCATGGTGTCCACGGTCTCAGTGCTGCCCGGGCCGCCACGCGTCGGGGACGTGCTCGATCTCGCTGTGCGACCCCTTGATCCGTACCGCGACCGCATCGAACCGGTAGGTGACTCCGGGCCGCCCGTTCTCGAGGATCCAGCGCCGGGCCGCCGTCTCGACCGCGCGCCGCTTGAGCAACCGGATCGGTTCGAGCGGCGTGCCTCCGGTCGGCGTGGCGCGCGCCTTCACCTCCACGAAGGCAACCACTCCGTCGCGCGCCGCCACCAGGTCGATTTCCTTGGGGCCGGCCCGGTAGTTGCGCGCAAGCACCGTCCAGCCGCGTTCTTCGAGGTGGGCCGCCGCCATGTCCTCTCCCCTGCGCCCGAGGGACTGCTTCACGTTCTCCATGACCTGTAGTTTCGGTCCCCGTGGCGGGCATTCCCATGGCTGTACGGGACCAGTGGTCCACGACCCCGGGTCCCCTGTCCCGCAGGATGCCGGATTCACGCGTGCCCGGTCGCCGCCTCCACCCCGATGGCCGTGCGGACGCTACTTCGTCAGGCGCCCGCGTGCCCCGCCGCCACCGGCACGGGCGGCGCTGCCAGCGAACGGCCGATGGCCCGCGCGATCGGGCCACACTGCGCCACCAGCTCGCTGAACTGTTCCGGGTAAAGGCTCTGCGCCCCGTCGGAAAGCGCCTGCGGCGGGTCGGGATGCACCTCGATGATCAGACCGTCGGCACCCGCCGCCACCGCCGCCCTGGCCATCGGCGTCACCTTGTCGCGCACCCCGGTCGCGTGACTCGGATCGGCCACGATGGGCAAGTGCGTCAACGACTTCACGACCGGCACGGCGGTCAGGTCGAAGACGTTGCGCGTCGCCGGATCGAAGCCGCGCACCCCCCGCTCGCAGAGCGCCACGTCGGGATTGCCCTCGCTGAGCAGGTACTCGGCCGCCAGCAGGAGTTCGGTGATCGTGGCCGACATGCCCCGCTTGAGGAGCACCGGCTTCCCGGCCCGGCCGGCCCGCTTGAGGAGCGGGTAGTTCTGCATGTTGCGGGTACCGATCTGGATCATGTCGGCGTACTCGGCGACCAGGGCCACGCTCTCCGCGTCGACGGCCTCGGTCACGATGGCCAGTCCCGTCTGCTCGCGCGCCTCGGCAAGCAACTCCAGCCCCCGCTCCTCCAGCCCCTGGAACGAATACGGCGATGTCCTCGGCTTGAACGCCCCCCCGCGCAGCACGCTCGCCCCGATGTCGCGCACCTGGGCCGCGATGTCCAGGATCTGCCCGCGTCCCTCGACGGAGCACGGACCCGCCATCAGAACCACTTCGGGTCCGCCCAGCACCGTCCCGTTGCCCAGCCGCACCAGCGTGTTCTCCTCGCGCCACTCGCGGGACACCTGCTTGTAGGGTTTCGAGACCTTGATGATCTCGCGGACGCCGGGAAGACCTTCCAGCCTAGCCGAGTCCACCCGCCCGTCGTTGCCGACGAGGCCGATGGCCGTGCGCTGGCGGCCAGGCATGGGCTTGGCCCGGTAGCCCATGTCGCCGATGGTGTCGACAACCCGCCGGATCTCGCCGGGGGTGGCCCGGTGGTGCATGACGATCAGCACGTTTCTGCTTCTCCAGTGGTGAAAGAACGGAGGATGATCCTACACAAGGTGGCCTCGAAGTTCTAGCAGGATGCCCCGCGGGTCTTGTCCGGCGGTGGTCCGACGGGACGGGCCGTCCAGCCTCCTACCCGAGGACGAACCTCTGCCCGTCGCGGGCGCACACGACCGCGCCGCCATACCCTGCTTCGCGCACGAGACGGGGGGCGGAGACGCAGTCGAGGGGCGGGTAGAGGTGGGTGAGGACGAGGACGCCGGGCCGGGCGTCCCGTGCCATGGCGGCGACGGACGACGGGGACAGGTGGGACGGGGACGGGTCCGGTTGGCCGCACTCGCTCACCAGAAGATCGACCCCGCGAAAGAACGGGCCGAGCGCGGGGTCGGGTCCGGTGTCGCCGGTGTAGCCGAGTGAGCGGTCGCCGGTCCCGACGCGAACCGCGACCGAGCTGCCGGTGTGCGGGACGGGCAGAAACCGGAGCGACAGGCCGCCGGTCGCGGCGGCGCCCCGGCAGCCGCGACGGTCAACCTCGTCATAGGCGACTTCGAACCCGGGGTCGACGATGAAGTCACCGAACGCGCGCCGCAACGCCGCCACACGGCCCTTGAGCCCGGGCGGGCCCAGCACGTGAAGGGGCTGGCTGCGCGGCGACGGAGCCGCCCACTTGAGGGCGAAGAGGAGGTGGGGAAGGTCGCCGAAATGGTCCGTGTGGTAGTGGCTGAAGACCACGTGGGTGACTTGCCACCAGGACCTGCGGTGACGGGCCATCCCGTGTACCGCGCCGGGTCCGGCGTCGAGAAGCAGATTGTGATCGCCCGCCTCCAGCAGGTGGCAGGCCGACGACCGGTCACCCGAAGGGACGAGGGTGCCCGAGCCGATGACGGTCAGGACCGGCGTCACGCGGCCGTTCCCGCCTCCCCCGTCCTCCCCTCCAGCCGCACGCCCACGATCGAGGACACTCCCGGTTCCTCCATCGTCACCCCGTAGATCCAGTCGGCCGCCTCGATAGTCCGGGGATTGTGGGTGATGACCACGAACTGGGTGTCGGCCTTGAACCCCTGCAACAGACGGATGAATCGTCCTATGTTGGACTCGTCCAGGGGAGCGTCCACCTCGTCGAGGACACAGAAGGGACTCGGCTTGACCAGGTAGATTCCGAAGAGGAGAGACAGGGCCGTCAGGGCCCGTTCGCCCCCCGAGAGCAGATCGATGCGCTGCGTGCGCTTGCCCCTGGGCGCGGCATGGATTTCCACGCGCGACTCGAGCGGGTTTTCCGGGTCCGAGAGCCACAGGTTGGCCTCGCCGCCGCTGAAGAGGTACTCGAAGGTGCGCTGGAAGTTCTCCCGGATCGCCTCGAAGCTCGTCATGAAGAGTTCGGTGGCGGTGGCGTTGATCCGCCGGATCGCCGCGCGCAGGTCGTTGCGGGCGGCGACCAGGTCCTCCTGCTGCCGCACCAGGAAGTCGAGGCGCTCGCTCTCCTCGGCGTGCTCCTCGACGGCCAGCATGTTGACCGCCCCGATCCGTCCCAGCCGCGTGACGATGTCCGATAGTTCGGCCCGCAGTTCGTCCGGGTCGCCCTCCGCGGGCTCGGCCTCGTCCACCAGGATCTCCAGCGACCGGCCCCACTCCGTCTCGAGCCGCTCCCCGATGCGAGCGGCCCGGTTGCGGAGCTCCTGCCGCTGCATCTCCAACTGGTGTTCGCGTCCGATCGCGGCGCGTTCCCGGTCGCGGACCTCGCGTGCCCGCCGCTCCGCCGCGGCCACCGTCTCCGAGGCGTTACGCAGGGCGCGGTCGTGCTCGGCCAGTACGCCCCGCACCTCGTCCCGCCTGCCGAACAGCGTCTGCAGGGTCTCCTGACCCTCGCGGCGGATCTCCCGGGCCGCGGCCATCTCCGCGCCCAGCGTGTCGGACTCGCGGCCCAGTTCCGCGATGCGGGCCGCCGCGCGGCCGACGGCGGCCTCCCTGTCGGAGATGCGCCCGTTGAGGCGGGCGTACTCACTCTCCAGCCGGGCGGCACGCACGGCCATCTCGGATTCGGCCGCGCGCGCCTGTTCCCACTCGGCGTGGGCGGCGGCATGCACATCACGCAATCGGTCCAGCCGGCTCGTCAATGCGCCCTCGTCCTGGTGCAGCCGCGCCAGTTCCTTCGCGGCCGCCCTGCCCCGCTCCCCCGCCCTGTCGCGCGCGGCTCTCGTGCCCTCGAGTTGCCGCGAGATCTCCTCCTGGTGCCGGGTCAGCCGCGCGCGGCGATCGGTCTGCGCCCTCGCACCGGCCTCGGCCGCGCGGGCATCGTCCCGCGTGGCCAGGAGTCGTTCGGAGGCCGTGTCGGCCTCCTTCTCGCACTCCTCATGTTCACGGTCCAGAAGGCCGCGGGTCTCGCGCGCCTCCACGAGGTCGCGCCCGGCGGAGGCCAGCGCGTCCTCGAGCGCTTCCAGCCGGCTGGTCCGCTCCAGGTGCCCTTCCGCCCCCTGTTCCGGCACGAGGTGGAGCGCACCCAGGACATCGGTCCAGACACCATCCGCGACGGCAGCGTGGTCTTCTCCGCCGTCGCCCGCGTTGTTCGCCGAGCCCGACGCTCCTGCCCCGAATTCCACCCCGCCAAGCAGGGCCTCGGCCCACGGTCCGCCCTCGCCGAAAGCGGTCACCCCAGCCGGAAGCGGTCCCTGCGTTTCCGGCGGCGCGTCCAGCGGCAGGAGCACCAGTCCCGCCTCGCGGCCGGGCTCCGAACGGTACCAGTGCGCGATCCGGCCGGCGTCATCGGCGCTGCCGACCACCAACGCCCGACCGAAGTGCCCCAGCACCGCATCCACCATACGGGGCGCCACCCCGGTCACCTGCACATAGTCCGAGAGGATTCCGCGCACGCACTCGGGCAGCGCCTCTCGCGCGGCCCGGGCCACCGCCTCCATCCCCTCGCGGGAACCGCCCACGCGCCCGAGCGCCGCGAACTCCGCGTCCAGCGCCGCAGCCCGTCCCTCCGCTTCCCTCTCGGCGTCGCGGGCCGCAATCAGCCGCTCCCGCACCAGGGCCACGCGGCGGCGCGCCCGGCCCACTTCCCGTTCCGCCTCCCCAGCCCTTCTGGCCGTCTGGTCGCGGCGGTCCGAGAAGAGGTCACCCTGCGTCTGCAATTCCCTGAGCGCTCCCGCTCCCTCCCGCGACTCCGCCGACAGGCGATCGAACCTGTGCCCCAGCTCCCGGGACTGCAGACGGGCGCTGTCGCGATCGCCCTCGGCCCGGGCGACCGCCCTCGCGATCGCGCTTGCCTGTTCCTCCAGTCCCCGGACCTCGTCGCGGGCGGCCTCCACGCGCTGGCGTGCCTCGGCGGCCGCAGTCACTCGCGATGTCAACTCTGCTTTACATTCTGTCAACGCTGAATGACATTTGTCCCGTTCTGCCTTCAGCGTAACCACCTCGTCTTCGGACCTGACCCGGAGCGCCGCCAGCGAAGTCTCCTCCGCCGAGATCTGCACAAGGCGTCGATCTCCCCCGGCGATCCTCTCCTCCGCAACGGCCACTCTCTTCTCCACCCGGGCAAGCTCCGTTACCACGGCATCGAGGTGCCCGGCCGCCTCCACGCGCGCCTTCTCGGCCTCGAGGTGCTCCAACCGGGCCTGCTCCAGCGCAGCCTCGGCCGTGCCCAATCCCGCCGCCATCCCGGCGGCCTCCTCGCGCCCCCTCGCGAGCTCATCCTCGATGCGGGCCAGGCTGGTGTCCATATCGGCCATATCCAGCCGGGCGACCGCGACCTCCACATCCAGCCGCCGCTTGCGCATCTCGCGGTATCTCTGCGCCTTGCCCTTCTGGCGGGCCAGCGACCGGACCTTGCTCCGCACCTCGGCGATCACGTCCTCCAGACGCTGCAGATCGGTCTCCGAGGTCTCCAGACGCCTGAGCGCGGCGCGGCGGCGGTCCTTGTACTTGCCGATCCCGGCCGCCTCCTCGAAGAGCGAGCGGCGCTCGTCGGTGCGTTCCGAGAGGATGGCGTCGATCATGCGGATCTCGATGATCGAGTACGCGTTGGCCCCCAGTCCGGTGTCCCGGCACAGGTCCACGATGTCGCGCAACCGGCACGAGGAGCGGTTCAGCCGGTAGTCGCTCCCCCCGTCCCGAAAGACCGTTCGACCGATCTCCACCACCTCGTAGGGCACCGGGAGCGCGCCGTCGTCGTTGGAGACCACCATCGACACGGCCCCGCGGTTGACCGCCCTCCGCGACACCGTGCCCTGGAAGATCACCTCCTCCATTCTGGCACCGCGAATGGCCGTGGGACGCTGCTCGCCCAACACCCAGCGGATCGCGTCGCCGATGTTCGACTTGCCGCACCCGTTGGGTCCCACGATCGCCGTGATTCCGTCGTGGAACCCGATGCGGGTCGGGTCGGGAAACGACTTGAAGCCGTGGAGGTGCAGTGACTTGAGCTTCATCGCCTCAAGCGTCCTCGATCGCTATCGACGTGGCGTCCCCCCACAGTGCCTCGAGCCGGTAGAAGTCGCGGACGGCCGGGTGGAAGACGTGCACGACGTAGTCGATGTAGTCCAGGAGTACCCAGCGGCCCTCCTTCAGGCCCTCGACGTGGTCGGGCCGGTTGCCGTCATCCCGGGCGGAATCGAGGATATGGTCCGCGATGGCACGCACCTGGATGTCGGAACGCCCGGTCACGATCACGAAGAAGTCGGTGGCGCTGGAGATGTGGCGCAGGTCGAGAACGGTAATGTCACCGGCCTTGCGTTCCTGGGCATGGCGGACGGCCTGGCGGACCTGTGGCGGCATCTCGAAGGCGACCGGCTCGCTCACGTGTCTACCCCGGCGCGCTCGTCAATCCTCTTCGGCCTCCACGACCACGAGCAGTTCGACCTCGACCCCCGACAGGTAACGGATCGGAACCCGGTGCTCGCCCACCGACTTGATCGGTTCGGAGAGGTGCACCGCCCGCCGGTCCAGTTCGAAGTCGAGCCCCGACTCCTCCACCTTCTCGCAGATGTCGCGCACGGTCACCGACCCAAAGAGCTGCCCTTCGTCGCCCGCCCGAGCGGACACGGTGATCGTGAGGTCCTCGAGGCGCGCGGCCTGGCGGCTGGCCTCCAGGTAGTCGCGGCGCTCCAGCTCCTCGCGGTGCCGGGACTCCTCTTCGATCCGGCGGAGGTTGGCCGCCGAAGCCATGTAGGCAAGGCCCTTGGGCAAGAGGTAGTTGCGCGCGTATCCCGGCTTGACGCTCACGACATCGCCGGCCTGCCCCAAGGTGGCAACCTTCTGTCGCAGAATCAGCTTCATCGATCAGCCCTCGTGGTCGCGGATGTAGGGGAGAAGCGCCAGGAACCGGGCCCGCTTGATGGCAGTGCCGAGCTGACGCTGGAAACGCGCGGTCACCTTCGTGGTGCGCTTCGGCAGGATCTTGCCCTGATCGGTGAGGAAGCGGGCCAGCGTGGTCACGTCCTTGTAGTTCAGCAGGACGATCGGCGGACCCTCGTGGCGCCGCCGCCGGCCGCGGGCACCGGAGAACTCCGGCGGACCGGAGGGCTGCGGGGGCGCTTCCGCCTCGTCCGCTTCCTTGTCTTCGCCGGCCTCTTCTTCTTCCGCCTCCTGTCCATCGTCTCCGGTTTCGGCTTCGGGCTCGCCGTCGCCGGATTCCTCGGCGGTCTGCACGGCTGGAGCCGGGCGATCGGCCAGGACCGACGCTCCCGATGTCGGCTGCCCCTCGTTGAGGACGATGAGATAGCGCATCGTTGCCTCGTCGAGCTTGAGCAGGCGTTCGAACTCGGGCAGCGCGACCGGGTCGGCGGTGACGTGAACGATCACGTAGTATCCGGTCTTCGACTTCCGGATGGGGTAGGCGAGTTGGCGCACGCCCCAGTGATCGATGGCCGTGATTTCGCCGCCGAGCACTGCATGGAAGGAATCGAGCTTCTCGTCCACGGCTTCCCACTCCAGGGCGGAATCGAGGACGTAGACGATTTCGTAGGGTCTCATCGTTGCGGGAACTCCCTTGGACCGTGGTGCATGACGGGCTCCGCATTCCCGGGCGGAGCGGGTTTGGCTCCCGGAATATAGCGGAAGACTTCCTGCCGCAGGTAGTGTGGTGCCAGGCGGCAAGGCCTCGGACGGGATTCGTCTCGAATGCCAGTGGGATCCCGTCCCCACAATGCCGACGAGGGCTCTTTGCGCTGGCGCGGGACCCCGGGCTTGCTTACGCTTTTTCTCCACCGCCAAAGAAGAGGGGGGATGCATGGACTTCACATTCGTCGGTTCACCGAACAGCGAGACCTTCCGCTGGTTCGCCGATGGGTTGCGGGAAGTGATGGAATCGGAGGGCCATCGGTTTACCGACGAATCCGGGGACGCCAAGCTCGTCTTCAACTTCTTTCCCAGGGGCCGGCCGCGTCCGTTCAGGCGCCGCGCGCAAGCCGTCTTCGTGTGCGCGGTCACCGAGTTCCCGCATCCTTTCACCGATCACATCGCGCAGGGATACCCCACGCTTCCGCGGGCGCTCGCCAATCTGGCCGTGGGGCTGGTGCCCGAGGGCAACGGCGACCCCGACGCCCACTTCATCACGATGGAGCAGGGACACTACGTCGTCGCCAACCACGCCGGCCGAGACAGCTACTTCCGACAGGTCTACGCCCGCATCCATCCCATGGCGTCGTCAACGCTGGTGATCAACAATTTCTTCCAGGACGACCTTCCCGAGGACCTCTGGAACGGGGACGAGATCACCGCTTCCATCTGTCGCGCGGGCCGCCAACTCGATGAGCTGGATCTTCTGCCCGCGCCCTTCCCGATGGACGAGCTTCTGTCCCCGAGGGATTTCCGGCACATCAAACGCCTCTTCGGCATCGGGGGACTCTCGTACGGCAACATCTCGGCGCGCTACGACGCCGACTGGTTTTGGATGAGCGCCAGCGGGGTCGACAAATCCAGACTGAGCAGAATCGGGCAGGACATCCTGATGGTGAAGGACTACGACACCGCGCGGAACGGGATGATCGTGAGCCATCCGCCAGGGGTGGAGCCGCGCCGCGTTTCGGTTGACGCGATCGAACACTGGATGATCTACCAGGAGCACCCGGAGGTGGGCGCCATCCTGCACGTGCACGGCTGGATGGACGGCATTCGCTCCACCGAGTTCAACTACCCCTGCGGTACCTACGAACTGGGTCAGGCGGTGGCCGACATTGTGCGCGAGGACGAGGATCCGGGGCATTGTGTGGTCGGGCTCAAGAATCACGGCCTGACGATCATCGGCACGGACCTGGACGAGATCTTCGAGCGGGTGGAGGGGAAGATCCTGCGCACGGTGCCGATGGACTGAGCGGCGGATGGTGGCCGGGTCCGCCCAGGGGTCAGCCGGATTCCGGGCCGGATCGTCCGAACGTTGAGGGGGTATTTGGGGGGTGGTAGTAGTTTGCGCCTCTTGGACCGCTCATCTTCACAAGACGCCAGGAGACCTTTGGGCCGCGCCCGGCCGGGTCGACCTTCCCGCCAACCAATAGTGGACAGGAGTTGCGCATGACCGGCACCGCCCTTCTGATCGTCGCCATGCAGCAGGCCACTCTGTCGGGCGTGGTCCGCGACAGCGTGGACCTGGAGCCGATCGCCTATGCCCAGGTGACAGTCACGGCCACGGCCGGCGAGGCGGCGGCCGCGGCGGGGGTGTCGGATCGGTACGGGGCGTTCGTGGTGCCAGGGGCGCCGGGGGGCGGGGCGGTTCGCGTCGAGGTGGCTGCGTTCGGATACGCGCTGTGGACACGGACCTACGAGACTCCGCCCTCGGAGCCGATACGGGTGTTGCTCAGTCCCGCTCCGATCGGCCTGGAGGGTCTCGAGGTAAGCGTCGCCGGCCGGGCCGGAGATCCGATTTCACTGTCCCGGGACGCCTTCATCATCGATTCCGTGCTGCTCAGGACCCTGCCCACGATCCTGGAGACGGACGTGCTGCGGGCGACCGCGGTCTCCCCCTCCGCCTCCGCACCTTCCGACTAAACCTCGGTGCCCTTCATCCGGGGCGGCACCAGCGAAGGTACGCCGGTGCTGCTCGACGGCGTCCGGCTCTTCAACGCCTTCCACCTGGGGGGCTTCCTCTCCGCGATCAATGCCGAGGTGGTTGAGCGCGCGACGATCCTCGCGGGCTCGGGCGGCGACGGAATGGCCATAGGGTCGCTCTCGGGCGCGATCGACATCGCCACCCGTGACGGCGCGCGCGACGAGATGCGGATGGCCGGCTCGCTGGGCCTCGCCTCGTCCCGTCTGTCCGTGGAGGGACCGATCGGGAGCAGCGTGTCCTATCTCTTTGACGGCAGGCGCACCTAAATCGACGGCTTCACGCTGGCGCTCAAGAAGATGGGGGCCATCCCAGATCACCTGCCCTATTTTTTTCAGGACCTGCACACCAAGGTTACGGCCGATCTGGGCGGCGTCCGCCGCCTCTCGGTCAGCGGCTACCACAATACCGAGTCCCTGCAGGTGTACGACCGCGAGGAGACCAACACGCTGGGGCTGTCGTGGGGGAACTCCGCGTTGTCGGTTCACTACCGTGACAGGCTCGGGGACAATGGGATCGTCGACGCGAACCTGGGGCACAGCCGCTTCACGAGCGACCTGTTTGCGTTGGGGGGCGGGTCCGCCCTCTATGTAGACGACCAGCGCGTGGAGTACACACCGCCCACGGACACGCTGCTGTTCGGCGAGGGCATCATGAGCGAATTCCGCGCCGACCTGCGGGTCACCTGGCGCACGGGACGGGCCACGATCACGACCGCTGCACAGGCGACCCGGTTCCTCGGCGATCACGACTACGACCACACCGACGAGTTCGACTCGGACGAGGGGTTCTTCTTTTCGCCGGTGGACCTCGAGGAGAGCAGCCTGCGACTGGCCGCGTACTCGACCGTGGAAGTCCCGCTGCAGCGAGGGTTCTCGACCCGTGCCGGACTGCGGGTCGACCACTTCAGGAGGCTGGCGACTACCTTGGCGCCGTTCGCGGAACTGAGCTACGCGGGATCGTAGTGGGACGCGCGTGTTTCGGCGTCGCGTTCCCACCAGGCGCTCGCGTCGGTGCGCGACGAGGAGGCGCTGGGGGCAAGCTTCCTGGCTTACGACCTGCTGGTTCCCGTGAGCAAGGCCCCGGTGCCGCGCAACACCGAGTTCACCGTCGGGTGGGAGGGTTCCCGGGCGGGGGTCCGGGTCCGGGTGGACGCCTATGTGCGCGCCCTGGATAACCTCAGGCTGCCCGCGCTCGGAGACAGGCCGGCCACCGGCGCCGCATTGGGGGACCCGTCGCTGTGGGAGGTTGCCAGCGGTTCGGCGAAGGGGGTCGAGACATCCTGGAGCTGGATCACCGACGCGGGATTCTCGCTGCTGGGCAGCTACCGCTGGGCCCGGGTGTCGAGGACCGTGGGTTCACGGACCTACAAGCCACGATTCCATCGGGACCACGAGTTCGAACTGGGGACCTCCTACGGGCGTGGCGCGTCGTCGTGGTCCGCGCGCGTATCGCTGCGCTCGGGTCAGCCGACCACGCGGGTGCTGGCGATCGTGCCTATTGAGATCCACGGAACGGGACGCACAGAGCTGGTGCCGCTCGGAGGGGAGTACAACTCCGCAGTCCTGCCGCACTACGCACGGATCGACGTGGGCTGGCGCCGGGAGAGCCGGGTGTCGTGGTTCGGCGGCGGGTCGATCGTCCCCTATCTGTCGGTGGCCAACCTCTTCAGCCTTCCGAATGTGGTCGGTTCGTTTGTGGAACGGGACTACACCAGCGGACAGGTCGAGAGGGTCTACGTGCCGCAACTGCCCATGATTCCGTTCTTCGGCGTGGAGTTCAGGTTTTGAGGGCGCGCGCGGCGTTCCGGCCCGCGGCGGCGCTGGCCCTGGTGATGGGGTCGACGGCGTGCGGCGATTTCATCCGCCCGCCCGACCCCCTGGAAGTCGATCCGGACGTGGTCTCCGTCGCGATCATGCTGGTGGCGGGCGAACGTGAGGCCCGCCTGCTCGCGGCCCACCCCCATCGCCAATCGGACGAGGCCCCTCCGACGCTCACCGCGATGTTCAGGGGACCGGGGTGGACGGCCGCGTTCTCGGACACCCTGGAGCTGGAAGCATGCTCGCATGCCGGCAGCAACTGGCCGGGTCCGGCGCGGTGCCTCCGCGCCGTGCTTCCGGCGGAAATCCAGGGGGGCGAGGGATACCAGATCGAGGGAACGGCACCGCTGGGGTCGTTCAGCGGCGAGGTCGTGCTGCCCGCGGCACCGGTTCTACTCGAGCCGGGGGACAGTCTGCACCTGCCTCTGCCGACCGAATACCAGGAACATCTGATCCCGATGCGGTACCGGATCGGCTCCGACATCGGCACGCTGCTGGCGGATGTGCTGGACGCATTCTGGATGGAAGACGATGGTACGGAGACGGAAGTCGACGCCAGCTTCCTGGGTTATTTCGGACGGCCGCTCGAGGGCGCCGAATCGGATACAGTCCGCATCCAATACTACCGAAAACCGGTGCGCTTCTCGCTGCGGCTTCTGGGAATCGGCTGGAACTACACCAACTTCCTCGAAAACGAGGGCATCTTCCCGCTGCCAAAACCGTGGCCGAGTTTCGGGATTGAAGGGGAAGGCGTGTACGGGTACTTCGACGGCGTGGTTCCGTCGCGGGTGTCGAGGGTGTGGGTGAGGTGAGCGGCGGGTCGCCCGGCGTCATGGCATCGCGTTGACGGGGGGATGTCCAGGTGCGGTGGAAGATGAAATGAAATGGTCCTGACTTTCCTCGCCCTGGCAGCCCAGCAGGCGACTCTCACCGGAGTCGTAAGGGACAGCACCGGGCTCGAGCCCGTCGCATTCGCCGAGGTCCGGGTGTCGTCAATCGAGGCGACGGCCCGAACCACGACCGGGTTGAGCGACCGCTTCGGGGCGTTTGTGGTCCCGAACGCTCCGACGGGTCCGGTACGCGTGGAGGCAAACGCTTTCGGATACGCTCGCTGGTCACGCGAGTACGGTGAGCTTCCCGGCGCCCCGGTCAGGATTCTCCTTCAACCCGCCCCGATCGCACTGGATTCCCTCCGCGCCGAGGCGGGCGGTCGCCGGGGCGATCCGATCTCGGTCTCACGGGATGCCTTCGTGGTGGACCCCGCCCAGATTCGCGCAATTCCCGCCGTACTGGAGACCGACGTACTGCGGGCGATCGCGATGTCGCCGTCGGCCTCGGCCCCGTCCGACTTCGTGTCGGTTCCCTTCGTGCGTGGGGGCACCAGCGAAGGGACGCCCCTGCTGCTCGACGGCGTGCGCCTCTTCAACCCGTTCCACCTGGGCGGCTTTGTCTCCGCGATCAACGCGGAAGCGGTCGACCACGCGACCCTGTTGCCGAGTTCGGGGCCCGGCGCGTAGCACATCGGCTCGCTCTCGGGCGCGATCGAAATCGCCACGCGCGATGGGGCCCGCGACCGTCATCGCGTGGCCGGAGCGGTCGGGCTGGCCTCGTCCCTTCTTTCCGTGGAAGGGCCGATCGGCGGCAGCGCCTCGTACCTGGTGGACGGGCGGCGCACCTACATCGACCTCCTAACCAGGGGACTCAAGTACATCGGTGCGATCCCGGAGCACTTCCCCTATTCGTTCCACGATCTCCACGCCAAGGTCACGAAAGACTTCGGAGGCGTGCGCCGCCTCTCTGTCACCGGTTACATGAATTCGGAGGGTATCCAATACGACGATTCGACGGCCAACAGCAGAATGCTGTTCGACTGGGGAAACGCGGCGTTGGCGGCGCACTACCGTGACCGCGTGGGGACCGGTGCTTTTCTGGACGCAACGGTCGGCCACAGCCGCTTCGCCAACGACTTTCTAGGGCTGGACGATCTCAACTGGCCACCTGTCGATACGTTGATCGCCGGCGGTGGCCACATGACCGAAGACCGCGCCGATGTGCAGGTCACGTGGCATACGACGCGGGGCACGGTCACAGCGAGCGGCCCGGTGATCCGGTTCGAGGGGGACCACGACTACGGATGGTCCGAGATCCCGGAAATCCTCACTCCGCTGACGTTTCGCGCGGTGCAGTGGCGGGTTGGCACATTCGCCAACATGGCCCGGCCGCTGGGAAGATCCTGGAGCACGCGCGCGGGGATTCGGGCCGGCCACTTCCCCGGTCTGGCCAGCACGCTGTCGCCCTTTGCAGAGCTGAGTTACGACGGCTCCGGTTGGACGGCGCGAGTTTCCGCCGCCCGCTCCCACCAGGCGATCGCATCGCTGCGCAACGAGGAATCCATCGGTGCGAGCTTTCTCGCGTACGACCCGATGGCTCCGGTCGAGCGAGGGCCCGTCCCGCGCAACACCGAGATCTCCGTCGGATGGGAAGGGACGCGGGGCGCCTCGCGGCTGCGACTGGACGCCTATGCCAGAAAGATGGACCACCTCCGCCTTCCCCCCCTCGTAGGAGATCCCTTCAGGGAGATCACCCTGGGAGAGCCCTCGCTTCGCCTGCTGGGAAGCGGCACGGCCCGTGGCGTCGAGGCATCTTGGAGCTGGGCGCGCGGGCTCGTCTCCACCGTGGGCACCTATCGTTGGAGCCGGGTGACGAGGACGGTGGGAGAGCTCACCTTCGTGCCGCGGTTTCACCGAGCTCACGAAGTCGAATTCGGAGCAGCCCTGGAGACTGGAAGCTCGACGTGGTCGGCGCGGTTCTCGCTGCGGTCGGGGCAGCCCGTCACGCCGTTGCTGGCTGTCATCCCCGCGGGGAGCCATCTCTCCGGAGCGGATCGCTATTCCCGCGGCGTGGTAATTCTGGGCGGAGCCTACAACGCGGGAAGGCTCCCGCGCTATCTGCGCGTGGACCTGGGATGGCGGCGAGGAAACGAGGCAACTCGGCAGGGGGGAAGATCCGTCGCCCCGTTCGTGTCCGCGACCAACCTGTTCAGCGCGCCCAACGTACTCGCCGGCGAGGTTCGGTTCGCCCGCAGAAGCAGCGACGACAGCCCGGCCAGGGTCGAGCGCTCCTACCTGCCCCAGATGCCCATGCTTGTTTTCTTCGGTCTGGAATTCCGGTTTTGAGGACGTGCGGATTCGCCGCCCTCGCGGTCATGCTGGCAACGGGCGGTTGCGACTACATCGCGTCGCCCGATGCTCTGGAACTGGATCCGGACGTGGTCAGCATCGCAATCGTGCTGGCCGCCGGTGAGAGGGAAGCCTTCATGCTGGCGGGCTATCCCCACCGCGCTCCATCGGCTTCGCCACCGGAAGTGACCGCCACCCTGCTTGGCCCGGACTGGCAGGCGGCCTTCTCGGACACGACGGATCTCGAAGGCGGCTGCGGCGGCGGTCCGACGTATTGGCCCATGCCGATGGTCTGCCTACGGGCCCCGCTCCCGGAACCAATCCGCGAACGAACCCCCTATGGACTCGACGGCAGGGCCCCGCAAGGCTCCTTCACCGGCCTCGCCACCGTGCCCTCCGCTCCTGTGATTCTGGTGCCGACGGATACGTTCCGGCTGTCGGCAACCCGGGATTCGGAGCACTGGTCCTGGATCCCGATCCGCTACCACGCGCCCGAAGATGTGGGTACCCTGCGCGCGGAGATGCTGGTAGTGCTCAGCGACAGCACCGGGACGGAGTCGGCGTGGATCCCGGTATGGCCCCTGTACCTGGACGTGAACGCCTCGGCGGACACCTTGAACTTCGACCGGGACGAGAGGTTGCAATGGGGCTCGCTGCACCTCGTGGGGATCGGGTGGCAGTACACCAATTTCCTGGAGGCGTCCGAGAAACACGATCGACAGCCCAGCTTCGGCATCAAGGGCGAGGGCGTCTATGGTTATTTCGACGGGAGCGCCAGGTCGCGCCCCATCCATCTCACCGTCGAGGATCCACCCTGACCGCCCCCTGCACCGCCGGGACCAGCTCCAGATAGCGGCCGTAGCCCCACTGCGCCTCTTCCAGATCCAGCCGCTCGGTGTTGGTGTGCGCGTAGCGCTCCTCGCCCGGAGCGAAGCCGATCGTGGGTATGCCGCGCACGCCACAGGTCCAGCCGCCGTCGGTGGCGAAGGTCCACGGGCGAACGCGGGCTGGGGCGCCGTTGCCGTTGCGGGTGCCGACCGCGCGGGCCGCCGCCGTGACGATGGGATCGGCGGCGTCCATGAGGAAGCCAGGGCTGAAGATACGGCGTGCCTCTTCAGCGCCCGTGTAGGCGCGCTGGAGTTCGGTGGCGGTGCGGACCTGCACGCTTTCGGCGGCGCCTGGCCAGGTGGTCCTGTCGGCGCGGTCCAGGTAGGGCCGGAGCGACTCGCGTACCCGGGCCACAAGGGATTCCTCGGTGTCCTCGGGCAGGATGCGCCAGTCCAGGGTGATGGTGACCCGGTCCGGGATGACGTTCAGGCTGGCGGGGACGGCGTCGATGCCCGTCGCCACGACGGACGAGCGTCCCAGGATCGGGTCCGCGCCTTGACGCGCGGCCAGGTCACGGACGCCGGCCAGGATCGCGGGGACGAGATCGAGGGCGTTTCGAGCGCGGTCGGGTGCCGACGCGTGGCCGGCCAGGCCGTGCGCGACGATCTCGACTTCGCTGCGGCCGCGGTGGCCGATCGCGATGTCGCCCTGCGTCGACTCGCCGATGATCACCACATCGGGCTTCAGGCCGCCATCGGGCCGCACGAGGTGGTCCATCCCCCACCCCCCCCGCTCCTCGAACACAGGGTGCGCCACGATGATGTCCCCCCCCACCCCACCCTTCAGCGCCGCCCCCACATGCACCTGCAACGCCAGCGGCCCCTTGATGTCCATCGCGCCCCTGCCGTGCAGACACCCCCCGGCGATCACCCCGTCGAATGGCGGGTATTCCCACTCGGCCGGATCCCCCGCCGCAACCATGTCCAAATGCGCGCTCAGCATGACCGAACCACCACCCCCCTCCCCCTTCACCACCCCGATCACGCTCCCCAGTTCGTCCGTCCACACCTCGTCGTAGCCCAGTCCCTCCATCTCGGCCACCACGCGCCGCGTGAGCTCCCCCTCCTCGCCCGGCAGCGACGGGATGCGGATCAGGTCCTGCGCGAACGCGATCGCGCCATCGAAGGACGCGGACCGGGACCCCGTCATCGCGAACCCCCCTTGTCGCACGGCCCTGTCCCCCTCCGGCTCACCCGCCTCATCCCACGAACCACGGCACCAGCACCAGCGACACCACGCTCATCAGCTTGATCAGGATGTTAAGCGACGGGCCCGAGGTGTCCTTGAAGGGATCGCCCACGGTGTCGCCCACCACCGCCGCCTTGTGCGGATCCGACCCCTTGCCCCCGTGCGCGCCCCCCTCAATGTACTTCTTGGCGTTGTCCCACGCCCCGCCCGCATTCGCCATGAAGAGCGCCATCAGCACACCCGTGACGGTAGCGCCGGCCAGCAACCCGCCCAGCGCCTCCACGCCCAGCAACTTCCCCACGATCACCGGAGCCAGAATGGCGGTGATCCCCGGCAGCATCATCTCGCGCAGCGCCGCCCGCGTCGAGATGTCCACGCAACGCGCCGAATCGGGCTTGGCCGTCCCTTCCATGATCCCCGGTATCTCGCGGAACTGCCGCCGCACTTCCTCCACCATCCCCGCCGCGGCGCGTCCCACCGCGGTCATCGTGAAGGAGGCCACCAGGAAGGGCAGCATGCCGCCGATAAAGAGGCCCATGACGACGTACGGATTGGTGATGTCGATCACGAGCGTCGTGGCCTCGCCCGTCTCCGCCCCCCGCAACGCCGCCACCTTCGTGGCATAGGCCGAAAAGAGCGCCAGCGCGGTGAGCGCCGCCGAGCCGATCGCGAAGCCCTTGCCGATCGCGGCCGTGGTGTTGCCGATCGCGTCCAGGGAGTCGGTCACCTTGCGGGTCTCGGGTCCCAGCCCGGCCATCTCGCTGATGCCGCCCGCGTTGTCCGCCACCGGGCCGTACGCGTCCACGGACATGGTGGCGCCCACCGTGGCCAGCATGCCGACCGCGGCGATCCCGATGCCGTAGAGGCCGCAGGTCAGGAACGAGATCAGGATGGCCGCGCAGATCAGCAGCAGCGGCAGAGCGGTCGACTCCATCCCGACCGCCAGTCCGGTGATGATGTTGGTGGCGGATCCGGTCTCCGAAGCCTGGGCGATCTTCCGCACTGGGCGCGCGCCGGTGTAGTACTCGGTCGTCAGCCCGATGAGGATGCCGACGAGCGTGCCCGCCAGGAGCGCCCAGAAGGGTCCGAGCGGCGAGCGCGCGGTTTCGGTGACCGGGTCGATGATGATCATGTCCATCGACCTGATCACGAAGAACATGATCAGCAGGAAGAGCCCCGCCGCGATGAAGGTGACGTTGCGCAGCGCGGCCCCCGGTTCGGTGCGCTCCAGGAACTTCATGGCCGCAATGCCGATCACCGAGCAGAACAGCCCTACGAACACCGTGATGATGGGAAGCGCCACCGCCTCGACCTGGCTCGCCGCCAGCGCCGCCGCGGTCGCCCCGATCGCGATCGTCGCCACGATCGATCCCACGTACGACTCGAAGATGTCGGCGCCCATTCCCGCCACGTCGCCCACGTTGTCCCCCACGTTGTCGGCAATGGTGGCCGGGTTGCGCGGATCGTCCTCCGGGATCCCGGCCTCGACCTTCCCCACCAGGTCCGCGCCCACGTCGGCGGCCTTGGTGAAGATGCCCCCACCCACCCGCGCGAAGAGCGCGATCGAAGACGCGCCCATGGCGAATCCCGAGATGATCGCGGCGAAGCTGGGCAGGTCGTTGGTGCCCGGGATCGCGTCGGCGGCCAGGAACCAGTACAGCAAACCGATCCCCAGCAGACCCAGCGCGGCGACCGACAATCCCATGACCGCGCCCCCGAAGAAGGCGATCCGGAGCGCCTTGCCCTGCCCTTCGTCGTTGGCCGCGGCCGAGGTGCGCACATTCGCGCGCGTGGCCGCCTTCATTCCGAAGAAGCCCGCCAGCACGCTGCTCGCGGCCCCGGCCACGTAAGCCAGCGCGGTCGCCTGCCCGATCGCCAGGAAGAGGAGCACGGCCACCAACAGCACAAAGACGGCCAACACCGTGTACTCTCGGCGCAGGAACGCCATCGCGCCGTCGTGAATCTGATCCGCCAGGTCGCGCATGACGCTGTTTCCGTCCGGCTGGGCGACCATGTAGCGGTACACGACGAGCGCGGCCAGCAGGCCGACGCCTCCGGCCACCCACGACCAGTCGGTCAAGTCCAGTAGTTCGATCACGGCTCTTCAGTGTCCTGTGTTTGAGGTTGTTCCAGCATCATCGGTTGAAGCGGTTCATCGCGGTCTCGATGCCTTCCCCCGCCCATACCGCGACCGCCTCGCTGAGTTCCGGCAGCAGGCCGACCACGACGTCCTCGTCATCCGGGGGCATCTCCGAAAGAACCCAGTCGGACAGCTCGGCGCCGGCCGGAGCGACGCCCACGCCGATCCGCAGGCGCGCGTAGTCCCGGGTCCCCAGCACGCCGGTTACCGACCTGAGTCCCTTGTGGCCCCCCGTCCCGCCGCCTGGCCGGAACCGGACCCGGCCCACGTCGAGGTTGGCGTCGTCGGTCACCACGAGCAGGTCGCGGGCGACCTCGAACCCGTCCATCTTCCACAGCGTGGTCAGGGCCAGGCCGCTCCGGTTCATGTAGGCGCGGGGTTTGACCAGCACGATCGTCCGCCCGTCCACCTCGCCCGAGGTCTCCAGCCTCTTGCCGCTCCGTTCGAAGGACTCGAAGTCGCGGTCGTAGGCGAAGCGGTCCAGCACCCACCATCCCACGTTGTGACGGGTGCCGTCGTACTTCGGCCCGGGATTGCCCAGACCGACCACCACCTTCGTGCGCGGCGCGGGCGAATCGGAGGCGGGAGTGTCCGCCCCGCTGTCCGGCGCACCGTGCGGGTCCACTGTGTGTCGAAGGTCGCGGTGTCGTTGCAGGTGGCGTCACTCGTCCCCGGCGGCGTCCGGCGGGACGCGCTGGAAATCGACGTGGATGAGTTCGGGGCGATAGGGATGCATCTGGACTTCCCGGACCCGTGCGTGCTGCACCTCGCCACCGTCCACCGACAGTTCGAAGACGGTCTCCTCGACGGGGACCGCCTGGAGCAGGTTGACAGTCTCGAATGCCTCCATGGAGACCAGCACGTTGTCGCCGCCGCCACCGTAGATGACGCCTGGCACTCGGCCGGCACGGCGCAGCTTGCGCGCAACGCCCTTTCCGGCTCCGGTGCGTGTTTCGAGGATGATTTTCGCTTCCATGTTTCAGTTTTCCGTACTTTCCGTATTTTCCGTATTTTGTTGAATTCGCTGCGGTTCAGGCGCGCCCTCTCAGGCCAGCGCGACCTTGGCCGGCCCCTTCCGGTCCCTGAGCTCGAAGAGCTTGCTCACGGACGCATTGGAGTGGATGTAGGAGATGGCCCGGGCCAGCAGATCGGCCACCGACAGGATCTTCATGCGGTCGAACTGTTTGGCTTCGGGGATGAGGATCGTATTGGCGACGACGAGTTCCTCGAGGGGCGACGCCGCCAGCCGTTCGACCGCGGTGGCCGAGAGCAGGGCATGCGTGGCGGCCACGTACACGCGCTTGGCACCCCTCTCCTTGAGTGCGCCGACCGCCTGGGCGATGGTGCCCCCCGTGTCGATCATGTCGTCGGTGATCAGACAGGTGCGCCCCTCAACCTCGCCCACCACGTTGAGGACCTCGGAAACGTTGGCGGAGGGCCGCCGCTTGTCGATGATCGCGAAGGTGGCGCCGAGACGCTTGGCGAAGCCCCGCGCCATCTTCCCCGAACCCACGTCCGGGGCGACCACCACCAGGTTCGTGAACTGCTTGCCGCGGAAGTACTCGGTGAAGACCGGCGCCGCGTAGAGGTGGTCGACGGGGATGTCGAAAAAGCCCTGGATCTGGTGCTGGTGAAAGTCGATGCTGACCAGGCGGTCGGCCCCGGCGGCGGTGATCAGATTCGCCTCCAGCTTGGCGCCGATCGAGACCCGGGGCTGGTCCTTGCGGTCCTGCCGCCCGTACCCGAAGTACGGCACCACCGCCGTCACGTGCTCGGCCGAGGCGCGCTTCGCCGCGTCGATCAGGAGCAGCAGCTCCATGATGTTGTCGGCGTTGGCCACGGTGGGCTGGATGATGAAGACGTCGCGGCCGCGGGCGTTGCGGTCGATGCGCACGAAGATCTCGCCGTCGGCGAAGTTGTGGATGGTGGCACCATCGGCCGGGGTGCCCAGCTTCTCGGCGATTTCGCGGGCCAGGGGACGGTTGGCACGCCCCGCGAGGAGGAGGAGTGGGCCGCGTACGGGTGAAGCTTCCATGACCGGTGTGGCGGGGGTTGGGGTTACGATTGCGTGACAGCCATTTAATGTAGTGAATCTGGTGTATGTGTGTGTGACAAGCCAGCGGCGCGGTACACTGCCCTACCGCACCGTAAAGCCGCGTCGCCCTTCAAGCGACGAATGTCCCCTGGCCGTCACCTCGATCACCACCTCGTACCGCCCCGGATCGAGGTCCGGCAGGCCGATCGAGAAGGTCCGGAAGAGAGGTCCCCGCCTTTCGGGTCCGCCTTCCTCCCAGCCGATCATGACCTGCTCCTTGGCTCCCCCAATGCCCAGCCAGCGAACCGCCCGCGTGAAGAAGCCTTCGTCCCGCTTCTCCACCCACGCCCTGAAGTCCACCAGTTCGGACGGGGAACGCAGTCCGTAGACTTCGAAGGCCAGCGTCAGCGGCTCGCCGCCCGCAACCTCGGTGGATGTCCTCAGCACCTCCGCAACCTCCTCCGGACCGGCCGGCTCGGCTCCCGTCTCGAGGAGCAGCAGGTCGGAGAGGGCGACGAGATCGGGCATGATTTGCCGGAACCCCATGCCCGCGCGCAAGCGCCAAGCGCGGCGCGACTCCGGCGACCACGCCTCCAGGCTCACGACGCCCCAGTTTGCCCACGGAGCGAGCGCGGAGAGGCGAACGGCGCCGCCGGAGGCGATGGTGGTGCGCACGTCGACATCCAGTGCGCCGTCCTGTTCGACGAAGAGGCCGACGCGGAGCAGCGGCGAGGCGGGCGTTCCCGGACCGGATCCCCGAATGCCGCCGTCGATGATCCGATTCCGAATCTCCGCCGGATCCGCGGGTGCTCCCGGCGCCGCTGCCACCGGTTCCACCCGCGGCAATTCCGAGACGCCCAACACCATGATCCCGTCTCGCCTCCAGAACCGGCCGATCTGCCCTTCCAGAACACCAAGCGAATCGAGGTACGGCGGCGCGTACTTGCTGCGCGCATGGCCATCCGGTATCTCCCACACGAACGACTCCACCCTCCCCTGCCCCCAGTCGAGGAGTTCGCGCGGGGGAAAGGCCCGGAAATCGCCCGGGTAGTCGTGCCCCGACACCGAGTAGCCGCGCCCGCCGCCGGTGGACCACGACCGCTCCCACGCGATCGGCCAGCCGTATCGCACGGTGACGCGGGTCAGGTCATCGCCCCAGAGCAGCTGATACGGGTTGCGCGCCTCCTCGGAGCTCATGGAGTAGCTCCAGCGGCTCAGGTGACCGGTCCAGCGGTCGTTGCCCGGCGCCAGGAAGAGCGGATCGGCCAGCATCCACAGACGGTCCATGGCCGCGGCCGAGTCCGCCTGATCGGCGAGCCAGCGGCGGAGGTCCCGGTCCAGAACCGGTGCGGGATCGGTCCAGTCGGCGAAGGTGCGGGCGGGCATGGCGTCCAGCGCCCGCCGAAAGGCCTGCTCCGCGCCGCGAATGTTCTGCTGATGGTGGCGCACGTAGCCCAGGTAGGCGTCGCACCGCCAGCGCTTCGGAAGTCCGCATCGCTCCGCCAGCGACGCGGCTTCCCCCAGATGCCCGCCTTCGACCAGGTAGCGGATGCGCTGGCCGAACACCCAGTGGTCGCCCGGGATCTCGCGGGCCAGTGAGTCGAGCGCCGCCAGCAACCCGTCGCGCAACGCGACGATCTCCTCCGGTTCGTCCCGGGGCGTCCAGTCGTCGTCGCCATCGTCCCAGATGCACATCCGCCCGATGATGTCGTCGCACTCCGGCCGGCCCCCGCCCAGAGTGCTGGGCAGGTGGCGCGCCCGGCTGGTCTCGAAGCGCGACTGGAGTTTGCGGGCGCGCGCGCGGATGTCGGCGGAGTCGGGAGAGGAAGCGCGCTGGAGTGGAGCGCCTTGGGCCGTGCCGGACACAATCGCGGCGACGGGCACGTAGGGGTCCGCATCCGGTGGGACGCCGTGGAGAACGTCGCCTCCGGAGAGGGCCAGAGCGGCAACCGTCAGTGCGGAGGAGATCGGCATAGTGGCCCGAAACCTTGGGGCGGCGCGGGGTCCCGGCAACGGGGCGACGGCGGCCACCCGTGAAATCGCATACAACATGGAGGATCGAAGACATGGATACCATGGACAACAATCGTCCCGTCAAGCCCTCACCCGGAGTCACCTTGCGCGACTTCGTGGTCTTTCAGTCCAAGCTTGTCCTGGACGGCGTGAAGGACCTCCTCCTGCTCAACCTGTCGGTGATCGCCATCGTCTTCGACACGGTTTCCGGCCGGGTGAAACACCCCCGGCTGTTCTACGGGGTCGTGCGGCTCAGCCGCCGCTTCGAAACGTGGCTCAAGCTGCACCGCCTGCGCGGCGCCAGGATCGACGACGAGGAAGGGACGATATTGGAGGAGTTGATCGACGAGGCGCCGGACGCGGACCGGCTGGCGGACGAGTTCGAAAGGCTGGTGCGGAGGGAGGTGGCGGGGATTCGGGGGCGGGTGTAGCACCTTCACTTACCGTGGTGAAACGCTTACCTTTTTGCGATAAGTAAGGCGATACCGCACACTGTAAGGCGAACGGAGGCGTGACCATGCTCGAATCCGCGGTAACGAAAAAGGGACAGACGACGCTCCCCAAGCCCGTCAGGGACACGCTGGGCGTACGGGCCGGCGACCGCGTGCGCTACCTCGTTCTTGACGGCGAGGTGCGCATTCTGCCCGTGCGCCCCATCCGTCGGCTGTTCGGCGCACTGAAACACGACGGGCCACCCGTTACAGTGGAGGAAATGAAGCGGGCGGTGGCCGACGGGGCATCCGAGGAATGATCGCCCTCGACACCAACGTGCTCGCTCGCTACCTGGTGCGCGACGACGAACGGCAGGCGGAGTCCGCTCGCGCCCTGTTGGAATCCCTCACGACCGAACGCACAGGGTATGCCTGCCGCGAGGTTGTCGTCGAGCTCGTGTGGGTCCTGGAACGGGCCTACGGGGTTTCCCGCGAACGCATTGCGGCGATTCTGCAGGAACTCGTGGCGACACAGAGTCTCGTTGTCGAGGCCGCGCACGATGTGGCCCGAGCCGCGTTCCGCTACCAGGCGGGTGGCCCGGGATTCTCGGATCTGATGATCCTTGCCGCGGCGGAGCGGTCTGGAGCGCGGCCGCTGTATACCTTTGACCGGAAGGCGGCGCGACTGGAGGGTGTCGAATTGCTGCGATGAGGACCGACAGCTTCACGCTCCGCCGCCAGACAGCCCGTGGGCCAAATCCCTCCGGGCCAGCCCCGGCGCCTCACCGCTCTCGGTGCTCAGGCGGCTTTGTCTACGGACTGATAGGGAGGACAGTTGGCCCGGGTGGAGTCGAACCACCACCCCCGGTTCCAAAGACCGGTGTCCTGCCGTTAGACGACGGGCCAGTTTGCGCGAGGCGCGGATGGGAGACGCCGGAATGGTAGCGGAGGGGGGTAGCGGGGTGTCAAGGCGGCGGGGGTTCACGGCGGTGGGTTCGCCTCTTTCCGAATCCGAAGAACGAGCAGGTGCTCCACGTCCATCGAGTCACGGCCCACACCGAGGACCTCCCTGTCCCGGAGCGAAAGAAGCCGCTTGCCCGGGCCGAGGTTGAAGGTGCCGAGCGTCTTCCCGTTGCGGTCCAGAAGAGACCACTCGACGATGTCCTCCGACCAGTGAGCGTAATGCCCGATGAGCGTCTCGGATCCGTCGCTGATCACCGCGGAATAGAAGGGTCGCGGCACTGACCCGCCCCACACGTCGACCGACTGTCGCGCATGTGTCATGTAGTCCGAATCGAGGTCCCGGCGTGCTCTGGCGTCGACACGTTCCCAGAACCGATCCATCTCCGCCTCCGACGCGGGGGTGGGCGGAGAAGCCGGCCGCAGGGTCCGCGCCGCGTGTCCGCCCCAGTCGAATGACATCACACGACCATCCCTCGCATCCGCGGCGACGACTCCGGTAAGCGTCAGATCGTAGACTTCCCACGCTGCAAACGCCGGCATCCCTACCCGAATCCCGTCGCTCGCGTTCCAGGAGACGAGAAGTTCGCCGCTCGGAACCTCGACCGGCGTCTCAATCGCGGTCTCGGGGTCGTCCACCCGATAGAATTCGACCGTGTCTCGCAGGACCCGCATGGCATTCTCCCGGTCCGGGGGTGGCCCTCTCTCCGCAGTCACCACCGGGGCTCCGTCAGCGGTGAATGCAACCTGCTGAGGTATTCCGGGCAGGGTCCGGAGCGACCAGGTCCCGACCGAAGATTGCCGATGGAACAGCAACACCGCCCTCGTATCAAGGAGGAGAATCGAATCACCCTTCGTGTCCAGGTCCCGCAACGCCTGAAACTCGCCGGGACCCTCTCCCATCCGGCTGACGGTCCCCACCAGGTCTCCCGCTGTATTCAGCAGCAGCACTTCTGAGGGCCACATGTTCATCACGACCAGGTTGTCGTCGGGCCCCCGCCGCACGCATTCGACGGAATGCAGGAGGTCGCTGTGGATGACGGCGACGGTGTCGAGCGTGAGCTTCGCGGGTGGCGCGGCCGCGGCCGCGGGTTCCCGGTCGCCAGGCTCGCACCCAACCGCCGTGATCAGGAGGGAGAGGGTGGCAACGAGGCTCCACGGCAGGAGTGCCCGAACCCAGGGATCCCGCCCGTGATCATGCATGTCAAGCGTCACCCCGCAGGCGGCAGGAGCCGCAAGCCCACCACGTACTGAACGCCCAGGTCGTCGCTTCGGTAGCCCCAGACATGGGTATCCGTGGCATCCATGGCCGTGAACCCGGACGGCACCAGGATCTTGCGGACCCCGCCCGGGCCGTCGTTCCTCCACACGGTGTACCAGACATTGAGCGAATCCTCCCTCTCGAACCCGCTGAACCAGATCTCCCCCGAGGCGGTTCCGCGAACACGCACGGCCCCGGGCAGGAATTCGGGAAGGTAGAGTGCCTCCTCGACCGCGGCCCGCATGGTCTCGGCGGTTCGTCCCGGGCGGCCCCGGGACATCGCTTCGATGACGTTCCCTGCCATATCGGGAGTGAGCGTGACCGGAGGTGGCGAAAGGCGACGGTGCCAGGCCGTATCGCCATCGGCCGCGATCTCCGCCAGATCCACCACGCCGGGTTCAAGATTCCTTCGAACGACCACCACACTTCCGGCAACGGGGTCGAACCACGTCAGGTCATAGTCTCCGAAGATCTGCTCCGACTGGATGCCCCCGAAGGCCGGTGTCCCCTCCGGGGCGATGACGAGGGCGCGGTTGCGGGTGTCCAGGACGGCAACCGTGTCCAGGCCCCACTGTCCGTCCTCCTCCGAGAGGCGCACAACTGGCAGCGACTCGATCGGAGGATTGCCGTCGAATCCCCACATCTCGAGCGGCGAGAACTTCGGTATCGCGAACACCGAGCCATTCTCGAGCAGGGCCGTGTACCTGAGTCCGGCGCCCCCCGAGAGGCTGGCCGGAAATGGAATCGTCTCAACGAAGGTTCCGTCATCGGAAAACGACGTGAATCGTTGGCCCCGGTCGTCTCTTGCGAAGAATCCCGCGGGGTGGACCTGGACGCCGAACATGCCTGCAAACTCGCCCGGCCCCTCTCCGGGTCTCCCCACGTTTCGGAGCAGCGAACCATCGGGCGTCCAGATGGTTGCCCGCACCGAAACGGCTTCCACGACGAGGATGCGATCACCGTCCCCCAGGACGCGCACCGCGCTGATGAGGCTGAAGCTGGCGTCGGAAGTGCCGCCGACCCCTTCTCCGAACTCGAATTCCGGCTCCGTGGTCCACGGGTCACCGAAGTCGGACACGGTAGCCGCGGGTTGCCGGTCGCAGGTTGCCAGCGACAAGGCCGCCACCGGAACCAGTAGGCGGACGCCGAAATGCCGACCCCTGCTCAACGCTGCGCCGTCGAGACAAGACCCTTCCATCGCCTTATCCTCCCGCGTGTACCGCGTCGCAGGGCACCTGGTCGAAGCCCTGCGCCCGCACCGCATCATCAACGCTGGCAAGTTGACAGAATACTCCGCCTGACTACCCCCGGCAAACCCGGTCCGGCCCAAGTTCACAATGCCAGCGCCAAAATGGCAACCGCACATGACATTAAGTCATGTATGATTTACATATCTTGATGGATCGGCTGTACCGTCGGTATCTCGTCCAGAGTCGGCACGACGAACGCGGCCGCGACACCCTCCAGCGCGCCCACCGCACCGGCAGCCTCGCGGGCCCGCTCCTCGTCGACGAACACGCCGAAGAGCGCGGAACCGCTGCCGGTCAACCGCGCCATCACCGCCCCGCCAGTCACAAGAACGTCCCGCATCGCGCGGAGCTCCGGCAGGTGTTCGAACGCGACCAGCTCGAAGTCGTTCTGCTCCAGCGCCGCGATCGCCTCCCAGTCGCCCGTTCCGATGTCGCCCATCCATCTCGGAGGCGCAGGCAGCTTCAGCTTCCCGGACACATCGCGGTAGGCGTTGCCCGTCGACGTTCGCGCACCGGGAATTGCCAGCACGATGTGCGCCGCGGGAGGCGTGGGACGCCCGAGGAGCCGTTCTCCCCTGCCCCACGCCAGCGAGGTGGGCGTTTCGGTACAGAAGAAGGGCACGTCGGAGCCTATCCGGCTGCCCAGCTGCATGATCTGGTGAAGCCGGAGCGGCCGGCCGTGCAGAGCGTTCAACACGGCGAGGGTCCCGGCGGCATCCGACGACGCGCCACCCAGCCCGGTTCCGGCCGGGATGGCCTTGGTCAGGACCAGCCTGACCGCCGGCCCGATGCGCGACAGGTCGTAGAACAGCCGCGCGGCACGCCCCACGGTGTTGTCGGCAGGGTCGCCGAGTTCGTCGGCAATGTCCTCCAGACCGGGCTCGGTCTCGCCCGGGCGCACCTCGAAGGCGATCCCGTCCTGACCGGGATACGCGTCGATCCGGTCGTAGAGTCCCACGGCCTGGAAGAGCGTCTCGATCTGGTGATACCCGGAGGGCTCGCGCGCCACGATCCGCAGGAAGAGGTTGATCTTGGCGGGACAAGCGATCGAGAAACCGGTCATGGCGTGGTCTTCGAGCCGCTGCCCCTGAAGTCCTTCAGTGAGATGCCCAACCGCCTCGTATACCAGAGTCCCATCACCGTGATCGGGGGAAAGTTGACGGCGTGCCACGCTACCGCGCAGGCGAGCACCGATTCGGGAGCTACCCCGTAAACCTGCACGAGGGCAAGGGATACGGCAAGTTGAAGCGTCCCGACGTACCCGGGTGTCGCCGGCAGCGCCGCGGCCATGGCGACCGCTCCGTTCGTCAGCAGTGCCGCTGCGAAGGGCAACCGGATGTCGAAGGCCAGGAAGCCGGCCCAGAACGAAAGCGACTGCAGGAGCCAGACTCCGAAGGTCCACGCGAGGGCGGGCAGCATGAGCCGCCAGCCGCGTATCGACGCCAATCCCTCCACGACCCCCTCCATCACTCCGGTCAGCCCCGTGGACAGCCGTCCGGGCGGGAGGAGGGCGACCAGCCGGGCCCCGATCCGGAGGCATGGCGACGGGAAGGCGACGACCAGGACGGTGCCGGCGAGCACCACGCCCAGGCCGATGGCGGCGACCCGCATGCCTCCGGCGATTTCGGTCGGCAGTGATTCCGCGGGGAAGCCCGGGCTCAGGATCGCCACGAAGAGGAGGGTGAAGATGACCGCGCCGTCGAGGAGGCGCTCGACCACCAGCGTGGCCAGCGCGGCCGTAAAGCCGACGGGCTCCATTCGGCTGTAGGCGTAGGCGCGTCCCGGTTCGCCCGCGCGGCCCGAGGGCAGGAGGTTGTTCGCCATGAATCCCACCGCGACGGCCGCGAAGCGGGAGCCGAAGGGGCTGCGTAGCTGTACGGGCGCGAGAAAGTACTTCCAGCGCAACGCTCGAACGGCGAAGCCGGCCATGGCGATGACCGCCGAGGCGAGCAGGAGGGGTGCGTCGGCGGCCCGGATGTGGCCCCACACGCCGGAGAGGTCCTCGTCCCGGAAGAACCACCACAGAAGGCCGGCGACCAGTGCGACCACGGCCAGCCACGGCAAGTGCCGGCGCATCCTGGACCGGCCGGAACCAACCTCGGCGGGATCCGGATTGGAAGGGGGCTCCGTCACGGGCTGGCTAGAAGCCGATCGGGGGGACCCAGACGCCGGGCTGCGGAACCCGCCCGGGAGCGGCCACAACGATCTCCTTCATCTCGCGCACCGCCCGCTCCAGCCCCACCAGCACGGCGCGCGAAATCACGCTGTGCCCGATGTTGAGCTCCTCGACGTGCGGCAGGGCGGCAACCGGAGCCACGTTTTCGTAGGTGAGACCGTGGCCGGCGTGAATCGCCAGTCCGAGGGCGTGGCCGTGGGCGGCGGCGTCGGCAAGCCGGGTGAGTTCGGCCGCCTTCGCAGCGTCCCCGGTGGCGTTGGCGTACTCGCCCGTGTGAAGCTCGATGGCGTTGGCGCCGAGAGCGGCGGAGTGGTCGAGGGCTTGCCTTTCGGGGTCGATGAAGAGCGAGGTGCGGGTCCCGGCCGCTTCGAGGCGGCGGACCGACGCGCCCACGGCGTCCCGCACCGAGGCGGAGGCCAGGTTGAGGCCGCCTTCGGTAGTGACCTCCTCGCGCTTTTCGGGGACCAGCGTGGCCTGCATGGGGGCGAGCGCCACCGCGATGTCGACGACGGGGTCGGCGGCGGCCAGCTCGAAGTTGATCCCGGTGCGTACGGTCTCGGCCAGGAGCCGCACGTCGCGGTCGTTGATGTGGCGCCGGTCCTCGCGCAGGTGGATGGTGATGCCGTCGGCGCCGCCCAGTTCGGCCAGGACGGCCGCGCGGACGGGGTCGGGTTCGTTGGTCCGGCGCGCCTGCCGCACCGTGGCGACGTGGTCGATGTTGATGTAGAGCCTCATGTGGCGGACTCCGGTGTGGGTGTCTCCCTCAAATGTACCAGCCGCGCGGCCACACGCATTCGGTCACCCGATCTCGGTGATTCGCACACCGCCGCGGGAGCGCAGCCGCCCGATCAGCGCGGGCGACGCCTGGGCGACCACGGTGACGGTGGTTCCTTCCTGGCTCCTCGACAGCACCTCGCCCTCCTCATAGAGCGCCGCCAGGGCCCTTCCGTCACCCGCGGGCATCTCTACACTCACCTTCCGCAACCTGGCGCGGATCCGGTCGTGCAACTCCGACTTGAGCGGTTCCAGCGTCGAAGGCTTGAGCGCCGAGGTGAACAGGGCCGTACGCGCTCCCGGGGCGGCAACCCGTTTACGAAGCGCCAGCAGTTCGTCGCCGGGCAGCAGGTCGATCTTGTTGAAGACCACGACGCGGGGACGCTTGCGGATCCCGAGATCCTCCAGCACCGAGCGCACCACCTCCCTCTGGGCGTCCCGGTCCGGGTGCGAGGCATCGATGATGTGCAGCAGAACGTCCGCCTCGCGGGCCTCTTCCAGCGTGGACCTGAAGGAGGCGATGAGGTGGTGGGGCAGCTTGCGGATGAAGCCGACGGTGTCGGTGACGAGGGCTTCGTGGCCGTTCTCGAGCGGGACCAGTCGCGTCGAGGCGTCCAGGGTGGCGAAAAGGCGGTCCTCGATGAACTGTTCCGTTCCCGAGAGCGCTTGTAAGACTGATGACTTACCCGCGTTCGTGTACCCCACCAGCGCCGCCCGGAACCGTCCTTCCCTGCGCTTGCGCCGGGTGGCCTGGGCGCGCGCGACCCCCTTCAGCTTGCGCCGAAGCTCGGCGATGCGGGTGCCGATGAGTCGGCGGTCGGTCTCGAGCTGGGTCTCGCCCGGACCCCTGAACCCGATCCCCCCGCGGATGCGCGACAGGTGGATCCACATGCGCCTGAGCCGGGGCAGGAGGTACTGGAGCTGGGCCAGTTCGACCTGCAGCCGCGCCTCGTAGGTGCGGGCCCGGGTGGCGAAGATGTCCAGGATCAGCTCGGCGCGGTCCATGACTCGCACGCCGCACAGCGTCTCCAGGTTCTTGCACTGCGCGGGGGTCAGTTCGTCGTCGAAGATGACCAGGTCGGCTTCGCGTTCCCGCACCAGTTCGGCCAGTTCGCCGGCCTTACCCTTGCCGAGGTAGTAGCGGGGCCTGGGCGAATCGAGGCGCTGTATGAGCTGGCTGGCGACCAACCCGCCGGCCGTGTCGGTCAGGCGGGCGAGTTCGGCAAGGTGTTCCGCGCCGTCCCGTGACCCGTCGCCGCCGCGGGGGGTCCCCACGAGGATCGCCCGCTCGACAGGCGTGTGCATGTCCAGAAGCTGGGTGGGAATGGGCGGCCTACCTCCTCCTGCGGGCCCACTCGGCCAGACGGCGGCGAAGGTCGGCCTCCCAGCCGGCGTCGCCGGGGTCGTAGAAGTGCTCGCCGGTCATGGCTTCGGGCAGGTAGTGCTGGCGTGCGACCCCGCCGGCCTGGTCGGGGTCGTAGAGGTAGTCCTCGCCGTAGCCCAGGTCCTTCATGAGGCGCGTGGGGGCGTTGCGGAGGTGGAGGGGGACGGCTTCGCCGGGGGTCTCGCGGGCACGGCTCAGCGCCTTTCCCCACCCCTTGTAGAGGCGGTTGGACTTGGGGCTGGAGGCCAGATAGACGGTCGCCTGGGCAATCGCCAATTCGCCCTCGGGCGATCCCAGGAACCGGTAGGCGTCCCGACAGGCCATGGCGACGCCCACGGCGTAAGGATCGGCGAGGCCGATGTCCTCCGACGCCATGCGGACCAGGCGCCGCGCGATGTACAGGGGGTCCTCGCCCGCGTCGAGCATGCGGCCGAGCCAGTAGAGCGCACCGTCGGGATCGCCCCCGCGGACGGACTTGTGCAGCGCGGAGATATGGTCGTAGTGCTGGTCTCCGGACTTGTCGTAGACGGCGAAGCGGCGCTGGACGGCGGTTTCGACGACTTCCAGGGTGAGCGTGGCGCTCTCGCCCGCCAGACCGGCGGTGCGCTCCAGGATTCCGAGGGCCCGGCGGGCGTCTCCGTCCGCGGCTTCGGCGATGCGCTCGATGACGTCGTCCGGGGCGGTGATGCCGGCGGTGCCAAGGCCACGGTCCGGGTCGGAGAGGGCGTCGGCGACGATCCGGGCGAGGTCCTCGGGGGACAGGGGATCCAGGACGACGACGGGGGCGCGGGAAAGAAGCGGGCGCACGACCTCGAAGCTGGGGTTTTCGGTCGTGGCGCCGATGAGGACGATGTCGCCGGCCTCGACGACGGGCAGGAAGGCATCCTGCTGCGCCTTGTTGAAGCGGTGGATCTCGTCGCAGAAGAGGATGGTGCCGCGGTCCGTTGCGTGGCGGCGGGTGCGGGCCTCGGCGATGATCTCGCGTACCCGCGCGACCCCTTCGGTGACCGCGCTGAAGGCGACGAAGGCAGCGTCGGCTGAGCCTGCGATGAGACGGGCCAGGGTGGTCTTTCCGGAGCCGGGGGGACCCCACATGATGAAGCTCGAGATCTGTCCGGTCCGGATCATGGCGCGCAAGGGGCCGCCGGGGCCTACGACTTTCTGCTGGCCGCGGAACTCGTCCAGGGTGCGGGGGCGCATGCGGGCGGGGAGGGGGGCGGTGGGCGTGCCGTGGCCGCGCGTCGTCCGGGACGCGTCCTGTGCCGAGTCGGTCGTGTCTACGCGGCTGGGTTCCGCCGAACCCGCTGCGGGGAAGAGTTCGAGGCTGTCGCTCATCGTGGGGGCTTCATGGCCGCGACACGCTCCAGGAGGATGGCGCGGTCGTTGAGCGTGGGGTCTTCCCATACGGCCTCCATGAAGGAGCGCAGGGCCGCGCCGATCCCGGGACCGGGAAGCCAACCCTGCGCGACCAGGTCGCGGCCCGCGACGGGGAGGTCGCCGACCCGTGTGGGGATGCCGGCAGCGTGGTCGCGCTGGATATCGGCGGCGAGGCGATCCACTGCGATCGGGTTGGTGCGCGTGGGGGCAGCCTGCGCCACCGCATTCCAGATTCGCTGGATGTCCGGCACGGTGGAGACCCCCGCCCGGGTCATGTCGGCCACCCATCGCCGCCTCGCAACCGGATCGCGGGCAATCCCCGCTGGCGGCGCCAGTCCTCCCCGCGCCAACGCTACGATTCTCTCCGCGTCGGCGTTGGACAAGCGCAGGCGCGTGAGGAGGTCGGCGACCCGGCCAGGGGTCGCATCGCCCGGCTCCATGCCGAAGAGGAGGAGTGCCGCCATGCGGAGCAACCAGTCACCCTGATCGAGGCTGTCCACCGTTGCCATCGCCTCTGCCGACACGCCTTCCCGAAGCTCGGGCAGGATCTGCGCCAGCGCCCCGGACCGCCGGTACAGCTCCAGAGCCTGGGAGGGGCGAGGTCTCGATAGCACCTTCTCCAACTCCTCGCGTACCCGTTCCATCGAAAGCCGTGAGAGTCCCGGCACGGCCTCCACCATGCCGTCCCAGGTGTCGCTGTCGATCTCCATCTCGAGTGCACCCGCGAAGCGAAGTCCACGCAGGACGCGCAGATAGTCCTCGCGGAAGCGTTCCGCTGGGGATCCGACGGCGCGCAGGATCCGGTTGTGCAGGTCGTCGCGGCCGCCGTTCCGGTCGCGCAGTTCATTGCGGCGCGGATGCCACGCCATGGCGTTCACCGTGAAATCACGGCGAGCCAGGTCCTCGTCCAGGGTCTCGGCAAAGGCCACCTTCGCCTTGCGTCCGTAAGTGATTACATCGTGGCGGAAGGTGGTGACCTCGTAGAGTCTCCCGTCGGACCCGAAGACTCCCACGGTCCCGTATTCCATGCCCAGGGGAACGGTCCGCTTGAAGAGCCGCCGCACCTGACGGGGTGTAGCGCGGGTGGCCAGATCCCATTCCAGGCCTTCAGAGGGACGCCCACGAAGCGCGTCCCGCACGCCGCCGCCCACCGTCCACGTCTCGAACCCCCCGTCTTCGAGCTTTCTGATCAACTCACGGACGGGATCCGGGACCTGGATCTGTGGCGACGGCCGCGGGGCGACGTCGGATCGCCCCTGCCTTTCTCGCGTTACTCCTTCACCTTTCACCTTAGAAGTCATCCCGCAAGTACCGATCCCCCATTGACATTGAGTATCTCACCGGTGATGTGCCGAGCCAATGGCGAGCATAGCATTGCGATCGGCCCGGCCACGTCCTCGGCGGTGGCGACCCTCCCGATCGGGATGGCCGCCTCGATCGCCGCCCGGTCCTCGCCATGCAGCACGTCCTCGGACATCTCGGTGTCGATCCACCCCGGAGCCACGGCGTTGACGGTGATGCCCCGCCCCCCCACCTCGGTGCAGAGTCCCTTCACCAGCGAGATGATCGCGCCCTTGCTCGCGGCGTAGTCCGAATGGTAGGCCTCGCCCCGCTGTCCCGCGGTCGAGCTGACGAGCACGATGCGGCCGTCGTCGTTCATGCGGCGAATCGCCTCGCGGGTCGTGAAGAATATCGAGTCCAGGTTGACGGCGATGGTCTGGTGCCAGCGCTCATCGTCCATTTCGGACAGGGGAACGTCGGCCACCGGCCAGATCCCCGCGTTGCCGACGAAGATGTCGAGTCCCCCGAACTCCTCGTCGACGCGGCGAAAGAGACGGTCCGCGGCGGCCCGGTCGGAGAGGTCGCAGGCTTCGGCCCAGCTGCGCACGCCCAGCGCGCGGGCCTCGTCGACCACGCTGCGTGCCTCGTCGTCGCGGCTCCGGTACGAAATCGCCACATCAGCACCGGCCCGGGCGAGCAGTTGCACCGTCGCGGCCCCCACACCGCGCGACCCTCCCGTCACTAGCGCGCGTTTTCCGGCCAGATCCAGGTTCAGACCCGTCACTCGTGCTTCTCCATGAAGAACTTCTCGACTTGGTCGCACACAATATGGCCGATTGCAAGGTGGATTTCCTGTGCGCGGGAGATTCGGCCGGTCGGCAGGTCGATGGCAATGTCGACCATCGAGCGAAGACGTCCGCCCCCCCGGGCCAACAGCGCAACGGTGGAGAGTCCCGATTGCGACGCAACCCTGGCAGCCTGGACGAGGTTTTCGGATTCGCCCGATGTCGAGTGAAGGACGAGAAGGTCTCCAGGTCTGCCCAACGCCTCCACCTGGCGGGCAAAGACCTGATCGTAGCCCAGATCGTTCGCGCACGCGGTGAGGACCGAGGTGTCGGTGGTGAGTGCGACGGCCGGAATCGCCGGGCGTTTCCTCACGAGCCGGACCACGTACTCCGCGGCCAGGTGCTGGGCGTCGGCGGCGGATCCACCGTTGCCGCAGAAGAGGAGCTTGCCCCCCGCCTCGATGGTGCCGAGGGCGAGTTCGGCGTAGGCCGCAATTTCCACGTCCTGTGTGTCCGCAACCATCTCGGCCAGGAATGCCAGTTGACGAAGTTCGTCCTTTGCGAATCCCGCGATGTCAGACATCGGACCGCCTTCCGGCCGAGTGGGAGAGCAGCTCGTCGATCGTCAGCGGGGGCACCGCCAGCGGGCGCTTCCCCTCGAAGAGCCGGGCGGGGTTGACCCGTGCGAGCAGGTCGAGTTGGGCATCGCCCCCGAGGCGCTTCAGTTCGGTCGTGCCCGGTTCGAGGTAGAAGGTATAGCCGCGCTGCCCGTGGAAATCGGACGAAAGGTAGTCGACAAGACCCTCCTGCAGGAAGCGGCGGATGAGCGCCTTGGGCTTCGCACCGTACTGGCCCGCCAGCGAGCCATAGTTTGCCTGCAGACAAGCGCCTGCTTTCTTCCATGCGTGTACGATACGCAGCTCCCGGTCGATCCCGTGGTAGCGTTCGGGGTGGGCAAGGACTGGAATGTACCCCGATTCGGCGATCCGCGAGAGCATCTCGGGTGAACCCAGCCGGGCCATGAACGCCGGCCATTCGACGAGGACGAACCGCGTGCCGCCAAGGCGCATGCGGGGATCCGAGATGTCCGGGGCGGGCGCGTCGAGCCTGATTTCGAAGCCGCGGCGAAAGTCGAGTTGCGGCCAGGTCACCCGGACCGCATCGCGGACGCGACGCCATCTGCGGTCCATGTAGTCCATGATGGGATCGAGCCGGGAGCTGGTGAGGAAGGAGGCGCGGAAATGGGGGGTGGTGATGACTCCATTCACGCCGGCGTCGACCATGCGGCCAATCGAGTGCAGGGAGTCGTCCAGGTTGCGCGAGCCGTCGTCCACGCTCGGTACGAGGTGGCTGTGGAAGTCGGCGTAGGCGCCGGTTACCCCAGCTTCGGGGGGATCCATTCCCGAGCCACCCGTTCGGTGATGTCGCCCAGCGCGGTCCCGCCACTCTCGCGCACCGCCAAGTGACATGCGTAGCTGAGGTAGGCGTCGGCGGTCAGCAGGGCGAACCCGGCGCACCGATCCCGCGAGGTTTCGGTGGAGTACGCGCGCATCTCGATCTCGGCCGCGGCGAGCAAGTTGGCGAGCGACACGGGGCCGTCGGCGTTCAGGAATGTGCGGAAAGCGGCCGGGACGGGACGGTCCCGCCGATCGATCCACTCGGCGATGGTCATGCCGAGCCTTCGCGCGCGCGGCTCTCCACCACCTCCGCCCCCGAACGGACCGCCTCGTCGATTCCGCCGGGATCGCCGACCCCTGCCTGCGCCATGTGCGGCCGCCCCCCTCCCCGCCCCCCCACCTGCGCGGCCACCTCCCTGACCACCTGGTCGGCCCTCAGCCCGGCGGCGATCGCGCGATCCGTTGCGAACGCGAAGAGCGAGTGCTTCCCCCCCGGCATCTCCGCCGCCACGACCGCCACCCCCGCCTCCGCCGAGTCCCTGAACGTATCCCCCCATTTTCGCACGTCGCCCGCGTTGCGCACGCGCAGGCGCACGCCGCTGTACTTCACGGAACGGCCTCCCACCTCAAATTCCGCCTCGGCCAGCACATCGGCGCCCCCCGATCCGTGCCGGCGCAGGTCGTCGACCAGCTCCTCCAGCGCGGCCTTCTCGGCGAGCAGTTCGCCCACCCGGCGCTCGACGTTGGCGGGCTGCGCCTTGACGGACAACGCCAGCTCCTCGACGCGGTTCTTGAATGCGGCCAGGTACTCGAAGGCCTTCCGGCCCGTCAGCGCCTCGATGCGCCGGACCCCGCCGCCCACCCCCGTCTCGGAGGTGATCTTGAAGAGTCCGATCTCGCCCGTGCGGCGGACGTGCGTGCCGCCGCAGAGTTCCATGCTGACTCCGGGGATGTCCACGACGCGGACTTCGTCGTCGTATTTTTCGCCGAAGAGGGCCATGGCGCCGGCCTTGACGGCTTCGTCGAAGGGGCGGAGTTCGGTGCGGACGGGGTGACTGACCCAGATTCCTTCGTTGATCATGGCCTCGACCTTGGCGACCTCGCCGGGGGTCATGGGGGCCGTGTGGGAGAAGTCGAAGCGGAGGCGGTCCGGGGCGACGAGCGAGCCGCGCTGGACGACGTGGTCGCCGAGGATGGAGCGCAGGGCGGCGTGGAGTAGGTGGGTGGCGGTGTGGTTGCGTTCGGTGTCGCGGCGCGAGGGGGCGTCGACCTGGGCGGTGACGGTGGTGCCGAGGACGGCGGAGCCGGGGAATTTGCCGGTGGGTTGGCCACGGAGGATGACGTGGTCGCCGTCGCGGAGCACTTCGGCAACGTTCATGGTCCAGCCGTCGGCGAAGACGCGGCCCTGGTCGGAGACCTGGCCGCCGGCCTCGAGGTAGAAGGGGCGGTGTTGGAGGATGAGGCTGAGTTGCCCATCGCCCTCGCACCAGTCCATGACTCTGGATTCGGCGTCGAGGCTATCATGGCCAACGAAATGTTCCTCAGGTGCGTCAGCCGACATTCTCCACGGGGGAGTCGGACAGGGGCCCGGCACGGCCGTCACCTCGGCCCGCGAGTAAACGGTGTCCGACAACGCCATCCACCGCGACCGCCGCCTCTGCCCCTCCAACGCCTCCTCAAACCCCGCCATATCCACCCCATACCCCCGCTCCCCCGCCACAATCCGCGTCAGATCCGGCGGAAACCCGAACGTGTCATACAACTTGAACACCTCTGCACCGGCGATCACCGGCCTCGGCGACGTCCCCGCCGCCACCCGCGGCGCCACCTCCGCCAACCTCTCCATCCCCCCATCGATCGTCCCCAGAAACCGCTCCTCCTCCCCCCGCACCGCCCCCACAATGTTCTCCCGGCGAGCCCCCAACCCCGGATACGCCCCCTCCATCAAGTCAATCACCCGATCCACCACCTCCACCAGCGTCGGCTCCCGCCTCCCCAACAGCCACGCATGCCGCACCCCCCGCCGCAGGATCCGCCTGAGCACATACCCCCGCCCCTCGTTCGACGGGAACACCCCGTCCCCGAGCAAGAACGCCACCGCCCGGGCATGATCGGCCAGCACCCGATACGACACTCCCTCTTCGGACCCCGCCTCATACCCCCGCCCCACCACCTCCGCCACCCTCTCCAGCAGCGGCACGAACAGATCCGTGTGATAGTTGCTCTTCACCCCCTGCATCACCGCGGCGAGCCGCTCCAGCCCCAAACCCGTATCGATACTCGGCGCCGGCAGCGGCTGCTGCTCACCTGACGCATCCCGGTCGAACTGCATGAACACCAGGTTCCACAACTCCAGGAACTCCCCCGCCTCGCCCCGCCGCTCGAACTCCTCCGTCCCCGGCACCGTTCCCCACTCCTCGCGCGGCCGCATGTCGTAGTGGATCTCCGAGCAGGGGCCACAGGGACCCGTGTCGGCCATCTGCCAGAAGTTGTCCTTGTCCCCGAGCCGGTAGATGCGTTCGGGCGCCACCCCGGCCACCTCGGTCCACAGTCCGGCCGCTTCGTCGTCCGTGTCGTGCACCGTCACGAACAGCCGATCCGGATCCAGCCCCATTTCGACGGTCAGGAATTCCCAGCCGTACCCGATCGCCTCGCGCTTGAAGTAGTCGCCGAAGGAGAAGTTGCCCAGCATCTCGAAGAAGGTGTGGTGGCGCGCCGTGCGGCCGACCTCCTCCAGGTCGTTGTGTTTGCCACCCGCGCGCACGCACTTCTGCGAGGTGGCCGCGCGGGCGAACGGCAGCTTCTCCTCACCCAGGAAGGCCCCCTTGAACTCGACCATCCCGGCGTTGGTGAAGAGCAGTGTCGGGTCGTTGGCGGGGACCAGCGGCGAACTCGGGCGTACGGCGTGAGCGCGGGCCTCGAAGTATTCGAGGAATCTCCGGCGGATTTCAGTAGATTTCATGGGACGGGCGGTCGAGGATCAGCCTGGGCCGAAATCGGGTCGGCGATGTGAGGTGCCCCCAGCAGAGCGTCTAAAGCTAGCCCGACCGATGCTCCCACTTCCAGATGAAGTCTTGTTCACGAACGGCAGGCGGGATTTCGGCGTGAGGAGGACCTGGGAAGATGGCTGTCCCATCCGAGCATGTCGGCGTCCCTCGATTTGCCGCGGCGTTGGGCAGGACCAGTGTCCCCCCCTCAGACCACCTTCACCGCCGGCGCCTCACCCCCGCTTTCCTGCTCCTCTTCCTCGCGGATCCCCAGCGCCACCAGCAGCCGCCCCTCGATCTCCCCGGCAACGTCCCGGTTCTCCTTGAGGAAGGTCCGCACGTTCTCCTTACCCTGTCCGAGCCGGAGATCGCCATACGAGAACCACGATCCCGATTTCTCGACGATGCCCTGCTCCACGCCGATATCGATCAACAGTCCCGTGTGGCTGATCCCCTGCCCGTACATAATGTCGAACTCGGCCTGCTTGAAGGGGGGCGCGCACTTGTTCTTGACCACCTTGACGCGGGTCCGGTTGCCGATCACGTCGGGCCCGTCCTTGAGGGCGCCGATGCGGCGGATGTCCATGCGCAGGGATGCGTAGAACTTGAGCGCGCGGCCGCCCGACGTCGTTTCGGGGCTGCCGAACATGACGCCGATCTTCTCGCGGATCTGGTTGGTGAAGATGACGGCCGCGTTGGAGCGGCTCACCGCGCCGGTCAGCTTCCTGAGCGCCTGGCTCATCAGCCGCGCTTGCAGGCCCACGTGCGAATCGCCCATCTCGCCCTCGATCTCGGCCCGGGGGACCAGCGCCGCCACCGAGTCGATGACGATCACGTCCACTGCGTTGCTGCGAATCAGCACCTCGGCGATCTCCAGCGCCTGCTCTCCCGTGTCGGGCTGCGACACCAGGAGGTTGTCCACGTCGATCCCGAGCTTGCGCGCGTACTGGATGTCGAGCGCGTGCTCGGCGTCGATGAAGGCGGCGATGCCTCCGTCGCGCTGGGCGTTGGCGATCACATGCAGACACAGCGTCGTCTTCCCCGACGACTCCGGCCCGTAGATCTCGCTGATCCTCCCCTTCGGCACCCCGCCGACTCCGATCACCGCGTCGAGGTTGATGGCCCCGGTGGAGATCGCCTCGATCTGGAGGTTGGCGCCCTCGGCCCCCATGCGCATGATGGCGCCCCGCCCGTACGACCGCTCGATCTGGGTCAGGGCCGTGTTGAGCGCTTTCTCCTTCTGCTGCTTGTCCTTGCCGTTCGTGGTGGACATCCTCTTGCTGGACGCCGGCTGTCTGGGCATCGATCGAACCTCTTCCTCTCGACGGGGGGTTGTCTGAGCGGTCCCGCCAGCCGCGCCGGGAAGGCCTCCCGGAGCAGCCCGCAGCGCCAATACCGAAGATAACACGAAACCTATCCGGGTCAAGCTTTTCCGGGGGGTGTGGTCCGCGCCCGCTTCGCGGCTCCACCCCACCCGGCCCCTGGAACCCCGGAACCGTTTCCGATGACGCCAAGGTACCTTCTATTGTCGGGCGGATACATGTCAGAATCGGCCAAGCTTTCGTATAGACCATTCACAGAACCCCAAATGGGCAAATCCACCTCGCAGATACACGAATACGACCTCGTCGCCATCGGCGGCGGCACCGGCGGCCTGGTCACGGCCGCGGGCGCGGCCTACCTGGGCATGAACCCGGCGATCGTCGAGAAGCACGCACTCGGCGGCGACTGCCTCTGGACCGGCTGCGTCCCCTCCAAGGCCCTCATCGCCTCGGCGCGTCTCGCACGGCAGATGGACCGCGCCGCCGGCCTCGGCCTCATTCCGAACGGGGCCCGCCACGACTTCTACGCCGTCATGGAGCGGATGCGGGCCGCGCGCGCCACCGTCGCGCACCACGACGACCCCCAACGCTTCCGCGACATGGGCGTCGCCGTGCACTTCGGGGCCGCGCGCTTCCTCGATCCCGACACCGTCGAGGTCGACGGCGAGGGCACCCTGCGCTCCAAGCGTTTCGTCATCGCCACGGGCGCCGTGCCCGCCACCCCCCCCATCCCCGGCCTCGCGGAAACCGGCTACTGGACCTACGAGACCGTCTTCGACGAGAACGAGCTCCCCGATTCGATCGCGATCCTGGGCGGCGGGCCCATCGGGATCGAATTCGCGCAGGTCTTCGCGCGCCTGGGGTCGAAGGTCACCATCCTCGAGATGATGCCCAGGATCCTGATCAAGGAGGACCGGGATGTGGCGACGTTCATGCAGAACCTCCTCGAGGCGGAGGGGATCGGGATCCGCACCGGGGCCGCAGTGACCCGCGTAGGCTCGGAGAACGGGCGCGCGGTGATCGAGACGAACGACGGGGGCCGCATCGAGGTGGACCGGGTATTCGTCGCGACCGGGCGGCGTCCCTGCATCGACGGTCTGGACCTGGAAGCCGCCGGGATTCGGACCGGCATGGGCGCCGTCGTCGTCGACGACTACCTGCGCACCAGCTCCAGGTCGGCATGGGGGGTGGGCGACGTGACCGGTGGGCTCCATTTCACCCACGTTGCGGAGCAGATGGCCAAGGTTGCCATCCGCAATTCGGTCCTCCCCGTCAAGAAGAAGATCCGCTACGACAGCGTCCCATGGGTCACCTACACCGACCCCGAGGTCGCCCACATCGGCATGTCGGAAGACGAGGCCGAGGACGCCGGCGGCACCACCTACCGCTACGAGATGGACGACCTGGACCGCGCCATCGTGGACGGCTCGGCGGTGGGATTCGTGAAGATCTCGGCGGACCGCAAGGGCAAGGTGATCGGCGCGACCATCGTCGCCCACGGCGCCGGTGACCTTCTCATGCCCCTCGTCCTCGCGAAACAGCACGGCCTGAGCCTCAGCAAGGTCAACGGCACCATCTACCCCTACCCCACCATGGTCGAGGGGGTGAAGCGCGCCTCGGGCGAGTACATGCGCTCGCGCCTCGACACGGCTGGGGGAAGGACACTCAAGAGAATCATCAAATGGCTGAAATAGAACCACGGGGCAGAACCGGCGCCTGGCTGAAGCTGGGGGCCTTCGTTCTCCTCATCGTCGGCGGCTTTTTCGGCATCAAGGGGACACCGGCCGGACCGTACCTCACCCTCGAAGGCATCGGCGACGGAATCGAGTGGCTGAGAGGCAATCCATGGGCCGCTCCGATCTTCGTCGGCATCTACGCCACCGCCACCGCGCTGGCGGTCCCCGGCACCATCCTGACGCTTGCCGGGGGTGCCGTCTTCGGATTCTGGTGGGGGACCCTCTACAACTTCATTGCGGCAAACATTGGCGCCAACGCGGCCTTCCTCGTCGCCCGTTCACTGGGCGGGGACGCGGTGCGCCGCCTCATCGGAAAGGACTCCAAAGTGCTGAACAAACTGGATGGCATCGTCGAACAGCACGGATTCAGGGGACTGTTGACCCTTCGCCTGATCCCCCTCGCGCCCTTCAACGCCCTCAACTTCGGGTCGGGGCTCATGGCGCTCAAATGGCGTAGCTACGCGATCGCCACGCTGATCGGCATTCTGCCCGGAACCGCGATCTACACCTTCTTCGCCGATGCGCTCCTGCAGGGCTCCCAGGAGGCGTCACGCGACGCGTGGTTGAATGTACTCCTGGCAGGCCTCCTCCTCGTCCTGCTCAGCTTCCTCCCCGCGATCCTGAAAAAGATGAATGTGCGACTCCCCGGCATGTCAACCATAGTTGTCTTTTTGTCAACCGCAGTTGTCACTATGGGATTCGCGGGCGGGCTCAGGACCGCTTCCGCGCAGCAGCTCCCGGACCACAGCGAGTTCACCGGCGTGCTGGCGCCCGTCGTGTTCGGTGCGCAGGTGGACTATGCGAAACTGGCCGCGGACGACGCGGGGCTCCGGGCCTACCTGGACCGGCTCGCGGCGACGGATATCTCGGCGGTCACGAGCGCGTCGCGGGACGAGCAGCTCGCCTTCTGGATCAACGCCTACAACGCCTGCATGCTGAAGCGAGTCATCGAGCACTACCCGATCAAGAGGGCGGGCGGATTCCACGGGCTGAAGAACCGCGCCGCCGGACGGCCCGAAAACTCGGTCTGGCAGATCGAGGATGTCTTCACTGGCGACCATTGCGTCGTGGCCGGCGAGGAGCGTTCCCAAGATGAGATCGAGCACGAAATCATCCGTCCCATGGGCGATGCGCGGATCCACCTGGCCGTCAACTGCGCCGCGTGGAGCTGTCCGCCGCTGATCGGCCGGGCCGACCTGCCGGAGACGCTGGACGAGCAGCTGGACGAACGCGTGCGCGCCTTCATGATGGACCCCGCACACTTCGATGTGACGACCGAGGGGGACAGGTCGACCGTGCGCGTGAACAAGGTGCTCGACTGGTTCAAGGAGGACTTCGGGGGGAACAACGACGGGATTCGGGCGTTCTTCGCGGGGTTTGCGGACGGACATTACCGGGAGGCGCTGCTGGATCCGGAGACGAGGGTGGAGTTTCACGAGTATGACTGGACGCTGAACGACATCGCGCGGTAGGGGGATGGTGCGGCGGCGGGGACTGGAGACGGGCGAACCGGGCCGGGTTGTCGCCAAGTGGCCGGTGACGGGCCGAGTGACGGGGTGACGTTCTCGGGGGAGCCGGTCCACTCGCGGTCCGCCGAGATCGGGGTGGTGATTCCGGCGTTGGACGAGGAGGAGAGTCTTCCCGGGCTGTTGGGGGATCTGTCGGGGTTGGGCCTCGAGCGTGCGGTGGTGGTGGTTGATGGGGGGTCGGGGGACGGGACGGTGGCGGCCGCGAGGGCCGGGGGGGCGATGGTGATGAGGAGCCGGCAGGGGCGTGCCCGGCAGATGAACGCGGGGGCCGCGCTGTTGTCCACGCGGTGGCTGCTCTTTCTGCACGCGGACTCGCGGGTGGGGGACGAGGCGTTGCGGGCGATCGAGGGGCATGTGCGGGGGGGGCGGCGGGAGGCGGCGTATTTCGGGTTGACGATCTCTCATCCGCACTTCTACTACCGCGTGATCGAGGGGGGACAGCGGGTGCGGGAGCGGCTGTCGGGGCTGGTTTATGGGGACCAGGGGTTGCTGATTCGGCGGGATCGTTTTTTCGGTGCGGGCCCCTTCCCCGACGAGCCGATCATGGAGGACGTGATCCTGAACCGGCGGTTGCGGGGGGAGGGGGGGCTGGTGCGGCTGCCCGCGTCGATCTCCACCAGTGCGCGCCGGTATGAGGAGGAGGGGCGGGTGCGGGGGTTGCTGCGCAATGTGGCGCTGATGAGCCGGTTTCTGGCGGGGGGGGAGCCGGGGGAGCTGGCGGCGAGGTATCCGGCGCGCAGGTGGAGTCGCGGCGAGGATGGCGTGTCTTCGCGCGGCGATGAAGGCCGCGCGACGCTTCTCGTCTTCGCGAAGGCACCGAGGCCAGGTGAGGTCAAGACGCGGCTGGCGCGAAGCCTGGGGCGCGACGACGCACCCGAATACGACAAGGCCGCTGCGCTATACCGGCAGATGGGAAGGATGATTGCGGACGCGGTGGCTGAAGCGCCCGCCACCGTTACCGTGTGCTACGATCCCGCGGACGCGGAGGCGGAGATGCGCGACTGGCTCGGGTCGGCGGGAGCGCGGTACTGGCGGCAGGGCGAGGGCGACCTGGGTGAGCGCATGTCACGCATGTTCACGCGCGCACTCCTGGGCGCCGAGCGCGTCGTCGTGATCGGCACGGACACCCCCGCAGTTGACACGCGGACGATCACGCGCGCCCTGGCCGCGCTCGGCACCGCCGATGTCGTGCTGGGGCCGTCCCGTGACGGAGGGTACTACCTGCTGGCCCTGTGCGAGCCGCATCCGAGCCTCTTTGAAGGGATCGAGTGGAGTACCGGGTCGGTCCTGGCCGCAACGGTGGCCCGGGCAGGGGCGCTGGAATTGCGGGTCACCTTCCTGGAGGTCGAAACCGATGTCGACACTGCCAGGGATCTCGCGCCGGAGGTGACGAGTGCGATGGAATCGGGATGAAGTGGAGCCGGGACGGTAGTGGGGCGGTCATGCCCCCTGAACTTGTTCCGGGCTACTCTGCTCCTGGATGGCGGCCAGCAGCCTCGCCTCCATGCCCTCCCGGTCCTTGCGGGCGCGGTCGAGCCGGCCGTCAAGGCGCTTCTCCGCTTGCTCCAGTCCGTCCCTGAACCGCTTCTCCGCTTGCTCCAGTCCGTCCCTGAACCGCTTCTCCGCTTGCTCCAGTCCGTCCTGAAACCGCTTGTCCGCCAGCTCCAACCGTTCACCGACCTCTTCCCGCATCCGGTCCAGTCCGCTTTCGAGGCGCTGGTCCGCACGATCCAACCGCCCACCAACATCTTCTCGCATTCGGTCGATCCGGTCCCCGAGGGTCTTCAACCCATCCTCGATATGCTTGAAGTCGTTTGCCTTGAGCCGGTCATACAAGCTGTCCACCGCATCCCTGGCAGCCCTCTCGGCGACGGGTTGGAACATTCGCAACAGCGCCCAGAATGCCCCCGCGACCGATCCCGCCACGCCCACCAGCAATGCCAGGGTGGGCAGCACATCTCCCCATTCCGGCCAAGTCATCTGGACACCCCTTCCTCCCTGTGGTTCCCGCCGAGCGCTACCGCAGCGGACACAAGACACCTGTGTAACATGATCCTACTTCGATGGACCGTCAAAGGGCAATTGGAGTCGGGCTCGGTCAGCTTCCCCGAAAGGCCCTCTTCTCCAGAGCCCTCCGTGGTCTCCGAGATAGGATCGGGCCGGAGGGCGGGCGCACGAATAGTCGGATGGGACCAACTTCTTCTCGGGGCCATGGAGCCCCACGCCGACACGTGCCGCTTTGCCCGATTACGAGCTGCGGGCGTGGCTTCAGACCGGCTCCGTGACGAAGGGGACCCGGCCGGACAAAGCGATCAGCAGCAGCTGGCCGGAATGATGAAACTCCAGACTTCGCCCGAGCCGACCGACCACGGCTGCGAGAGGACTTCTCCTCCGGCGAGGAACCTTATCCGGAGCTGGATTTCGGGCATGAACCACTCCAGCGTGAACCTGGCCTCGCTCTTCCCGCGCACGACCCCGAGACGCCTTGAGCCATAGTCCGGGGAGAGGTACACCGTCGCCTGGTTGAAGTTGTCGTTCCGTACCACGATGACGACCTCGGTGCCTTCCCCCTGCTCGCCCGAAGCACCGCCGCCTGTCACACATCCGGCGGCCGCGATGAGGGCGAAGAAGGGGAGCCACCCGTGAACTCGTTTTCCGTTTTCGGCAAGCATGGTAGTCTCCTCCGATCAGTACTCATCCGGGCTCCACGCATTGACCGCCCTGACGCCGGTATTCCGAAAACCACGGATGTTCGCTTGACGAAGACTAGGCCCCGGCGCGCCGCGGAGCCAGCCGGCATGGCATCCGGAAGTCCCTGATCCGCGATCCGGTCCATCGGTGCTAGCACAAAGTGCTGTCAAACCCTCAGCGACGCTGGTACGCCTGCCAGGTACCGGGCCTGACAGGCACATGCAGCACGTCGAACGGGGCCTCGGCGGAGCGATTCGCAAACAAGGGCACGTTCTCGTGTTCCCCGACTCGCACGATGTCGCTGCAATTCCTTGGTGAAGGGTCGCCCGTTCGTACGTATTCCCCACCGCCAAAGCGAATCGGATCGCCTGATTCAAACCATTCATGCCCCTCCGCGTAACTCCCCTCGAACACCAGGCCGGGCGGCAGCTCCCGAACGGGGATCCACGGGGGACCAACCAAGGTGTCCCCCGCTGGCGTCACCCGTACGTCGACACTCTTGCCGGTCGCAAGACAAAGCGTTGCCGAAGTCCCCTCCGGGACCTCCCGGTCCGCCTGCCGGACCACCACCACCGTATCGGGCGGCGGCGCCGGCAGCGTCACCGTATCCGGTGCGGGGGCCCGCCGTCCCCGGCAGAGCGCCCTCAGCCCGCCACAGAAGGCAACCGACCCCAGCACACCGAACTTCCTGGAGCGGAATGTGGTCTCCCCGTCATACTGAAGCCCCAGCGCGAAGGCGCCCACCCGGATCCCCCCCAGGTCGATCTGCACGCCCGCGTTGGCGTCGAAGCCGTTGAACTCCGCCATCAGGTTCACCAGCCGGCGGTCCCCCAGACCGAAGTGGACGGCTGCCCCCGCGAAGACCCCGCCGGAAGATGTCTCGCGGTAGAACTCCAGGTCGCGGCCGGCCTGGAAGAGCCCCCCACCCCAGCCCGCGTGCAGCGTCACGTCGTAGGGCGCCGAGCCGGCGAAACCGGGAAAGACGAGCGTCCCCACGAGGTAGGGGCTAAAGTTCCCGTTGAAGTCCTCCGCGCCGGGCGTACTCCGGCTCACCCGCCAGTCCGGATACCCAAGCCGGTTCGGCTGAACGTCGCCGGACTCCCCGTCGCCGAAGGAGGGCGAGGTCACATGGCGGAAGCCCGCGGCCAGCCCGGGGCCCCGGCCGTCCGGACGAAGCAGCGCCAATCGCCCGAAGGTCCCGTAGATCCTGCCGCCTCGGTCCCGGTCCGCGAAGTGCTGCAGGGTGGCGCCTACCTCCGCGCGGTCGAAGAGGCCGAGCGCGAGCGAGCCATCGGAGAACCATCGCTCGAACCGCCCACCCGCCGGGATCGTTTGCCCCGGGCTGTCGGGAACGACGGTCTCGGCGGCCGACACCCCGAAGCCGGAGTACGTGACGGTAAAGGCCAGGTGGGGGAGCACCAGCGCGACCGGGATGTCGAGGAGGCCCGAGCCGTAGCGGAGCGTGGCGGGCATCGTGCCCAGGGTTTGGGCGGACGCCGGGGGGGCCAGGAGGGTGAGCGTCAGAAAGGCACAGGCGGGGATACGGCGCAACGTGTGCGGCAACCTCCCCGAACGGCTATCCCCCATCCGGCTTCGCGGAATCCCCCAGACCCTTCAGCTGCCGGGCAATCATCCAGACCCACACGAGGATCAGGAGCCACACGGCCGCGTAGGCCAGGAGGACGTGCACATAGGGACGCAGCGCGCCGCGTCCGGCCTCCTGGGCCAACAGCGCGGCGGGCGTGGCGAGCAGGAACAGGACCACGGTCAGGCTTCGAGAGATCATATGAGTGCTTCGTCGGTTTCGCCGGTCGCCGTCGGCGGCGTGCGCCTGCGCAGCCGCTCGACCGCGTAGCGGAAGGTGAAGAGTCCCAGGAACAACATGGTGAAGCCGGCCAGCGACGTCAGCAGGGTGGCCAGCATGTCGGAAGGCAGCGTGGGACCCTCGGGCTTGATGACGACGGCTTCGGGGTGCAGCGAACGGAACCACTCCACGCTGACGTGGATGAGGGGGATGTTGAGCGATCCGACCACCGCCACGACCGCGGCGAAGCGCTTGCCGCGCCTGGGATCCGCCACCGAGCTGCGGACCAGGAAGTATCCCAGGTAGGTGAACCAGAGAAGGAGCGTCAGGGTCAGGCGGGGCTCCCACTCCCAGTAGGTCCCCCAGGCGATCCGTCCCCATAGCGGACCCGTGATGAGCATGATGGCGCCGAAGATCAGAGCGCCCTCGGCCGCGGCCACGGCCGCCGCGTCGGCGCGCTCGTCCTCGAGCCACAGGTAGACCGCGCTCGCGATCGCCACGATGCCGACGGCGAGGAAGGTGGTCCACGCCGCGGGCACATGTACGTAGAAAATTCTCTGGACAACGCCCTGCGCGGCCTCGTTGGGCACCCAGAAGGCCACCATCCAGTGGACGAGCAGGATCGTGGCCACCCCGGCCGTGACGAGCGCGAGTCCCGCGATCCTACCCTTGGTCGACATTTGCTTTCACTTGGTCCGGATCCTATTCGTCGGTTACGTGGCGGAAGAGGGCGGCGCCGATGAAGACCGACCCCACCGCGAAGGCCCACAGCAGCCTTGCCGAACCCGAAATCTCGGGCCAGGGGCGCCCCAGGAAAACCCGTGCCGTCGAGGTCGCGCCGAAAAAGATGACGGGGACGAGGAGCGGGAAGGTCAGCACGGGGAGGAGCGTGTCCCCCAGAGAACTGTGCCGCGACATCCGCCCGAAGAAGGTGCCGGTGGCCGCCAGGCCGATCGTGCCGGGCAGGAAGACGGCCGCGTGGGCGGCTGGCGAACCCGTGTCGCGCACGCCCAGAAAGGCGGTGAGCGAGATGAAGGCGAGCGCGGTCACGAGCCAGATGACGGCCAGGTTAGCCGCCGTCTTGCCCAGGAAGATGGCCGGGCGGGAGACGGGGGTGAGAAGGAGATGCCGGAAGGCGCCTTCCTCCTCCTCGGCGTCGAAGATTCGTCCGGCGCCGGCGGTCGAGGCGAAGAGGATGACGAGCCAGATGAGAGCGGCGGCCACGTCCCGGCCGGCGACCTGACTCTGGTCCAGGGCGAAGGCGAAGAGGAAGCCGGCGAGGACCACAAAGGCGATCATGGCGAGCAGGCGGCCGCCGGTGCGGAACTCGAGGCGCAGATCCTTGAGGGTGATCAGCCACGCGCGGCGGAGTTCGTTCACGACGGGTCTGCGGCGGTGGTGGTGAAGTACCGGAGGAGGTCGACGGGATCTGCCGAATCCGTTTCGCCGTCGTGGACCTTGTGGCCGCGTTGCAGCACGACCACCCGATCCGCGAGATCCAGGCAACGGCGCAGGTCGTGGGTCACCAGGACGATGACGCTTCCGGCTGTGCGGCGCGCCCGCAGGGCGGTTTCGAGGGCGGCCGCGGCTGCCGGGTCGAGTCCGGTGAAGGGTTCGTCCAGGAATAGGATGTCGGGATCGTGCAGCAGCGTCCGGGCAAGGGCCACGCGCTGGCATTGTCCCCGTGAGAGGGCCTCGACGCGGGTGCCGGCCAGGGTGGCCGCGCCGATTGTCTCCAGGGCCTGGGCCACCGCGTTGCGGGGGTTGGGGACCGCGTGCAGGGAAGCGAAGAAGTTCAGGTTCTCGGCCACCGAAAGCTTCCGGTACAGCCCTGTCCGGTGCGACACCAGCCCCACCCTTCCCCGCCACCCCGGATCCGCGCCCGATACCGGTGACCCGTCAAGCGACACCTCACCCTGATCGGGCCGCCGCTCCCCGCTCAGCGCGCGCAGCAGCGTGGTCTTTCCGGCTCCGTTCGGCCCCACGACGGCCACGATCTCCCCGTCCCCGGCCACGATGTCGACGCCGTCGAGGGCCCGCGTGGGACCGTAGCTGCACACGAGCCCTTGTCCTTCCAGCGTCAAGCCAGGCCCTCGTTCGGCATCCGTGGTTCCCGTTCCGAGCCATGCCGGTCGTCCGTCCGACGCCCGGCCCGTGGAAATCTATCAGTCCGGGGAATCCGCGCTCCACTCCACGAGCCGCCTCCCGACGATGTAGGGCACATCCGTGTCGTCGCGCAGAAACCCCCACACATGGGTGGACGTGGCGTCGCTGACGTACATCCCTTCGGGGAGGAGCACCCGACGCGGCGGTTCGTTGGTCGTGCCCCTGCGCACCACGTAGTAGACGCTGAAGGTGTCTGCGACCTCGGTGCTCGCGAGCCACACTTCTCCGGACGCCGTAAGGACCGGCTTCCCCTTGACGGCAGGGATGTATTCGGGGCGGTAGAGGCTCTCGTAGTATGCGGCTCGAAGCCGAGGAACGGACACATCCGGCATTTTAGATAGACTCTGGATCATCTCTTCCGTCGACTGTTCGATCACTTGGGAAGTGAGCAGGCGGGGTTCAAACTGAAGGTGGCGATGCCAAACCGTGTCACCGGTCGCGCTCACTTCGACGAGATCGACTGCCCCCGGCCCTCTGTTGCGTCGGACGACCACCACCGCGCCCGGCTCGAACACGACCTCATCCCAATCCCCGAACGGCTGTGTCAAATAAACTCCGCTGCCATCCCCCAAGTTCACATCCTGGGTCCTGTTGCGAATATCCCGCCAAAGCAACGGTTCAGGAGGCTGCCACTGCCCCGGTTCGGTCTCCTGGACACGCACCACCGGTTGTTGATCTATCCGTGTGGCGCCCGGTATGTCCACTTCGAGGCCCGCGGGTGTCGACGGATGACCCAGGAAGATCCCGTCTTTGGAAGATGCCAGTACCAGCGGAAAACCCTGGAAACTGATTCGCGTTCTTCTGGGCCCCAGTTCGGCTTCAAGCAGTTCGCCGTTGGCCGTGAAGTGGGTCATCCGCGCACCAAACTGATCGGGCACGGTAAAGCGGCCGTCGTCGTGAACGAACAGGGCCCCAGGCCTACGGAATTCGCCAGGTCCGTCGCCCTCTCCGCCGACCACGAAGAGGAGGTCGCCGGTGTGCGTCCAGGCGCTCACCTCCATTCCGTCGAGCACCAGCGTCCGATTTCGCACAGGGTCAACGCGAGCGAGCGGCCGTGTGAAGTACACGCCGTCCGGAGTGTTGCCAAATCGAAACTCGGGTTCGGTGACCCATGTTGACTGGAAATGGCCGATGGCGGATGGCTCCTGATCTCGGCAACCGACACCCAGGCCAGCCAGAGTAGCGATCAGTGGTGGTGCGAGTCGCCAGTAAGTCATCGAATTCCTCGCTTTGCCGAGAAATAGTGGGGCTTGGGCCTCAGACAAGCGACCCCTACCGATGTCGTTGCGGCTGTCCGGTGCGACGCTTTCCATAGCCCCATCCGTCCTCGTTATCCCACCCGTATTGCCGATCTCCTTCGACCAGCAATGGTGAGTGCCTCGGCGGGGATCCTTGCAACCACAGAACGGTCGCACTTTCTCATGACGGTTGCGACACCATCAGCGTCGACTAGAAAGAAATGGTTACCACCTGGTAGCAACACCTCACCTCTCATCACCCTGCCAACAGCCTCCAGGTCATATGCAAAGCCAATTCCTTCGCATCCTCTGTCCTTATCGTAGCTACAAAACTCTGTGCCGCCGGGACCATCCCAAGTAACGCAGAACCTGTCTGGAAAGTTCGAGACTGCCGGCAAGCCGGCTTGACATTCATGGCTCGGCCACGGGCTGTCGTCGCTAAACGTACATCTTCCACATACCGTGTCGGGGTTTTGTTCCGGGTCTTCCGGGCCCTGCGCAATCGCAGCGCTGGGAAACGCCACGGCCAGCAGGCAGTAGATCGCGAGGCCAGCCAGTGCGGCGGGGATGTTTCTTCCGGTGTTCATTGTCAGGTCCTTTCCTGTCGTCCAGCGGTCGGTGACGAGTCTCGCCACTCTCTACTAATGAGATGCCGCGAGATCGCCGATCCGTGACATTGTCGGCTTGGACCGTCCCGACCGCCATTGGCGCGCCCGGGCCGGAATCCCCTTCTTGAAGCGGCTGCCAAGCGGCCAAGCCAAACCGAACCGATCGCGTCACGACCATCCCCCGGCGCCTTTCGGTTAACTCCCGCACACCGTTTCGTCGCCCGCGAACAAACGCATGCCGGGCTATTCCGCGGTATCATCCCGGGCAGCCGGGGGGGGGGGGGAGGTAGTTTCTCCAGGATGGCCTCGACAGCCCGCTTCCTCCGTCGTCGCACGGCGGACTCCGTGATCCCGTGGTGGTTCGCGATCTCGCGATCATCCCAGCCGTCGATCAGCGTACGGTACACCAGCTCGCGAAGGGCACCGGACAGACCTCGTGCTATCTCCAGCACCTGCTCGCGTCTCGGGTCCGGCAACCGGGCCAGCCACCACTCCCGAGAGACATCTTCGTCGGGCGATTGGTAGAGGCCGGAACCCTCCAGCGACCCGGCTGCGCGCAGCCCGGCCCTGCGGTCCCTCTTGCGTACGACCTGAAGTCCAACCGACTTGGTGATCGCCAGCAACCAGCCCAGTGGGCTATCCACGCCCACCACCTCCGCGTGCCGATCAAGAGCTACCGTCCGTGCGCGCGAAACGATGTCCTCGGGAGCGTGTACCGCATCGGCAAACAAGCCCGCCAACCGCAGCATGGCCGCGTGGTGCGCCACCAGCCAGCCAGCCAAGATCCGCTCGGTGTTCTCTTGAGCCATACGCCTTACTCTTCCCGACTCGCCATCGGATACGCCGACACGTTGCGGCACGCCCGCCGTGCGCGCAAGCCCCGTCGCCGCGAACATCGGGCGCCGGTAGCGGGCCGCACCGCCGTCCAGTCGCAACTGCCGGCGGCGTCCACCCTATTCCCCCCCTCCCCCCACCCCCTCCCCACACCGCGCACAATACCGCGCGCCCAACCGATTCAAGTGCTCGCACTTCCCACACTGCATCCCCTCCCTGATCGCCCTGCGCAGCTCCGCGATCTCCTCCTCCAGCTCCGTCGCCGCCCGGTCCGGCCCACGCCCACCGTCCCCCCCACGCCCACCATCCCCACCCCCCTCATCCCCCAAATGCTCCAACGCCTCCCGCGACAACTCCGTCCTCAGCTCCCCATAGTCGTCCTCATCCAGCTTCCCCGTCGCGCGGTCATACTCCAGATCGCGCAGCGCCGTCAGCGCCACCCGCCGCCGCGCCGCCCCCTCGTCGAACACATCGTCGCCATCGTACATCGGCGCGCTCTTCCCCGAAAAAACCGGCTCCAGCACGAACAGCAGTACCCCCGCCGCCAGCAGCACTCCGCCGATGACTACGCTCATGCCCGTTCCGCCCGGCGCACGCTCACCCCGCCGCCTCCGCCGGAACCGGCCTGCGCACCGCCCTCTCCCGCGCCGCCGACGACACCGGCACCCCCCGCGGCGGCCAGAGCCCCACGAGCGCGCCGATCGCCACGATCATTCCCCCGTACCAGATCCAGGGGACCAGCGGCAGCACCTTGACCTCGAAGGTCGCGCGGTCGGTGCCGGTCTCAAGGTCCTTGGGGATCACGTACAGGTCCTCCAGCGCGGAACTCGAAATCCCCACCTCGGTGGACGTCTGTTCCATGACCGGGTAGAAACGCTTCTCCGGCCGCAGGACGCCGATGCGTTCGCCGTCGCGGTACGCGGTCAGGAGCGCCGTCCAGCGCCAGTCGTTCTCCTGCACGTCCCCGGCCGCGCGGGGCCGCGTGTGCGACAGGCTCTCGTAGACCAGGCGGTACTCGCCTCCCAGCGCGGAGCGCACGGTCATCGCCTCGCCCGGCACCATCTCCTGCTCCACGCGCCTGTCGAAGGCCGCCCCCGCCAGCCCCGTGAAGACCACCACGACGCCAGCGTGCACGATGTAGCCGCCCCAGCGCCGCCGGTTGCGCTTCACCAGGCCGCGAAACGCGCTCACGATCCCTTCGCCGGCAATCCGCGCCCGCGCCTTCGTCCCCTTCCAGAACTCGGTCACCACGATCGTCATCACGAAGGCGGCCAGCGAGAAGGTGGCCAGCGCCATTCCGTGGCGGATGCCGGTGGCCAGCAGCACCGCAAGGATCGCCACCCCCGCCGCGAGCGGTAGCGTGAAGTTCTTCCGCAGGTTCCGCTTCGACGCGCGCCGCCACGCGATCACCGGCCCGATCCCCATCAGCGCCAGCAGCATCAGCCCGAGGGGGATGTTGACGCGGTTGAAGTACGGTGGCCCGACGTTGCGCGTCTCGCCAAAGAAGCCCTCGGTGATGAGGGGGAAGAGCGTCCCCCACATGACCGCGAAGGTGACCCCGATGAAGAGCAGATTGTTGAAGAGGAAGGCCGATTCGCGCGACAGAAACGACTGCATCTGGTTCTCGGACCTGAGCGACGGCAGGCGGTGGATGATCAGGATCGCGGCGAAGATCGCCATCCCGCCCATGAAGCCCAGGAAGATGTACGCGATGGTCAGGTTCTCGGCGAAGCTGTGCACCGACTCGATGAGCCCGGAGCGGGTGAGGAAGGTGGCGAAGATGGTCAGCAGGAAGGTGAGGACCACCAGCACCATGTTCCACACCTTCAGCATCCCCCGGTTCTCCTGGATCTGGATGGAGTGGAGGAAGGCGGTGGCCGTCAGCCAAGGCAGCAGCGAGGCGTTTTCGACGGGATCCCAGAACCAGTAGCCCCCCCAGCCCAGCTCCTCGTACGCCCAGCGCATGCCGAAGATGATTCCGATGGTGAGGAAGAACCAGCTGAGCAGGATCCAGCGGCGGGTGACCGCGATCCAGCGCGAGTCCAGGCGGCCGGTGAGGAGTGCCGCGACGGCGAAGGCGAAGGGGACGGCGAAGGCTGTGAAGCCGAGGTACAGGGTGGGCGGATGAATGGTCATCCAGTAGTTCTGGAGCTGGGGATTGAGGCCCAGGCCGTTGAAGCGGGTGAATCCGAGCCGCTCGAAGGGATTGACGTCGGCGAAAAGGAGGACGATGAGGAGGAAGGAGAGGATGCCCAGCAGGGTGCCGCTCACATACGGCATGAACTCCCGGTTGCGCCGCCGGTTGACGAAGGCCGCGATCGACGAGAAGACCGAGAGCAGCAGCGTCCAGAAGACCAGCGACCCGCGCTGCCCGGCCCAGAGCCCCGCGATCTTGAAGTAGGTGTCCAGCTCGCGGTTGGAGTAGTTGACGACGTAGTAGTACTCGTACCGGTTCCCCAGAAACGCCGCGATGATCCCCGCCGACACGAGCGCCAGCAGGAGTGTGACGACATGCACCGTGCGCTCGCCGCTCAGCACCAGCTCGCCGCGGCCGGTCCTGCCGCCGGCGAAAGAGACGGCGGCTCCCCAGAGCGCGACCGGAAGGGCGATCCAGAGGGCGATCTCGCCCAGGACCGTCACGTCGCGAGCTGTTCCTTGGCGGCCTCGAAGCGGCTGCCACACTTGGTGAGGACCGTGTGGGCGTGGAAAACGCCGTCGGCCCCATACCTGCCCTCCACGACGACTTCGGCCTTGTCGTTGAAAGTGTCGGGCACGACGTCGTCGTAGTGGACCGCGAAGGTCACCTCCGGGTCCTCCAGGTCGGCGACCACAAACTCATGCGCGCCGCGCGTGCCGTCCTCTCGCGTCCAGGACCCTTCCACCACCCGCCCGCTCACCTTGACGCCAAGGTCGTGGAAGGCGGGATCGGCATCGACCTTGTGGATCAGCTCGACCGGAGTGAGATAGTACACCATGCTGTCGCTGATCCCGGTCCACATCAGGTAGGCCACGACGCCGGTCACGCCGACCAGCCCGACGAAAAAGCGTCCGTTCTTCATTGTTGATTCTCGCTCCGGTCCCTTGGTGGGACATGGTTCGGAGACCCATGGTTCGATGACTTCCGGTCCCGCCGACCGAGGCGGTAGTATCCGGCACGACCTCTCGCGGTCGCGTCTAATCTACGCAAGCAGGGGGGTCAAGGGACAGGACTCAACGAGACCGCGTCCCAACACTCGCCTGGACGCGGTCTCGCGATCATCTGGCTGCCATTTCGACCTCACCCGGGTCAGCGCCGGGACAGCCGAGGTTTCAGGATGTGGAAGAACGGGACCCCGGCGTCCGACTCCTCGTAGCCGACCACGTAACCGGAACCCACGGCAAAGTCTCCGAGCACATGGTCCTGGTGATAGCGCGCGATCGTCCTGCCGGTGTCGGGATCCACGAGATCCAGCCAGCTGTCGCGCAATTCGGCGATGTCGATTGAAGAAGGCGTCAGATTCTCGTAGGACGGTAGCTGCCCCGTCCAATCCGGGTCGGCCGTGTGCCACACCAGCCAAAGTCCCCGGTCGTCCAACATGATCGAACTCACGCTGGCCAGCGCAAACGCGTCCCCGCCTTCGTCGAATTCCGGAACGCGGCGGTCGAACACCCTGCCCACCTTCGGCTCCGGCGCCAGATCCCACCGGCTGAGTCGGTTGACGAGAAAAGCCACCGCCCACACGGTGTCGTCCTTACCCGTCACGATTGCCAACGCATCCCAAGGCCACGGCCGGGACGAATGCACCCGGCCATCGTCTCCATGGGAGGTCATCTCCCCGGAGGGCCGTAGCATGTGGAGAAGGTCACCTGCAAACACGGCCACGTCATCGTTCAAGACGCCAACCGACCGGGCCCGTCCCGGAAACCGGTCGGTGCGGACCACCTCGAAGTCGTGATCGAGCATGGTCCGGCGTTCCTGTTGAGAGTCGAAAACGTGGATGTACCGAGGACCCACGGCGATGTGCGCGATGGATCCGTATTCCCCAGGGCCTTCCCCCTGGCGCCCGACGGTCCGCAAGTACCTGCCGGTCGAATCGAACACCGAAATCTCCGCGTCCCCGCTCACCAGAATGCGGCCGCGCCGGTCCACGGCACACTTCGAGAACATCGAGATGATATCCAACCCGGGTCCGTCGAGCCCGCCGATCGTCACAAGGGTGTCGAGCGTGATGACGCATTCGGCGCAGGTCACGTCGCCTGAGACCTGCTCGGGTTCCTGGGGGTGAAGGGGTAGCGGGGCGGCGTGAGCGACAGCGAGGGCGGTAAGGAGGAGACAGGCGGTCTTCATGGGGTTACGTTACCGGTCTGACTCGGACTGGGCGGCGGTCATCGCGACCGCATCCAGCAGCTCTGGAATCACCGGTATGTCTGCCACGATCGTGTCCCCGTCGCAACCCCGGATCCGAATCGCCGAGCGCTCGGCGAGCAGGATTACCGACGGCATCTTCGCGTATGCCGCGAGAGCCGCGACCTCCTGCGCGGCCACCGCGTCGGAGATTTCCCGCGCCAGTTCCTGTGCGCCAAACACGCCGAGGCATCTCAAGTGAGTATAAAAGCACGCGCCTTGCAGATAATTATCAGGATGCTCGGCGTGTCCCACCCGAAATGATGAGACACCCGGAGGAACTGAACCTCCCGTGATGTGCCATTCGACCCCGCCTGGGGTCACCCAATCCGTGCACCTGATGCAAGGACTACCGGATTCACGGCCTACGCCCCACCCCGCAGCATTGATACTCCGATGACGAATCAGCGTGCCAGTCGGCCCAGCCACCAGCGAGTACGGGGCATCGTCTCCGTTGCCGGAGCGCACCACCTCCGTCAGGTGCGACGCGCCGTCGGCCTCATCGGTTGTCTGCCCGGAAAGTGCCGACATCCCGAACAGGGGGAGGGCTACGAGCGCGACCAGGCAGGATCGGGCCCACAGGTAGGTGGACAACTCATTCAGTGGGGGGGGGGGGGGGGGGGGGAGGTTTCGCATCAGTTTGCTCCTCGCATCGTGGAGGTTGCTGGATTGCTACGTGTGGCACAGCGAGATCACCATCGCAGCGTTGGCGCAGGGAAGCTACGCCATCGTCTGGAGAAGCGCAATGGCAAGCATTTGTGGCTCCTGGATGTCAAACCGGAATTGAATGTCCGGGGGTAGAGCGAAATGGAAATGGAAATGTCCCGCCTTGGGTGAGGGTTTTCCACCCGCGGTCAGCTGAAGCGGGAGGGGGTGGGGTAGGAGTGGACTCCCCGATCGCGTTTGGGTTGGGTCGCACCCTGCCTTGCCCGCCCGGTGGGGCACCAGGCGCGTACCATGTGGAAGCCGCTTCCGCAGGCCGACGAGGCTCCCGCCCATCGGGGACGCTTGACACGTACAGCATCCGGCGGTTGCGCAGGCATTCCATTACTCCGCGCAGCCTCTTCCGCGAGCCGCTGGTCCCGCCGGGCCGCGGCCATTCGGGCACTCGCGTAGATTTGCTTTCGCCAGGATGGTCCAGAGGGGGCTTCAGCGGCTTCGACCGTGGCTCTCGGGGCTCGCGGACTGAGCCTTTGTCGGTGTTGCCAGAGGACGGGCCCGGCCTGCTAGGCCGCTAGGGACTTGACCGCCAGATAGCGTTGGCCGGTCCGGGAATCTGGATGTCCCCACAAAGTCTACGTTCAATTCAACGACTGCCTCGTCACCCGGCCGAACACCAAGGGCCTTCCGCTCCCCAACACTCGCCTGGACGCGGTCTCGCGATCATCTGGCTGCCATTTCGACCTCACCCGGGTCAGCGCCGGGACAGCCGAGGTTTCAGGATGTGGAAGAACGGGACCCCGGCGTCCGACTCCTCGTAGCCGACCACGTAACCGGAACCCACGGCAAAGTCTCCGAGCACATGGTCCTGGTGATAGCGCGCGATCGTCCTGCCGGTGTCGGGATCCACGAGATCCAGCCAGCTGTCGCGCAATTCGGCGATGTCGATTGAAGAAGGCGTCAGATTCTCGTAGGACGGTAGCTGCCCCGTCCAATCCGGGTCGGCCGTGTGCCACACCAGCCAAAGTCCCCGGTCGTCCAACATGATCGAACTCACGCTGGCCAGCGCAAACGCGTCCCCGCCTTCGTCGAATTCCGGAACGCGGCGGTCGAACACCCTGCCCACCTTCGGCTCCGGCGCCAGATCCCACCGGCTGAGTCGGTTGACGAGAAAAGCCACCGCCCACACGGTGTCGTCCTTACCCGTCACGATTGCCAACGCATCCCAAGGCCACGGCCGGGACGAATGCACCCGGCCATCGTCTCCATGGGAGGTCATCTCCCCGGAGGGCCGTAGCATGTGGAGAAGGTCACCTGCAAACACGGCCACGTCATCGTTCAAGACGCCAACCGACCGGGCCCGTCCCGGAAACCGGTCGGTGCGGACCACCTCGAAGTCGTGATCGAGCATGGTCCGGCGTTCCTGTTGAGAGTCGAAAACGTGGATGTACCGAGGACCCACGGCGATGTGCGCGATGGATCCGTATTCCCCAGGGCCTTCCCCCTGGCGCCCGACGGTCCGCAAGTACCTGCCGGTCGAATCGAACACCGAAATCTCCGCGTCCCCGCTCACCAGAATGCGGCCGCGCCGGTCCACGGCACACTTCGAGAACATCGAGATGATATCCAACCCGGGTCCGTCGAGCCCGCCGATCGTCACAAGGGTGTCGAGCGTGATGACGCATTCGGCGCAGGTCACGTCGCCTGAGACCTGCTCGGGTTCCTGGGGGTGAAGGGGTAGCGGGGCGGCGTTTCAGCTGAAACGTGTTCGCGGCTCTGCTGCGATGCGGTGGTCGTGCCATTTCGCGGGGAGCCGACGGCTCGGTGCTCGATGTCGGGCGGCGGCGGCGGACCGTGGGTTGGCGGCTGCGCAAGGCCCTCTACGCGCGCGACGGCGGATGCCGCTTCCCCGGATGCGGATCGCGTGTGCGCACCCACCGCACCACATCACCCACTGGGCCCGTGGCGGCGAGACTGGGGGTGCGCATGGACGTGGCTCCCGGAGCCCCGGACATCGGCGACCTGGTTCCGGCGGACGCCTTCAGTCCCGGCCGAAGACTTCGGGCTGGCCCGCTGGCACGGCCAACGCGGCATCGGTCCTTGGACCGCAACCACGCGATGGCGGGGCGAACGCATCGACTCGGGGTGGGCGACGGCGTGCCTCTGGGGGGAAGGAGGTGGTCGCGGCGCCAAAGACCGGGCCGGGCAGGTGTAGCGACCGCCAATTCCGTCGAGCTGGTCAGCTCCGATCCACCACGCCAAGCGTCCCCCGCACCGCCCCCTCCCACCCCGCCACCAGCTCTTCGCGCTCCTCGGACCCCATCTCGCACTCGAAGATCCGCCCCGACGCGAACGCCGCCGCGAAGTCCTCCGGTCCCGCCCAGACTCCCGCCCGCAACCCCGCCAGCCCCGCCGCCCCCAGCGCGGTCGTCTCGACCATCGCGGGCCGACTCACCGGCACCCCCAGGATCCCCGCCGTGAACCCCATCAGCCAGTCGTTGTTGGCCGCGCCGCCGTCCACCCTGAGCCCTTCCGCCCGCAGCCCCGCGTCCCGCTCCATCGCTTCCACGACCTCGCGCGTCCCGTAGGCCATCGCTTCGAGCGCCGCCCGCACCAGGTGCGCCCGCGTGGTCCCGCGCGTCAGGCCGGTAATCGTGCCGCGTGCATCCGGCCGCCAGTGTGGCGCCCCCAGCCCCACGAACGCGGGAACCAGGTACACGCCGTCGTTGCCGTCAAGCGAGCGGGCCATCTCTTCGCTGTCGGCCGCACGCTCCAGGATGCCCAAGCCGTCTCGCAGCCACTGGATCGCCGCGCCCGCGACGAAGATCGATCCCTCCAGCGCGAAGGCCGGGCCTCCGTGGGCGTCGCAGGCGGCCGTCGTGAGCAACCCGTGGCTGGACGACACGCGCTCCGTGCCCGTGTTGAACAGGAGGAAGGCGCCGGTTCCGTAGGTGCACTTGCCGGTCCCGGGCTCCCAGCAGCCCTGGCCGTACAGGGCGGCCTGCTGGTCCCCCGCTACACCGCCGATGGGGACTTCGATGCCGAGCGCGTCGCCCTCGGTCACGCCGAAGTCACCGGAGCTCGGGCGAATCTCGGGCAGGATTCGGCGGGGGACTCCCATCAGGTCGAGCAGCTCGTCGTTCCAGTCGCCTTCGTCCAGGTCGTAAAGGAGGGTGCGCGACGCGTTGGTGGGATCGGTCGCGTGGACCGCGCCGCTGGTCAGCCGGGCGATCAGCCAGCTGTCGATGGTTCCGACGGCCAAGGTGCCCGACCACGCGCGCTCGGCCAGCTCCGGTTCGTCCTCAAAGATCCAGCGGAGCTTGGTGCCCGAAAAATACGGGTCCAAGAGCAGCCCGGTGCGGCGGCGGACCATGTCCTCGTGTCCCGCTTCCTTGAGCGACCGGCAAAGACCCGCGGTGCGCCGGTCCTGCCACACGATCGCCCGGCGAAGCGGCTCAAGCGTCTCGGGATCCCACACGACCACCGTCTCACGCTGGTTCGTGACCCCCACCCCCACCACCTCCACCCCCGCCGCCGCGATCGCCTCCCGGGCCACCCGCGCCGTCACACTCCAGATCTCCTCCGCGTCGTGCTCGACCCACCCCGGACGCGGAAAATGCTGCGCGAACTCGGAGTAGGCCCGCCCCAGCACCTCACCATCGGCCGACACCACCAGCGCCGCCGACCCGGTCGTCCCCTGGTCCAGAGCCAGCACCGCTCCACCGCTCATGAGTCCTCCTTCGCGGACGAATCCTCCTCTGCCGGCGAACCCTCGTCACTTGCCGAAGCCTCCACCTCTGCCACCCCCTCCTCCACCACCGACCCCTCCCCAACCGACACCGCCACAACCGCACCCGGCCGGTACTCCAGCCCCACCCGCGGCAGGACCCCCACGAACGCCGCCACCGACATCCCCACCACCGTGAAATAATCCCCCTCGATCCGGTCGACCAGCGCCGCGCCAAACCCCTGAATCCCGTACGCCCCAGCCTTGTCCAGCGGCTCCCCCGTATCCACGTACCGCTCGATCAGGTCCCGCGTCACCGGGCGGAAGATCACCCTGGCCCGCGCCACCCGAGACTCCATCATCCCGTTCGCCGCCACCGCCAACCCGCTATACACACGGTGTGTACGGCCCGCGAGCGAAACCAGCATCTCCACGGCCTCCGGCGGCCCGGACGGCTTCTCCAGCACCCGCCCGTCCAGCACCACGACCGTGTCCCCCCCGACCACCAGCGCATCCGGGTACTCCGCCACCACCCGCGCGACCTTCTCCCGCGACAGCCGCTCCACATAGTCGTGCGGGGATTCGACCACCCCGAGCCTCTCCTCCACGTCCGCCGGCACCGTCCGGAACGACAACCCCAGCATCCGCAGCACATCGGCCCGGCGCGGGGACGCGGATGCAAGCACCACCCTCACACCGACCGAGCCCGTCATCGTTCGATCACCAACGTGACGGGACCGTCGTTGACCAGCGCGACATCCATCATCGCGCCGAATTCCCCGGTCTGAACCGGGTCCGGGAGGATCCGCCCCAGCGCCGCGACGAACGCCTCGTAGAGCGGCACCGCGATCTCGGGCCGCGCCGCCTTGATGAACGATGGCCGCCGCCCCTTCCGCGCGTCTCCATACAGCGTGAACTGGCTCACGACCAGCGCCTCGCCCCCGCTGTCGAGCAGCGACCGGTTCATCCGCCCCTGTTCATCGGCGAAGATGCGCAGATTCGCCACCTTTTCGGCCATCCAGGCCACCGTATCGTCGTCGTCCCCGTTGTGGAACCCCGCCAGCACCACGAGCCCCGGCCCGATCGCGCCCACCGTCTCGCCCTCGATCCGCACCGACGCCTCCGAGACCCGCTGCAGGACCACCCTCACTCGACCGTTACCGACTTGGCCAAATTGCGGGGCTGGTCCACGTCGCAGCCACGCAGCACCGCCACGTGATACGCCAGCAGCTGCAGCGGCACGGTGGCCAGGACAGGCATGAGCGCGGGAATGGTGGATGGGACCACGATGCGCTCGTCGGCGTGGGCGGTCACCTCGTCGTTCCGGTCGTTGACCACCGCGATGACGCGTCCGTGGCGCGCGCGCACTTCCTCGATGTTCGACAGGGTCTTGGCGTAGACCGTGTCCCGGGGCGCGAGGACCACGACGGGCATGTTCTCGTCGATCAGCGCGATGGGTCCGTGTTTCATCTCCGCGGCAGGGTAACCCTCTGCGTGAATGTAGCTTACTTCCTTCATCTTGAGAGCGCCCTCGAGGGCCACCGGGAACTGGTAGCCCCGGCCCAGATAGAGGAAGTTGGGCGCGTCCTCATACGCACGGGCGAGCTTCCGGATCTGCCCGTCGACCTCGAGCGCTTCTTCAACCTGCCCCGGCAACTCCCTGAGCGCCCGGACGATCTCGCGGCCCTCCAGGATCGACATGGTGCGGCGGCGCGCCAGGTAGAGCGTAAAGAGCGCCAGGGCGACGATCTGGCTGGAAAACGCCTTGGTGGAGGCGACTCCGATCTCAGGTCCCGCATGAAGGTAGACGCCGAAGTCCGTCTCGATGGCGATGCTGGAGCCCACCACGTTCACGATCCCCATGGTGCGGCAGCCCCGGCGGCGCGCCTCCCGGAGCGCGGCCAGGGTGTCGGCGGTTTCGCCGGACTGGCTGATCCCCAGGACCAGCGTGCCCGGTGTCAGCACGGCGTTGCGGTACCGGAATTCGGACGCGTACTCGACCGTGACCGGAATCCGGGCCAGTTCCTCGAGCATGTAGGCGCCGATCAGGCCGGCGTGCCAGCTGGTCCCGCAGGCGGTGATCACGATCCGGTCCGCGGCGAGCAGGTGTTGCTCCGCCTTGGCCAGTCCGCCGAGCCGCGATCCCCCCTCCTCTTCCAGGAGACGGCCGCGCATGACGTCGCGCAGCGAGGACGGCTGCTCCCGGATCTCTTTGTACATGTAGTGGTCGTAGCCGCCCTTGCCGATCTCCTCCGCACTCCAGGTGACGGTCTGCGCGCCGCGCCGCACCGCCCGCCTCGCCGGGTCGAAAGTACGGTATCCGTCCCGGCTCAGGACGGCCGAGTCCCCGTCCCGGAGCCGCACCACGCGCTGGGTGTGGGCCACGACAGCGGCCGCGTCCGACGTCACGAAGTACTCGTCCTTGCCGCCGATGCCGAGCAGGACGGGGCTGCCGTTGCGCGCGACGACGATCTTGCCGGGGTCGCGCGAACTCACGACGGCGAGGCCGTACGTCCCCTCGATGCGCGCCAACGCCGCCGCGACCGCGTCCTCGAGGAGGTCCGTGTCGCGAAAGGCCAAGTCGATGAGGTGGACCAGAACCTCTGTGTCGGTCTGGCTGCGGAACTCGTAGCCCATGTCGCCGAGCCACGGCCGCTGGTGCCTCGCGCTCTCGATGATCCCGTTGTGGACGAGCGCGATGTCGCGGGGGCCGGAGAGGTGGGGGTGGGCGTTGGCCCGGGTGGGGGGGCCGTGCGTGGCCCAGCGCGTGTGTGCGATCCCGCAGTGACCGGATGGCAGCCGGCCGTTGAGGGCATCTTCCAGTTCCGAGATCTTGCCGGGCTGTTTCTCGACGGTCAAGGCATCTTCGGGGGACAGGATCGCCAGCCCCGCGGAGTCGTAGCCGCGGTATTCGAGGCGCTTGAGTCCCTCCATGAGGATGGGACCGGCCGGGCGGGGGCCCACGTAGCCGATGATGCCGCACATGTCAGGCGCCTGCCACGGTTTGCAGGGTGCCGCGGGCGCCGTCGACCAGCGCGCGGGCGGAAGCGGGCTCGCGGGCCTCGGCGATCAGCCGCACGACAGGTTCGGTGCCGGAGGGGCGGACGTGGAGCCAGCTGGCCTCCGCCGGCCACTCCAGGCGCAGGCCGTCACTGCCGTCGGAGTCGCCGGGCGGGAGGTCGCGAACGAGGGCGGCGTAGGCGTCGTCCAGGCGGTCGCGGGGGAAACTCACCTTCTCCTTGACGATCTTATACGAGGGAAGACGGGCGATCCGCTCCGAGAGGGGGACGCCGGGCTCGTCGGCCAGGTATTGGAGAAGGAGTGCGGCCCCCACCGGCGCATCCCGCGTGTTGTGGAGCGCGGGCACGATCACGCCGCCGTTGCCCTCCCCCCCCACCACCGCCTCCTCCGCCATCATCCGCACAACCACGTTGATCTCGCCGACCGGGGCGCGGATCACGCGGCAGCCGTGCTTCGCGGCCACATCGTCGAGCACGCGGCTGGTCGACAGGTTCGTCACAACGGCGCCCGGCCGTCTGGCGAGCACGACGTCCGCCGCGAGCGCGAGCGTCAGGTCCTCGCCCAGGGCACGGCCCCGTTCGTCCACCAGCGAGAGACGGTCCGCGTCCGGGTCCACGGCGAGGCCGATCCGGGCCCTGCTGGCGGTGACCAGGTCGCCCAGCCCGCTCAGGTTCGCGGCCGTGGGTTCCGGGTCGCGCGGGAAGCGGCCGTCGGGTTCGAGGCCCGTGCCGTGCACCTCGCAGCCCAGCCGCGCGAGCAACTCCGGCATGATCACGCCCCCCGCCCCGTTCACGCAGTCCAGCGCGACCGGGATGCGCCCTGCGCGGATCCGGTCGAGGTTCAGGAAGGGGAGGTCGAGGATGCGTTCGAGATGGCGCTGCGGCCAGGAATCGTCCCGGGTGGGGGTGGCGATGCGGTCCCACGGGGCGCGGCCGGGGTCCTCGCCACGGACCAGAGCCTGGAAGCGCTCCATGCGGTCGGGCGGAAGGAACGTCCCGCCCTTCACGGCGAACTTGAGCGCGTTCCATTCGGCGGGGTTGTGGCTCGCGGTCACCCCCAGTCCCCCCGCCGCCCCGGTGTCTCGCACGGCCAGCATCAATGTGGGCGTGGGCACGATCCCGAGTTCGGTCACCCTGCACCCTACGGAGAGCAGTCCCGCGACGGCGGCGCGCGCCAGCATCGGCCCCGACGTGCGCGAGTCGCGTCCGATGACGACGTGGTTGCCATACCCCTCGGCTTGCAGGAAGGAGCCGTACGCGGCGGCCAGGCCCGCAAACAGTTCGGGGGTCACGCCTGCCCCCACGCGCCCCCGGAAGCCGGAAACGCTGACCATGAGGTCGGGTGGAAGGCGGATCGGCATGGTGGGGCGGCGTGGTGGCGGCTTGCGGGAGGGGGGGGAGCGGGTGGTGCGGACCTTACGGCAAAGCTAGCGCCGACGGGAGATCGGACAAAGCATGGTGGAGCCGCGAACCGCTGGCGATCCTTCAAAGGGTCGTGAACCGTTGGCGATATGGGCGATATGGGTCGTGATGCCCATACGGCCATATTCCGCTCCTGAACTCACCGCTCCAGCGGCCAGAGCTGCACCGAGTGGACCCCGAGGTCATTCTCGGTGCGGGCCAGAATGTAGTCCGCCCCGATCTCCAGGATCCTCATCCCCTCTGGAATCTCGAAGAACCCGAGTACCCTGCCCTCAGGATCGAAGATCGTGACGAGCGTGCCCGGTTCTTCCTCTCCGGGGGCCTCGTATTCATAGACCCAGAGGTGGCCCAGGGGATCGGACCTGACGTAGGCGAAGGCCGGCAGGTGTTCCGCAACCGGCGCGGAACGGTACCGTTTGCGTGAGCGCACTCGCCAATCCTCGTCACCCGGGCCAATCCGGCTCTCGATGTGCGCCTCGACAAGGGCCCTGGTCGGCTTTCGCTGTTCGTGTTCCCGCCGGACGATCCGGGCCAGCGAGCCGTCCAGCGCGAAGGCGCGGAACTCGTAGCGGTGATTGGTATTGATGACGAAGAGATCGCCCCAGGGTTTCCGAAAAGCGTAGCGCGCGAAGTTCAGGGGCGTGTTGTCATCAGGGTCACGACTATGGACTTCCTGGCCGGGGTGCTTTCCGAGCGAACCCCGCAGCCCTCCTCCCGCGTCCCAGACTTCCACCGTGCCGGGGTGGACGTAGAGTATGTCCTGGCCTGCCAGAATCAAACCGTCGCGCGATACCGCGAGCGGCCAGAAGTGTTCACGGCGACTCACCTTGTCCCAAAGGCTCCTCTCCGGGATGAAGCGCCGAAGGAACTCCCCGTCCGGGCCGAAAACGATCAGCTCCGGGTACCCGAAGTGCCATACGATGATCGAGTCGCCCGGCAGCGAGGCCATCCCCCAGAGCTGGTTGGGGCTAAACTCCCCCGGCCCTTCCCCCCGTCCACCCCAGGTCTCCAGGTGGTTTCCATTCCGATCGAAGACCCGCAACTCCTTGGGTCCGTCGTCGCCGATCACGATCCGCCCGTCGGATAGCACCACGCCATCGAAGATGTCGCCAAACAGGTAGGGCTCTTCGCCGTCCATCTGCCCGATCGACACCAGCGGCTCCGGCCCCAGCCGCCAGTCCAGCCGCGACCCCTCTGGCGGCCGCGCGTTCTCAATGATGCGGATACCCGCGCTGTCCCGGATCAGCACACGGATCCCGGTCGGGCCCACGGTCTCCTGGCTTGCCGCACCGGCCATCGGCGCAAGGACGGCCGCAACGACGAAGCAACCCTCGATAATCCTCATTCTCCACCTCATTCTCTTGTTGAATCGCACGGGAGCCTGCGCGCCGATTCGTGCACGGATCAGCCCCCCCGCTCCAGCGGCCACAACTGCACCGAGTGGACCCCGAGGTCATTCTCGGTGCGGGCCAGAATGTAGTCCGCCCCGATTTCCATGATCCTCATCCCCTCGGGAATCTCGAAGAACCCGAGCACCCGGCCCCCCGGATCGAAAACGGTAATGAGCGTGCCGGGCTCTTCCTCCCCGGGCGCCTCGTATTCGTAGACCCAGAGGTGGCCCAGGGCGTCATCGCCCCTGACGGCGGCGAAGGCCGGCAGGTGTTCGGCCAGCGGCATGGAGCGCATTCCCCTTTGGCGCTCCGCTCGGAGGTCCGCGCGGTCACTCGGAATCCGCGACAGCCGGTCTTCGATGTACGCCTCGACGTGAGCGTCGCTCGGCGCACGCAACACGAGCTCCATGCGGACGATCCGGGCCAGCGAGCCGTCCAGCGCGAACGCGCGGATCTCGTAGCGGTGGTTCGTACTGATGATGAACAGGTCGCCCCAGGATTGCTGGCGCACGGTGCGCCCGAACATCGGAGGCCCGGGATCGTCATCGCCTCGACGAGTCCGTTCACGTCCCGGATGCGCGCCCAGCGAGCCGCGAAGCTCTCCCCCCGCATCCCAGACTTCCACATCCCCCGGGTCGAAGTAAACATCGTCCTGGCCTGCCAGAATCAACCCATTACGCGACACGGCGAGCGGCCACAGATGACTGCGTCGATCCCCCCAGTAGTCCCACCGGCTCCTCTCCGGGATGAACCGGCGCAGGAGTTCCCCGTCCGGGCCGAAGACGGTCAGCTCCGGAAACCAGTATTGCAATACGATGATCGAGTCACCGGGCAGCGGGGCCAGTCCCCAGAGTTGGCCGCCAACAAACTCTCCCGGGCCTTCCCCCTGTCCCCCCCACGTCTCCAGGTGGATTCCATCGCGATCGAAGACCCGCAATTCCTTGGGTCCGTCGTCTCCGATCACGATCCGCCCATCGGAGAGCATCGTGGCGCCGAAGACCCGGTGAAACAGATAGGGTTCCTCGCCCGCCATCCGCCCGATCGAAACCAGCGGCTCCGGCCCCAGCCGCCAGTCCAGCCGTGATCCCTCCGGCGGACGGGCGTTCTCGATGATGCGTATGCCCGCGCTGTCCCGGATCAGGGTGCGGATCCCCGTCGGGCCGATGGTCTCCTGGCTTGCCGCACCGGCCATCGGCGCAAGGACGGTCGCCACGACGAAGCAACCCTTGATAATCCTCATTCTCCCTCCTCTGCCTGAATTGCTGAAGAACTTCCAACCCTGTCCACATGCACCATTGGACTGCCGATCTCCCCGCCGTCGTTGCAAACCACACGCCGTCATCGCCGCGAAGCACCGGCTGCCCGCGCAAAACACCCCCGCATTTCGCGCGGATTCATCCATGGACTGCTAGATTCAGACACCACGCGCGCCCCCCCGCCACCCTCCCACCACCCCTCCGGAGACAGCCGCTTGTCCGACCCCACGGACCGATTCGGAACCCGTTGCGTTCACGCGGGCCAGTCCCCCGAGGCCGTCACCGGCGCGCTCGCCACCCCGGTCTTCCAGACCTCCACCTACGTGCAGGAAGGCCTCGGCCGCCACAAGGGCTACGAATACGCGCGCCTGCAGAACCCCACCCGCGAGGCCGCCGAAGCCAACATCGCGGCGCTGGAAGAGGGCGCCCACGGCGTCGCATTCTCGAGCGGACTGGCCGCCATCGAATGCGTGGCCAAGGTGGTCGCGGCGGGCGGCCACATCGTGAGCGAGGAGAACCTCTACGGGGGCACCACGCGCATGTTCACCCAGGTGCTCGACCGGCTCGGGATCGAGGTCACGCTGGTCGATTCCCGCGACCCCGGCGCGCTCCAGGGCGCCATCCGCCCCGGCGCGACCCGGCTGGTCCACCTGGAGACCCCCACGAATCCCCTCATGCGGATCACCGACATCGCGGCCGCCGCCGACATCGCACACGCGGCAGGCGCGATCCTCTGCGTCGACAACACCTTCGCGTCTCCCTGCAACCAGAAGCCGCTCACGCTGGGCGCCGACATCGTCGTCCACTCGACCACCAAGTACCTGAACGGCCACTCCGACGTGCTCGGGGGCATCCTGGTCCTCGACGACGACGCCCTGGCCGAGGAGATCCACTTCGTGCGCAAGTCCACCGGTCCGATCCCGGGTCCCATGGATTCCTGGCTGACGCTCCGCGGCACGAAGACCCTGCACCTGCGCATGGCGCGCCACAACGAAAACGGGATGCGGATCGCCGAGTTCCTGCGGACGCACCCCGCGGTCCGCGCCGTCCACTACCCCGGCCTCCCCTCCCATCCGGAACACGCCCTGGCCCACCGCCAGATGACCGGGTTCACGGGCATGGTTTCGGCGGAGCTCGCCGAGGACGATGCCAGGCGGCTGGCCGAAGGGACCCGCATCTTCCGCCTGGCCGAGAGCCTGGGCGGCGTCGAGTCCATGATCTGCGTACCCTCGCTCATGACTCATGCGTCGGTTCCCGAGCCCGAGCGGCTGCGCATGGGCATCACCAACGGGCTGGTGCGCCTGTCCGCGGGCGTCGAGGACTGCGACGACCTCCTGGAAGACCTGACCCGGGCCCTTCGTATGGGAAACCGTGACCGGCGTCACGCCTCGCAACACGCACTCACCTGAGGGATATGACATGACCGAATACGATTTTGACTACGACTACGGCAACGGCAACGGCGGCGAAGGCGGAAACGGCGGAGACACCGGCACGAAGCGCGTCCTGACCGACATCTCGTCCAGGGTCTGGGAACACCCGGCCGACCGCGCCGCCCTCGCCGCGCTCCGCAAGCTTCCCCTCTTCGACCAGGTGCTGCGCGCGCTCTTCGGCTTCTTCGGCGAAAAGCCCATCCGGCTGGCATTCCAGGCGAACGCGGTGCGGGTCGGGCCCAATCAGTTCCCCCGCCTCTGGGACCTCTACTGCGAGGTGTGCGACACGCTGGACGCACCATCGCGCTACCCGCTCTTCGTGGCTCAGAACCCGATCGTCAACGCCGGCGCCTACGGGATGAAAGATCCGTTCATCATCATGAACTCCGGGTCGGTGGAACTGCTGTCGGACAAACAGATCTCGTACGTGATGGGCCACGAGCTCGGTCATGTCATGAGCGACCACGTCCTCTACAAGACCATGACGCAGCTCCTGGTCGAACTCGCCAAACTGGGCTTTCCCATCGTGGGACTCGCGGCGCGGGCCATTCTCGTGGGGCTGCTGGAGTGGAATCGCAAGAGCGAGCTGTCGGCGGACCGGGCGGGGCTGCTCGCGATCCAGGACCCGGAGACGGTCATGTCGTCGATGCTCAAGATGGCCGGAGGCGGCAGCGAAGAAGATACCTCGCTCCCCGAGTTCATCCGCCAGGCAGAGGAGTACCAGGTCTCGGGGGACATGGCCGACCAGGTGTTCAAGGTCCTGAACCTGCTCGGCGAGACCCATCCGTTCTGGGTGCTCAGGCTGGCCGAGGTGCGTGCCTGGATCGAGGCGGGCGAGTACGACCGGGTACTCAGGGGCGACTACCAGCGCCGCGGCGACCCCGACCCGACCTACGCCGAGGATGTGTCCGAGGCGGCAGGCGCCTACAAGGAGGGCGCGAAGGACTTCATGGACCAGATGGCGGATGCGGCCAAGCGGGTGGGCGGCAGCTTCATGGATTCCTTCAAGAAGTGACCGGGGGCCGATGCGCATTCTGATTGCGGGCAACGGCGGGCGGGAGCACACGCTGCTCTGGAAGCTCCGTCGTGACGCGCCTGGCGCGAGCTTCTACGTGACAAGGCCGAACGGGGGGATGGCGGGCGAGTGCACGGCCGTGGACATCGCGCCGGGGGATGCGGCGGGGCTGTCGGCGTGGGCGGCTGCGGAGCGGATCGATCTCGCGGTCGTTGGGCCCGAGGGGCCGCTTGCGGCGGGGCTTGGCGACCGGCTGGAAGAGCGTGGGGTTCCTGTGTTCGGGCCCTCGGCGGGGGCCGCGCGGATCGAGTCGAGCAAGGCCTTTGCGAAGGATCTGATGGCGGGCGCCGGAGTGCCGACGGCGGGGTACGAGGTGCACACGGATGCGGACCGGGCGACCGCCTGCATCGATGCGTGGGGGGCGCCGGTGGTGGTGAAGGCGTCGGGTCTGGCCGCGGGCAAGGGGGCGGTGGTGTGCGCGACGGTGCCGGAGGCGGTGCGGACTGCGCGCGAGATGCTCGGGGGGGCTTTCGGGGAGGCGGGGAGCCGCGTGGTGATCGAGGAGTTCATGGAGGGCGAGGAGTTGTCGGTCTTCTGCATCGCGGACGGCGAGGAGTATGTGACGCTGCTGCCCTCGCAGGACCACAAGCGCATCGGCGAGGGGGACACCGGGCCGAACACCGGGGGGATGGGGGCGTATGCGCCGGTCGGGTTCGTGACCGACGGGCTCATGACGGAGGTGGGGGATGCGGTCGTGGCGCCGGTCTTGAGTGCGCTCGCGGAGGCGGGGTGTCCGTTCCGGGGCCTGCTCTACGCGGGACTGATGATCACGGTCGACGGGCCGAAGGTGGTGGAATTCAACTGCCGCTTCGGCGATCCGGAGACGCAGGCGGTGTTGCCGTTGCTGGAGTCTTCGCTGCTCGAGCCGATGATGGCGGTGGCGGGGGGTGGGGGGCTGGCCGGGCATGAGCCGGTCTTCGCGGAGGGGGCGACGGTGACGACTGTTCTGGCCGCTGCCGGGTATCCGGGGTCGTACGGCAGGGGCGCGCCGGTGTCGATCCCGGAGATGGGGGATGGTGTGCAGGTCTTTCATGCCGGGACCGCGCTGGAGGATGGGCATCTGGTCACCTCCGGGGGACGGGTGCTGGCGGTGACGGCGGTGGCTCCGGACTTCGGCAGTGCATGCGAGGCCAGCCGCCGTGCCGCGGACGCGATCGCATTCGAGGGCAAGTGCTTCCGCCGTGACATCGGCTGGCGCGAGGAGGAGCGGCGAAGTTAGTCAAGTAGTTAGTCAGATTGGAAACCGGATGGTGCGGGAATTCAAAACCAGATCAGGAGAAGAGAGGCAATCATGGTCATCACAACAACACCAACACTCGAAGGACGCCGGGTCCGGGAATACCTGGGGATCGTGACGGGAGAAGCGATCATCGGCGCGAACGTCTTCAAGGACATCATGGCGGGATTCCGGGACATCGTGGGCGGCCGCTCCAAGGCGTATGAGAACAGCCTGCGCGAGGCGCGCGAGGAGGCTCTGCGCGAGATGTCGGCCGAGGCGCGCGCGCGTGGCGCCAACGCGGTCATCGGGGTGGACCTGGACTATGAGGTGTTGGGCAAGACGGGCGGGATGCTCATGGTCTCCACCAGCGGGACCGCGGTGGCGCTGGAGTAGGCGCGGTGGCGGGGATTCCCGGTTTCGGCGTGGACGAACGGCCCGTGGACGGAATTCCCTTCACGGAAGGCTGGCGCGTTGCCTGAACTCCCCGAGGCCGAGACCATCGCGCGGGGGCTGGATTCCGTCCTTCCGGGCAGGGTCGTCCGGCGTGTCGAGGTGGTGCGGGAGGACGTGGTGCGGGGTCCGGTGGAGCCATTTGCAGAAGCGGTGGCCGGGCGGGAGTTCCGGGGGGTGGGGCGGCGGGGGAAGAACGTGGTCTTCACCTTCGCGGATTCGCTGCGCCTGGTGGTCAACCTGGGGATGAGCGGCCGCTTCATGACGGGCGTGGACGCCGAAACGGAGTCGGGGTCCACCCACCCCGCCGTCGTCTTCCACCTCGAAGACGGCGGGTGGATGATCTACGACGATGTGCGCCGCTTCGGCTGCCTTACGGCGGTCCCGGCCACCGAGTGGACACGCTGGTCCCGCCGCCTGGGCCCGGAACCGCTGGCGCACGGCTTCACTGCGAAACGATTGCACGGCATTCTGGCCCGCTCGAGGTCCCCCATCCGGTCGCTCCTCCTGGACCAGCGCCGCCTCGCCGGTGTCGGAAACATCTACGCGGTCGAGGCGCTGTGGTTCGCCCGCATCCACCCCCGAACCCCCGCCAACGCGATCGGCAAGGCCGCCGCCGCCAGACTGCACCGGGCGCTCCGGCGCGTGCTGCGAAACGCGATACGGGCCGGCGGCACAACCCTCCGCAACTACCGCGACGCCAACGGGGAAGAGGGCCGTTTCGGCCGCGCGCTGCACGCCTACGGACGCGAGAGCGAGCCCTGCACCCGGTGCGGCACGCCCATCGAACGCATCGTCTTCGGCGGCCGCTCGGCCTTCGTGTGTCCGCGCTGCCAGGACGGGAGCGCGCTCCCATGAAACCCACCGCCGCCCCCCTCGTCCTCCTCCCCCTCCTCCCCGCCCCGCCCCTCGCGGCCCAGATCCCATCCCCCGCCCCCGCCCCCGGCGAACAGCTCCCGGTCGTCCGGCACGTCCTCGACAACGGCATGACCTTCCTCATCCTGCCGCGCCGCCAGGCCCCCACCGTCTCCCTGGTCGTCCACTACCCCGTCGGCTCGGTCAACGAGCACCTCGGCAACACCGGGATCGCGCATGTCCTGGAGCACATGCTCTTCAAGGGCTCCCGCGAGATCGGCACCACCGATCCCACGCTGGAGGCGCCCCTCCTCGCCGCCGCCGACGCGGCCCACGACTCGCTGCTCGCCGAACTCGCCCGTCCCCGCCCCGACACCGCCCGAGTGCGGCACCTCACCGAAGCCCTGGACTCGTTCGAGGACCAGGCCGAGGTTTACGCCGTCCCCAACGAATACGCCCGCATTCTGTCGTCCGCCGGGGGCCGGGGGCTCAACGCCACCACCTCGTACGAGGCCACGCGGTACTTTATCGAGCTTCCCGCGAACCGGCTCGAACTGTGGTTCGCCCTGGAGTCCGACCGCATGCGGAACCCGGTGCTGCGCGGTTTCCATACCGAGCTGGACGTGGTGTACGAGGAGCGGCGCACACGTCTGGAAACCAGTCCGGGCGGGATCGTCCAGACTGCCCTGCTGGCCACCGCCTTCCAGGTGCATCCCTACGGTGTGCCCGTGATCGGTCACGCGGCCGACCTGGAGTACATGTCGCGCGGCCAGGTGACGGAGTACTTCCGCGACTACTACGGCGCCCGCAATGCAGTGGCCGCCGTCGTCGGCGACGTGGACCCGGACCGGGTCGTGGCGTGGGCGGAGGAGTACTTCGGCGCGGTGCCGTCGGGGCGTCCGGCGCCGCCGGTTCTGGCGCGCGAGCCCGAGCAGGCCGGCGAGCGCCGCGTCACCGTCGAGTTCGATGCCGAGCCGCGGCTGATGATCGGGTGGCGAGCGGTGTCGGGACTTCACGAGGACGCACCCGCGCTCCAGATGCTGGCGTCTCTGCTCACCGCGGGCAGGAGCACGCGGCTCTACAGGCGGCTGGTCGCCGGGGATCGGTCGGCCATCCACGTCTCGGCGTACCTGGGTCCTGCTTTCGCGCACCCGGGGCTGTTCATGGTGAACGCGGTCCCCAGAGATCCTCACACGACGCATGAACTGGAACTCGCTATCTATCAGGAATTGGGTGATATACGCTCACATCCCCCCGACCCGGCCGCGCTAACACGGATCAAGAACCAGATCAGTGCCGGCGAGTTCCGCCGGCTGTCGTCGAGCCTGCAACTGGGCATGCAGCTGGCCGAGTCGGAGGCCATGTTCGGGGACTGGCGCGAGACCTTCCGGCTTTCCCGGCGGATCCTGGAGGTCACGCCCGAGGAGGTGCAGAGGGTGGCCGTGAAGTATCTGAATGCAGGCAGCCGGACGGTGGCCACGATGGTGCGAAAGGGGGGCTCGCCGTGAGGCACGCACCCTCCGCCGACGGCGCCCCTTCGCCAGCTGCGACGTCCGCGCTCACCGTCAACCGAGGGTCCGCCCGCAGGTGGGTCTGGACGACCGCCGCCACTGCCACGCTGCTGGCACTCGCCTCGCCCGGCCCAGGCGCCGCGCAGCAGTCCGTGCGCGATCGGATCGCGTCCCTCGAGGTCCCCGAGCTTCGCTTCACCCCCATCCGGCCCCGCGAGGAAAACGTCAGGGGCGTGCCCGTCTACTTCCTCCCGAACGACGAGCTGCCGCTGGTCACCTTCTACGCCGTCTTCAAGGGAGGAGTGGGCAACCTTCCCCGCGACTACCTGGCGGCTGCCTCGTCCATGCCCAACCTGCTTCGGAGCGGCGGGACGGCATCCCTGCCGCCCGACTCGGTCGACGTGCGCATTGAGTCGCTCGCGCTGGCGATGAGCTTCGGACAGGGGGGCGGCAGCGCCTCCTCATGGGTCAATTCCCTGACCGGGCACCTGGACGAGGCCGTGCCGCTCTGGGCGGAGATGCTGCGCGAGCCCCGGTTCGATTCGGCGCAGGTCGAGCTCTGGCGGGGCGCGGAAATGGAGCGCGTACGGCGGCGCGGCGACGATCCCGCGTCTCTGGCGTACAGCCGCTTCAACCGGCTCATGTACGGCGACCATCCCGTCGGCTGGGAGATGGCCGTGGACGATCTCGAGCCCGGCGACCTGGCGGAGGAGCGGCTGCGCCATGTGCACGAGGCGGTGACCTGTCCCGGGAACATGGTGCTGGGCGTGGCCGGCGATGTGGAGTGGGACCGTGCCAAGGCGCTGCTCGAAGAGATCCTGTCGGACTGGCCGCCCTGCTCCGGCAACCTCGACGAGTACCCCACCCCCGATATCCGCCGCGAACCGGGCGTGTTCGTCATGCACAAGGCGATCGAGCAGAGCGTGGTGATCGCCGCGCACTCCAGTTCGCTGCGCCAGGGCGACACCTCCGCCTACTTCGCCTCGCGCATCGGCAATTCGATCCTGGGGGCTTCGGGGCTTTCCAGCCGCCTCAACGCCGAGGTGCGGACCCGGGAGGGGCTGGCGTACGGTGCATCGTCGCTATGGACCACCTCCAGGAAGAACGATGGACTGATCGGCGCCGTGACGCGGACCAGGCCGGAGAGTACGCTGGCCGCGGCCCGGCTCCTGCTCGAAGTGCTCGGGTCAATGAGGGACGCGCCGCCCTCCGGGGAAGAGGTGTCGCGCGTCGTCGACGAGGCGGTCAACGGCTTCGTCTTCAACTTCGGCACGCCGGGGCAGGTGGTCGCCCGCAGCATGACCTACCGCAACCTCGACCTCCCCGAGGACTGGCTGCAACGGTACCTGCGGGGCATCCAGCAGGTCACGCCCGGAGCCGTCCACGAGGTGTTCCGCGCCGAGCTCGACCCGGCCCGCATGACGATCTTGCTCCTGGGCGACACGACCCGCTTCGACGGCTCCCCCGGAGAGCTGGGCAACGTCACGATTCTGGAGGAGGATCCCCCGCCCCCGCCCCGGGAGCCTTCGCCGCCACGTGAATCGCCGCGATCCCCCCGCTGACCAGACGCCACTCCACCGAATCGAAGCCGGCCTCGCGCAGCAGCTCCGCCAGCGCGTCCGGACCCGGAAAGTCCCGCACCGACCTGGGCAGATAGCTGTACGCCCACGGATGCCCCGACACCAGCCGCCCCACGCGGGGCAGGATGTGGTTGAAGTACACCATGTAGGCCGCGCGGAGCAGCCTTCCGGGGGGCACGGTGAACTCCAGGATCACGAGCCGGCCGCCCGGCTCCAGCACGCGGCACAGCTCCCGGAACCCGGCCGCGAGATCGGACAGGTTTCGCACCCCGAATCCCACCATCGCGCCCGAAAACGAACCGCCGCGGAACGGCAGGCGCTGCGTGTCGCCGCACACGGGGCCGACCGGGTGGCCATCGATCTTGGAGCGACCGCGCGCCAGCATCGGCAGGGCGAAGTCCGCACCGATCACGCGACCGTGGAACCCCTTCCGGCCGGCGAGTGTAAGCGCAAGGTCGAAGGTGCCGGCGCAGGCGTCCAGGTAGGTCCCCCCGGGCGCGCGTTCCCAGTCGAGCGCGGCGACGGCCCGCCGGCGCCACCTCCTGTCGATGTTCAGGCTCAGGACGTGGTTGAGAAGGTCGTAGCGGTGGGCGATCTCGCTGAAGATCGTGCGCACCTGCGCGGCGCGTTCGCGGCCACTGGCCGGGTCGGCCCGGGGTGGGACGATCAAGGTCGGAACCCCCGTTCGAGTATATTGGAATCCACGATACGTTCCAGCGGTCGCACTCCGCGCCTCGTGGCGCCGGGAATCCGCGCCCGCGAAACGCAGCGAACCTGTTGAACAATCCTTCCCCTGACGACAAGGCTCTCGCGGCACAGGCCGCCGCCGGCCGCGAAAGCGCGTTCAGGGAACTGCTGCAAAGATACGAACGGCCGGTCTTCTCGGTGGTCTACCGCATGGTGCGGGATCGTGCCCTGGCGGAGGACCTGTCCCAGGAGACGTTCATCCGGGCCTTCCGGGCAATCGACAAGTACAATCCCAGCTACAAGTTCTCCAGCTGGATCTTCAAGATCGCCCACAACCTCACCATCGACCACCTGCGCCGGAAGCGCATCGATACGGTTTCGCTGCAGGGATCCCGATATGCGCTGACCGAAGAGGCCCAGGCAAGGACGCAACCCGTCGTCGAGTCGAGGGACGAGCGGCCCGATGCGTACGTGGAGAACAAGGAACTCGGCAGCCAGATCGAGGCCGCGATCGGGAGGCTGCGGCCGCACTACCGGGAGGTGACGCTGCTGCGCCACGTGGAAGGCTATTCCTACAACGAGATCGCGGAGATCATGGACCTGCCGCTGGGGACGGTGAAGACGTACATCCACCGGGCCAGGCTGGAATTGAAGGAGGCGTTGGGGCACCTGCGGGAGCCTTGACCGGAAAAGGGGCGTAGATGCACGGCCCGCTGGGCGGCTACATGCGAAGCCGGAGCAGGCGGGGCCGCCCATCCGGTGTAATGCCGGATCCCGAGCCCTACTGACTGCCCGCGATACTCAGCAGCGCCCGCTGCACCCTCGCCAGCGACCGCTCCCGCCCCAGAATGAGCAGCACATCGAAGATCCCGGGCGACGCGGCCACCCCCGTAAGCGCCACGCGCAGCGGCTGAAAGACCTGCCCCGCCCCCACCCCCAACTCCCCCGCCAGCGCGCGCAGCTCTCCTTCGAGCGCGTCCGGTTCCCACGCCATCCCGGCCAGCTTGTCACGCACCGCTGTCAGCACACGCGTCGTCGCGGCCGGGTCGCGGTACCAGTTCTTCTTCGTCGCTTTCGGGTCGTAGTCGCGGACCGGCCCGACGTACGGCCGCGACATCCGCGCCATCTCGGTGAAGGTGCGGCTCCGGGGCGCCAGCGCGGCGGCCATGCGCGCGAACGCCTCCTCGTTGAGGGCGATCTCGCCGGGGGCGACCCCATCGCGACCGAGCGCGTCGCGCAGCGCGGCCGCCAGCTCCACCGGCGCCATCCGCGCGATGTACTGCCCGTTCATCCAGAAGAGCTTGGCCGGGTCGAAGACGGACTCCTTCTTGAGGACGCGTTCCAGCGCGAACCGCTCGACCAGCTCGTCCCGCGACAGCAGTTCCTCGTCGGTGCCGGGCGACCAGCCCAAGAGCGCGAGAAAGTTGACCATCGCGTCCGCGACGACCCCTTCCCCTTCGAACGCCTCCACCGCGCGGGCGCCGTGGCGCTTGGAGAGCCGCTTCCCGTCGGGCCCGAGGATCATGGGGAGGTGGCCGAATGCGGGGACCGGGTGGCCGAGCGCCTCGTAGAGCAGGATCTGCTTGGGCGTGTTCGAGAGGTGGTCGTCGCCGCGCAGCACGTGGGTGATGGCCGTGTGGGCATCGTCCGAGACGACCGCGAGGTTGTAGGTGGGGGTGCCGTCGCTCCGCAGGATCACGAAGTCGTCGATTTCGGCGTTGGCAAAGCGCGTGTCGCCGTGCACCAGGTCCCGCCACGAGGTCGTGCCGTCAGGGACCAGGAAACGGACCGCGAAGGGGTCTCCGGCCACGGCTCGCCTTTCCTGTTCGGCGGGCGGGACGCGCGTGGCCAGGTCCCGCGAGAGGCGGGTGACCGCCCCGCTCCCCGCCGCCACCGCCGCGTCGCGCGCCCGCTCGAACTCCTCGCGCGGCGTGAAGTCCCGATACGCCCGCCCCTCGGCCAGCAACCGCAGCGCATCGGCCCGGTGGCGCTCCACCCCCGCGGCCTGGAAGTACGGTCCCTCGTCCCAGTCAATCCCCAGCCACGTCAGTCCGTTCAGGATCGCCTCGACGTGCTCGGGACGGCTGCGATCCCGGTCCGTGTCCTCGATGCGCAGCACGAACGTCCCCCCGCCCCGGCGCGCCAGCAGCCAGTTGAAGAGGGCCGTACGGGCGCCGCCGACGTGGAGGTACCCCGTCGGTGAGGGGGCGAAGCGGAGCCTCATCGCAGGCTTGTCAGCCCCTGGCGATCGGTCCACACGGGGCTATGCGGCAGCACCTCCACCGCGCTCCGACCCCGCCGTTCCTCCCACCGGCACCCCCTGCACCACATCGGGCATCCCGCGCGTAAACAGCAGGTACAGCGCCGGCGTGACCGTCAGCACCAGGAAGGTGGACGCCGTCAGTCCCCCGATCAGCGTATACGCGAGCGCGTTCCAGATGTTCGCGTTCGCCGACGGGCTGAAGAGCACCAGGGGCAGCAGCGCCCCGATGGTCGTGATCGAGGTCATGAGGATCGGGCGTACCCGTTCCATGGTGCCCCTGAGGATCGACGGTTTCAGGCCCAGTCCGTGTTCCCGCCGCACCCGGTTGATGTGATCGACCAGGAGAATGGCGGCGTTGACAACGATCCCTCCCATCATGATCACGCCGATGTACGCCTCGCGGGTGAAGTTGGCCCCGGTGTAGAAGAAGATCATGAAGACCCCGATCAGCGCCATCGGCACCGTGAGCAGCACGCAGAGCGGGAGACGCACCGATTCGAAGAGCGCCGACGTAACCATGAAGACGAGGAAGATCGCCACCCCCAGCACCATCAGGATCTGGTTCTGGTCCTCACGGCCCCAGGAATAGCCTCCCGCCTTCTCGACCCGGTAGCCCGGCGGCACGTCGGTCGCTTCGACGAAGCTGGTGTGCACCAGGTCCCCCAACTTGTACGGCCCGCGGAACTCGTAACTCACCCGCCGCCGGTACTGCTGGTCCTCCCGCATGATTCTGGAGAGCAGATTGCGCTCCTCGATGGTGATGAGCTCTCCCAGGCGGATCGGGTCCCCCGTCGGGGTCAGAACCAGTGTCTTCTTCAGCTCGTGCAGGTCTGTCTCCCGGTAGCCTTCGATCTTCACCTCGTAGCGGATCTCGTCGCCCCCCATCTTGATCGTGGCCCCGTCGACCTGCCCTCGCACCGCGTCGTTGATCTGACGGGCCAGATGGGACACCGGAATCCCGTGCTGCGCCGCGACATCGCGGTTGATGACCACCGCGAACTCGGTGGCACGGTCGCTGCCGTACCTGAAGTCCGAGTTGGTATCCACGTCCCTGATGCGCGCCTGCCGCCGGAGTCGGGCTCCGAGGACCTCGGCGATGTCCCGCACCTTCTCGTAGTTGTATCCGAAGATATCGATGTGGTAGTTCCCTCCCCCACCCCCCCCGCCGCCGTAGAAGGACGGGCCGTATCCGTAGACCCGCACCTCGGCGCGCGCGAATCCGAGCGAGTACGCGAAGAGCTGCTCCTTGATGCGCACCGGCACGTCTGTGTGTTCAAGCTCCCGCGGGAAGCCGACCCGGGTGCTGCTCCGGGTGGGCTCCACGGTGGTCTCGAAAGACTTTATCTCTGGCATCTGGAGGAGCCGCTCCTCGAAGAACTTGGTGAGATCGTTGGTGCGGTCGATGTCGGAGCCCCGGGGAAGCCGGATGATGACGTCGATGTACGTGGACTGGCCTCCGCCCCAACCGCTCCAGATCCGTCCTCGGGCCACGTTCTGGTCGAAGAGGTACCAGGAACCCGCCAGCAGCAACACCGGAATGGCCACCGTCACCCACGGCCATTTGAGGGTGCGGGTCACAAGCCCCCGGTAGAAGCGCTGGTAGGCGGCTTCGCGGGGGGGGCTGCCATCCAGCGTTGCCGGATCCCGCCGGGGAAGCAGTTTCCCGACCAGCGCGGGGATGAAGGTAAAGGCCACCAGGACCGATCCGATGACGCTGAGGACGATCATGACCGCCATCGGCAGGTAGTAAACTCGCTGCTCGCCGGACAGGTAGAGGAACGGCGCGTATACGATCAAGGTGGTGAGCGTGGCCGCCATGATCGGAAGCACCACATGCCTCGCTCCCTCGATGATGGCGTCCTTGCGCGAGTGCCCCGCCTGCCATCGCCTGTAGATGTTCTCGAGCACCACGATGGAGTTGTCGACGTAGAGCCCGAACCCCGCCGCCAGCCCCATCAGCGTGAGCTGGTTCAGGGTGTACCCGGCGAAGTAGATGACGTTGATGGCGATGAGGACGGAGAAGAAGATCGTCGCGAAGACCACCAGCGAGGCCCGAAACGAGAGGAAGAGGAAGAGCACGGCGAAGACGACGAGCATCGCGACGACCGCGCGGCGCTTCTGGTCGTCCATCTGGCGCCGGATCTCCGCGCTCTCGTCCCGGTCGAGGATGAAGCGCGTGTTGGGCGGATTGCGGAGCTCCACCTGCTTCATCCGCTCCTTGACCCGGTCGGCCACCTCGACCGAGTTGCTGCCCATCTCCTTCTGGATGTGCAGCCGCACTGCCGGCCGGGCGTCGATCCGATAGAAACTCCGCGCGTCCTCCCAGGTGTGACGCACCACCGAGATGTCCGAGATGCGCACGATGCGTCCACCGTCCGATTTGATGATGGCCTCGCGTACGTCCCGGGCCGAAGCGGGACGGTTCCGGATCGTCACCGTCCACTGCTGTTCGCCCTCGCGGATCGCGCCGGCTTCGCCCACGAGATCCAGGGAACCCAGTTTGGATCGCACGTCGCCCGATGACACCCCTAGCGCCGCCATCACCTCCTTGTCCAACTCAACCTCGAGGATCCTGAGCCTCCCTCCCTGCGCCTGGACCTTGCCCACCCCCATCACCTGGTTGAATTCCGGCACCACGACCTCGTCGAGGTGCTCGCGCAGCGATTCGAGGGTACGCGGCCCGGTGAAGGTGTAGGACAGAAGTGCCGTGTACCGCTCACGGCGGATTTCCTCCGGCTCGTACTGGGATACCGTGACACTGACCCCGTCGGGCAGCACGTTCTCCTCCAGGTTGGCCAGACGCTCGGCCAGATCCAGGCGGGCAAAGTCCATGTCCGTGTCGCGATTGAACTGAACAGTGATCCCCGCGAATCCCTCCTGGGACTGCGATTCCACCTTCTCCACGCCCGCGACAAGCTGGATCTCCGCCTCCACCGGCGCGGTCAGAAACGCTTCCACCGTCTCGGGAGATGCGCTCGACCAGCTGCCCGAGACCGTCAGGCGAGGCAGCTGCGCACTGGGCATGAGTTCGATCGGTACGTTCTGCCACGCCCGCAGGCCCAGGAACGCGAGGGCGAAGTACGCCATCGCGACGGCCACCGGGCGGCCCGCACTCAGCTTGATCATGAGGTCGCTCCTCCCCGGACCGCGACGCCTGCCTCGGGCGTCCGGCCACTGCGTTTTCTCCACCCCGTCCGCACCTCCTCCACCAACGAATAGACCACCGGCACCACAATCAGCGTAAGGGCCGTGGCCACAATAAGCCCGCCGATCACCGAAATCGCCATCGGCGCCCGCAGGTCCGCCCCCCGTCCGAGCCCCAACGCCATCGGCAGGAGACCCAGCACCGTGGTGACGGTCGTCATGATGATCGGCCTGAGGCGCACTTCGCCGGCTTCCATGATCGCGTCGCGCAGAGCCTTGCCACGCGCACGCGCCTGGTTGATGAAGTCCACCTTGACGATGGAGTCGTTGACCACAATGCCAACCAGAATCACGATCCCGATCAGGCTCATCGTGTTGAGTCCCTGTCCCGTCAGCGCGAGCGCAAGCACGGCCCCGACCAGCGCCAGAGGCACCGCCATGAGGATCGTGAAGGGATGCACGAACGACTCGAACTGCGCCGCCAGGATCATGTAGACCAGGAGGAGCGCCAGCCCGAAGGCGAAGGCCAGGTCGCGGAAGGATCTCTGCATCTCTTCGTTCTCGCCGCCGACGTCCCACCGCACATCCATGGGAACCGGCAACTCCCGCATAACCCCCTGGATGGCCGCGATGGCCCCGTCCAGACCGCCCGACGCGACATCCGCGTAGACCGTCACCACGCGGCCCTGGTCCTCGCGCCGGATCTCGGCCGGGCCCAGGGTCTCACGAATCGTGACCAGCTCGCGGAGCGGGATTCCCTGCACGCTCAGCTCGTCCAGCGTCGCGGCGCTGTAGCGCATGTTGTCCGGCAGCCGGACCATGACCGCGATCTTGCGGTCGAAGTCCACGAATTCGGTCGCCAGGTCTCCCCTCATGGCCCCCTCGATGGTGTTCGCAACCGTCCGCGGATCAACGTTGTAGTTGGCGGCGGCCTCGCGATCGACCGACACCTGGAACTGCGGCTGCCCCCGCTCGGTTCCGACGCGCACGTTGCGGATCTCCGGAAGGGTCGAGAGACGGGTTCGCACCTCTTCGGCGAAGGGGAAGGTCCGGTCCATGTCCTCGCCGCGCACGCGCACGGCAATGTCCGCCTCGCCGCCGCCCAGAATCTGTCCGAGCGCTGTGGCCTGGCCGGTCTCGAAGGCGATGGCGCCCGCGGGGAACCTCTCCTCAATGCTCCGCATCCGCCCGACCACATCCTCGGTAACCGCGCCGTCGTTCAGCCGTACCTGCACCGAGGCCGTGTTCAGCCCCCGCGCCTGGCCCTCGTCTCCCCTGGCCTTCACCTCACGGCCGATGTGGGAAAAGATGGCCAATACATCGGGATCCTCTACGAGGCTCTCTTCCAGGACCGCCACCTCGTCGGCGGTGATCTGCAGCTGGGTGCCCTCGGCGAGTTCCAGGCGTACATCGAAGGCGCCCTGGTCCACATCCGGAAGAAGATCGCGGTCCAGGGAGTAGTAGGCCAGGAGCACGCAGCCCCCGAGCGCCCCACCCGCGACCACCAGTACCGTTCCGCGACGGTTCAGGGAGTGGGCCAGCACTCCGTGATACCAGGCGGCAAAGACGTTGAAGACCCGGTCGAAGACGTTGAAGAAGGGTCTGAAGACGACCGACAGGATCTTCCCGGCGAGCTCCAGCCCGAAACGGATCCCTTCGCCGCACAGGGACCAGAGTCCCCCGATGAGCCGGAACGGCAGCAGCAGGATCCACCGAATGCCCCGGCCCACCCGAAACAGGAAGTTCCGCGGCGGCGGGGGGGGCAGCGCGGGAGCGGCGGGCTCGGGCACCCTGTCTCCGCCACCGCCGAAGTGCGCGGCCATGGAGGGGAGGAGCGTAACCGCCACCATCAGGCTGCAGAGGAGCGAGAACGCCACCGCCAGCGAGAGCGCGCCGAAGAGTTCGCCCGCAACGCCCTCCACGTAGATGATCGGGCCGAAGACCGAGATCGTCGTCAGCGTCGAGGCGGTGATCGCTCCCTGCACCTCTTCCGCGCCCTTGGCCGCGGCCTGGAGCATGCCCATGCCCGCCTGCCGGTGCCGGAAGATGTTCTCGAGCACAATGATCGAGTTGTCCACGAGCATTCCCACACCCAGCGCCAGTCCCCCCAGGCTCATGATGTTGAGCGAGACCCCGAAGGCGTCCATGAGGGCGAAGGTGCCGATCACCGAGATGGGGATCGCCAGCGCGATCGCCACCGGATAGCGCGGGTCGCGCAAGAAGAGGAACAGCACCATGAAGGCCAGGATCCCCCCAAAGACCAGGGCCTGCACCACGTTGCTGATCGACTCGTCGATGAAGGCGGCCTGGTTGTAGGGGATCTCGGCGTTGAACTTGGGCCACTGGTCCTTGAGCAGTCCGAGCGTTTCCTGCACCTGCTCGGATACCTCCACCGTGTTGGCACCGGACTCCTTGAAAACGAGTAGCCCCACCGATTCCGACCCGTTGTAGCGAGCGATCTCCTCCCGCTCCTTGAAGCCGTCCACCACGGTCGCGATGTCCGCGACGCGGATCTGCCGGAACGCCGGCTCGTCATCGCCATCCTGCTGGTTGCGTCCTCCGCCACCCATATCCTGTCCCGCCACGACCACATCCCTGATCTGGTCGACGGTCTGGAATTCACCCAGCGTGCGCAGGGGATACCGGTATCGTCCCCGCAGAATCGTGCCGCCCCGGGCGGAGTAGTTGGCCTGGCGGATCGCGCCCGACACCTGGTCCAGGGTGAGTCCGTTGGCCTCGATCCTTTCCTGTTCCACATTGACCTGGATCTGGCGGTCGAGCCCTCCGGTTACGGCCGCCTGGGCCACTCCGTCGAGCTGCTCCAGCCGGCGGCGGAAGATGCGCTCGGCGACGTCCTTGTTGTGGACCAGGCTGCCGCCTCCCGAGATCGACACCGTCAGGATCGGCTCGGACTGGGGGTCGACGCGCAGGATGGTGGGGCGCTCCGCGGTCTCGGGGAACCCGGTGCGTATTTCGTCCAGCTTCTCGCGCACGTTGAGCGCGGCGAAGTCCATGTCCGTTCCCCACGCGAAGCGCAGGGTCACCAGGCTCACACCGTCCTGCGACACCGAGGTGACCTTCTCCACTCCCGGCACCGAGGCCCCCTGCTGCTCGATGCGCTCGGTGATCAGCCGCTCGACTTCGCGGGGAGCCACATTCTGATACGTGGTGTAGATGACCAGCCGCGGGAAGCTCACATCGGGGAGGAGGTCGATGGGCAGCCGTGTGAAGGAAATCACGCCGAGCAGCACCACCGCCAGGACCATCATGGCGACGGCGACCGGGCGCCGCGTCGAGGTTCCGGGAATGGACATGGGGTCAGTTCCCTTCGGTGGGGAGGTCGATTCCGGCTTCCTGGGCGACGATGCCGAGTTCCTCGTAGAGGGTCAGCAGGGCCGTGGCGAAGGTGAAGCGCTGGCTCACCTCGTCGCGGCGCGCGTTCGCTTCGTCGCGAATCGCCGTTCTCAGCTCTCCGATGCCCTTGGTTGCGAGCCGGTACTCCTCCCGCACGATGCCCAGAAGCTCGCTGGCCACCTCGCGCGCCCTCTCCCGTTGGCGCACATTCTGCCAGGCGGTCTCCAGGTCCAGGTACTTCGACCTGATCGACTCCTCGATTCGGAGCGTGGTCTGCTGAAACGTCATTTCGGAATTACGAAACGACATGGTCGCCGACGCGACCTGGTAGGACTTCTGGAAGCCATCGAAGATTGGCAGGACGTTTTCGAGTGGAATACTGATACCCAGGCTGACATTCCCGTTAATCTCGATATTGTCGAATTCCCATCCGAACAATTCAGCGTATTCCTCGCCGAAGGCTCGGCTGCGCAGGTCCGTAGACACCGTCACCCGAGGCAGTTGCCAGGCCTTCGCGGAATTCAGGGCCGCCCGCTGGACCGCCAGGTCCGAACCGGCTGAGACAACCGCGGGACTTTCCCGGCTGGCGCGGGCGACCAACTCTGCCAGGTCCAGCACAGACGGGTCAAAGGGTGCGGGTGGCTCCCGATCGATCGCCACGATTCCGAGTTCCGGGTCGCCGATTGCCGTCCGCAGGGCGAGCAACGCCTTGTCCAGATTGCCCTGTGCGGTCCTCACGGCAATACGCTGGTTCTCCACCGCGAGTTCGGCACTCAGAAGGTTCGAGCGCGAGACGGCCAGGAGTTCAAAACGCCTTTCTTCTTCTCCAAGCTCCTGTCGGCGATCGGCAAGCAGGGCCTCTTCGACTTCCAACTGGGCCTGCACATTCTGTGCATCCAGATAGAGACGCTGAACCGCCGCCAGGGCGGAATTAAGTTGTTGCTCGGCACCGATCCTGCTTTGGCGCGCCGCCGCCTGGGTTTGCCTGAACTGGTAATAGCGCAGACCCGGGTCAAGAGTAAGGCTCACGTTGGCGCCCTGGCTGTAACTCGAACTCGTGACAGTCCTGACGTCTGCGACCTCGACGGGATTCCCTTCGAAGTCCGTGTAAAACGGTACGCGTCGGAGGCCCAATCCCGTCCCGTAGGAAAGGCCGATGGTGGGCATGAGGTTGGCCCACCACTGCTGTCGCGGGTGCCCATCGAGCTCAAGCCGGTTCAGCGCCTGACGATAGTCCGAGTTGAACTGCGACGCCCGCATCAGCGCGTCCTGAAGGGTCAGCTTCGTGACCCCCTCCCCCCCGCCCCTCTCCTGCGCCCCCAAACCCACCCCACCACCCAACCCCACCAGCACCGCCAGCCCCCCCACACCCCGCCTCAACCACACCTTTCCGCACCTCATCGTGTCGGCCTCCCTCCCGCGACCGCGAGATCTTCGACCACATTCACCGAAGCGTCGTGGATCAGAAACTGGTGGCCGTCCGTCAGCACGATCTCGCCGGCCTGCGGCCTGTCCGGGTATTCCGTGCTCGGCAGGAGTTCCACCAGCAGGTCGTTATTCATCCCGGGAATTACGTAGTGCCACTTGGCCCGGCCGTCCTCGACCACGAAGCAGTAGGGACGCCCGTCGGTGGCCTCCAGGATCGCGGTGCGCGGCACCATGATCCGGTCCGGGAACTTCTGCGCCTCCAGATCGGCCTCCGCGTACATGCCGGGGAAGATCCGGCCGTCGGGGTTGTCGATGTGGACCGTCACGCGGGCCGTGTTGGTGGTCGCGTCCACGATCGGGTTGATCGTTTCGATCCGTCCCGTGAAGGGCCGGCCCGGGAACGGCGTGAACTCCACCGTGGCGGCGTGTCCTTCGTCGAGGTAGACGACCTCCGTGCCCAACACCGCCACCGTCACCTTCATCGGGTCCATGTCGACGATTGTGGCAACCTCCTCGCCCTCGCCGAGATACTGCCCGCGAACCACTTTCAGGTCGGCGACGCGGCCCTCGAAGGGAGCGCGCACCGTGGTTTCCTCGAGGTCCCGGAGCGCACGCTGATGGGCAACCTCCATCCCGTCGAGATTCGCGCGCGCCCGTGCCAGCCGAGCCCTCTCATTTCGCAGGACCGTGTCCGTGAGCTGGTCGTCGCCCAGGACGCTGACCTGATAGTCCGCATGGGCCTTGCGCAGATTCGCGACAGCCGCCGCCAACTCAAGCGCGTACTCGGCGGTGTCGACCTGCACCAGACGCTGGCCGGCCCGCACGATCTGGTTCTCCTGCACATACACCCTCGCCACGACTCCGGACGCCCTGGCCTTCAGCTGGGCCTCGCGGATCGGCTCCGCCCGCCCCTTGGCAGTCACCGAAATCCTGAGCGTGTCGTGCAACGTCTCGGCGCCCTCGACCGGGACCGGGACTTCCGTGTTGAACTGCTGCTGGACCGATTGGACGACCGAGTCCGCCGCCGCGGAACGCTCCGGCGTCTCCTCCTCCGCTTCCTCTTCGGCGGGGTTCAGCCTCCACCAGATCCCGTAGCCCGCCCCCCCAATGAGGATCAGTACAACCAGCATTCCGAGTATGGACCGCGATCGCGCCATCTCACATCTCCTTGCCGTTTAAGTCGAATGGGGGAAGGTTCGGTGGCTTCCCCCAACATGCCATTGGACACTCCAGCCGCTGTTCGGGGTTGCCCCTCGGTTTCGACGACCGGGTTACTAAGGGCATAGTTTGCCCTGTCTTTCAAACACCTGGACGGGTTCCATGGTTCCCTGCGCTTACCGCCTCCGTTGGTTCCCGTCGTGGGCTCAGGCGTCCTTCTCCCCCACCCCCACGGCTCCTCCCGTACCTGCGGGCGACGTAATCCCCCAGTATCTCCTTGAATTCCTCCACAATACGATCGCCCTTGAGCGTCCGCAGATGACTCCCGTCCACGTATACCGGCGCCTTCGGCTCCTCGAGGTTGCCCGGCAGCGAGATCCCCAGGTCCGCGTGCTTCGACTCCCCCGGCCCGTTCACCACGCACCCCATCACGGCCACCTTCAGGTCCTCCACCCCCGGATAGACCCTGCGCCACTCCGGCATCCTCTCGCGAATATGGCCCTGGATGTCCTCGGTCATCTCCTGGAAGAAGGTGCTCGTGGTGCGGCCGCACCCTGGACACGCCGTCACCTGCGGCTCGAAGCTGCGGATCTCGAGCGACTGCAGGATCTGCTGCGCGACCCGCACCTCCTCGGTCCGGTCGCCACTCGGCCGCGGCGTGAGCGACACGCGAATCGTGTCGCCGATCCCCTCGATCAGGAGCGGCGAGAGCGCGGCCGCCGTGGCCACGATCCCCTTCGCCCCCATTCCCGCCTCCGTAAGACCCAGGTGCAGCGGGTACTCCGTGAGCGGCGCCAACTGCCTGTACACCAGGATCAGGTCCCGCACCCCGGACACCTTCGCACTCAGCACGATCCGGTCCCCCCCCAGCCCCGTCTCCTCCGCCAGCTCCGCCGACCGGGTCGCGCTCTCGACAATACAGTCCCGCAGCACGTCCCCCGCGTCCTTCGGGTTCGCCAGACGACCGTTCTCGTCCATCATCCGCGTGAGCAGGCGCTGGTCGAGCGAGCCCCAGTTCACCCCGATCCGCACCGCCTTCCCGTTCTCCATCGCGATCCGGATGATCGCCTGGAAGTTCTCGTCGCGACGGCTGGTCCCCACGTTGCCCGGGTTGATCCGGTACTTGTGGAGCAGCGCCGCCGCTCGGGGGAAGTCGCGCAGGAGGATGTGGCCGTTGTAGTGAAAATCGCCGACGATCGGGACGCTGCAGCCCAGGTTTGCCAAGCGCTCGAAGAGTTCGGGGACGGCGGCGGCCGCGTACTTATTGTTAACAGTGACGCGCACGATTTCGCTGCCGGCGTCGGCCAGCGCCTTGACCTGGGCGGCGGTGGCGGCCGGGTCGGCGGTGTCGGTGTTGGTCATGGATTGCACCACGACGGGATTGCCCCCGCCCACCTTCACCCCACCGATATCGACCTCGACGGTCTTTCTCAATAGCAAATCCTCGCTTACGTTGGGAGCCCGGCAACCGTCGGCACGGCCCTGCGCCGCGGAAAGCTACCCGAAATCCCGCACGGCCAAAAGCCGCCGCCGATGATACCGGTATGATATCGAAATGATATCGGTACGATATCGCACGACAGTTCCCCACGCTCCACGAACCAGAAGGTGGAATCATGAAGCCCCAACGGTCGCCCCTCCGCACCGCATTCGCCCCCCTGTCCCTCTTCGGCGCGCTGGCGCTGCTCGGCTCGCTCGCCGCACCGCTCACCGTGCAGGCCCAGGAGAAGCCCACCCTCACCGTTGACGATTACGGCCAGTTCGAGCGCCTCGGCCCCGCGACCCTCTCGCCCGACGGCAGCTGGATGGCCGTGTCGATCGGCCGGATCAACGACGAAGGCGAACTCCGCATCCACGCCACCGACTCCGACTCGGTGGTGGTGGTCGCCTATGCGTCGCGGCCCGTCTTCAGCTCGGACAACCGCTGGCTGGCCTACTCGATCGGGGTGTCGCCGGACGAGCGCGAGCGCATGCAGGAGTCCAGGCAGCCCGTCAAGAACAAGCTCGGCCTGCTGAACCTCCGGACGGGCGAGCAGGAGACCCTCGACGATATCCAGTCGTTCACATTCTCCGACAACGGGCTCTTTCTGGCGCTCCGGCTCTACAAGCCCGAGGGGAAGGAGAGCGACGGCGTGGACGTGCTGGTGCGGGACATGGCGACGGGTTCCTCGATCAGCCACGGCAACGTCAACCAGATGGCGTGGCAGGACGAGGGACACCTGCTGGCCATGACGATCGACGCGGACAACAAGATCAACAACGGCGTGAAGCTCTACGATCCCGTCACGGGCCGCGTGCGCCAGCTGGACTCCGACGAGACGACCTACCGGCACCTGCGCTGGCGCGAGGAGTCGGGCGACCTGGCGGTCCTCAAGACCTACAGCGACGAGGAACACGAGGACACCGCGCACGTCGTTCTGGCGTGGCGCAATCTGGACGACGACGACTCCCAGGCCTTCGTCCTGGACCCGCGGGAGGGAGCCGGGGTGCCGGCCGAATCGCGGGTGACCGAGTACCGTCCGCCGAGCTGGTCGGAGGACGGGCGGACGATCTTCCTGGGGCTGCAGGAGCGCCAGCCGGTCGAGAATGCGGAGGATGAAGAGGAGGACGGTGAGGAGGGAGAGGAAGGTGAGGAGGGAGAGGGTGAAGGCGAGGGTGACGAGGAGGGTGAGGAGGGCGAGGGCGAGGAAGAAGGCGAGGGTGACGGCGAGGAAGGGGACGGACCTCCCGGCAGGCGCGGCGCCGAAGAGGAGGAAGATCCCCCGGGCGTCGAGATCTGGCATTCGAAGGATGTCGACCCCGTGCCCGCGCAGCGTGTGCGCGACCGGTTCCTGCGGCAGGCCAACCACGTCGCCCGCTGGACCCTGGACGACGGTAGCTTCCTGCAGCTGGGCGGAGACCACGCGGACGCGGCATCGATCGTGGCGGACGGCCGCTACATGGTCGCCCGGGACGAGACCCCGTACGACGTGGAGGCCATGTTCCGGCAGCAGTTCAACGACATCTACGCCGTCGACGCCGCCACGGGACAGCGCGAGCTGGTGCGGTCCAGGATTTACGGGGGCGCGTCGGCGAGCCCGGGGGGACGCTATCTCATGTGGTTCGAGGGCGAGGACTACTGGACCTACGACCTCGAGAGCGGAGAGACGCACAACATCACCGGGAATGTGGACGGCGTCTTCGTCAACCTCGACGTGACCCCAACGCGTGAGCAGATGCCCTCTTTCGGGACCTCGGGCTGGCTCGAGGACGACGAGGCGGTCCTCATCAACGACAAGTGGGACGTGTGGGAGGTTCAGCCCGACGGCTCGGGTGGCCGGCGCCTGACCCCTGGCGCGGAGAACGAGGTGCTGTACCGGCCGCTACGCCTCGACCGCGAGGCCGACGCCTTTGACCCGGACGAGCCGATCTACTACTCGATCTACGGCGAGTGGACCAAGAAGGCGGGATTTGCGCGCGCGCGCCCCGGCAGCGACCCCGAGCAGCTGGTCTGGGAGGACGCGAGTATCGGGGGCTTCTTCGGCGGCTTGCAGAAGGCCGAGGACGCGGACGTTTTCGTCTACCGCAAGGAGCGCTTCGACGATTCGCCCGACTACTTCGTCACCCGCAACGACGACCTGAGCGACCCGCGGCAGGTCACGAACACCAACCCGTTCCAGGACGACTACGCCTGGGGCCATACCGAGCTGATCGACTACGAGAATGAATGGGGACGGCGGCTCCAGGGGATCCTGATGTACCCCGCCAACTACGAGCCGGGCAAAGAGTACCCCATGATCCTGTATCACTACGAACTGCTTTCGCGGGGTCTCCACCGCTACCACATCCCGGACGAGACCAGCTACTACAATCTCCAGGCGTGGAGCCAGGACGGCTACTTCGTGCTGCAGCCGGACATCGTCTTCCGGAACCGGGATCCCGGGCGCTCCAGCGTGCAGACACTGCGTCCGGCGGTGGCCGCCGCCGTGGCCACCGGGATGATCGATCCCGAACGGGTCGGGCTGATCGGGCACTCGTGGGGCGGCTACCAGACGACCTTCTTCGTGACGCAGGACGACATCTTCGCGAGCGCCGTGGCGGGCGCGCCGCTCACGAACCTCATGAGCATGTACCTGTCGTTCTACTGGAACTCGGGCGGCACCGACGCGCGCATCTTCGAGATCAGCCAAGGCCGCATGATGGGACCGTGGTGGGACGACTACGAGTCCTACGAGGCCAACTCCCCGGTCCACAACATCCAGAACATGAACACGCCGCTGCTCATGATGTTCGGCAGCGAGGACGGCGCGGTCGAATTCAACCAGGGGGTCGAGTTCTACAACGCGGCCCGGCGCCTGGCCAAGGAGATGGTGCTCCTGGTCTACGACGGCGAGAACCACGGCCTGGCGAGGGAGCCGAACCAGAAGGACTACCGCAACCGGATCATGGAGTGGTTTGCCCACTACCTGAAGGGCGAACCGGCGCCGGACTGGATCACGAAGGGGCTGTCGTATATCGAGCAGCAGGACGGGTTGAAGAAGAAGAAGCGGCCGATTAGTTGAGGGGGTGGGGCCGGGCGGTCTTAGCTTAGCCGTCCGGTCCCGCCCGCTACGGGAGCGGATCAAGCCTCCCGCGCGCGCGCCAGCAGCTCCTCGCCGGTCTCGCATTCGATGATCCGGTCGCCGATTCGGGAAATCCGTTCCGGGTCGGAGACCTCCTCCAGCAACCGGGAGAGCCGCTCGGCAGTCCCGGCTCCGAATTTCAGCCTTGCCAGACGGCACACCAGCGCGGTACGCCCCTCCCGGCGCGCCCGCTCCTTCAGTTCCTCCACGCCCGCGTAGATCATTTCCGCCTCCTTGAGTGACCTGACTCGCTCCAATACCTCTTCCTCGATGCCCCACGTTTCCGCCGCGCCAAGAATCCACTCCCGGAACGCCTCGCGAAGCCTCGCGTGTTCCGGCCCCGGGTACTCCGCGAGCACCTCCCGGACCACCCGCGTGATGTTCGCCGCGGACGAGTCCAGCTCCATGCTCGCCAACCACGACACGACGCTTCCCTCTGTTGGACCTTGGGCAGCCAGCGCCCGCAGGTCAAGGATCTCGTGGCGCAGGCTCGGCTGCCGGCTGGCCAGCCAGCCTTGCGTCGCCGGATTCGGGGCGCCGACATGGTGCAATGGGACTGTCGCGCAGGAATGAGAGGCGACCCGTCATCGCCATACGATATCCAACCCCTGCAGCGCCCTGTTGGTGCGCGCATAGTCCAGGGGGGTCCCGCCCGCATCGTCGCGCGCCGTCAGGTCGCCGCCGAGCCGCAGCAGCGGCGGAAACACGCCCGGGTTCCCCAGCGCCGCCAGATGCAGGGGTGTTCGGCCGAGTTCACCGCGCTGGTTCACGTCCGCCCCGGCCGCCACCAGGGCCTCGAGGACCGCGGGATTGGGGTTGCCGGACGCAGCTTCGAGGAGCGGGGTTGATCCTGTAGCTGTGCGCGTGCGCAGGTCCGCGCCCGCTTCCAGGAGGGCGACAACCATTGCGGGGTTGGTATTCCCTGCCGCCGCCACGTGCAACGGCGTTCTTCCACCCGCAGCGCGGGCGTTCACATCCGCGCCCGCTTCCACCAGGGCCTCGATGATGGCGGGGTTGTTGTTCGTCGCGGCGGCTTCGTGCAGTGGCGTTTGTCCATTGTTCGTGCGCGCGTTCACATCAGCACCCGCCCGTACGAGCAGAGAGATCGTAACAGGATCGTCAGCTCGGGCGGCAGCAGCGTGGATGGCGTGGATGGGTGACATTCTACCTGGGTTTTGCGGGCGGTATCCTACTGCGTGGACGTCCGCACCCTCCTGCAAGAGCGTTGCGGTCACATCGGGATTCTTGTGGGCCACCGCCTCGTGCAGCGGGGTGTAATCCCAGCCGGCGTCGATGAAAAACCCTGTCGCCCACGCGTTCACCTCCGCCCCGGCCTCCAGCAGCGCCACGGCGACCGCCGGATCGGGGTTGTGGCGGACAGCAAGGTGCAGGGGGACATTGTTGCGGTCGTCGCGGGCGTTCACATCGGCCCCGGACCGAACCAGCACCGGGATCACGGCAGGGTCCCGCGTCCACTGTGCCGCCACGTGAAGCGGCGCTGGGCCACCAGCGGGACTGACCCAGGTTCTCCCTTCCAACCGCACGTTGACATCGGCCCCCTGACGAATGCACGCGGCAACGACACCGGCGGTCGCGACACGGAAAAAGGCGCGGGTGTTCCATCTGCCGCAGTGCGTGGCACCGGCAACATGATCGATCTCGACTCGCGACGCCCAGTCGCCACCATCTTCAACCAACAGTTCGACGACCGCACCCAGGCCCCTGTCGAGGGCCATGTGCAGCGGAGTGCGGCCCTCGTCGTCAACTGCGTCCACCGCCGCGCCCGCATCCACAAGCATGGAGACCATCGGGGCCACGTCCGGTTCGATCCGGGCCCCTACCGCACGATGCAGGGCGGTCCGGCCGGATTCATCGCGCGCGTCCGGGTCCGCACCCGCCGCCAGGAGCGCCGCCGCCAAATCGTGTTGTGCGTTCGCTGCAGCACGATGAAGGGGGGTGCCACCCCGGGCGTCGCGCGCGTTCACATCCGCGCTGGCCTCCGCGAGCATCCCTATGCGGGCGCTCGCGAAGTAGTTCGGCCGAGTGGCCCCCGCCACAAGATGCAAAGTCGTGTTGCCGTTTTCGTTCTGGGCATTCACATCGACCCCGAACGCCATGCAACCCTGCACGCTCTCCGGTGGAGCGTGGTTGATGAAGTGCGCGTCGGGCCATTCGCAGACCGGGGCACCCGCGATCCTCCCAAGGTGATCCCGCGCTTCCGCATTGGCGCCCAGTTCCAGCAGCCGGGCCCAGACCGACGGGTTGTACACCTTGCCGGCCACGTGCAGGGGAGTCTCGCCCATTGCGTTGCGCGCGTTCAGATCCGCCCCCGCATCGAAGAGAGCCGTGACGATCTCCGCACCCGAGGGCACTTCCTCTGCCGTCGCCCGGCGGGATGCCGCCAGGTGCAGGGGAGAATCACCGCTCTCGTTCAGAGCGTTCGCGTCCGCCCCCGCGTTCAGGAGAGCCGCAACGTGCAACGGGTTCCCCTGTGAGACCGCGTGATGAAGCGGTGTGTTGGCAGCTCGATTCCGCGCGTTCACGTCGGCTCCGGCCCGCAGCAGAGCGAGGACCGCCGGGTTCGCCAGTGGTCCCCCGGTCTCACCGGGCCACCGGAAGTGCCATAGGAAAATCCCGTCCGCCCACCGAACGCTCGCGCCAACCGCCAGGTGGAGGGGTGTCTCGCCGTTGGAATCGCGCGCGTCCACCTCCGCGCCCGCCTGCAGCAGGGCTTCAACGGCCGTGGCGTCCCTCGCGGACTCGGCTGCAACGTGCAGGGGAGTCCTTTCGTCTTCGTCGCGCGCCACTACGTCGGGGAACGCTCCCAGCAGAGTCGTGATCAGCGCTTCGCTCTTCAGCCGGGCCGCGTAGTGCAAGGGCGTATGGCCGGCATCGGCGCGCACGTCGGGATCGGCTCCCGCTTGCAGCAGTCTGGCCACGAGTCGAACCGCAGCTTCGGCGTCATGGCCGCCCATGATGACGGCCGAGTGCAGCGCGGATCTGCCCCAGTAGCCGGCCACGATACTTGCGTCGCCCCCTGCGTCGAGCAATGCCTCGGCAAGGGCCGGATTCCGGAACCTCCCGCCACCGCCCCAGGAGCCCGCAAGGAGCAAGGGAGTGACACCGTCGACATCACGCACATTCACTGCCGCTCCGGCAGCGAGCAGCAAGTTGCCTACAGGGGCGTTGTTGCTTTCGGCCGCGAAATGGAGCGGCGTCCTGCCGTCGCCGTCGCGCGGGTCCACCACCGCGCCCGCATCCAGCAGCATGGCGGCAACCGTGGTATTGGTGTTGGACGCAGCATAGTGCAGCGGGGTTCTGTTGTGGTTGGGAGCAACACCAGTGCGGCCGTACCGTTCCTCGATGAATTCCTCTCGCGCGTTGACATCCGCGCCGGCCTCGAGCAGCAGTGCGGCCACGGAGGGATTCTCGTTGGAAGCCGCAAGGTGCAGCGGGGTCTGTCCGCCACCATTGCGCACGTCCACCTCCACGCCCGCATCCAGGATCAGAGCCACGTTGGCGACATCGCTGTGCTGCGCCGCGTGATGAATGGGGGTGTTGCCGCCTTTCTCACCCACGGGTGACGGGCCGACCTCCTTCCGCGCCAACAGGTCGGCCCCGGACTCCATACAGCCCTTGACCGCTACGGTGTCGGCGACGCGGGCGAAGTTCGGCGTGTTCCAGTACTCGCAGTGCGTCGGATCGGCGATCGTGCCGCGATCGTCCCGCGCCAGCCGGTCGGCGCCCAGTTCCAGCAGGGTGTGGACGATGGCGGAGTTCGGGTTGCCCCACGCCGCATGCAGGGGTGTGCGGTCCCGGGCATCGCGTGTGTTTACGTCCGCGCCGGCTTCGACGAGTGCGGTGATGATGTCGGGGTTGGGGTTCTGCGCCGCCTCGTGGAGGGGGGTGACAAGTCCCCAGTCGCGTGCGTGAATGTCCGCGCCGGCGGCCAGGAGCAACGTCAGGAGATTGGGGCTCTCCGCGTGCAGCGACGCCCAGTGCAGAGGCGTCCGGTTCCAGTCATCCCGCGCCCCGATGTCCGCGCCGGCTTCGAGGCAGAAGGTGATGTCTTCGGCAGTGGCGGACTCGAAGAAGCCGCGGAGGTTGCCCGCATTCCAGTGATCGCAGTCGGGCGGGTTGGACTCGGGGGAAGCGCGGTTCTGGGCAGCCACGGGAAGCGCGGACAGAAGAAATAGGGCCGTGGTCGCTGCCAACGTTGTGATTCTCGCCATCATTGCCTCCGAATCACGAATGGATTGCTCCCTTGGGGGAGCTCGTCCCCGGGGCGGCCATCCCGAGACCCTCCCATATGTAAACCGCAGTTGGCGAAATGACAACTGGAGTTGACACTACCGACTTCCCCGCCTCAACGGCCAGACCTCGACGTACTCCACCTGGAGATCCCCCACCCTACTGCCCAGCACGTAGTCGGCACCGATCTCGTAGATCACCAGACCGCGGGGCGCCTCGACGAAACCCAGCACACGCCCCTCGGGGTCGAAGACCAGCCATCGGGTATGGGGGATATCCCGAGGCCACCGGAGGTCCCTTCCGGGCAACGGGTACTCGCGGACCCACAAGTGGTCGAGCGCATCGGCCATGATGGTGCCGAAGGCGGGCAGGGTCTCGGGCAGGGGTGACGCATCGTAGAAGCCACCCACTCGCTCGCGTTCCATCTTGAGACTCTCTTCGCTCAGCCACGTTGCCTGGTGTCGCATCATGTCCTCGAAATCCAGCATCGCCAGAGAGCGTGTCGCCGGAGTAAGGGGGCGGTCGAGGCGAACGATCCGGCGGAGTGCGCCATCGGTCGTATGTGCGCGGATCTCGTATTTGCGGTTTGAGCTGACGACGGCGAGGTCCCCCCAGGCGGCCGCGACCACAGACCGCGAGAACACGACGTCGCCCCGCAGCGCGGGTCGATCGTATTCGTATCTGAAATGCTCCGATGCAGGGTGGGTTCCCAGTGAAGCGGCGATTCCACCGTCGCCGTCCATGATGTCGTAGCGACTGTGGGCGTAGAGTATCCCGGGTCCGGGAGCAGCGGGTCGGATCCAGAAGTCTCGGAGGACCGCCCCAATTCGAAGCACCGCGATGCGTGTATGGTTGGGCTCCGATCCGAGGGAAAGCTTCCGGCTCAGGTTGCCCTCGCTGTCGAAGATGGAAAGGCCGCGAGTGGTGTAGAAGTTCCATGCGGCAACCGAGTCGCCCCGCCAGCGGGCCACGCCGCTCAGGGCATCGAACTCGCCCGGCCCCTCCCCTTCCCCGCCCCAGCTCACCAGGTGGACGCCGTCAGGGTCGAAGACGCGCACCTCGTCCGAGGCGCCGTCGGCGACGATGCGCCCGTCGGACAGCGTCGCGGCCCTCCGGACACTGTGGAGGAGATAGGGGGCCTCACCTTCGGCCGCACCGATCGTGACGGTGGGTTCCGGACCGATCTCCCAGCCCGGACTCGATCCTTCGGGGGGAGGCGGATTCTCGGTGATCAGGATGCCGGCGCTGTCTCGGAGCTGGGCGGCGGGCGAAGGGGTCTCGGGTGGGTCGGGGGCTTCGTGGCATGCCGGGATCAACACCAGCGAAGCGACGACATTGGGGACTGTGAGAAAACGGCGGTTCATGGTGTGAAGTGCGGTTTCCATTTTGACCACTGCGGTTTACACGAGTCTGTCATCTTCCACCACCCGACCCTCTATACCGCCTTCAGTGGGCAAGGTTCCCACCGTGCAGGACGAGTGGGGTGTCCTCCACCCCCCCTCACCGCCCGGACCGTTTCACCACCTCCAGCTCCTGCAGCGCCTTCTGCTCCCTGGCGTGGTCCAGCGGGGTCTTGCCCTCGATGTCGAGCGCCGACGGATCGGCCCCCGCGTCCAGCAGGGCCATGAACACGGCAGCGTTCCCGCGCTTGGCCGCCACATGCAGGGGCGTCATGTTGCGGCCGTTCGGCTGGCGCCAGCCCAGGTAGGTCGCGCGCGCTTCGATGTCCGCCCCCGCCTCCAGCAGCAGGCCGACGACATCGGCAGTCGCGGCGTCGTGCAACGGCGTCGGGCCATCTTCCTGTCGTGCATGGACATCCGCTCCCACTTCGAGCAGCGCCGCCGTGACGGCCGGGTTCCGGTTCCTGTCCACGGCCAAGTGGAGCGGCGTCCAACCGTTGGGGCTGTGGATTCCCGGCCTCCAAACATCCAGTTCGGCGCCGGCCTCGACCAGCGCAACGATCATGGCGGGATTATCGGTACTCCCGGCGGCCGCGTGCAACGGCGACCCGCCGGAGTTATTCAGGGCATTCACCTCCGCCCCGGCCTGCACCAGTAGAGACACGATCGCGGGATCGCGGGCCCATACCGACGCGAAGTGGAGGGGCGAGGAGCCAGGCAGCTGACTCCCGTCCCGCCTGTAGACGGACTCGGCGTTGACATCCGCCCCGCCCTCGATGCAGCGCGCAACCGTCTCGGGTGGAGCGAGGTGGAAGAAGGTGGCCGTGTTGAACCTGGTGCAGTCCACGGGATTGGCCACGTGGCCCGAGTCATCCCGCGCGGCGACATCGGCCCCGTGTTCAATCAGCCTGGCCGCGATGGCCGGGTTGTCGCTCCGTACAGCGTGGTGTAGAGCGGTTCGGCCCCCATCGTCGGTGGCATGGATGTCGGCCCCGGCCTCGACCAGCAGCGAGACGAGGAAATCAGTCTGGGGACCTATCGCACCCGCGGCCCGATGCAAAGGGGTTCCGCCACGGCTGTCACGGGTGTTAACCTCGGCGCCCACGTCCAGAAGCGCTCGTGCGGAGAGGGCGGTCCGATTGTAAATCCTTCCCACCGCATGGTGCAGTGGAGTACTGCCCCCGCGGTCCACTGCGTTCACGTCCGCGCCGGCCTCGACAAGAGCGGCAATGACCCGGGCGATGGGGTATTCGTCCGATTCCGCATAGTTGGGGAAGAGAAGCTGGGAAGGCACTTGAGCCTCGGACACAAGTTGGTGCAGTGGCGTTGCACCCGACTCGCCATGGGCGTGCACGTCGGCTCCGGCCTGTACACAACCGAGGACGCTTTGCCACGAGGCGAACTGGAAGAACTGGCCTCTCGTCCAGTTGCAAACCGCGGGTCGCGGGGCTCTATCGAGATCGTCCACCGCAACCGGGTCGGCCCCCAGCGCCAGCAGCTGGTCCACCACCGGCTGGTGACGGTTTCTCGTGGCCACGTGCAGCGGTGTCTCGCCAAGGTCGTTGCGAGCGTTGACGTCGGCGCCGGCTGCGACCAGCGCGATGACCATGAGCGTATCGGCGGGGTTGGGTGGATCGTCTCTTCGGCCAGACAACCTGCGAGGCCACACCGCCGCCAGGTGCATAGGGGTGTTCCCGTCGTGGACCAGGGCATGCACATCCGCGCCCGCCTCGATCAACGCGGCTACGTTGGCGGGCCTCTTCCACTCGATCGCCCGGTGCAGCGGTGTTTGGCCGGCCACGTCCTGCGCATCCACCTCGGCCCCAGCCGCTACCAGAGCAGCGATCACCGCGGGCCCACCGCCACGGGCTGCCGCGTGCAGAGGTGATCGGGTAGAGGGAGCCGGGGCGTTCGCGTCGGCGCCCGCAGCCAGCAGAATCCCGATGAGTTCGGGGTTGTCGCCCCGACCTGTAGCCTCCCTCAATAGGCCCGGCTCGTTGGCGTCCGCACCGAGATCCAGGAGCTTCCGGACGACACCGGCAACCCGGTCGGCCGGCGACCTCAGAGCACGTTTCAGAACGGTTTCCCCATGCTCGTTCCGATCGTTGACGTCCGCGCCGGCCTCAACCAGGGCCTCGAGGGTCTCCGGGTTGCGAAAGCCACCGTAATCGGCCGCGCTGAGCAACGGAGTGTTGCCGTTCCCGTCACGGGCGTGGACGTCCGCCCCCGCCTCGAGCAGCATGGTCACGGTCTCGAGGCCCTCCACGAAGGCAGCCCTGTGCAGGGGGGTCGTACCCGAGGGAGCGTTCACCTCCGCCCCCGCGGCCAGCAGCGCGGCCACGATGTCAGGGATTTCGACGAGATCGAGCATCCCGCCTCTCACTGTTGCAACGGCCTTGCCCCCGGCGGCGTTGCCCAGCGCGGTCCTGCCCTCGTCGTTGCGCGCGTTCACATCCGCGCCGGCTTCCAGCAACACAGTTACGACCACGGGATCCTCGCTCGCGGGGGATCCGTCCATGATGGTGCCCCACCCCCAGTGCCCGGTGGCGAGCAGAAGCAGGGTGTTTCCGTTCTCGTCCCTCGCGTTTACGTCCGCGCCCGCCTCGAGGCAGGCAGTGGTGGCGGCGGCCGTGGCGACGCGGGCGAACTCCTGCGTGTTCCAGTAGCTGCAGTCCATGGGACTGGCGACCTGGCCCGAGTCGTTGACCAGGGTGGGGTCGGCTCCGAGCTCCAGCAGGAGTAGGGCCACGATGGGGTTCCGGTTGCGCCGGGAAGCATGCAGAGGCGTATTCCCCTCGTTGTCGCGGGCGTTCAGACTCGCTCCGGCCTCCACCAGCCCTGCGACAACGGCGGCCGGGTCCCAATCCCTCCCGGCAGCGCTGTGCAGGGGTGTCCTGCCCCGCAGGTCCCGTGCGTTGACCTCCGCGCCGGCCTCAAGGAGCACCGCGACCATGCGGTCCCCGGAGTGGATGGATGCCAAATGCAGAGGGGTGTAGCCGCCATCCACACCGGAAGAGAAGTAATAGGGGCTAAAGGGGATACTGTCGGTTCTCGCGTTGACGTCCGCGCCGGCCTCCAGGCACGCCGCCACGGTCTCGACGGTGGCGTTGGCAACGAAGCCTCGCGTGTTCCAGTCGTCGCAGTCTTCCTGCGCGGACGCGGGGAGGGCGAAGAGGGGAAGTGCCAGGATTCCTGCCAACCGAGCGATCATCTTCATTGCGTCCAACCGATTCCTGAGGGACCTTCCGCGGCGCGCGCCGGTTCCTGGTGAGCCATGTCGGCGGCGGCCCACGAAGAAACTACCCATCGTCTCATGGCGGCGCACACACGCGCCTCCGCTAGACCGGATCGTCCCGCCCTCTCACATGTAAACCACAGTTGACAAAATGACAACTGGAATTGACATTCGTGACTCCTCACGCGCGGCGCCCCCCTTCAACGCCCCGACCGCTTCACCACCTCTAGCTCCTGCAGCGCCTTCTGCTCCCTGGCATGGTCCAGCGGGGTCTTGCCCTCCACGTCGAGGGCCGACGGATCGGCCCGCGCTGCCAGAAGGGCCATGAATACCGCAACGTTCCCACGCTTGGCCGCCACATGGAGGGGCGTCATGTCGCGGCCATTCGGCTGGCGCCAGCCCCGGTAGGTCGCGCGCGCTTCGATGTCCGCCCCCGCCTCCAGCAACAGACTGACGACTTCCGCAGTCGCGGCGTCGTGCAGGGGGGTCGGGCCATCATCCTGTCGCGCATGGACATCCGCTCCCGCTTCGAGCAGCGCCGCCGCTATGGCCGGGTTCCGGTTCTCGTACGCGGCCAAGTGGAGCGGCGACCATCCATAGGGGCTGTGGACGCCCGGTGTCCACGCATCCAGTTCGGCACCGGCTTCGGCCAGCGCCACGATCATGGCGGGATTGTCGGTGCTCCGGGCGGCTGAGTGCAACGGCGATCCGCTGGAGCCAGCCTGGGCATTCACCTCGGCCCCGGCCTGCACCAGGAGAGCGACGACTCCCGGATCGGAAGCCCACTCAACCGCGAAGCGCAGTGGCGTGGCACCTGCCCTGGACCGCGCGTTTACATCCGCCCCGGCCTCGATGCAGCCGGCAACCGTCTCGGTTGGAGCGAAGTGGAAGAAGGTGGCGGTGTTGAACCTCGCGCAGTCCACCGGGTTCGCCACATGGCCCGAGTCATCCCGCGCGGCGACATCGGCCCCGAGTTCAATCAGCCTGGCGGCGATGGCCGGGTTGTCGCTCCGCACAGCGTGGTGCAAAGCAGTTCGGCCCCCATCGTCCGTGGCATGGATGTCGGCCCCGGCCTCGACGAGCATGGAGACCAGGGAGTCAGACAGGGGAGCCACCGGACCCGCGGCCCGATGCAAAGGGGTTCCCCCACGGCTGTCGCGGGCGTTCACGTCGGCGCCGGCGTCCAGAAGCGTCCGCGCGGTGAGAGCGGTCCGACTGTAAATCCTTCCCGCCGCATAGTGCAGCGGAGTACTGCCCCCGCGGTCAACGGCGTTCACGTCCGCGCCGGCCTCGACAAAAGCGGCGATGGCCCGGGCGATGGGGTAGATGTCCGGTTCCGCATGGCGGGGGACCGGAAGCTGGGTAGGACCCTGAGCTTCGGACACCAGCCGGTGCAGTGGCGTTTCGCCCTGCTCGCCGCGGGCGTGCACGTCGGCACCGGCCTGTAGACAACCGAGGACGCTTTGCCACGAGGCGAACTGGAAGAACTGGCTCTTCGTCCAGTTGCAAACCGTGGGCTGCGGGGTTCTACCCAGATCGTCCACCGCAACCGGATCGGCCGCGAGCGCGAGGAGCTTGTCCGCAACCGGCTGGTGACGGTTTCTGGTGGCGACGTGCAGCGGTGTCTCGCCACGGTCGTTGCGGGCGTTGACATCGGCGCCGGCGGCAACGAGGGCGACGACCATGAGCGTATCGGCGGGGTCGGGTGGATCGTCTCTTCGGCTAGACAACCCGCGAGGCCACCTTGCCGCCAGGTGCAGTGGCGTGTCCCCGTCCTGCATTCGGACATGGACATCCGCGCCCGCCTCCAGCAGGGCGGTCACGCCGGTGGGCGCCTTCGCCTCGACCGCCTCGTGGAGTGGCGTCATGCCGCGGTTGTCCTGTGCGTCCAACTCGGCCCCGCCCTCGACAAGAGCAGCAATCGCCCCGGGCCCACCTCCGCGGGCGGCCCCGTGAAGAGGCGATTGGCCAGAGCCGAAGACATCGTTCACGTCGGCACCGGCTGCCAGCAAAACCGTGATGAGTTCGGGGTTGTCGCGAACGGCGGCACGCCACAAGAGACCCGGCTCAGTGGCATCCGCCCCGAGATCCAGGAGACGGCGGACGATCTCGGTGACCCGGTCGGCCGGAGATCCGAGCGCACTCCGCAGGACGGTTTCCCCCTGCTCGTTTTGGTCGTTGACGTCCGCGCCGGCCTCGACCAGGGTCTCGACAATCTCTGGCTTCCGGAAGCCCCATTTGGCCGCCAGGAGCAATGGAGAATCGCCATTTGAGTCACGGGCGTGGATGTCCGCCCCTGCCTCAAGCAACACTGCCACGGTCTCGAGGCCCTCCACCGAGGCCGCCAGGTGCAGGGGGGTCGTGCCCGTGCGCGAGGACGCGTTTACATCCGCCCCCGCAGCCAGCAGCTCGGCCACGGCGGCAGGGGTTTCGACGTGATAATACAAATCTCTCGCCTCTTCCACGTACTTGCCCCCGGCGGCGTGGTGCAGGGCCGTGTTTCGGGAGTTGTCGCGAGTGTTCACATCCGCGCCGGCTTCGAGCAGCACGGTCACGATCGCCGGGTCGTCGCGCGTGGGGAAAGCTTCGGTGCCACCCGGCACCTGCGAGGTAGCGAGCAGGAGTGGCGTGCGGCCGACTTCGTCGCGCACGCTCACATCCGCCCCGGCCTCCAGGCAGCCGACGGTGGCGTCGGCGGTCGCGACGCGGGCAAACACCTCCGTGTTCCAGTGGCCACAGTCCATGGGATTGGCGACCTGACCCGAGTCGTTGACCAGGGTGGGGTCGGCCCCGAGCTCCAGCAGCAGTCGGGTGACATCGGGGTTGTGCCAGGAAGCATGCAGGGGCGTGTTCCCGTCGCTGTCCCGCGCATTCAGATCCGCTCCGGCCTCCGCCAATTCACCGACGACGTCCGGGTTCGGGTTTGACCTGGCGGCATTGTGCAGGGGCGTCCGGCTCCGGAGGTCCCGTGCATTGACCTCCGCTCCGGCCGCCAGGAGCACCCTGATGACCATGCCGTCCCAGGAGTACATGGATGCAAGATGCAGGGGGGTGTAGCGACCATCCACACCGGTAAAGAAGAGGGGGTCAAAGGGGACGCTATCGGTTCTCGCGTTGACATCCGCGCCGGCCTCCAGGCACGCCGCCACGCTCTCGGCAGTGGCGTTGCGGAAGAAGCGGTTTGTATTCCAATCGTCGCAGTCTTCCTGCGCGGACATGGGTACGGCAAGGAGCGCGAGTGCCACAACTCCTGCCAACCGAGCGATCATCTTCATTTTCATTGCGTCCAACCGATTTCCGAATAGACCCGCCCGGCGGCGTGCGCTATCCCGCCACAATCAAACTAAGCATCCCCCCGCCGAAGCGGCCACACCGCCACCTGCACCACCCCCACCTCCCCCACCCTTCTCCCCAGCACGTAGTCGGCCCCGATCTCGTCAATGACCATCCCCTGGGGCATCTCGACGTAGCCCAGCATTCTCCCCTCTGGATCGAAGACCGTCCACAGACGGCGCGAGATCTCATCCCCCGGCACGTCGTATTCCCTCACCCAAAGATGATCCACCGCATCCGACATGACCGTCGTGAAGGCGGGGAGGGTCTCGGGGTGGGGCATCTCGTCGAAGCGGTCACCCCTTTCTCCCCACTCCTCGCGCTCGACCGCGATGAGCGACTCGGTGACGGGGACCGGCGCGTGGTCGACCCGGACGATGTGGCGCAACGCACCATCGGCCGTGTACGCGCGGAGTTCGTACCTGTCATTGCGGCTGACCACGGCCAGATCGCGCCAGGCGGCAGCGTAGACCTTGCGCGAGAAGGCGATGTCCATCCACACCGGCATCCCCCGGTTCTGGAACTCGAAGAACTCGCGGCCGACAAGCGGGGCCAGGGACGCGATCCTCACGCCATCGGCATCGCGGACCTCGAAGACTTGCTCCTGCACAAGCAGTCCGGACCCGCTTTCCTGGCGCAGCCAGTGGTCGGCAAGGAACGCACCGCCGCGAAGGATGGTGATGCTCCGGTCGGGCTGACCCATCCCCAGCGCGACCACGCGGCCCAGGTTGCCCTCGGCGTCGAAGATGGACACGCCGCGATGAGGATAGTGGTCCCACGCGGCGACCGAATCGCCACGCCACCGCGCGACCGCGTGCAGCTCGTCGAACTCGCCCGGACCTTCGCCGAACCCGCCCCAGCTTCTCAGGTGCACGCCGTCCGCGTCGAAGACCCGCACCTCGTTGGAGCCGCCGTCGGGGACGACGATGCTGCCGTCGGAGAGGGTGGCGGCCGTTCCGACGCGGTGGAGAAGGTAGGGGTCCTCGCCTTCGGCCTTGCCGATCGTGACGGTGGGTTCGGGGCCGATCCGCCAGCCGAGACGGGAGCCGTCGGGGGGACGGGGATTCTCGGCGATGCGGATGTCGGCGCTGTCGCGCAGGAGGGGGGTGGAGAGAGGGGGATCGGTGTCGGGAGCGCAGGCCAGGCTCAGGAGGAGGAGAAGGCCGAAGGAGGGGGCGACGATGGACCCAGTTGACATTTCAGTTCCGTTCCGCGTAACGGACGAGGAATCAGCCTGTTCCCCGCCGAAGTGGCCACACCTGCACCTGTTGCACCTCCAGGTCCAGGATCGCCAGACCAAGGACGTATTTCTCTCCGATCTCGAAGATACCCAGTCCACGTGGAGTTTCAATGTGGCCCAATACACGGCCTTCAGCGTCGAACACCGTCCACAGGGGGTGCGGTGTGTCCTGGCCCGGGATCCGGTACTCCCGGACCCACAGATGGTCGAGGGCGTCGGCGATGACCCGGTCGAACGCCGGGAGGGTCTCCGGCAGCGGGACCTCGTCGTCACCAGGGTCGTGGCCCGGTTCCTCCTGCTCCAGAGCCAGCAGCGATCGAGTCGCGGGAATCAGCGTGTGGTCCATCCTCACCATGCGGCGCAGCGCGCCATCGGTACCGTACGCGCGTATCTCGTAGATGTCGTTCCGGGTGACCACGGCCAGGTCGTGCCACGCGGCGGTGAGGACCGACCGGTTGAAGGGAACCTCCATCCACACGGTCGTGCCCGCCCGCTGTCTCTCGAACATCTCGGAGGCCGGGTAGGGCCCCAGAGAGGCGGTGACGGTCCCGTCGGCGTCACGGAATTCGTAGAGACGGTGCAGGGTCCGGATTCCGCGCCCCCGCTCGGAACGGACCTGATGGTCGGTGAGGATCGCCGCCGTCCGAAGCACCGTGATGTCCGTCCGGGGGGTGGTCGTAGGGAAGCGGAGGATCCGACCCAGGTTCCCGTCGGAATCGAAGACCGAGACACCGCGGTTGCTGTGAAACTCCCACGCCGCGACCGAGTCGCCCGGCCACCGCGCAACCGCCCACAGCGACTGGAATTCACCCGGGCCTTCGCCCCGCCCGCCCCAGGTCGCAAGGTGGACGCCCATCGAGTCGAACACTCGCAGCTCCTCCGAGCCGGCATCCGCCACCGCGATGCGCCCGTCCCCCAGCGCGGTCATGTCCCAGACGCGGTGGAAGAGGTAGGGGTCCCCGCCGTCGGCCGACCCGATGCGCACCGTGGGTTCCGGGCCCACCTCCCAGCCGAGTCTGGAACCTTTGGGCGGGCGCGGGTTTTCGGCGATGCGGACCCCAGCGCTGTCGCGGAGTGCGAGGGCGAAGGTGAGCGAACCGGGATTCGGGCCGTCTCCGCAGGCGGCGATACCCGCGAGAAGGGCTGCGGCGGCGACGGCAGGGGACCGGTGGCTCATTGAAATGGCGGGTCTCTCTCGTGTTTGCTTGATTGCACAGCAGACCTGACTGAGGGGTGTTGAGTAGGTCCTCTCTCAAGTCAGACCGTGGCACCGAGGTGCGGGGTTGCCGGTCGTGCACCCGGATTGCCGAGACAATCGGCTAAGCAATGCGCCCCCAGGTGCACCCATCCACCTTGGCTCGTTCGCTCTCGATCACCCCGTTCATTCGCGCCCGACCGTCAGTACAGATCCCGCAGCGGAATATCGAGCGCCCGCGCGGCTCCTACCATTCGACGATCGTAGCTGGCGAGTTCAACGCGCTGGCCCCGGTCCCGGAGAAACTGGCACGATGCGAGGTGCAGCGCATCGAGTGTGCGGACGGATACCGGGAACGGATCGAGGGCGCGGGCCAATACGTCGGGAGCCAACTCGAGCAACGAGATGCGAGCGATCACCTCCTGCGCGGCTTCCGCGCGCGATGCCGTTGCTTGTCGGGCGTGCAGGCGTGTCCAGATCTCGTACTCGAGCAGACGGCTCGACACGAGGGTCTCGGTCCAGAACGAGGCCGGGGGCAGCCGGTCTTCCGCGAACAAGTGGGCCAGGGCAACCGAGGTGTCGACGTAGATCACCGGTCGCTGCGGTCGCTTTCCAGTTCACCGAGCAACACGGACAGCGCGGCCTCCGGCGGCCCGCCACGAAGGGGTTCGGATCCCGGAGAGAGTGCAGGCGTCAACCAACCCTTCCGCACCGCATCGGCAAGCATGGCATCCGCCAGGATGGGACTCCTAGTCTCTCGCGGAGGGCCGATCTCGGCTACGACGCGGCCTCGATCCGTGACGAGAACGGTCTCGCCACCAGCCGCCAGCCGCACGTATTCGCTGAGCCTGCTGTTCAACGCCCTGATTCCGATGGATCGCATGAAGGTAACGTAGCTACTTGTAGCTCCCGCCGTCAACGTTATGGGACGGCTGACTCGTTCCGGCCTTTCCTACCCCGGCTCGTTCCCCCGTTCATCCCTCAATCGCCTCACCTCCTCCCAACCCTGCAGCCACAGGTTGTCGACCGCGTAGGCCCATGGTGTCCGGACCGCTGAAGCAGTCCCGGATCAGTCGTCGGCAGGCGCCAAGTCCGGGTTGACAGCCACGTCCGGATCGACCGTACCTCCAATCACCGCCCACGGGTCCAGTGGCTCCTCATGCTCAACCAGCCGCGGATGCTCACTCCCCTTAATCACCCCCACCACCCCCTCCGCGTTCCTCCAGAAGCAGATCAGGTCCTCCGGCCTGGCGCGTTCGACCAGCGCCGGGGAACAGGTGGCCGCCAGCAACTGCGAACCATCGACCGAACCAAGCGATTCACCGAGAGCGCTCAGCGCCGCCGGGTGCACGCCGGTCTCCGGCTCGTCAAGCAAGTAGACTCGCCCCTTCTCCGGGAGGTGCGCGAGCAAGCCCAGGGCCAATAGCCGCAGTACGCCCTCGGACTCAAGGCCGGAGGGAACTGTGAGGCCGTCGGCATACCGAAGCACCAGGTGCGCGTGCCGGTCCTCCTCCCGCTCCGCCACTTCCACGTCCTTCAGGCCCGGTACGGCGGCACCGGCCCACCCCATCCACCCGTCGAAGCCGGCGGCATCCTCGTCCCGCAGGCGTTTGACCACCCACGGCAGATTGCCACCGTCCGCAGTCAGTCCCGTACGGGCCAGGCGCGGCGGGCTTGCGGCGCCCAGGGCGCTACCCCCCAGCCGAAGCAACCGGACCCCACCCTCCAGCACGCTCTTCAGCGCGGTAGCCACCGGCATCGTGTCCGGCGACTCGGGCAAACTGCCGAGCGCTGACCGGTGAGGCCCCAGGCTGATCCGGATGTCCCATCCCCTGTCGGCATTGGTCTCGCGGAGGAAGCGGTCGTTTCCGGCGGGCGTCTTGGAGAGCACCGTGCTCCACCCCGGCCTTCCGCCTGCCAGGATCGTCCGGGGCGGCGCCGGCATCTCCGGAAAGAGACTCGCCTGGGCCGGAGCCGGCTTCGGCGCGGGCAGCAGAATCCCCCGCTCATGGTGAATCCGCGCGCCCTGCTCGCCACCCCGGACCACTACCTCGTACCGGTATATCCGGAAGCCCCGCTCCTCCGGCAGAAGTTCCCTGCAGGACTCGGGAATCTCGAACTCGATGGCCAATTCGAAGGCCGGGTCGTCGTGCGGCCTGCCCCATACGAGGTCGCGGAAGTCGTCGGTGCGGGCGGCGACCGCAGTCGCGGGGCCCTCGCGGACCAGATCGCCAAGGAACATCAGCAGATCGAAGAACGTGCTCTTGCCCGCGCCATGTGGGCCGACGAGGAGGTGGAAGCGATCCAGAGAGACATCCAGGTGCCGCAGACAGCGGTAGTTGAGGGCCTGGATGCGGCGGATCATCGGGGATCTTCTTTGCGCGGTGGCTTCGTTGGAGGATGCGTGGCCTCCAGGGATTCTCGGTCCGGCCGCCGCCAGCGTCAAACGTATGGCGGCTCTACCATTCCTCGCGCCCCGCCCGCGGGCCCAAGTCCACCTCGGAGTGCAGATTCTCCGGCGTGATCTCCGCGAGCAACTCGGTGAGGGTGTACTTCTTCTTCGGTGCTGATTCCGGCCCATGCCGATCAGTGATTCCATTTCATGCCGATCACCGATTCCAGAGTATGCCGATCAGTGATTCCAGAGCATGCCGATCACCTTGGAGTGAGCGAGTAGGAGCGCTGGAGAACCTGCTGTAGCGACACCCTCTTCCATCCTCGCCAGAGGTTCCTTGAGACGAGGAGAAAGAGGGTGTCACAGAAGAGGTTGTCCATGCGGAAGATTCGAGAAGTGCTGCGTCTGAAGTACGAGGCCGGGCGCAGCCACCGGGAGATCGCCAGATCGCTCGGCATCGCCAACAGCACGGTGAGCGATTACGTGCGGCGGGCAAGCGCCGGGGGCTTCTCCTGGCCGTTGCCGGAGGGGCTGGACGACGCCGCGCTTGAGGCGGCGCTGTTCCCGCCCCTGCCACCGTCGCGGGTTCCCCGGCCGGAGCCGAACTGGGAGCAGGTTCACCGGGAGCTTCAACGCCACAAGGGCGTGACGCTGCAGCTGTTGTGGCTGGAGTACCGGGCGGCGCATCCGAACGGCTACGGGTACAGCTGGTTCTGCGAGCGCTACAGGGCGTGGCGGGGACGGATCGACGTGGTCATGCGGCAGGTGTACCGGGCGGGCGAAAAGGCGTTCGTGGACTACGCGGGCCCGAAGTTCGAAGTCGTGGACCGGAAGACCGGCGAGGCGCGGGACGTCATGGTCTTCGTCGGTGTCCTCGGCGCGTCGAACTACACCTTCGTGGACGTGACCCGGAGCCGGTCCCTGCCGGACTGGACGATGTCGCATGTCCGGATGTTCGAATTTTGGGGCGGGGTGCCCGAACTCGTGATCCCGGACAACGAGAAGGCCGCGGTCCACAAGGCCAGCCGCTACGAGCCGGACTTGAACCCGACGTACCAGGAACTGGCCACCCACTACGGAACCGCAGTGCTGCCGGCGCGGCCCCGGGCACCTCGGGACAAAGCCAAGGCGGAAACCGCAGTCCAACACGTCGAGCGCTGGGTCATGGCGCCGCTGCGCAACCATACGTTCTTCTCGCTCGGCGAACTCCGCGACGCCATCGCGCCGCTGCTGGCCGCGCTGAACGAGCGGCCGTTCGACAAGACCGATGGGAGCCGCCGCAGCTGGTTCGAGGATCTCGACCGGCCGGCGCTCAAGCCGCTTCCGGCCGAGCGCTACGAATACGCGGAGTGGCGCAAGGCGCGGGTCAACATCGACTACCACATCCAGGTCGAGCACGCGCTCTACAGCGTCCCCCACCCGCTGGGCCGCTGCGAGGTCGACGTTCGGCTCACGGCCCAGACCGTCGAGATCTTCCACAAGTACCGCCGGGTGGCCGCGCACCTACGGGTCCACAGGAAGGGCGGATACGCGACCGAACCGTCGCACATGCCCGCCTCGCACCGCGCCCATGCGGGTTGGACGCCGTCCCGACTGATCGCCTGGGGACAGAGGACCGGATCGCACACGGCCGCGTTCGTCGAACAACTCCTCGACAGCCGGCCCCACCCCGAACAGGGCTACCGCAGCTGCCTCGGGCTCAAGGCACTGCTGCGGGCCTACGGCGCCGAGCGCCTGGAGGCCGCCTGCCGCCACGCGCTGGACATCGGCACGCTGAGCTACAAGTCCGTCAAGTCCATCCTCGCGACCGGCCTCGACCAGGCCGACGACCAGCAGTACACGCTCTCCCTCCCCGGCCACCACGCCAACATCCGCGGGCCCGGGTACTACACTCCCCAGAATGGAAAGGAGTCCTGACCATCATGCTTCGCCAACCCACCCTCGACCTGCTTCACGAACTCCGGCTCTCCGGCATGGCCGAGGCCTTCCAGGAACAGGCCGCCATGCCCGACATCGCCGAACTGTCCTTCGAGGACCGCCTCTCCCTGCTCCTCGAACGCGAGAAGACCGAACGGAAGCAGCGCCGCTACCAGCGACTGAAAGGCCACGCCAAGCTCCACCTCGACGCGACCATCGAAGACATCAACTTCAAGGCCCCTCGCGGACTGGACAAATCCCTCGTGCTCCGCCTCGCCTCCGGGCAGTGGATCCGGGACGGCCAAACCGTGCTCGTCAGCGGTGCCACGGGCTCGGGAAAATCCTACTTGGCGTGCGCGCTGGGCCACCAGGCCTGCCGCGCCGGAATCTCGACGCGCTACTACCGCGTCTCCCGCCTGCTTGACGAACTCACCCTCGCCCGCGGCGACGGGTCGTATCCCAAGGTCATCCAGAGGCTCGCCCGGACGTGGCTCCTCGTCCTCGACGACTGGGGGCTCGCTTCGCTCTCGGGACAGGGACGGCACGACCTCCTCGAGGTCCTCGACGACCGCTACGCCCGCCGCGGCACGCTGCTGGCCAGCCAGGTCCCCGTCGAGCACTGGCACGAGGTCGTCGGCGATCCCACCTTCGGCGACGCCATCCTCGACAGACTGCTCAACAACGCGCACCGCATCGCCCTCAAGGGCGGATCGATGAGAAGGCTCTACGACTCGACGAAGGAAGCCGACGCCGTCCCCGGCGACGCCTGATCCGCCGAGAGACCGGGCTCAAGCATGCCTCTGGAAGCGCGTCTCTCCCTGCGATCGGGGGTGAAAAGACGGAAAGACAGCTCTGAGCGGGCCGTGCGGCCGTCCGGGCGTTCCGTTGCGGCCGGCCCGGATCCGTCCGCACCCCCCAATCCGGGACAAATGGCCCGGTTCCCTCGCAAAACCGCTCTCCAGAGCGCCGTAGAGGCCGTCCGAAGACCTTCGCCCTACCTACACCCCTCCGGAAAAACCGGCCCGCCGGCCGTCCCAGCAACACACTGCCAACGGTCCCTTCACACTCGACGACTACCCCCTCCAACCCCTAAACTTCAAACCCGTAACCCGACCCCAGCGCCCCTATGGACCTCCGCTCTCCTCCAAGGTGATCGGCATGCCCCGGAATCGGTGATCGGCATGGCGGAATCGGTGATCGGCATCGGCGGAATACGGATTCGGCGGCACGTTCTTTTTCCGCATTACGATCCGTTTCTTTTCGTGAGACATTCTCACGGATAATCCTACCGCCCGCGCACGTCCCCCGTCACCTCGGTGACCACCCGGAACCCGCCGAACTCCCCCGGAATCTCCCCCTCCACCGCCTCGGAAGCAGCGGACAGGTAGACCTTGATACAGCCTTGGCCCTCGCAGTCCCCCACCGCCGTCCCAACCACGCCCTCCAGCGCCATCACCACACCAGTGAGCGCCTCCTGCGCCGCGACGATATCCCCCTCGACCAGAATCCGGTACCGCACCACCCGCTCGACCCCCAGTTCGTCCCGCTCCACCGCCCAGACGTGGTCGCCGTCGAAGACCGGAACCGGTATCGCGGAAAAGCCTTCCGGCACCTGAACGGTCCCCAGGAAGGTACCGTCTTCCTCGAAGACGTCGTAGCTCGTCCAGCCCGGGATCATCATCGGCCTGGCCGGCGCACCGGAGGGGTCCTGTTCGTCACCCCCCAGGTCGAGGGATTGCAACTGCGGCCATGCCAGCGCCCATATCCGGCCGTCGCGACCGGGATGGAGTTGCAGGAAGGGCGGCTTGGAGTCCGGGATGGGCGGTCCGTTCCAGCTCCAGTCGGGCTGTGTGTTCCGCATTTCCTGCGTGATCATCTCCCGGACAAAGCGTCGCTCGTCGTCCCGCACCCGCACCGGATCGTAGTCGCGCTCGATCCGGAGAACGCCATCGTCGCGCCCGAGTTCGATCCGGTACTCGGTGGCCAGACCGGTCAGGAAGTGGCCACCGGGGTGGAGGGCCCAGGCGAATGTGGGCGAGAAGGGAACGGGCGAGCTCACCGAGTTGCTAGAGTTGTCGGTGGAGGATTCCGCCGTGAGGGTGGGCTGGTCGTAGTCGCTCGAGGGCTGCGGCACGGTATCCAGGGGTGTGCCGTCGGGACCCAGGAAGACGAGTTGCCAGACGAAGTCCTCCCGGGATTGGTCCCGGGTGACCAGGAGCGTGCGGCCGCGGGCATCCGTGTATATGGGCTCATCGGTATAGGCGGTGGTCGCTCTGTACCCCCACTCGGCCGTCTCGCCCGGCCCGGGGCCGTACACCTGGACCCGCGAGTTGCCGGGATCCCGGACGACGAGTCGGCCATCCGGGAGCAGGGCGATGGCTTCGGCCCGGCTGAGTTCGCCGGGGCCCTCGCCGCGTCTGCCCACCGTCTCGATGTATGTGCCGGTGGAGTCGAAGACACGGATTTCCTGCGCCTGCGTGTCCAGGATGTAGACGGTGTGGTCGTCGTTGACGGCGATCGAGCCGACCGTGCCGAAGAGGTATTCGTCGGGGCCTTCGAGTTCGCCGATCGAGACTTCGGGGACGAGGGTGGCGGGGGCGCCCCAAGTGCCCGGGCCATGGCTTCGGACGATGGTGGTGTCGCCGATGACTTCGGTGGCTTGGGGGGGTGGCGGGGCGGGGTCGGCGGTGCAGGCGGCGAGGGCGATGGTGGCGAGCGTGAGGGTGGCGAGGGTGAGGGTGGGGGATCTGGGTAACGTGCGGCGTCTCATAGGGTTCCGGGTGTGGGGTCGGCGGGGGGGGGGGGGTGGTTGCCTCTGGATGAGTGTACGTGCCGGAACCCTCTCAGGGTTTCCCGGACCGCTGCTTGCGGCGAAGAGGGCGCCGCATGGGTAATCCGCGCTCCGCGAAGCGGTCCCACAGGTGGAAAAAGAGGCGCAGCAAGGACATTCCCGCTACGAGGACGCCGAGGCCGAGGGCCAGTACGGTGACCATCATGGTCACGGATCTCAGCATGTAGTCCATATGGAGATTGGACGATTGCCGGGGGGGCCGGGTTGGCTTGGGGCCGAAGCCCCACGAGATAGTCCAGACGATTCTCGCCCCGTCTGGGCGGTTGGCTTGAGCCAACCCGAGAGAGATTGCCTGGCGTCCCAAAGATGGTGTACAGTTTGTAGGAGGAAACGACACGGTGCGAAGTCGGGTAGTGAGTTGGGAGGGAGCCCAAGCAGACGGAGGAAGGACCCATGGACGACGAACTGCGGACGGATGTCTGGAACGACATGATCCACACCGACGGCTTGGTGCGGTACTACGGGGAACTGGCGGGCAAGCTGGCTTGGCGCGAAAAGGCGATGACCGTCGCAACATCGCTATTCGCCACGGTTGGCCTGGTCATCTCGCTCATTGGCATAGGAGCGTCATGGACCTCAGTGGCGATCGGGATAGCTGTGGCGACTAGCGTCTTGCCGTTGGTCTATCGTGTCAGTGGTGTTGTGACCTCCGCGACGTACTGCGAAAAACGCCTTGGGGATCTCATGGTCGAATGGCGGCAACTGTGGCAGCAGGTCGACCACCTGCCGCCCGATGAGGTTCGGGAACAATGGAAGAGGCTATCCACGAGAATGAACGAGATTACCTCTCTGATGTCTTCTGGGAGGATGAACGAGAAACTGCGAGATTCAACGGAGAAGCAAGCGGATGAGTACTGGGAGGCCCAGAAGCAGAATCAAATCGCGAGGCAGAACGATCCCCGATACGCCCTCCCGGCCTGAACCAGGAGTGCCGGAACGACGCGGTGGCGGATGGCCTCCGCGGAAAAACCCTCCGCCTTCACCTCCGCCACCACCACGCCCCCCATCACCCCCATCCAAGGAATAGCCAGCGCGGGAACCGCCCGTTGCTGATTGAGTCCAAGGTCTCTGTTGAGGGACATGACGGGGGATGTCATGGCAGAACGTTTCCGTAACTGATTGACAATCAATCAGCTATAGCGATTACTCAACGGAGGGGGTGGGATGGGCCTCCGGGCGGCTGGCGCCGCTCCTCAGCCGTCTCCGGCATTCACGCCTGCCGACGCGCCCGCCTCCGGCTCGACGCCGTCCGAATCCCCTCCCCTCCGATCGCTGACGCTCAACGGAGGGGGTGGGATTCGAACCCACGAGTCCTTTCGGACGCCGGTTTTCAAGACCGGTGCATTGAACCGCTCTGCCACCCCTCCAGTTCCCGGTAAGATCGCCCTGCCGCCAATCCCCTTCAAGGCGGATCGTCCATCACCTCACGCTCTGTCGAGGTGATCGCTCCACGGTCCCCAAGGCGAAAAAAAGTAAACTGCAGGTCACATTTTGTAATGTAAACATTACATTTCAATCTGCTGACCATCCCGATTCGACATGGATGCGTCGCCGCCCGTATGCAGCCGTTCCACCCCCCTCAATGCCGAAACAACCTCCGCCCCGTAAACACCATCGCCACCCCATGCTCATCGGCCGCTCCAATAACCTCTTCATCGCGAATCGACCCCCCCGGCTGGACGATCACCCGCGCACCCGCCTCCGCCGCCGCGTCCACCCCGTCCCGGAACGGGAAGAACGCATCCGAAGCCAGCGTGCACCCCTCCAGTTCATCCCCCAACCCCGCCTCCCCCGCCTTCCGCACCGCCAGCTTCGACGAATCCACGCGGCTCATCTGCCCCGCTCCTATCCCGACCGTGGCCCGGTCCTTCGCCAGCAGAATGGCGTTCGACTTTACCCCCGCCACGGCCGCCCAGGCGAACGACAAGTCCCCCCACTCCGCCTCGGTAGGCCGGCGCGCCGTCACCACCCTCCACGCCGAGTCGTCCACCGCAAAAAACGGCGGATCCGGCAGCGACTGGAACAGCACCCCCCCATACACCGACCGAAACCACCGGGCCGCGGCGTGCCCTCCCGCCCGCGCCAGGAACCTCGCTCCGTTCCGCAGCACTTCGTCCGCCGACACCCACCATTCCGCCTGGGCCGGTTCGGCCGGATGACCGTCGGCAGCACTCGCCGTCCCCGCCCCCGGCAACGCCAGCAACCGCAACCCCTTCTTCGCCGTCAGCACTTCCAGCGCGCCCTCCGAAAACCCGGGCGCCACAACACACTCCACAAACATCGACGCGATCCCGCCTGCCGTCTCCCGGTCCACCACCCGATTCGCCGCGATCACCCCCCCGAACGCCGACACCGGGTCCGTCACACGCGCGCGCTCGAAAGCCGCCGCCAGCGAATCCCGCACCGCCAGCCCACAAGGCGTCGTGTGCTTGACAATGCAGATCGCCGGATCGGGCGCAAACGCGAACGGCGCCAGGCTCAACAGCGCCCCGTCCACATCAAGAATATTATTGTACGACAATGCCTTACCATGTAATTGTTCAAGTGCCGCAACACCCTCGCCACACCCCTCCTCGACGTAGAACCCCGCGCTCTGCCCCGGATTCTCCCCGTAGCGCAGCCGCCCCCCACGCCTTCCGAGCCGCAACGTGACGGCCTCGCCCAACAGATCCCCTTCCCCGTCCCCGTCCAGGTATTCCGCGACGGCCGCGTCGTACGCGGAGATCTCCCGAAACACCTTGGCCGCAAGCTTTTTTCGCAGGGGGATAGAGTCCGCCTTCTGCCCCGCCAGCCCCCCCTGCCCCTCCCCTGTCACAGTCTCCAACACCGCGCCGTAGTCACCGGGATCGACAACCACCCACACATCCACATGGTTCTTCGCAGCGGCGCGGATCATCGTCGGGCCACCGATGTCGACGTTCTCCATGGCCACGCCGAGGGTCACATCCGGCGAAGCCACCGTCTCCCGGAACGGGTACAGGTTGACCGCGACCAGGTCGATCGGAGCGTAACCCTGCGCAGCCAGCGCAGCCATGTCGTCCGCGCGGTCCCGGCGCGCCAGCAGCCCGGCGTGCACGGCTGGGTGGAGCGTCTTCACGCGGCCGTCCATCATCTCGGGGTGGCCGGTCACCATGGACACATCCGTCACCGGGACGCCAGCTGCCCGGAGCGACCGCGCGGTCCCACCGGTGGACAGCACCTCCCATCCCCCGTCCACCAGCGCCCGGCCGAACTCCACGATCCCCGTCTTGTCCCACACGCTCAGAAGCGCTCTGCGGCTATTCAACGGCCCCTCCAAAGGCTGACTCGATCGATTCCTTCAGGTCCTGGCCCGCCGGAATGCCCGTGCCGGGCCAGCGAAAAGTGGGCGCCGGTTCCTCCCGGCCCAGCGCGCGTGCAAGCGCGTCGGCGGCCGCGGGATAGAGCAGGTGCTCCACCTCCAGCACCCGCTCTGCGAGGCTGTGGGCCGTGTCGTCCGGCTCCACCGGCACCGGCCACTGCGCCAGGATCCGCCCCTCGTCGTAGCGCTCGTTCACGAAGTGGATCGTGGGACCCGACATCGTCGCGCCGGAGCGCAGGACGGCCTCGTGGACATGGTGGCCGTACATACCCTTCCCCCCGAAGGCGGGCAGCAGGGCCGGATGGATGTTGAGGATCGCGCCCCCGTAAGCGCGGCAGACTTCGGGCGGCAGGAGCTTGAGGAAACCGGCCAGCAGGACGCCCCGGACCCCATGACGATCGAGCAGCCCGACAACCTCGTCCCCGACGGACTGGCATCCGAAGTCCACCCGGTACACCGCCCTCCCCTTCACCCGCGCCCTTTCCTCGGCCGCGCACGGCCGGTCCACAATCAGCAACTCGATGCGGTAGGCCGCCCCGTGGTCCTCGTGGTCGAGAAGGGCCTGCATGTTGGTCCCCGACCCCGACGCGAGCACGGCGAACGGGACTTTCACGGCTCGCTCACACCAACTCGCCGCCGTACACGGGGATCAGGAACGGGTTCGTGATGCGCTCGTGCCCGACCGTGGTCTCGGGTCCGTGGCCGGGGTAGAGCACCGTTTCGTCCGGCAGGGTGAGCACCTCGTTGCGGATCGACTCCATCAGGACGCGGTAGTCGCCGAAGGGAAGGTCCGTCCTCCCGATCGATCCGGCGAAGACCACGTCGCCCGCGATCGCAACCGGGTCGGAGGTCGACAGGAAGATGACGTGGCCGGGCGCATGGCCGGGAGTGAAGATGACTTCGAACTCCGATCCGCCAAAGGTGAGGTTCTTGCCGGGAACCAGGTCGACTTCGGGGGGCGGCTGCTCTTCCCACGGCACTCCGAAGGCGACCGCCTGGGCGGCTGCGCTGTCGTAGAGGGGCTGGTCGAGCGGGTGCAGACAAATCGGGGCGCCGGTCTCGCGTTTGGCCCGCGCCACGCCCTCGATGTGGTCCAGGTGGGCGTGGGTGAGCAGGATCGCGGCGACTTCGAGCTTGCGGGCGCGGACCTCGGCCAGCGCATCGGGCGTGGCGGCGCCGGGGTCGATCAGGAGCGCGGTGTGTCCATCGGCACAGACGACCAGGAAGGTGTTCTGGACGAACGGGCCGCCGGTGAAGGTCAGGATTTCCATGTGCGTGCGGCGTAGGGTCTCACCCGGGACGGCTAGACCGTGAACGAACTGCCGCAGCCACAGCCACCCGAGGCCTGCGGATTCCTGAAGGAGAAGCCGGAGCCCATCAGCGACGTCTTGTAGTCGATCTCGATCCCTTCCAGGTACTGTGCGCTGAACGGGTCGACAAAGATCCGGATTCCGTAGCGTTCCAGGATCTCGTCGTCCCCGTCGGGGCCCTTGTCGATGTCCACGTCGTACTGGAATCCCGAGCATCCGCCGGGAAGCACCGCGACCCTGAGTCCGGCATCGGGGGTCTCTCCGTGCTCCTGCAGGAATCCCTGCACCGTCTTGACCGCGTTGGGCGTAAGGGTCAGGTCCATGTTTCTTCTATCTCGCACTTCTTCGTCGTCGGATTTGGTTGGGCCGGTCCGGGGCGCCGCGTGTGGCCTCCCGCCCGCCTCCAGAAAGCTATTCATGGCCCGAGAGGGGGTCAACGAACGGGATGGCGGAGGGGAGCGGACGGGATCGCAGGCGACGGTCAGCCTCCGTCCGAAGGGGGCACGCGGTCGGCGCCACCCTCCAGCCCCTCGATCAGCGTCGCGGCCGCGGCCAGGTCGTCCACGACTTGGAAGCTCTCGGCAACCAGACCCTCCTCACCGGCTCCGTGGCCGGTGCGGACCAGGATGCCCGTGCCGCCGAGGGTGCGGGCGGGCAGCACGTCGCTGTGCTTGTCGCCGACGTAATACGAGCCCGCCGTATCGAGCCCCAGGTCTGTGGCGGCCCGCCGGTACATGACCGGGCTCGGCTTGCGGCAGGTCGTATCCGGGTCGCCGCCGGGTTCGTCGGGGCAGAAGTACGTCCCGTCCATGACCACGCCGGCGCCGGCGAGCTGTCGTTCCACCTCGGCGGCCACGCGATGATACTCGGCCAAGGTGTAGAGCCCGCGCCCGATCCCCGACTGGTTGGTGACGATGACGAGCGCGAAGCCCATCTCGCGCAGGCGCAGCAGGGCGTCGGTCGCGCCGGGAATCAGGGTGACCCGGGCCGGATCGGCGATGTAGCGATGGTCCTCGATGATGGTGCCGTCCCGGTCGGCGAAGACGGCCCGGCGCGGGGACGGCGACGCCTTCACCCCGCCTCCCCACCCGCCCCCTCACGGGAGGCCGGCTCCAAAGCCACGGCCCCCTCCGGCAAGGCGTGCTCCGAAGCCACGGCCTCTTCCGGCAAGGCGCGCTCCGAAGCCACGGCCCCCTCCGGCAACCCGTGCTCCGACGCCACGACCACGTCCAGCGAGGCCAGCGCCGACACCACAACCGCCTCCTCACCCGGCGCGATGGTGCGGAGGTCGAGAAGAATGCGGCCCTGTCGGCTGCGCGCGATGACCGGGGGATCGTGGGCGCGCAACGCCGCCATCCATCGCTCGGCCGCGTCCCCGGCGTGGATTTCCAGCACGACCGTGTCCAGTCGCGCGTCGGGAAAGGTCCCCCCGCCCACCACCGACCGCCCCCGCGACAACGCGGCGGCCAGCGGAGCCGCGCCGCGCTCCGCCCTCCGCGCAGCAACCTCCTCCAGCAACGCCCTCGCCCTCCCCTCCAGTCCCTCCACCTCAGCCCCGATCATGCGCAGCACCGGAATCCGCCCCATCGCGCGATCCGGATCCCGGTACAGAGCCAGCGTCGCCTCGAGCCCGGCCAGCGTGACCTTGTCGCAGCGGAGCGCCCGGCACAGCGGGTGCTCCTTCGCCCGCGCCACCCCGGCCCGCGTCCCGGCGAGGATCCCCGCCTGCGGCCCACCGAGCAGCTTGTCCCCCGAGAACGCCACCAGATCCACCCCGGCGGCCACGCTCGCGGCCGGCGTGGGCTCGTCCGGCAACCCCAGCTCGGCGGCGGCGACCAGCAGCCCCGACCCCAAATCGTGAATGACGGGCACGCCGGTCTCGGCCCCGAGCGCGACCAGCTCGTCCAGCCCGGTCTCCTCGGTGAACCCCGTCATCGAGAAGTTCGACCGGTGCACCTTCAGGATGGCCCCCACCTCACCACCCGAGACCGCCCGTGCGTAGTCGCCCCGGCGGGTGCGGTTGGTCGTCCCGACGGTGACCAGACGCGCCCCCGCAGCCTCCACGACCTCGGGAATCCGGAAGCCGCCGCCGATCTCGACGAGTTCGCCGTGCGACACCGCCACCCCCTTCCCCGACGCGAAGGCCGTCAGCGCCAGGGCCACCGCCCCCGCGCAGTTGTTGACCACCAGGGCGCTCTCGGCATCGGTCAGCTCGCACACCAGGTCCGCGCAGTGCACGTAGCGCGAACCACGCTCGCCGGTGCCCAGGTCGAACTCGAGGTTGCCGTACGCCGCCGCCCGGGCCATCGCCCGGCGCGCTTCGGCGGCCAGGGGGGCGCGGCCCAGGTTGGTGTGCAGGATCACCCCGGTGGCGTTGACCGCAGGCACGAGCGAGGGGGTTTCGGCGGCCGCGATCTCGCGTTGCAGCAGTTCCTCATAGCCGTCTTCCGAAGTGGGGAGCGGGAGACGGCCCGCGCGGACCTCGTCCAGTACGGCACGGAGCCGGGCCGTGACCCACTCGCGGCCACGCGAATCGGCGAGTAGACGGCACCAGGGGCGGGCGAGCAGGCGATCGACACCCGGGATCGCGCGGCGGTGATCACGGTGTGCGGGCATGGGGCGTCAGCGTGGGGGTGTGGGGTGGAGGAAGGGTCGGAGGGCCGATCGGCGGCGGCGGAAGGGGGCGGTGGGGCGTGCGGGGCCGGGTGGGCGCCGGGTGGGTGCCGGGACCGAGGCCGTGGGCGGGGGCGGGGGTGTGATGCGGTTGCCGGTGGCGGGGGGCGCGACACGGTTGGTGTCGGGAGGGGTGGTGGTGTCGGGGGGTACCGTCGTGGTGTCGTCCACCAGGGTCATGTCGTCCACCTGCACGCTGTCACCCGCTTCCGTCTCCTCCTCCTCATCCGGCGGCGGCGGCTCCCGGGTCAGCGTATCCAATCCCCCGCCCCCGGCCGCCCCCGCAATGTTCGTCACTCCTTCAACCACCAGCTCATACGGAATGTTCGCCACCAGTCCCTCGTCGAAAACTCCCACAAGCGTGCGCGACGGGAGCCTGAGCCCCGAGAGCGTCGTGGGAATCGCCGGGCCGTCGGCGCTGTCGGGATCCAGGCCGGGATCCTCCCCGGTTACAGGTGCCGGGTCGGGCGGCTGGGCTTCCTGCCCGGCGGGCTCGGGCGCTTCGCCGACCACATCACCGGGTGCGACCGAGTCACCAGCCTCCGCCTCCATCTCCCCCTGCGCCCGCGCGATCGAGTCCTCGCGCGCAATGGAGTCCTCCCGGGCGGCCAGCCAAACCTGGTACTCGTGCTCCTGGAAGATCCGAATCCGGACCGTCGTGCCCGGCTCCGGCGGCGGCACCGGCTCCTGTTCGGCAGCCGCGGCCTCCTGTTCGGCGTCCGGGTCGTCCGCCGCCGCGACCTCGCCCGGATCCTCTACCACCTCCCCCGCGCCCACCGTGTCCTCCACTACCTCGGCCACCTCCTCCTCCCCTTCCTCCACGCTGTCCTCCACGGCCAACACCGAGTCATCGTATTCGGCCACCGTGACCGTTCCCCGGATCGTCCCCGGAGGGATGGTCGGCTCGATGTAGTCGTCGAACTCGATCCTCAGCGTGACCGAGTCCTCGATGTTGACCCGGGTCAGACGGGGCGGGGTCGTGTCGGGCTGGATCAGGGTGAGGATCTCGAGGGTCGTGTCCGGCGGCTCGGCCAGGTCGCCCGGGACGAACGATGTCTGGGGCTCGCTTTCGTCCACCTCCCCGTTTCGGTTCTGGTCCTGCCAGGCCCTCAACTCGAAGGGACCCGTGGGGACATAGCGGAGCGAGAATACGCCGCCGGCGTCGGAGAAGTTCCAGTGGGTCAGGGTGTCGTCCCCGTGCGGAAAACGCGCTTCGACGCGCACCGCGGGGGTCGCGTTGCCCGTCACCCGGTCCTCCACCATTCCCGCCACGACGTTCGGCACGATCTCCGGCCCGGTGGTCACGACCAGCTCGAAGGCGTCCCGCAGGTTGTTGGTGAACATGTCCCGGATGACCGGACGCACCGTGATCCGGTACACCAGGTCAGGGGCCAGGCCCTCCTCCATCTCGACGGTGATGCACTCACGGCTGTGCTTAACCCGGATCTCGCCCGTGGAGGGCGAGACGATGACGGCATCATCCAGCCGCCCGTCGGCAGAGCGTTCGCTGATCCGCTCGCTGAAGCAGAAGACCATCTCCCTCAGTCCGGGCTCGACGAGCGCGAAGGTATCGGGCACCGTCTCGATCACGTAGGGCGGGAAGTTGTCCGGCGGGCCGCCGGTGGGGGCCTCGGACCGCGCGCAGGCCTCTGCCGCGACAAGCACGACGAATCCGCCGCAAATGGCCCCTACGAGTCGCCTCACCGTTCCCCACCTCCCAAGGATGTCAACCTCTCATTCCATTTTGTCAACTGGAGTTGACATGATGCCAACTTTTCTCGCTCGCGTTCCACCACGGCCTCGGGCGCGCGGGTCACGAAGTTGTGGTTGGCCAGCTTGGCTTCCATCCCCTTCGAAAGGCCGGTTAGGCGGCCGATCTCGCGCACGGTCCGTGCCCGTTCGCGCTCCAGGTCGATGATCCCTTCCAGGGGGAGGAACAACTCGCTTCCGTCGCGCAGGACACCGCTGGCGCCGGCCGTCCCCGAGACCGGAGAATCCGTCACGACCGAACCGATGCGCGCGAGCCGGCGGAGCATCTCCCGGCGCCCTTCCAGCCGGCCGTCGTGGCGGCCCCCGGTCAGGTGCAGCGAAATCTCGCGCCCCTCGCCGACGCCGTACTCCTTTCGCATGCCGCGCACCCGCACGATCAGCTCGCGCAGCCATTCGAAGGCGTCCTCGGCGCCGGGGTCTTCGAGCTCGGGGTCCGCGGCGGGCCAGCGGGCCACGATCAGGGGGCCGCTCCGGTCTTCGGCGCCCGGCAGCAGGCCCCACAGCTCCTCGGTCACGAACGGGACCATGGGGTGCAGCAGGCGGCAGATCCGGTCCAGAACGTGGGCCAGGACCGAGCGCGCGGCCTCGCGTCCGGGACCGCCGGGCCGCAGCCGGTGCTTGACCGACTCGAGGTACCAGTCGGTGAACTCGCCCCGGAAGAAGTCGCGCAGCACCTCGGCGACGCCCTGCATGCGGAAGGCCTCGAGCTCCTCGTCCACGCGCCGGATGGCGTGCTGCTGGCGGGACAGGATCCAGCGGTCCTCGAGCCGCAGGTCGTCCTTCACCTCCGAGAGCGGGCGGATGGGATCGTCGCCCAGGCTCATGAGGGCGAAGCGACCGGCGTTCCACAGCTTGTTGACGAAGTTGCGGCCCGGCGCGAAGGACGATTCGAGGTCCTCGTGGTCGAGGCGGATATCGGCGCCCACGCCGGCGCTGCCCAACACGGTGAAGCGGAGCGCGTCGGCCCCGTACAGCTGCACCACCTCGAGCGGATCGACCCCGTTGCCGAGCGACTTCGACATCTTGCGGCCCTGGGCATCGCGCACGGTGCCGTGCAGGTAGACGCGCGAGAAAGGCGTGTCGCCCATGGCCTGGTACCCGGCCATGATCATGCGCGCCACCCAGAAGAAGAGGATCTCGGGCGCGGTGGAGAGGGTGTGGCCCGGATAGAAGACCTTCAGATCGTCGGTCTCCTCCGGCCAGCCGAAGACCGAGAACGGCCACAGCCACGACGAGAACCAGGTGTCGAGCACGTCAGGGTCCTGCTCGAGGGACCCGCTGCCGCACTCGTCGCACGCCGAAGGGTCCTCGCGTGCGCAAATCTCCGCCCCGCAGTCGCCGCAGTACCACACGGGAATCCGGTGACCCCACCACAGCTGCCGCGAGATGCACCAGTCGCGGATGTTCTCCATCCACAGTTCGTAGACGCGCGTCCAGCGCCCGGGGGCGAAGGTGACCGTGCCGTCGCGCGAGGCCGCCAGCGCCGGTTCGGCCAGCGGCTTCATGCGCACGAACCACTGTTCGCTCAGCCTCGGTTCGACCACCGTGTCGCAGCGGTAGCAGCGGGGGACGGCGTGGGCGTGATCGTCGCGGCCCGCGAGGAGTCCCTCCCCTTCGAGGGCCTTCACCACCGCGCGGCGCGCGTCGAAGCGGTCGAGGTCGCGGAACGCCTCGGGCGCGTTCTCGTTCATCGCCGCGCGCTCGGTCATGACGTTGAGGACCTCGAGGCCGGTGCGCCCCGCGATCTCGAAGTCGTTGGGGTCGTGGGCGGGCGTGACCTTGACCATCCCCGTGCCGAACTCGGCGCTCACGTGCGGGTCAGCGACGATGGGGATGGTGCGTCCCGTGAGGGGGAGATGGGCGGCCGCGCCGACGAGGGGGCCGTAACGGGGGTCGCCGGGGTTCACGGCCACCCCGGTGTCGCCCAGCATGGTCTCGGGCCGGGTGGTGGACACGGTCAGGTACCAGCGGCCGTCGGGGAGACGGTCCACCGCGGTGGCGCCGGCTTCGCGGGCCGCCGCGGCAGCCTCCTCGTGACCGGAGACCAGCGGATAGCGGATGTGCCAGAGCGATCCGTCCGCCTCGGAACCCTCGGCCTCCTCGTTCGAGAGCGCGGTCAGGCAGCGCGGACACCAGTTGATGATGTACTCGCCCCGGTAGATGAGATCCCTTTCGTAGAGCCTGACGAAGATCTCGCGCACAGCCCGGGACAGGCCCTCGTCGAGGGTGAACCGGGCGCGCGACCAGTCGCAGCTGCAGCCGATCGCCTTCAGCTGGCCCAAAATGCGGTCCCCGGTGAGCTCCACGTGCTCCCAGACGCGCTCGACGAAGGCTTCGCGGCCCAGGTCGTGGCGGGTCTTTCCTTCGGAGGCGAGGCGCCGCTCCACGACGTTCTGCGTCGCGATGCCGGCGTGGTCGGTGCCGGGCACCCAGAGCGTGACGCGCCCCTGCATACGCCGCCAGCGAATCAGCACGTCCTGGATGGTGTTGTTGAGGCCGTGCCCCATGTGCAGCACGGCGGTGACGTTGGGCGGGGGAATCACGATCACATATGGATCGCCTCCCGCCTCGACATCGCCCGCGGACGCACCGAACCAGCCGCCCTCCTCCCACATGCGCAGGATGCGGGCTTCGACCGCGGCCGGGTCGAAGGTCTTGGGCAACACGGCGGCTGCCGGGAAGATCTTTTCCACGGGCCGCTTGCTATCGCCGTCCCGGCCGGCTCGAGGTCGTGTCCGGCTTGACCACCGGCGGCTTCGCGTCCTTCTCCTTCCCCTTGTCCTTCTGTCTCAGGGCCCGGAGTTCCTCCCGCCGCTTCTTCATGGCCTCCCGGCGCTCCTTCCATGAGCGCTGCACCGCGCCCCTGCTGGCCGCGCGCTCGATGTCCAGGAGCCGGAACGCCATCTCCGCCCGGTCGCCGCTGTAGTCGGGCGGAGGGCCAAAGCCGAAGGGAAGCGGGATGGTGATGTCGCCCAGATGGATCTTGCCGGGAGACACGCCCCACTTCTTCCCCTCGCCGTCGGTGTGGGTCCAGTCGGTGGCCGCGCGCGCGGCCTCGATCGCGGCCGCGACTGAATCGTTGCTCTCCCTGATCGCGATAGCCAGCAGCGTTTCCAGCACATGCTCCGGCGAGGGTGCGGCCAGTTCAGGATCGATGGGACGCCACAGGCGCGGGTCACCCGGGCCCAGGCGCAGCCTCTCCGCCGCGCTCAGGTACTGATGGAACTCGACGGGCAGTTCCTCCTCGAAATCGGCGACCTCCACGGCCACCTCGGGCTCCTCGGGCGCCTCGATCTCGATCGGGTCGGGGGGGGCTTCCGTCTCCGGAGTGATGATTTCGACGATCTGCAGGACCTCTATCCCCGCTGGCTCGGGGGCCGCTGGCGGCGGGAAGGAATTGGGCAGTCCCCGTGGATACGGAACGGCGAAGAACGGGTAGAGGACGATCAGAAGGAGGTGGGCGAGCGCGGAGACGACCAGGCCGGTGACGACCCCGCGCCGCTCAGCGCGCAGGCGTGCACGCGCCCCCCGCGGTTCGCTTCGCTGGTCATCGGCCCGGTTTGTCATCTGGCTCCTATCCCGTTCGTACAGGAGTGGATACACCGATCGCCGCGCCTGGTTCGATGCGGCTCAGCACCGATGATCCACACGAGAGCGACACCTCGACCGTTTCACCCGGAGTAACGGGCCCGACCCCGTCCGGCGTGCCGGTCGCGATCAGATCCCCCTCCTCGAGGGTCATGACGTGCGAGATGAAGCTCACAAGCCTTGGGATCGAAAACACCATCTCCGCGGTTGTCCCATACTGCCGGACCTCGCTGTTGACCCGAGTGGTTACGGAAAGGTCGGACGGGTCGATCGAGGCGGCCTCGACCACATTGCCCACGGGGCAGAATGTATCCAGTCCCTTGGCGCGGGTCCACTGGCTGTCGCGGCGCTGCAAGTCCCGCGCGGTCATGTCGTTGACGGCCACGACCCCGCTCAGGTGGTCCCAGGCGCCGCTCTCGGGGACGCGGCGGCAGCGCCGTCCCACCACCAGGCCGATCTCGCCCTCGTAGTCGACCCGTCCCACGTCCACGGGCATGCGGACCGACTCTCCCGCCGCGATGACCGACGACGGCGGCTTCAGGAAGATCAGCGGTTCGCTGGGGACATCGTGCCCCAACTCGGCCGCGTGGCGGGCGTAGTTGCGCCCCACGCACACGATCTTGCCGGGGCGGGAGGTCACGGCGGCTACCCCGACTTGCGGGTGTGGATGGCCGTGCCGACGACCGCGCCGAGCCCCGCGATCGTGAGGAAGCCGGCGATGACCGTCCACCAGAAGCCGACATCGGTGTGGTCGCCTCCCCAGCCAAGCATGGCGGTGCGGGCCGCGCCGGCGGCCAGTGCGAGGAGCACGAATCCGGCGAAGAAACCGAGGGCCTTTTTCATTGGGTGGAATCGGGGTCGGAGGTGAGGGTGGGCGAAGCGGGTACGGGTCGGCGACAGGCACGCCTTCCAAGCCACTAACGAATCTAGCGCGGTGGCGATCAGGAATGAATCACCGGCTGAAGCGGACCACGCGAAACCCGAGGCCGTTGTCGCGGTGGTCGAGTTCGAATTGGAAGCGGTGCGCCGACCGGAGGTATTCCGACGGGTATCCCCATGTGCCCCCGCGCAGGATACGCCGGGAGCAATCCCCGGAATACCGTGTCCCGGCATGCCCCGGCCGGCCGGAATGGTCCGGGTTCCAGCAGTCGTCGGTCCACTCCGTCAGGTTTCCGATCATGTCATACAATCCGAAGGCATTCGGCTCATACGATCCCACCGGCGCGGTTCCATCCCCCTGGCCGTCGGAGCAGGACGGGTACGTCGTGCCGTGCTCCTCGAAAATCGCCAACCCTCTCTCATTCGTCCGGGCGAGGTCCCGGTCGAAGCCGTTCGCGTACCGGCACTGCTCCAAGGCGCTCTCTCCCCAGTACCGGGCGGTCCGCGTTCCCGCCCTGGCCGCGTACTCCCACCGGGCTTCGCTGGGCAGGCCGTAGGAGTGCCCGGTTTCTTCGGACAGCCACTCCACGTACTCCCGCGCATCCTGCCAGCTCACCTCCGTCACGGGACGACGCCCACGCCCCCATCCCCAGTCCGGCGGACGGTAGCCGTCGCAGCCCCCATCGTCCATGCATGCATCCCATTCCTCGAAGGTGACCTCGTAGATGCCGATGGCGAAGGGAGCCGCGACGGTGATCTCGTGCAGGGGCCCCTCATCCGCGCCCCGTCCCTCCTCGGTCTCCGGCGATCCCATGAGAAAGCTCCCCGCGGGAACCATGACCATCTCGGGACAGTGCGGGCAGTCGCGGAACGGAGGCATGGAGGGTTCGCGGTCCTCAGCGGGGGGAGCCGCCCGATCTTGACTCTCGCGGTCTCCGGCGAGGGAGGGCGACCGATCTTGATTTGCGCGGCTGCCGGCGCATCCGGAGATGACCAGGGCGAAGGCGGTCGCGACCAGGGCGAGCGAAATGCGCCCCGACCTGCGGCCAACAACGGATGAGACGATGGCGACCATGCTCTTCATCGCTGCTACTCCTGGTTGTAGAAATCCTTCACCTGCTCCTTCAGCTGCCCCCAGCGCCCCCTGGCGAGCGGCATCGGCGGCAGCGCATCGAGAAGGTCGCGCCCGTACCGCTTCGTGAGCAAGCGGTCGTCGAGGACGAGAACGGCGCCGCGGTCGGTGCGGGTCCGGATCAGCCGCCCCACCCCCTGTTTGAGGCGCATCGCCGCGTCCGGAACCATGTAGCCTTGGAACGAGTTCTCGCCGCGCTCCTCCATGGCTTCGATCCGGGCCTCGGTCATGGGTTCGCTGGGGACCCGGAAGGGCAGCTTCTGGATGACCAGGGCGCGGAGCGGGCGGCCGGGCACGTCGACGCCCTCCCAGAAGGAGGCGGTGCCGAGCAGGACGGCTTCGCCCGAGCGCGTGAAGTCGCGCAGCAGCGCGGACCGGTCGCCCTCGCCCTGCACGAAGAGGGGCCACCGCCCTTCCGCGCCGCGATCACGCAGGTCGGCGGCCACGGCGCGGAGCGCGGCGTGGGAGGTGAAGAGGGCGAAGAGGCCGCCGCCGGTGATCTCGGCAACGTCGTGGATGATCTGTGCAATGGCCTGGTGGTGGGCGTCGGCTGCCTGGCGGTTCCGGGCGCTCGGGAGGTCGGTGGGGATTGCCAGCAGGCTCTGGGTGGCGTGGTCGAAGGGGGAATCGACGACGGTCTCGGCGACGCGGAGGTCGGCGGGGTGGGCGTCGGCGAGGGTTTCGGCGGAGGGCGAGTAGCCGGGAGGACCGGGTGAGCCGGCCGGAGACCGTGATGGCCCGGCCACGGCGCCACCCAGACCCAACCGCCGCCGCAGGTAGGTGAAGTCGTTGTTGGCGGCGAGTGTGGCCGAGGTGAGGACCGCGGTCTCGGTGTTGCCGAAGAGGTGGGTGGCCAGGGTCGGGCCCAGCTCGACGGGGGCGGCCGCGAAGACGAGGTTGGTGAAGCGCCGTACCCCGGAGCGGCGGACTTCGACCCAGCGCACCAGCGGAGGGCCGTCGGGAGCGCCGGGCAGGAGGCAGAAACGGAGCGCGCGGTCGATGGTCTCCAACCGGGTCCGGGATCCCCGCAGGTCGAGGAGGCGTCCCTCCACGGTCTCGAGCACGTCCTCCTGTTCTCCCAGCTGCTCGGCAAGGGCGTTCAGTTCGCGCGCCAAGTCGCCCAGGGTGATGAGAACCCGCTCCAGCGACTCGGCGATGGCGGGTTCGTCCGTGGGTTCGGGTCCCCCGGGGTTCCCGGATTTCGCCGGCCGTCCCAGCCGCAGGGCGCCCTTCCCCACCCTCCCCTCCACCCACGGCTCGATCACGTCGAAGAAACCGTTCAGCGCCTCCCGGGCCCTGCCAACCAGCTGGCGCCCGCGACCGCCGATGCGCTCGCGCAGACGCTGGGCCGTGACCGACGCCGGCACCCCGGCCAACCGTGCGTCGATCGAGGCCAGGATCCCCTTCCCGCCACGGTCGATGCGGCTGAGCGTTCGGAACATCCCCGCCCGGGTGGTCTCGGCGCCGAGACGCGTAGTCGCGGCGTCCTCAATGTGATGGGCCTCGTCGAAGATCACCCGCCTGTACGCCGGCAGCACGGCCGAGTCGCGGAAGTTCTCCGTGACGATCCGCACCGCCAGGTCGGAGAAGAAGAGCGCGTGGTTCACGACGATCAGATCCGCGCCGGCCGCGGTCCGGCGCGCCCGCTGGAAATGGCACTGCTGGAAGTGCGGGCACTTGGCGCGCAGGCAGGCGTCCGTGTCGCTTCTGACCTCCTCCCACACGTCGTGGCTGGCGGCGAAGGGAAGATCGCTCCGCGAGCCGTCCTCGGTGCGGTCGACCCAGCCGAGCAGCGCCTCGAGTTCCGCGGAGCGGTCGCCGGGGAAGAGATCAGGGGCCGACGCCGCCGCGAGACGCGCCCGGCGGATCGAAATGTAGTTCCCCCGGCCCTTCATGAGCGCCCACTTGAAGTCCTCGCCGATCACCTCGCGCGCGATGTCCAGGTCCTTGCCCACCAGCTGCTCTTGCAGGTTGATGGTGTTGGTGGACACCACCGCGCGCTCGCCGTTGCGGATCGCCCAGCGCGCCGCCGGGACCAGGTATGCGAGCGACTTGCCCGTCCCCGTGCCCGCCTCCACCAGCCCCACCCCGCCCTCGTTGAAGCGCGACGCCACGAAGCGCAGCATGTCCCGCTGTCCCGGACGGTCCTCGTAGCCGGGCAGCGACGCCAGCGGCCCTTTGGGAGCGAGCAGTCCCGACAGTTCGTCGACCCGCAGCGGCTCGACATCGCGCGGCTCGGGGGGCTCGACGACCACGTAGATCCGGTTCGCGGCGTTGTTGACGATCGCGGTCCCGAGTCCGCGCTCGTAGATGCGGGCGGCGACTGCGAGATCCGCCTCCGAGGGGTCCAGTTCACCGCTCGGGTGGTTGTGGATCATGACCCCGCCGTCGGGGGCGTCGCGGGCCACGGCCAGGACGGCCGAGCGGTTGCCGCGGGCGACGGCGCGCGGATTCGAAATCACCCGTTCGCGGGTCACTTCGGCAAGGAAGGAGACCTCGCGGCCCCCGGCCCGGGCGACCTCGTCGCGGATGGCGCGGGCGGCCTCCGGGGCGAGCCGGAGGGGGAGGTCCATCACGGGTTAGCTGACTTAGCTAACTTTCTAGCCAAGTTGGGTCGCCCCATCACGTCTTCAGCTTCTTCTTCTTCGCGGCCGGAAAGAGCACGTTGTTGAGGATGAGTCGGTAGCCGGGCGAGTTGGGGTGCAGCGCCAGGTCGGTGGGCGGATCGCCGATCTGGTGCTCGGGGTCCTCGGGGTCGTGGCCGCCGTAATAGGTCCATGTCCCTTCGCCCAGGCTACCGTGGATGTACTTGGCCCAGGTCCCCTCGATGCCGAGCTTCACCACCCCGGGCTTGAGGCGGTCGATGGCGAACGAGGTGGTCAGCCCGTAGAAGTCCGCCAGCACCGATTCGTGGCTCTGCGTGAGCATGGCCGGGACGGGGTCGAACTTGGCGGAGAAGTCGAAGAGGCTGAAGGCGCCGAGCTGCTTCTTCCACGGCGTGTTGACCTGGTGCCCGTCGATGTCGGAGAAGGAGTTGACGGAGGGAGAGAACTGGATCCGGGCGTCGTGGAAGGCCATCGCGAGCCCCCAGTCGACCTTGGCGTCGGCGTCGGCGTCGGGCGGCGTCCCGTCGGAGTAGGCCGCGGCGATGTCGACCGAGGCGGCCGCGAGCGCCAGCTCCAGGGTCTCGGTCGCGGAACACATGGCGAAGAGGAAGCCTCCCTGGTCCACGTAGTCGCGGATCGCGCGGCTGACCGCCTTTTTGAGCGCGGGCACGTCCGGGTAGCCCAGATCGCGCGCGGCCTCCTCGTTGCGCGCCACCTCCTCCTCCAGCCACGGCGCCCCGGCATATGTGATGTAGAACTTGGAGTACTGGCCCGTGAAGTCCTCGTGGTGCAGGTGCAGCCACTCGAAGTCGTCGAGGCCGCCCTGCAGGACCTCGATGTCCCAGATCTTCTCGTAGGGGATCTCGGCGTAGTCGAGGGCCATGGTGACGGCGTCGTCCCAGGGGGCGCTGTTGGGCGGCGTGTAGATCGCGACGCGGGTGGCCTTTTCGAGAACCACCGACTCCATGTTCGACTGGGCGATGATCCCCCGGATGCGCGCCTCGTCGGCCACCCCGACAGGTTGGATGGTGACGCCCATGAGCGCCGCCTGCCGCCGCGTCCCCTCGGTGTCGGGGAGGAAGAAGGCGCCGCCCTGGAAGTTGAGCAGCCACTCGGCGCGGCCGTCCTGTTCCAGCACCCGGTAGGCGAGGCCGTACGCCTTGAGGTGGTCGGTCTGGCCGCGGTCCATGGGGACGAGGAGGAGCTGCGCGGCGGCGTTGTCCGCGCCGCCGGCCACCGTGATCACGAAGGTGGCAGCCGTCAGGATACGGGCTCGGCGCGTCATCGCGCAAACCCGGCCGCCGCGACCACCACGGCCGCCGCCAGCTGCCAACCTCGCGCGAAGCGTCACCCCGCGCCCCCGGCCCGGATCCGGTCCAGCTCCCGGCGCGCGCCCGGCACGACGGGACTGTCCGGGTGCCCCACGATGAGGGCTTCCAGAATGCCTAGCGCCTCGTCGCGGCCCCCGGGCTCCAACGCCACCGCACGGGCAAGCATCAGCGCGGCTTCGGGGTATTCGCGCGCGTCCCGGTGTTCAGCCACGATGCGGCGCCGAAACGCCGTGGCCTCGGCGCCAAGGCCCGCCTGGTCGGCGGCACGGGCGCCCAGCGCCAGAATGGCGGGCCGGTCCGGCGCGGGGACCCGGTCGATCCCCTCCCGCACGATCCTCACCGCCTCGTCGGGACGGCCGCGGTGCCGTGCGATGGCGGCCTTCGCGGCCAGCGCGGCGCCCACCGTCGTGACCTCGCTCAGGGCGAGCGCCAGGTCGAGCATCTCGGTGGCGAAGGACGGGGCGAGGTCGGGCAGCGCGGCCTGCAGCGCGGCGATGCCGTCGGGGATGGCACCGCCTTCGAGAAGGAGGAAGGCGCGTTCGAGGGCGGCGCCGGGACCGTCGATGCCGTCCAGCACCGCGAGCGCGGCTTCGCGCATCCCCTGGGCGAGGAGGCGGGGGGCGAGGGTGGCGGCAAGTTCGTCCAGATCGGTGGACCCGGGGTGCTCTTCCCGGAACGTGGCCAGTGCGGTAGCCGCCTCCTCGGGGTCTCCGGCTGCGACCCGGATGCGGAGTTCCTCGGCCCACGCGGAGGTGCGATCGGAGGTGCCAGGCGGGTAGAGATCCGTGATGCGGACCCGTGCCTCGAGCGCGGCGGCGGTGTCCCCGGCGGCGAGCGCCAGCGCGGCCGCGACCTCCAGACCGGGCAGGGTGACCGGGTCCGACATCAGCGCCGCGACGATCGCCGCACTGACCGGCGCCGATTCCTCGCCCAGTTCCTCCAGACGCCCCTGGATGTCGGCCTCGCGCTCCGGGTCCAACCGCAACGCGCGCGCCCATGCCGCTGCTCCCTCGTCGGCGCGCTTCGCCGCGATCAGCGCATCCCCCAGCTCGACCAGCATGCGGGGCGAGTCCCCCAGAGCGGCCAGCCCTTCCTGGATGACCTCGGCGGCCTCGCCCGGCCCGAGAGCCTCGCGCAGCGCCCGCGCCCCGTCGCGGTAGGGATCGGGAGCGTCCGGCACCGCCGCGATCCACTGCCGCACCGTCTCCTTGAGCTCGTCCTCGCGGCCGGTCTCGGTCAGAACCTTCAACTTCAGCGCCCACACATGGTTCGCCGCGGGCTGGTCGGCCAGACGGGCATCCAGGACGGGCAGCAGGTCGGCGATGCGCTCGTCGGCGCGCAGCACCCGTTCCAGCGACAGGATCGCCGACGACGAACGCGGCTGCCGCTTGAGGAGCTCGCGCAGTGTGGCCTCGGCCTCCGCGAGCTCGCCGCGTGCCTCATGGGTGGAGGCTTCGCGGAGCATGCGGTTCTCCTCGCGCCGGTCCGGGCGGCGCTGGGCGTCCAGGGGCGGGGTGGCAGTCAGCGCAATGGCTCCGAGGAGACAGAGCAGGACCGCTGGCCGCGCGTGGCGGCGGGTCACGAACCGCGGCCGGCGCCCGGACCACTCGGTCCGTAGAGAGCACCGGGGCGGCTGTCCGACATCACCGCTCCAACGCGTCACCGTCCCCTCTCCCTCCCCGCTTCCCCACCCCCGCGCCGGTTCAGACGCTCGAAATACTTCACCACCAGCGCCCGTTGCGCCGGCGGCAGCGCCTGCAACGCGGCCGCGCTGGGAAGCGCATACCGCAGCACGTTCAGATCCCCGGCGCCGAGCGCGCTCACGCCCTCCCGGTTGAAGGCGCCCGGCTGCTCCGATTCCCGCTCCTCCGATTCCTCGTCGCGCTCCAGGGTGCGCCCCGCGTCCAGCAGGCGGTGGAAGAGCCGCTCCTGGCGCCGCAGCACTTCGGGGTCCAGCCGGCCGCCCGCCAGCGCCTCGGCCAGGCGCCGCGCCTCTTCGGCAAGGGCTGACAGGTCACCGAGCGGGTCGCCCTCCTCCGTCCCCTCCTGGTTCATTTCGTCCAGCTCCTCGGCCACCTGCTCCTGGCGTTCCGCCACCTCCTCGACCTGCTCCTTGAGCGTCTCCTGGCCGAGCCGCATCGGGGTCAGCGCGGAGGCGTCCTGCATGATCTCGCCCTGCTGCTCGGCGAGCTGCTGGAGCTGCTGCATCATCTGCTCGGAGGCCGACGCGGCGCCCTGCGGCTGACCCTGTTGCTGTCCCGAGGTCATGGCCATTTGGGCCACCTCGTTCAGGGTGCGCACCACCTGCTCGGCCGCAGCCGCCGGCGACGGGCCCTGGGTGCGCGGGTTTTCCATGGCGGCAATGGTGCCGTCGAGCTGCTCCATGGCCTTTCCGACCGCGGTAAGGAGGTCGCGCGCCCCCGGAGCGGCCATCTCGGTGTCCTGGGCGTAGTTCTCGGCCAGGTTGCGCAGACCCTGCGCGATCGCGGCCTCGTCGCCCCGCAGCGCGGCCAGTTCGGCCGGGCTTGCCCCGTGCATCTCGCCGCGCAGCTCGGTCTGGCGGCGGGCCAGCGCCAGCGCGTCGGCGGCCGTCCGGCCCAGCGCCGCGCGAATCGCCTCCATCTGCTGCATCTGCATCTGCATCTGCGCCTGGTTGAGCTGCTGCGCCACCTGCGACAGGTCTCCCGCCGCCTGCTGCGCCTGCTGGCCGGCGTTCTGCTGCTGCCCCTGCTGGGCCATCTGCGCGGCCTGCTGCATCTGCTCGCGGGCCTGCGAGAGCTGCCGGCTCGCCTCCTGGACTCCCGCGCCCGCCTGCATCTGGCCCGCCTCCTGAACCCGCTGCTCCAGCTCCTCCAGTTGCTGCTGCAGCTCCTCGGCCCGCGCCTCGAGCGCTTCCTGCTGTTCGGCCCGGAGCGCTTCCTCACCACCCTCCAGCATGGCCTTGGCCAGAATCTCCTGCTCTTCGGCCAGCTCCTCGGCCTCCTGGCCGGTCGCACGGAAATCCTGCTCGATCGCGGCGTCGCGGAACTGCTCCAAGGAGTCCTCCAGGCGTTGGCGGAGCCGCTCCTGGTCCTCCGCCATCCGCTCCAGCGCCGCGGCAAGCTCGTCGGGGTCCATCTGCGACAGCTGCTCGGCGAGGGCGTCCAGCTCCTCGGCCCCGTCCTCCGGCGCGGCCTGGTCCAGCAACTCCTCCAGCTCCCCGATCCGCTCCTGCAGCTCCGGGTCGGCGAGCCCCGCGTCACGCAGCGCGTCGCGCAGCCCGGCGAGTTCGCGCTGCAGCGAGTCCAACGCGGCCATCATCTCTTCCTGGCGCTCGAGTGCGACGGCGATCTCCTCGCGGTCCTCGAAGCGGGCCTGGTCCTCGCGCCCGTCGCGATTGCCCTCGGCTTCGCTGCGAGCCTGGAGGTCGCGCGTCTCCTCTTCGGCGCGGCGGGCCTCCTCGGCCAGCTCCTCCACGCCCTCGGCCGCCTTGCTCAGCTCCTCCTCGGCCGCGCGTTCCAGCTCGGTCGCGCCCCCGATCCACAGCGCGTACTCAACGCTCTCGCGCACACGCGGCACGGGGTTGTTGTCGACCGCGCGGGCCAGGTAGCGGATGGTGTCGCCCGGCGTGAGCGTCCAGGTGGAGACATCGAGAACCGGACGCACGATCGCCCCCGCCGAGCCCCCCAGCTCGACCCGGTGCACAATCGGCTCCCCCGCCTCGCCGAACGCGCTGATCCGCCGCACCACGATCTCGACGCGCTCGATCCCGTAGTCGTCACCCGCGTGGATCACGAGCGGCTGGCGCAGGTCGACCGGCATGATCGTGTCGACCCCCGGATAGACGATCCCGACCTGGGGGGGCAGGTCCGGGACGACCTCGATCACCAGCGGACCGGGCGAGGCCGCCGCCTCTCCGCCCGCCGCGTCGCTGAACCGCCACGTGTAGGTGCCCGAACGGGACGGAACCCAGCCGCCCTCGAAGTCCGCGCCGCGCACCTCGAGGTCCAGCACCGTGCGCCCCTCCTCGTCGAGCAGCGTGCCGGCGCCGATCGCGCGGCTGCCCCGGCCACGCAGGCGAAGGTGGGTCCCCGCCGGGATGGCCAGATCGGGGACCTCGTTCTGGTACTCGCCGGGGGGGATGCCAGTGTGGGGGGGATGGGTGATCTCGACGGTGAACTCGTTCACGAAGAGCGGGTCGACCGGGGTGAGGACGTGGACATCGCTCGCCGCTCCGTCCGGCGCCTCGATCCAGTAGCGCGTCTCGGCGTGGACCGGCGGCAGGGTGGCCTGGCCGGCGCCTTCCGCCAGGGCGATGGTCTCCGCGCGGGTGACCTGGCCGGTCACGTCCCAGCGCAGCGTCACACTGTCGCGCAGAGGGGCGTGCGCGGTGATGTCGAGGACCGCGCCCCGCGCGACCTCGATCGTGCCGGGCTCGACGGTGACCGGGGGAAGCACGGGCTCGACCAGCACGGCGAGGGGGCTCAGAAGGCCGCCCCAGGCGCTGACGGTGCGCGCGGGGGCCAGCGCCAACACGAGGAGCGCGGCCGGCAGGGCGGCCAGGAACGCGGTCACGCCACGCCGAACCCGCCGCCCGACCCGATCGCCAAGCGGCCCCGCCAGCGCCTTCGAGTCCCCCCGGAGACGGCTCCCGACCTGCTCGATGGCCAGATCGCGCAGCCCCGGCGAGGTGCCCGGCGGCGCGAAGCGCGACAGCTCCAGGCCTCCCAGCACCGCACCCTCGTCCAGCCCGGCGATCCCGTCCATGGCTCGGGTGACCCGGTGCTCGGCGCACCAGTGCCGTCCCAGCCGGCGCCACGCCCAGACCCCGGCCGGGACGATGGCCGCGATCAGCACCACGATCAGGAGCGGGCCGGGACTCCCCGCGCTCCATCCGCCCCCCCCCGCCACCGCCACCGCCACGAGTAGCAACGCCAGCACGGCCGCGCCGCACCACGCCGCCACCATGACCCCCAGCGACCGGGACAGGTACCCGCGCACGCCCTCGACGGCACGCGCGATCCGGGTGGCCGCGCTCACGACGCCACCTGCGACATGGCAAAGACGAAGATGTTGACGCCCATCCTGAGCGCGTCCTCTCTGACCTCCGGCGGGTCCTCGTGCACGTCCGGGTCCTCCCAACCGTCCCCCAGGTCCGTCTCGTACGTATAGATCACAACGAGCCGGCCCTGATGGAAGATACCAAAAGCCTGCGGCGGCGCGCCGTCGTGCTCGTGGATCTTGGGCAGACCTTCGGTGAAGTCGTAGGGGGCGTGGAAGACGGGGTGGCCGGGCGGGAGTTCAACGAGCTCCCTGTCCGGGAAGACGCGCCCCATCTCACGGCGGAAGGACTCGTCCAGGCCGTAGTTGTCGTCGGCGTGGAGGAAGCCGCCGCCCAGCAGGTAGCGCCGGAGCGCGAGCCGTTCCTCGTCGGTGAAGCGGACGTTGCCGTGCCCGGTCATGTAGAGGAAGGGGAAATCGCGCAGGGCGGGGTCGGTGGGACGGACCGCGACTTCACGGTCGGCGGTGGGGATGCCGGTGCGCTCGCGCACCTCGGCCAGGAGGTTGGGGAGGGAGGAGGGGTTGGCGTACCAGTCGCCGCCCCCGTCGTACTGGAGGCGTGCGATGGTGACGGGGCCGGTTCCCTGGCCGTGGAGGGGGGGCGTGCAGACCGCCAGCATGGCTGCCAGCCCTACAGCTAATCCACCGGTCCGTCCGCTGCCGGTCCTCGCACAGACCCATATATACCTACGATATAACCATACACCCATACGCCAACTTCGCACGATCGCGCCACGGCACCGCGGGCTCGTCACGCGTCCCCACCCTCCCCCGCTCCCCCCTTCACCCGCATCACCGCCTCGTACGCCGCACCCCGCGTCACCCCGGAGCGCCTGGCCACCTCCTTCGCGGCGGCGGTCGGGGCCAGACCCGCGTTTAGGGCCTCCCCGGCCAGCGCCTCGATCGCGGCCGCATCCGCGCTTCCCGTCCCCCCGGAACTCCCCTCCACCACGACCGTCACTTCGCCACGCGGGGGGTGTGCCCGGAAGTGGCGGGCACCCTCGGCCGGGGTCCCGCGGAAGACCTCCTCGTGCACCTTGGTCATCTCGCGGCACACCGCGATGCGGCGTTCGGGTGCGGTGGCTTTCGCGCGGGCCGCCAGGTCGTCCAGCAGGCCGGCCAGTCGTGAAGGAGACTCGAACATCACAGTCGTCTCGGTGGCGTCGATGATTCGCTCCAGCGCTCGGGCCCGCTTTCCCGCCTTGCGCGGCAGAAACCCCACAAAGGTGAACGGGACACAAGGTAAGCCCGATGCCACCAGTCCCGCGAGGATCGCCGACGGTCCGGGAATCGGCACCACAGCGTGGCCGTCCGCGATGGCGGCGTTCACCACGCGCTCGCCGGGATCCGACAGCAGCGGCGTGCCGGCATCCGAGACCAGCGCGACGGGATTGCCCGCGGCCAGCCAGCGGCGCGCCCGGGACACGCGGCTGGCCTCGTTGTGCGCATGCAGCGAGACCGGACGGGTGGCGACCCCGATGTGGGCGAGGAGGACCCGCGCCCGGCGTGTGTCCTCGGCCAGGATGTGATCGGCGGCGGCCAGGATCTCTCGCGCGCGCGCCGAAAGATCGGCCAAGTTGCCGATCGGCGTGGCCACGATGTACAGCCTCCCGGGCCCTGTCCGGGTCACCCCCATGAGGCCCTACGGGCAGCTTGCGGAAATATGTAAACTATACATGACATAATGTAATGCCGTTATTACATTGTGAACAATCCCATCCCGGTTCACCGGACCCATGCATCTGGACTGCCGGGCCCTCCGCTTGCAGATTGCGGTTCCACAACTGGATGCGCTCCACACAACCGGGCGCCCCCACCGTTCCAGCAGCCCATCCCTCGGGCAAGGAGACAGAATGAGAAGAATGAACCTGCTAGTGCTGGCCCTGGCATCCGCGTTTATGCTGGCTCCCGCCAACCTGGAAGCGCAGAACTGCTGGACCAGGGGTGACACTGCCGACCGACCCAGCCCGCTCGATTCCGCCGTGGTGACGATGGGCGACGATGTGGTGAAGGTCTGCTACGGCGCCCCCTCGGCGAAGGGCCGCACCATGGTGGGGGACGGCGGCGTGCATCCCTTCGGCCAGCCGTGGCGGACAGGCGCCAACGAGGCAACGGCGATCCACCTCCCCTTCGCGGCCACCGTGGCCGGTGTCGCCGTTGCGGCCGGGTCCTATTCGATCTACACGGTCCCGGGGGCGGACTCCTGGGGGATTCACATCAACTCCGTGGCCGACCGGTGGGGCACTCAGATGAACGCGGCCAACGACGTAGGCACGGGCACGGCGCCCGCGTTCGCGAACGACCACGTGGAGACGCTCGACATGACCTTCGAGAACGCCTCCGCCGACGCGGCGACGCTGGTCCTTCGCTGGGAGAGCTACAGGGTCGAGATCCCCGTCGCCCGCGGTAACTGACCCTCTCGCGGGGAGTAGTCACCCGAGGGCGTGGGGAGAAAGTCCTCCGCGGGCCGCTACAGGTGCTGCTCGATCTTCTGTTGCAGCTGCGCCTTCGGCACCGCCCCGATGACCGTGTCGACGTGCTCACCGTCCTTGAAGAAGAGGACGCTCGGGATCGACCTGACCCCGAAGCGCATCGATGTGGACATGTTCGTGTCCACGTCCACCTTGCCGACCCGGACCCGTCCCGCGAAGTCATCTGCCAGTTGAGTGACGAACGGTGCGATCAGCCTGCACGGCCCGCACCACTCGGCCCAGAAGTCGACCATGGAAAGGCCGCCGTGATCCTCGATCTGTTCCTTGAAGTTGTCGTCGGTGATGGTGACGACGTTTGCGCTGTCCGCCATGATTCGATGTCCTTGAGTGAAGTGACCTGACCGTGATCCTGCCTGGAAATCTCCCCATGTATTGTACACAGAGAAGGCCGGTAAGTTGAACACGAGGGAACCCGGGAGCCCCGGCGGTGGTGGGAGAACGCGGGCCGGGGCGGACGCGGGCGAAGGGCGGCCGCCGGGAACTCGTGCGGGGCCCGTTGGCCTGCCGGGCGCGGAGTTCGACCACGTGGCGATCGCGGTGCGGTCGTTCGACGATGTGCTGCCGCTGCTGGAGGGGGTGGCCGGCGTGGCCGCGACGACACCGGTGCGGGTAGAGTCGCAGGGCGTGGAGGTGTGCTTCGTGGGGCAGGTGGAGCTGATCCGGCCGCTGGCGGAGGACAGCGGGGTGGCGCGGTTCATCGAGCGGCGCGGGCCGGGGCTGCACCACATCGCGTACCGGGTGGCGGATGTGGAGGCCGCGATGGAGGCACTGTCCGCCGAGGGCCACCGCTTCACTTCGGAGGGGCCGATGGTGGGCGCCGGGGGGCACAGGATCGCGTTCATGCATCCGAAGTCGGCGGGGGGAGTGCTGGTGGAGTTGGTGGAGGCCCACTGACGTCGATGTCCCGGGCAACTCGGAACCCGATGTCACCGGCCCGCGTCAATTCACGGCCCGGGCGACCCGGAAACCCAGGTCCACGTTCCGGACCCCGGCCGAGGCCCCGAAGCGAAACGCCGAACTGAGGTTCCCCGGAATGCCGCTCCAGGACCCGCCGCGCAACACACGCTGGGACCAATCCCCCGACTCCCGGGCGCTGCCGTCTTGCGGGGGGCCCCCGCATGGTCCCCGTTCCAGCAATCCTCGGTCCATTCCCACACGTTGCTCCGCCTCCGTCAGCAGCCGGTATTGCGTCCCCGTTTCCCGTGACAACCACCGCAGATAATTCTGCGCGTCCTCCGAGTTCACTTTCATCACCGAACGGCTCCCCCGCCCCCAGCCCTCATCCCCCGGACGGTATTGACCGCACCCCCCCGCCTCCACGCAAGCATCGCACTCCGCCATCGTCACCTCGTGCACCCCCAGCCGCGAACGGCAACCCGATCGTCACCCGGTGCAGAGGTCTTTCGGCGTCATCCCGTCCCTCCTCCGATGCCGGAGAGCCCATCATGAAGCTCCCCGCCGGGACCACTACCATCTTCGGGCATGCGGCGCAGTCCTGGAACTGCTGCCCCACCTCCTGTGCCAACGCCGACCGGGCGGGGAGAGCGTGCGCGGGCAGGACCAGGAGCAGAGCGAGGAAGGGTGGCCTGATTTCGAATTGACTGGATCGAAGCATCTGCTGGACCTCGGTGGCGGTGAGGCGGGGACGGCTGTTCAAGGCGCCGCGTGATTCGCGAAGGCGTGCAAATGGAATGGGCGAGTCAGAAGGATTGTAGTCCGCGCGTGACAGAATGCAGCCGGAGATTGCTTCCCGACGCCCGCGGGCGTTCCCTGCGGCCCGCGGCCGCCTCGGCGGGGCAAGTACGCTATTTGAACTAGAGATTCCATTCTTACCCCCTCCCCAACCCCACCTCCTCCACCAGCTACCGCCCGTCATCGATCGCATCGGACATGGACAGACCCTTGGCTGGCACCTCATCCCGTCAGCCGCCCCAGCCCCACCTCCTCCACGAGCCATCTCCCATCGCCCGTCCATACCAGGACGAAGGGGACGGTAACGTCCCGTTCCGCCACCGTGTTCAGCTCAACCTCGATACGTCTGGCCGGTCGGCCCTTTCCCGCGACCTCCTCCTGCGCTCCCACACGATAGGACTGGTGCGCGAGGAGGGCGGCCATGAGGTCCATGCGGAGTTCGACCTCCGCCGCCGTGGGACAACGCTCGCCCAGCCCGATCCATGAACCGATCCGCCGGAACCCGCACCCGATCGCGCCGCCGGCTTCGCCGATCGGACCGTCCCCGGTGCCGAAGCGCGCGGACATGGCCGCGTGGTCACGGCGGTTGGCCGCGTCGAGGAACTCAGCGACCACGCGGGCGGGTTCCAGGGGCGGTTCCGGATTGGGCAAAGGCCCGTGTGCGTTGTGAGCGGCGGCCCCGCTGCATCCGGCCAGCGCCAGCAGCGCAAGCCACGGCACCGCCTTCACGTCTCGGTCCTCCGCGGCGGAAACCAGCCCGCCACCTTTCCTCCGTTTCCACAGCATCGTGCTCCCCGCCTCGGTCGTTGCAGGTCATTGGCCCAGCCCGTGGACCGGATTCCCCGGCATTCGCACGGCCTTGTCCACGGACTGGAGGGGGATCCATCCCCCATGCGACTGCCCGACAATCTGACTGCGGCGATCAGCGCGTCGTCAGCAACCTGCGCGCCATGGGTTTCGCGGACAGACCCGCGCCCCTCTCCCGAGTATGCGCGGGGGTGGTCAATTCATGTTTCGGGCGACCCGGAAACCGACGTTCTTGGCTCGGAAGCCGACCAGACTCCAGCCGCGGACCGCCGAACGGGACCCCGGTTCGTCCCAGTACCAGGAACCGCCGCGCAGCACGCGATAGGAACAATAGCCCGACCGCCAGGCACTCCCGTCGGCCGGGGCTCCCAAATAGTTGTCGTTCCAGCAATCCTCCGTCCATTCCCATACGTTCCCCAGCACGTCATAAAGGCCGAAGGGATTTGGCTCGACGGAACCCACCGGCGCGGTTCCATAGTCCGGGCAATCAGTTTGAAAGCTGCGCTCAATCGCGAACTGGCACGCCCTCGACCATTTCCTCCCATAGGGCCACCCATACCTCCACGTCCCGGCACGCGCCGCATACTCCCACTCCGCTTCGCTCAACAACCGGTACTGTTCTCCCGTGCGTCGCGACAACCACCGCACATACGCCTGCGCATCCGTCCAACTCACGTGGATCACCGGACGGCGGCCCCGGCCCCACCCTTCGTCTTCCGGCTCATGACTCTCGCAGCCACCCGCCCTCACACACGCGTCCCACTCGGCAAAGGTCACTTCGTACACGCCCACCGCAAACGGCAACTCTATATCCACCCGGTGCGCAGGGGTTTCATCTCCCTCTGTCCCAAACGACCCCATTCTGAAGCTCCCTCCTGGCACCACCACCATTTCGGGGCAGGCGGCGCAGTCGGTGAAGACCTCACCGGGTCCAAGCTCCTCCTGGGCTGCGGCGGGAGGAACGACGGCCAGCAGGAGCGTGCTCGCCAGCGTGCTTCGTGCGAGTGCGTGCATTGCGGGTCTCCGGGCATGGGGCATTGGCGCAGAGCTGTGATTACATGTCGTACACCGGCTACTATGGTTTCGGTCCTGTGGCGGAATCAAGCCCCTCCCCCACCCCCAGAAACAGCAGCCCGTCACCATCCCCACCCTTCTCCACCCGCACCACACTCCCCGCCACCACCCCCCCATCCAGAATCCCCATCGCCAGCGGGTCCTGCACCAGACGCTGCACCGCCCGCTTGAGCGGCCGCGCCCCGAACGCGGGATCGTACCCCTCCTTCGCGATCACCTCCTTCGCCCCCTCCGAAACCTCCAGCACCACATCCTGCCCCGCTGCCAGCTTCACCACCCGCTCCAGCTGCAGATTCACGATCTCCTGCAACTCACTCCGGGACAGTGGCTTGAACACCACCACATCATCCACCCGGTTAAGGAACTCGGGCCGGAAATACTCCTTCAGCCGCCCTCTCACCATCTCTTCGACGCCGCGCCAAGCCGCGGGATCGGACCGCGCCGCGCCGCCAGGCCCGGTTCGTCCCACCCCGGCCCGCTCAGCCCCCACCAGAATCTCTGGCCCGGCGATGTTCGAGGTCATGATGATGACGGTGTTGCGGAAGTCGACCGTGCGGCCCTGCCCATCGGTGAGGCGGCCGTCGTCGAGGATCTGCAGGAAGATGTTGAAGACCTTGGTGTGCGCCTTCTCGACCTCGTCGAAGAGGACGACCGCGTGGGGGCGGCGGCGCACGGCCTCGGTGAGCTGGCCGCCCTCGTCGTAGCCCACGTAGCCGGGCGGGGCCCCCACGAGCCGCGACACCGAGTGCGCTTCCATGTATTCGGACATGTCCAGGCGCACCATCGCGCGCTCGTCGTTGAAGAGGAACGCGGCCAGGGCGCGCGCGGTCTCGGTCTTCCCCACCCCGGTTGGCCCCAGGAAGAGGAACGAGCCGATGGGGCGGTTGGGGTCCTGGATACCCGCGCGGGCACGGCGAACCGCCCGCGACACCGCGCTCAACGCCTTCTGCTGGCCGATGACGCGCTTGCCGAGCAGCTCTTCCAGGCCCGTCAGCCGCTTCCGCTCCGAGTCCATCAGCCGCGTCACCGGGATCCCGGTCCACTCCGCGACCACCTCGGCGATGTCGTCGGGAGTCACCTCCTCTTTCAGGAACTTCCCCTCGGCCTGGAGCCCTGCGAGCCGTTCCTCGGCCTTCTCGATATCCGCCTGCGCGGCCGGGATCTCCGAGTACTGGATCTCGGCGGCGCGGGCCAGTTCGCCAGCCCGCGTCGCCTGTTCGGCCTCGGTGCGCAGCCCGTCCACCCGCTCCTTGATCTCCTGGATGCGCGCGATCTGGATCTTCTCGGCCTGCCAGCGCGCCTTCATGGACTGGCTGGACTCGCGCAGTTCGGATAGCTCGGCCTCGATCCCGCCAAGCCGCTCGAGCGCACCCCGGTCATCCTCGCGGGCCAGCGCCTGCTTCTCGATCTCGAGTTGGATGATCTTGCGCTCCACTTCGTCGATCTCCTGGGGGAGGGAGTCGATTTCGATGCGCAGACGGCTCCCGGCCTCGTCCATCAGGTCGATGGCCTTGTCGGGCAGGAACCGTCCCCCCACGTACCTGTCCGACAATCTGGCCGCGGCGATCAGCGAATCGTCAGTGATGCGGACGCCGTGGTGGACCTCGTAGCGCTCGCGGATACCGCGCAGGATGGTGATGGTGTCCTCGACCGAGGTGGGGGCGACGTAGACGGGCTGGAAACGGCGCTCCAGCGCGGGATCCTTCTCCACGTGCTTGCGGTACTCGCCCAGAGTGGTCGCGCCGATCATGCGCAGGTCGCCCCGGGCGAGGGCGGGCTTGACCATGTTGCCCGCGTCGACCGCGCCCTCGGCCGCGCCGGCCCCCACGATGGTGTGCAGTTCGTCGATGAAGAGGATGTAGTGCCCGTCGGCCTCGGTGACCTCCTTGATGACGGCCTTCATGCGCTCCTCGAAGTCGCCCCGGTACTTGGCGCCCGCGAGCATGGCCGAGATGTCGAGGGAGACGAGCTTCTTGCCGCTGAGCGAAGTGGGCACGTCGCCCGCCACGATGCGCTGCGCCAGCCCCTCGGCGATCGCGGTCTTGCCGACGCCGGGCTCGCCCATGAGCACCGGGTTGTTCTTGGTGCGGCGGGCCAGGACCTTCATGACGCGGCGGATCTCGTCGTCGCGGCCGATGACGGGGTCGAGCTTGCCGCGCCGGGCGCGCTCGGTGAGGTCGTGGGAGTAGCGGGCCAGCGCCTGGTACTTGTCCTCGGGGTTCTGGTCGGTGACGCGGTGGGAGCCGCGGATGGCCGCGAGCGCGGTGTCGAGGCGGTCGCGGGTGACGCCGTGGTCCCTGAGGATGCGGGCGGCGTCGCCCTTGCCGGCGGCGAGGCCGATGAGGAGATGCTCGGTGGAGACGTAGGCGTCGTCCAGGTTGCGGGCGGCCTCCTCGGCCAGGTCGAAGGTCTTGCGGAGTTCGCGGGAGACGCCGGGGACGGCTCCGCCGCTGACGCGGGCTCGGCGGGCGAGTTCGGTGTCGACGGCGGCGGCGACCCGATCGGGTGCGACTTCGAGCTTCTCGAGTACGGGCGCGACGATGCCGTCTTCCTGTTCGATCAGGGCCTTGAGGAGGTGGGCGCCCTCGATCTCGGGGTGTCCGCTGGTGCGGGCGTTCTTGGCGGCGGCCGAGACGGCTTCGGCGGCCTTTACGGTGAGTCGGTCCATGTTCATCGGTCATCTATCTCCGGTTGCGATTCGGTTGGCGAAGCTGCCATTTTGGCAGGGTTGGGGGGGTCGTGGGCGCCGGAATCTGCCAATATGGCAGGGTTGCGGGGGTGTGAATCACGGCAGGGAATCGTCCAAAGTTATACAGGACTGCACGATCTGCGCTTCCTGCCGTTGAACCAAGCCTTGCTCCATCGTGTCGCGAAAGCGGGAAAGTCGGACTTGAACGGCGAGAGTCCCGCCCGCACATGTTGTTTTCTTGAAAACCGGACAGACCATGTGTCAAGACCCGCCATACCCCATTTGTTCCTGACACGGCCTTGCGAGAATCCGGGGGGGGGGTACCCTTAGTACGGTTCGGGACTGGTCGAGGGCCGGACGACATGTGTACACTCCACGAGAGGAGAATCATCATTCATGAAGATCCGAAATCTGTTCCCGTTGCTGTTGGTGGCCATGGCGGCCGTGGCCGCGATGCCGGAGAGGGCATCGGCGCAAGGATGCTGGTACTGCGACGAGTGCTGGTGGGGAGAGGAAGGAAGGAGTTGCGTGCTGATGATTCCCTTTCCGCTTATTGGGTTCAGGAACTGCCACCAGGACGCTCCATGCGATTGCTATATGAAACCAGAGGACTACGGCTTCTGCCACCTTGCACTTACCGCGGCCGAGACAGCGGAATACGAGACGGAGTTGGCGGAAACGCTGGCGGCCATCCGGGCCAACCGGTCCATCCCGGCGGACGGTAGCTTCTTCTACGCGAAGCGTGGCTCCGAATTCGTAGTCAGGCGCAAGTGTGATGTCGCCGAAGTGGGCCGGGTTGCGATTTCCGAGGTCGAACCCGTGTCGGTCCTGGGTGCCGGATAGATGGTGGGGTTGTGGTCAGGGGACCCCAAGGGTCTCGCGTTCCTGGCGCTGACCCTGCTTCTCGCCGCCTGCGGCGACCGGCCATCACAGTCCGCCGATCAGCCGGACACACCCTGGCTCTCGGAACCGGAGTTCCAATTCGGCGATGCCTTCGCCGGAGACGCCCTCTTCGGCTTCATACCCTCCCTGCGCGTCAGCCCGGATGGCCGCCGTGTCTACGTCCTTGAACCCTACGAGGCGCAGGTATCGGTCTGGACGCCCGGCGGCCGGCGCCTCTTTGACGTGGGTGGCGCCGGTGAGGGCCCCGGCGACTTCATGCTGCCCTACCGCATCCACCTCGGCGACTCCTGGTTCTACGTCCGCGACCGGTCGCGATTCACGTACTTCTCCAACGACGGGAAGGTTCTGAGGACGGTTCCCAGCCCGCCCACGTCGGTAGGCTACCGGGGACTCCCGATTCGGGTGAACGCCCATCTTGCCGACGGGAGCTTCGTGGGCTTTCCAAGTATTCCGGCTTCAATGGAAATGGGCACTTGGGGCGATGACCCCATCACGAACCGGCCGGTGTCATGGATCCGCGAGACCTCTTCGGGGTGGAGGCATGATCCTGTGTTTTGGCAGAACATCCGCAACCGAACCTTGCTGGTGGCCGAGGATGGGGGTTACCACTTTACCGCGCAACCCTACTCGGATGGAGACATTTACCGGGAGGATCCGGGTGCCGGGAGCGTCGTGGTCGCCCGCCGCGCCGGGGAGCACCTGGGGCCGGGGGAGACCGAGCTGATTGAAGTGAGCGCACCGGGTGACACGGTGTGGAAGCGTCGCATGGAGTTTGATCCCGTCCGGCTGACCCGGCCCATGGTGGACGCGGCAATCGACGACTGGAGATCCGTGGTGGACGAATCCCGCCGTCCTTCTCGCGAGGCGGTCGAAAACGCGCTACACCTTCCCGAGTACCTGCCCGCAGTCAAGACCTTCCATTTGACGTCCTCCGGTCACGTCTGGATTCAGAGTCACGAGCGGCGGGACACGCTCAGCGTCTGGTATTTGCTCGAACGAGGCGACGACGAGTCCCCTCCGCGGCCTGTCCTGCTGCCCGAGGCGTTCCAGTTGATGGACGCGACCGAGACCCACGTTTGGGGCGTGTGGAAGGATGAACTGGACATCAACTATGTTGTGGGGCGGCGGTTGGTTCCAGTTGGCTGAACCCGGCTGCGAAGTAACGTTATGAGGCGTATTTCGATCTCCCTGTTGCACCTCTTGCTTCTCGCCGCGTGTGAGGTCCGGGAGCCTGATACCGTGGTCCACGCTCAGCCTGAACCCCCACGGCTGTCCGAGCCCGAATTTCAATTCGGCGGCGCCACCTCCCGACACGGCGGGTTCGGCCCGGTGAGCCACCTGCGGGTGAGTCCTGACGGCGGTCGCGTCTTCGTCCTGGAGCCGGATGAATCCCGGCTGACGGCCTGGACACCCGGTGGACGGCTGCTTCTCGATCTGGGCGGCCCCGGGGAGGATCCGGGCGATTTCACGGTTCCGCGGCGGTTGCACTTGGGCGACGACGGATTCTGCGTCCACGACCGTTTGCGGTTCAGTTGTTTCATGGGGGACGGAACGCTGCTGAGAACGGTGAACATCCCTCCCGCGTCGGTCGACTATCAGGGATTCCGTCTCCGGGTCGACGCCTTGCTTGCCGATGGGAGCCTGGTGGGCGTTCCACGCATTCCCTTTGCGATGAGGTTGGGTTTGTCGGCCAATGATCCCGTTGACAGCGTGCCGCTGCTTCGGATCCGCCACACGGGCGATGGTTGGCTGCAGGAACCGCTGTTTACGCTCAATACCCGCGGCGCAACCCTGCTGGTTCCCGGTGAGCGCCACATTTTCCTGCCGGCGCACCCGTACTCGACGGCTGACCGGTACGTTGCGGACCCGAGTGCCGCGACGGTTCTGGTTGCCCGTCTGGAGGGGCAACATTTCCGGCCGGGCGAGGCCGAGTTGCTGGAGATGAGCGTGGAGGGTGACACGCTTTGGCGCCACCGGTTGGCCTTTGATCCGCTCCGGCCAACGCGGGAGTTGCTGGAAGCGACGATCGAAGATGTGGTGAAGATGCTTGGTCCCGAAGGCCCCCCGGCCAAGCTCCCACGCGATGTATCGGAGGACGGCGACCTGCCTGTATTCGGACTGGCAGCGCTGTCCGGCCCCCGGAAAAGCCCCCCACGCAACGTGATCGAGGATGCGCTGGGGACTCCCGAGTATCTGCCCGCGGTGTCGGACCTGGTCCTCACGTCCTCCGGCGCCATCTGGCTGGGCACACATGAGAGGTCGGACACGCTGGCAGTCTGGTACGTGATGGAGCGGGGACGGCGCGCTTCCCCGCCCCGGCGCGTCTTGCTTCCCGGGTGGTTCCGGGTGATGGACGCGACCGAGACGCATGTGTGGGGTGTGTGGAGGGGCGGGCCGGACATCAACTACGTGGTGGGGCGGCGGCTGGTGTCAGGATCCTGACGAAGACTCGCTTGCTCGCTCGGCCTCGATCAGGGGAAGCGGAATCGGCCCCGAGACCTCCTGCCAAAATGGCAGTCATGCGGGTAGCGGTGGGCGGCACCCCCTAGCAGCCCGTGGAAAAAATCCCCCCGGCATTCGAGCGGCGATGCATCCGGGCTGGGCGCTTTGCTTCACCGGTTCACGATGTAAGGAAAACATTACATATTGTCAACCACAGCGTACATTCGATAGCTCCAAGGCTTCGCTCTGCGTTGCTCCTCGGGCGAATAGCCCTGCTATTCACCTCTCGTCGCGCCTTGCCAGCCCGGCGCCTCACCGCTCTCGGTGCTCGGGCGGCCTTGTCCACGATGGAGTGGACGCCCCCTCCCGACGGCATCGCAATGTGCCAAGATGGTACTGAGCGATATGTCGAACCATCTGAGGGAGGAGGCATCCACATGGAAGAGGTTAGCATCATCGGGATCGATCTGGCAAAGCGGAGCTTCCAGGTGCACGGGGCCAAGGCGGACGGGTCGGTGGCGTACCGCAGGAAGCTGAGCCGCGGGAAGCTGTTGGGCTTTCTCGCCGCGCAGCCGCCTTGCGCGGTGGCGATGGAGGCGTGCGCCAGCGCCCACTACTGGGGCCGGGAGATCATGGCACTCGGCCACGAGGTGAGGCTGGTTCCTCCGATCTACGTGAAGCCCTTCGTCAAGCGCCACAAGAACGACGCGGCCGACGCGGAGGCGATTACGGAGGCCGCGCAGCGTCCGACGATGCACTTCGTGGCGGTAAAGACCGAGGCGCAACAGGCGCGGGGGATGCTCTTTCACACCCGTGACCTGCTGGTGCGCCAGCGCACGCAGACGATCAACGCGCTTCGGGGCCACCTGGCCGAGTACGGCGTTGTGGCTCCGCAGGGCAGGTCCCGGATCGGGCAGCTGGCCCGGGTGCTCGAGGACGGCGACTGTGGCCTTCCGGAGGCGGTCGTCGAGCTGGGCCGTCTGCTGCTCGGTCGGATCGATGAGCTCGACGAGAAGATCGATGGGCTCGACCGCGAGATCCGGGTGAGCGCGCGGGAGTGTGAAGAGACGGCGCGTCTGATGACGATCCCCGGAATCGGGCCGGTCACTGCGATGGCCATCCAGGCCTTCGCGCCGCCGATGGAGGGCTTCCGGTGCGGGCGCGATTTCTCGGCCTGGCTCGGCCTCGTGCCTCGGCAGCACACCACCGGCGGCAAGCCGAGGCTGGGCAGGATATCGAAGATGGGGCAGCGCGACCTGAGACGCCTCCTGGTCACGGGAGCCATGGCGGTCATTCGGCACGCGAGCCGGGGCGGCGAGATCGCGGATCCGTGGCTGGCCGGGATGCTGGCGCGCAAGCCTAGGAAGCTAGTCGCGGTAGCGCTCGCCAACAGGACGGCGCGGAGGGTCTGGGCGCTGGCCACCAGGAAGGAGGCGTACCGCGCTGCCGCCTGAGCGGGCGGCGAAAGGAAAGAAGCGAAGCAGAAAGCCGACGGGATAATTGGGCGGCAGGACGCACGAACGGAGTAAGGGCAAACGGTCGATGAGACGGGATCGGAAAAACCAGCTAGCAGTCCAGGGCCTGAGAGCCCGCTTCCACGATTTGGATCCGATCTCACGAACACCATACGGGCCCGCGGCCAACGAGAGCCGCATCAAGAGGCCGGACATACGACAGTACCTGACCAGATTGCCACCGACTCGGTTCCCGCATCCGGGCTTGCCCACCCTGGGGCGTCCACATACGGACTGCTAGATGATCAGGGAAGAATCGGGCCAGACGTCGAAGGGGTCGGCTTCACCGGCAGCGAACTCCTCTGGAGTGTATACGAGGAGGTCGACCACCGTGGGCAAGGCGCAGTCCAGCTCCCTGGCGAGGTTCGACGCGCGCTGCGAGCGCGGGAGATCGGTGTCCATCACGATGGCGAGGTCGAGGTCGGAAAACCCGTCCGCCTGACCGCGGGCCCAGGATCCGAAGACGATGGCGCGCTTCGCTCCCGCCTTGCGCAACACCGGTCCCGCGCGCCGGCGCAGCTCGTCGAATGTGCAGGGCGCGGAAGCGGAAATCACGGTGACTTCCGACATCGGTGGTGGTCTCCTGGTTGCGGTGCCGGGACGGGGCGGGTGTCGCGGATCGCCTGGGCGAACTCGGTTATGGTAGTCCCGGGAGGGGGGAATATCCAGCGGCGACGGAGATCCCCGCAGCCCACAAAGATGGCAGGGTTGCGGGAGGTGGCGGGCGGGACCCCATATATTCATAGGGAAGATTCGGGACAGTGTCGGGAGGGTCAGGCCAGGGGTCCCGACGCCGTCCGTCCCGAGGACCGGTCACGTCATCGGGACGGACCCAATGCGCTCTCCCGGCCGAACTACAGGAGCTCTTCTGATTTCGAACGGACCGACGACGACCGCGCTCGGAGCTATCGCCGTACTGTCCTGCAGCGCGTGCGAACGCCCTTCAACCCGCTCCTTTGCGGAGCCCGTGTACTTTTCCGAGAGCGACTCCGCGTATGTGATAAGCAAGGTCGAGGCCCGTTTGGGTGGCTTCGGCGACGACCGGGTCGCGTTCGGTTCGATTCTCGATGTCGAGAAGATCCCATCCGGCTGGGCGGTTCTCGACGGAATCAACCGACACATAGTATTTGTGGATCGCGATCTGAACCCGTTACGTATCGTGGGAGGGGCCGGTGAAGGCCCAGGCGAATTCCAGGCACCCGGGCAACTGGCGATGGTCGGCGATACGATCGCGGTTCTCGAAATGGGGAGCGGCGGACGAGTCTCCTACATTGGGCCCCAGGGTAACTTCTTGCGGGTATCCGGCCATGTGGGGCACCCTGTGGGTTCGATCGCGGTTCATCCGGACTCGGGCAGGTTCTATCCGATTCTGGCACGAGAGCATTATCTGATGCGCGTCACGGGGGATGAGGATCCGCGGCAGATCGCTCGGGTGCCTGCCATCTTTCTCCCTGAGATCAAGGGGTCCGCCGACATTGCGGAGACCCCCAACTTGGTGGCCGTTACAGAAGATGGGACGGTTCACGTCCTTGACGGAGAACACTTGGCGCTCGTCAGCTACGATGGCAGCGATGATACGGGCGGTCGGATCGCGCTTCTTCCGATGGAAGCGCGAAATCGCCTCCTTGAGGAAAGAAGTCAGACCGGGAAAACGTTTGGGGGCTATGAGCTGTTGCTGGAGCAAACGGTAACCCGGCTCGATCCCCTTGCTGACGGGCGGCTCTTCGCACGAGTGAGGTACCGTGCCAGCGAGGGATACGTCCTGGACCCGGGGTCCATGACGGCAACCCCAATCGTGGTCTCCCTTGCCGACTGGCGACAGCGAGTCGTGTATTTCGACGGCAGGCTCCTGGTTCTGGGTGGCGGGCTGACCCCGGAACTCGTGCTGGCCACAACCGAACTCGCACCGCACCCAAAGACCGGGGAAGAGGGCCGGTAGCCCAATGGTGCCGCAGCAGCGGGCATCCTCACTCCCTTCCCGTGCCTGATGACGCGCTTGCTCAGCAACTCTTCCAGACCCGCAAGCCGCTTGAAGCCGTGGCCCGAAAACCTGTCCAGATGGCAGGGCGGTCAAGCGCTCGAAGAATGCCGCCTTGCCGCTGTCAGGATTGCCGACGCGCCAGCGATGGCCGTCGCGGCGGCCTGTTGGGCGGAAAAACAGGCGTGCGCGTAGAACCCGCCTTCTTCCGCGTAGCGGGCGTGACGAAGGTCGTCCACCGCGGCGTCGAGCCACCGCATCGCCTGAGCGTCACCCGTCATCGGGGCTCCCGCAGGATCTCGATGCCTTCGCGTCGCAACAGGTCAAAGACATCGAAGGGGTCGGCCTCACCGGCCGCGAACTCCTCTGGAGTGTATACGAGGAGGTCGACCACCGTGGGCAAGGCGCGGTCCAGCTCCCCGGCGAGGGCCGATGCGCGCCGGGGGCGGGGGAGATCGGTGTCCATCACGATTGCGAGGTCGAGGTCGGAAAACCCGTCCGCCTGACCGCGGGCCCAGGATCCGAAGACGATGGCGCGCTTCGCTCCCGCCTTGCGCAACACCGGTACCGCGCGCCGGCGCACCTCGTCGAGTGTGCAGGGCGCGGAAGCGGAAATCACGGTGACTTCCGACATCGGTGGTCGTCTTCTGGTTGTGGTGTTGGGGCGGAGCACGTGTTGCGGATCGCCTGGGTGGCACTCGGTAATGGTAGCCTCGGGAGGAGTTGATTTCCAGATTGCGGCGACCGGAGATCCCCGCAGCCCACAAGGATGCAGGGAACCCCCGGTCGTTTGCGTCCGAGCGCGCGACGCCGTCAGTTTAGCGTTTGTTGAAGGCCGGCAGAAGCACGGCATTTCGATCGGCGGACACGTCCCCGCGACCTCGCCCGTTCGCCGCCGCGAGCGCGCCGTTTCCCGGCTCACCGACCCCCAGAAACGGAGCACCCCCCATGGCATCGGTCGACCCCCCGGCCCGCAAGGGCCTGCCGCCCGAAGCGTACGAAGTCATCCCGGGCAGCGAGTATCGCCCCTACGTCCCCGCCAGCCAGTCGATGGCCGAGTTCACCGTCAAGGCGGTGGTCATCGGCATCCTGATGGCGGTGGTCTTCGGGGCCGCGAACGCCTACCTGGGTCTGCGCGTGGGGCTCACGGTGAGCGCCTCGATCCCGGCGGCGGTGATGGCGGTGGCCATCTTCCGCGTGCTGCGCCGCGGCACGATCCTCGAAACCAACATGGTGCAGACGATCGGGTCGGCGGGCGAATCGGTGGCCGCCGGGGTGATCTTCACCATTCCCGCGCTCTTCATCTGGCAACGGACCGATCCGACGATCGTGGTCGACCTTCTTCAGGTTGCGGTGATCGCCGGCTTCGGCGGGCTGCTCGGGGTGCTCTTCATGATCCCGCTCAGGCGCTACCTGATCTCGCGCGAGCATGGAAAGCTCCCCTACCCCGAAGGCACCGCCTGCGCCGAGGTGCAGGTGGCGGGCGACACGGGCGGCAGCAAGGCCCGCCTCCTCTTCTCGGGTCTGGGGCTCGGCGCGCTCTACCAGACTTTCGCCAACAGCAACGGGCTGGGCCTCTGGAACGAGGGGCCGCACGTGCCGCTCCCACAGAAGGCGCAGATCGGGGGCGACTTCACACCCGAATTGCTGGGCGTGGGCTTCATCATCGGGCCACGAATCGCGGCGATCATGTTCGGGGGAAGCGCGCTGGCGTGGCTGATCATGATCCCCGCCATCAACCTCTGGGGCGGCGGCAATGTGGTGTATCCGGCCGACGTGCCCATGTCCGACCTCGGCTCCGGTGAAATCTGGAGCTACTACCTGCGCTACGTGGGCGCGGGCGCCGTCGGGTGCGCCGGCATCGTCACGCTGATCAAGTCGTTTCCCACGATCATCGAGTCGATCAGGCTCGGCGTGGGTCATGCGGGCGGAGGGGGCGCGGGCGACCTGCCGCGCACGCAGCAGGACCTGCCGATGAAGCTGGTGATGGGCCTGGCGGCGCTGATGGCCGTGGCGCTGTGGCTGTGGCCCGGGGTCCCGGTGAACATTTTGGGCGCGTTGCTCATCGTGATCTTCAGCTTCTTCTTCGTGACGGTGTCCAGCCGGATCGTGGGGTTGATCGGGTCGTCGTCGAACCCGGTGTCGGGGATGACGATCGCGGCGCTGCTCCTCACCTCGCTGATCTGGGTGGCGCTGGGACTGAACGACGGCGGGGCCGCGACCAAGGTGGCGGTCCTGGCGGTGGGCGCCGTGGTGTGCATCTCGGCGGCCGCGGCGGGCGATACCTCGCAGGACCTCAAGACGGGGTTCCTGGTGGGGGCAACGCCGAAACGCATGCAGATCGGCGAGATGCTGGGGGTGCTCGCCTGCGCGGTGACGATCGGCTTCGTCCTGGTCGTCCTGAACGAGTCGTACGGTATCGGCACGGTGGACGGGCTGGCCGCGCCCCAGGCGACGCTGATGAGCCTGGTGATCGACGGCGTGCTGAACGCGTCGCTGCCCTGGACCTTCGTGTTCATCGGGATCGGGCTCGCGCTGGTGGTCGAGTTCGTCTTCAAGCTGCCCTCGCTGGCCTTCGCGGTGGGCGTCTACCTGCCGGTGTCGCTGATGACGCCGATCCTGGTGGGCGGACTGATGCGGATGGCGCTGACACGCCGGTACGAGGACGCGGGCGACACGGAGGACGGCGTGAACGTCCTGGCCGAGAAGCGCGAGCAGGGGGTGCTGTACGCATCCGGGCTGATCGCGGGGGCGGCGCTGGTGGGCGTCCTGATCGGCGGGGCGATCTACGCGATGACGTACTTCACGGGGAATCCGGAGGCGGCGGAGGTGTGGCAGGTGGGGCACGAGTGGATGGACAGGGTTCCGGCCCTGGCATCGGTGGTGGGCACGCTTGCTTTCGCCGGGCTCTGCTGGATGCTCTGGCGGGCGGCCACACGATGGATGGAGACATGAAGAGCATGAGGGTCTGGTGCGTCGCGGTCGCGCTGCTGGCGACGGCGGGCTGCGAAGAGAACGGTGGGCCGGAGACGATCGGCCGGGAGGTCTTCGTGGAGGCCTACGTCGCGCTGCGGGTCGCGGAGCTGCGCGAGCGCACGGACGACGGCATCTCGGCGGCGGCGCGCGAGCGCGTGCTGGCCGAGAAGGGCGTGACGGAGGAGGAGTTGCTGGCCTTCGCCGAAGTGCACGGGCCCGACGTGAACTTCATGGAGCAGGTGTGGGACGAGGTCGAGACACGCCTCGATGAGATGCGCAATACACCTGACGTACCGGGGGTGGAGGGCGGGGCTGGCGGGGATCCGGCGGCCTCCCCCCCCCTCCCCCTACTCCCACTCGATCGTGGCAGGCGGCTTCGAGCTTATGTCGTAGGTCACGCGGTTGACGCCCGCGACCTCGTTGATGATGCGGGTCGAGACGCGGGCCAGGAACTCGGGCTCGAAGGGGTACCAGTCGGCGGTCATGCCGTCGCGCGAGGTGACGGCGCGGAGCGCGACGACGTTCTCGTAGGTGCGGCCGTCGCCCATGACGCCCACGGCCTGGACGGGGAGCAGGACGGCGAAGGCCTGCCAGATGTCGTCGTAGAGGCCGGCGGACTCGATCTCCTCGAGGTAGATGGCGTCGGTGAGGCGCAGGATGCGCAGGCGATCCTCGGTGACGGGGCCGAGGACGCGGATGCCGAGGCCGGGGCCGGGGAAGGGATGGCGGCGGATGAGGGCGTGGTCGAGGCCCAGCGTCTGGCCGACGCGCCGCACCTCGTCCTTGAAGAGCTCGCGCAGAGGCTCGACGAGTTCGAAGGAGAGGTCGTCGGGGAGGCCGCCCACGTTATGGTGGGTCTTGATGGTGGCCGACGGGCCGCGCACCGCGTGGGACTCGATGACGTCGGGGTAGAGCGTCCCCTGCACGAGGAAGCGGGCGTGGGTGCCGAGTTCGCGGGTGGTGCGCTCGAAGACGCGGATGAAGGTCTCGCCGATGATCCGGCGCTTCCGTTCGGGGTCGGCGACGCCGTCGAGGGGACCGAGGAACTCTTCGGCCGCCTCGGCCACCACGAGCCGGATCCCCATGTGTTCGCGGAAGGCTTGCTCCACGCCTTCGCGCTCGTTCATGCGCATGAGCCCGGTGTCGACGAAGACACAGGTGAGCTGGTCGCCGACGGCCTTGTGGACCAGCGCCGCCGCCACGGACGAGTCCACGCCGCCAGAGAGCCCGCAGATGACCTGGGCGTCGCCCACCTGGCGGCGGATGCGCTCGACGGATTCGGCCACGAAGGCCCCGGGCGTCCAGTCGGCCGAGCAGCCGCAGATGCGGAAGAGGAAGTTGTCGACGATCTCCTGGCCGCGAGGGGTGTGCGCGACCTCGGGGTGGAACTGGACGCCGTAGATGGGGCGGGAGCGGGCGCGGAAGGCGGCGACGGGAAGGTCGGCGGTGGCGGCGAGGGTGACGAAGCCGGGGGGCGGCTCGTCGACGTGGTCGCCGTGGGAGCACCAGACGGTGACGTCGTCGCCGGGGTCGAAGCCGTGAAAGAGGTCGGGGGCGGCGGGGGTATCCGGCGGCGGCCGGTCGACGCGCAGGGTGGCGCGGCCGTATTCGCGCTTGCCGGGCAGGACGGCGCCGCCTTCGTGCCGGGCGATGAGCTGCATTCCGTAGCAGATTCCGAGGACGGGGACGCCGAGGTCGAGGAGGATGGGGTCGAGGCCGGGGCCGGCGTCGTCGTAGACGGAGGATGGGCCGCCCGAGAGCACGATGCCGGTGGGGCCCCAGGCGCGGACCCAGTCGGTGGAACGGTCGGGGGGGTGAATCTCGCAGTAGACACCGGCCTCGCGGATGCGGCGTGCGATGAGCTGCGTGAACTGGGAGCCGTAGTCGACGAGGAGGATGCGGTCGTGGGCGGCGGGGGTGGGGTGGGCGGTGGAGGCGGGGGGCGAGGTAGGGGGATGCGTGGGGTCGTCGGGGGGGGGTGGCGGGGGAGGGACGGCGGGCGTGTCAGGCATGGGGTTCACCACGGATGAGGTCGTCGAAGCGTTCGCGGCGGCGGGCCAGGGTGACGTGGTCGCCGTGCACGAGGACTTCGGCGGGACGGGGGCGAGAGTTGTAGTTGGACGCCATGGTGAAGCCGTAGGCGCCGGCCTGGTGGACGCACAGGAGCGCGCCGGGGCGCGGGAGGGGGAGGGGGCGGTCGCGCGCCAGGAAGTCGCCCTGCTCGCAGACCGGGCCGACGATGTCGACGAGCTCGACGGGGTCCTGGCCGTTTTCTCGCACCGGCGTCACCGAGTGAACGCCTCCGTAGTGGCTCGGGCGGATGAGCTCGGTCATGCCGGCGTCGGTGACGACGAAGGTCTTTTTGTCGCTTTTCTTCACATATAATACTTGTGTGATGAGTACGCCAGCATCGCCCACGAGGAAGCGGCCGGGTTCGATGATAAGGGTCAGTCCGCGCCCACGAAGGCGGGTGGCGACCTGGCGTCCGAGGGCATGGACGTCCAGAGCGTCCCCTGCTCCATCCGAGATGCCGAAGCCGCCGCCAAGATCCACGTAGCCGAGCTCGACTCCGAGTTCGCGGCGCGCGCGGTCGGCGACCGCGAGCACGACGTCGAGCGCACGCAGGAAAGGTGCGGGATCACGGATCTGCGACCCGATGTGCACGTCCACGCCGACCGCGCGAAGAGCTGGATGCGCGGCCACCCGGCGATACATGTCGTGCGCCTCACGCGGCGAGACCCCGAACTTGGCGGTCGCGTGACCCGTGCGGGTGAACTCGTGCGTGGGGCTGCGGACATCGGGGTTCACACGCACCGCAACCGGTGCAACCGCGCCCATTTCGGCGGCCAGGGCGCCGAGAACTTCCAGCTCCTGGGCGCTCTCCACATGGAAGGACATGATCCCGGCCTCGATCGCGTAGCGCATTTCGTCGCGCGACTTGCCCACGCCGGCGAAGACTATGCGATGGGCGGGGATCCCTGCGCGGAGCGCGCGGTAGAGCTCGCCGCCGCTGACGATGTCGGCGCCGGCGCCGGCCCGCGCGAGGAGCCTCAGTATGGCCAGGTTCGGGTTGGCCTTGACCGAGTAGGCGACGAGGGGGTCGGGCGATGGGTGCTGGAAGGGAGAAGGCGTGGACGTGCGCGTCGTGGCGGCAGAGATGAACGTCGAGCCAGGGACATCGCCCCGTCGATCGGCGAACGTCTCCTCCAGAGTGTGCAGCCGCTCCACGATCCGGTTACCATTGTACACATATAATGGCGTTTTATGCTGTTCCGCAAGTCCTTCCAGGGAGTGAGCGCCGCAGTGGAGCACCCCGCCCCGGCGCGGGAACGGAGGGGCCTCGGCGGTCAGTACGCCCGTGCCCACACCACCTCCATCCGGGCCTTGCCACCCCCCGCGCAATGCACAGGGGTGGTCGCCGAGCGGAACTCCTCGCCGGGGATGACGCGAATGGTGGCCTTCGTGGCCTCCTTGACGCGCTCCTCGACGGCGGGGTCGCCCGACCAGCCGGAGTGCACGAAGCCGACACCCTCGTCCAGGAGCGCGCCGAGTTCCTCGACGGACGAGACCTCGCCGCGATGGGTGGCGGCCTCGCGCCGGGACCTTGCCGCGTCAAGGAGCTCTCCCTGCAGCGCTTCGAGCCGTGCCGACATTTCAGCCACGGCCCGCCCTTCTTCCACCCCCACCTTCCGATCCTCGCCCGGAGCGGTCACGCGGCGCACCACCACCACCTCCCCCCGCCCCACATCACGCGGCCCGATCTCCACGCGCACGGGCACCCCCTTGCGCTCCCACTCGAAGAACTTCGCGCCCGGAGACAGGTGCCGGCGCTTGTCGGCGGCCGCGCGCACACCCGCGTCCCCAAGCGCCGCCACCACGCGATCCGCCGCCTCGCTGACCACCGCCCACTGCTCGTCGCTGCGGCCGATCGGCACGACCATCACCTGCGTCGGCGCCAGCTTCGGCGGCACCACCACGCCCACGTCGTCGCCGTGGGTCATCACCAGTCCCCCGACCAGTCGGGTCGACACGCCCCACGAGGTATTCCACGCGTACTCCTCGCGGCCTTCCCTGCTCTGGAAGGTGAGGCCGAACTGGCGCGCGAAGTTCTGCCCGAGCATGTGGGACGTGCCCGCCTGCAGCGCCTTGTTGTCCTGCATGAGCGCCTCGCAGGCGTAGCTGCGCACCGCGCCGGCGAATTTCTCGGACTCGGACTTGCGTCCCGTGAGCGGGGGCATCGCCATCCAGTCCTCCATGAAGCTCCGGTAGATTCCCAGGATCTTCAGGGTCTCCTCTTCGGCCTCCGCCTCGGTGGCGTGCGCGGTGTGGCCCTCCTGCCAGAGGAACTCGGCGGTCCTGAGGAAGAGGCGGGTCCGCCGCTCCCAGCGCATGACGTTGGCCCACTGGTTGAGCAGGATGGGCAGGTCGCGGTAGCTCTGCACCCACTTGGCGTACATGGCGTAGATGATGGTCTCCGAGGTGGGACGCACGACGTAGGGCTCCTCCAGCTCCTTTCCGCCCGCGTGGGTCACCACGGCCAGCTCGGGTTTGAAGCCCTCCACATGTTCCTTCTCGCGCTCGATGAAGCTCATGGGGATCAGGAGCGGGAAGTAGGCGTTCTGGTGGCCGGACGCCTTGAACATGTCGTCGAGCGCGCGCTGCATGTTCTCCCAGATACCGTATCCCCAGGGGCGGATGACCATGCTTCCGCGCACCGGCGAATAGTCCGCCAGCTCGGCCTGCTGGACGACCTCGTTGTACCAGGCGGAGAAGTCCTCGGACCTGGGGGTGAGTCCCTTTTTCTGCGCTTTCCTGCCCATTTATTCGCTGTCCCCTTCGGGCGATTGCCCGGATGTGTCCCGGGCGGGCTTCGCCGGGGTCTTCTGTCTGCGCTTTTCGACCAGGAAGGCCACCAGGGCGGGAATCCCGAAGAGCGCAAGCGACGCCCCCACCCACGTTGTACGGAAGGGGAAGCCGAAAGCCCTCCCGGCCAGCAGGGCCGCGAGCCATCCCCCCGCCACCGAGGCAATGATCGCCGCGCCCAGGATGATGAACTCCAGGATGTTGAGACGCCGCGCCGCCCGTTTCAAGGCCGCACGCACCGCCTCGACATCGGCGGCATCGGGTTCGTGCGCGGCGGGCTCTTTTCCAACGGGTTGCCTCCTCCCGCCCGCGGATCGTTTCCTGGTCACGGGTTTCTCCCGGTAGCGGGCGGGGGAATCTCTTGCTCCGGCAACGACTGGAGGGGCCTGGTCTCCTGAATCCCGGTCTTCATGTCCCGAACCGTCGCCGACGCGGCGGCCGCCTCGTCCGGACCGATGATGAGTGCTTGCCGCGCTCCCGCTCTGCTGGCGGCCTTGAGCTGCTTGCCGACCCCCTGCGACCTCAGCGAGTACATGACCGAGTGCCCGGCCGCGCGGAGCCGGTGACCGGTCTCCAGCCCCAGGGCGCGCTGTTCCGGGCCCACCCAGATCACGTAGTAGTCGCACGCCGGGGCCGCATCGGGCACGAGATCCCGGTCCCGCAGCAGCTCGCCGAGAACCACGTCGCCCATCCCGAAACCGACGGCGGGGAGCGGCTCGCCTCCCACCAGCTCGAGGAGCCGGTCGTAGCGGCCGCCGCCGCAGATCGCGCGCAGTTCGCCGGCCCGGTCGAAGAGCTCGAAGACGATGCCCGTGTAGTAGGCCAGTCCGCGCACGACCGTGAAGTCGAATTGCAGGTACGCGCCAAGGCCCATCGCCTCGAGGATGGACCGGTGCTCGTCGAGAGGCCGCATGGCATCGGTGACGGGGGCCGAGTCGCGGAAACGGTCCGCCAGGTGGTCGCGCGAACCGTCGGCCAGGATTTCGGCCAGCGTGTCGACGGTCGGCGATGAAAGTCCCAGCGCCTCGAGGCCGGCGCGGGAGCGCTCCGGGCCCGCCCTGGCCGCCTTGTCGATCACCGCCAGGCAACCGGAGTGCGTGCCGCGCGGCGCGCCCGCTGCCGTCAGGACCGCTGTCACGAGGCGGCGGTCGTTCACCCGCGCGACGAAGTCGTCCTCCCCCAGCCCCAGGCCGCGCAAGGCGTCGATGGCCACGGCCAGGACCTCGGCGTCGGCAGCCACCCCGGCCTCGCCCACTATGTCCACGTTGAGCTGGAAGTGCTCCCTGAGCCGGCCCCGCTGGCTGCGCTCATAGCGGAAGAGCTGGGGGATCGAGAACCAGCGGATCGGCTTGGGCATGCCACGGCTGCGCCCGGCCAGCATGCGCGCCAGCGTGGGGGTCATCTCCGGGCGCAGCGCCACTTCCCGGCCCCCCTTGTCGCTGAAGGTGTAGAGCTGCCCCACGATCTCGTCGCCGCTCTTCTCGACGTAGAGGCCGAGCGGCTCCAGCGGCGGCCCGTCGTACTCCCCGAAGCCGTAGCTGCGCGCAACCCGCCGCCAGGTGTCGAAGACGTGGCTGCGAAGCGCGAGGTCCGCGGGGGCGAAATCCCGAAAACCGGGGAGGCGGGAGAAGGATCTGGCTGCGGGCATGGATGCGAAGATAACCGGAGGGGGATGTTCCCCAAAAGATAAGTCTCTTCGGCAGGCCCAAGGGCGTTCTCCGAACACCGGCCCGCCGTTCATCCGTCCCGGAAGGGATTCACCCCCAGGATCTGGAGCGCGTCGCCCACAGTGTGGCAGGACCCCGTCACCACGACCGTCCCGCCCCGGGCCAGGCCGGCCGCGCGCATTACGGCGGCCCCCACATCGTCCACCACCTCGATGGAAACACCGTCCCCCACCTCGGACGCGACCGCGCGCGGATCCCAGTTCCTCTCGGGCGGAGCGGATGCGGGAATGGTGAAGACCACCCGGTCGGCGAAGTCCACGAGCGGCGGCAGCATGCGCGACCAGTCCTTGTCGCCCAGGATCCCCGCGAGCACCACCAGCGGCCGGGGCGGCGCGAGATCGGCCAGGATGCGTGCGAGCGCCCCCACCGCGGCCCGGTTGTGCGCCACGTCGAAGATGTAGTGCAGGTCGCCCACCCGGTGCACCTGCCCCCTGCCCGGCCACCGCACCCCGGCGACCCCCGCGCGCACGGCATCCGGCGAAGGCGGACACGGGAGCAGCTCCAGGGCGCGGACGGCGAGCGCCGCGTTGGCCGCCTGGTGGGCGCCGGGGAGCGGTGTGTGCAGATCGAGGAGGCCGCCGCCCGCGGTGCGCACGGAGAAGCGCGTGCCGCCACGGCCGAGACGAAGTTCCGCGATGTCCCGCCACGGCTCGATCCGGTGAAACGGGGCGCCGACCCGCGCCGCCCGGTCCTCCAGCACTTGCAGCGCGGCGGGACGCCCCTCGGCCGTGACAACGGGCACACCCGGCTTGATGATCCCCGCCTTCTCGCGCGCAATCTCCTCCAGCGTGTCTCCGAGATAGTCCTGGTGGTCCAGGGCTACGTTGGTGATGGCGGTGACCTCTGGTTCGATCACGTTGGTCGCGTCGAGCCGTCCCCCGAGTCCGACCTCGATGCAGGCCGTGCCGACCCGCTCTTCCGCGAAGACGACCAGCGCCAGCAGCGTGGAGGCCTCGAAGAACGACATGCCGAGTTCACGCGCCAGGGGACGGATCCGCGCGGCCGTGTCGAGGAGGCGGTGGGCGGGGACGGGTTCGCCATCGATCATGATGCGTTCCCGGAACGAGCAGAGGTGGGGCGAAGTGTACAGTCCCGCGCGTTCGCCCTGATGTCGCAGGACCGACGCCCATGTGGACGCGACGGAACCCTTTCCGTTGGTTCCGCCGACGTGCATGGCGCGGTAGCGGCGGTGGGGGTGTCCCAGTTCGGCGAGTGCCGCCCGCATGCGTCCCAGTCCCCAGTCGACCGCCGTCGGGACTCCCGGGAAGAGGGCGTCCATGAGGGGATCGGGGCCGGGGGGGCGGGTCACGGGGGACGCCGGGTCCGCCGGACGGGAGCTGCCGGTCAGACGCGGGGTCTCCAGCCTGCGTGCGTGTGCCGGAGCAGCTGGGCGATCGCGGACTTGAGTTCGCGGCGGTCGATCACCCGGTCGACCATCCCGTGCTCCTCGAGGAACTCGGCGCTCTGGAACCCGGGCGGGAGCTCCTGCTTGATGGTCTCGCCGATGACGCGCGGTCCCGCGAAGCCGATCAGCGCCCCGGGCTCGGCCAGGTTGACGTCGCCCAGCATGGCGTAGGAGGCCGTGACGCCGCCGGTGGTGGGGTCCGTGAGCACCGAAATGTAGGGCAGCTTGCGTTCGTGGAGGCGGGCGAGAACCGACGAGGTCTTGGCCATCTGCATGAGCGAGAAGATGCCCTCCATCATGCGGGCCCCGCCCGAGGCGCTCACCACGACGAGAGGAAGTTCGCGCTCGAGGGCGTCCCTGCCGGCCCGCGCGATCTTCTCGCCCACCACCGACCCCATCGATCCGCCGATGAAGCTGAAATCCATCACCGCCAGCGCCACCGGGATGCCCTCGATCCGTGCCCGGCCGGTGATGACGGCTTCGCTGCGCCCGGTGCGCCGGCGGGCCGCATCGAGCCGGTCGGTGTAGGCCTTGAGATCGGCGAAGTCCAGGGGATCTCCGCTGGCCATCTCCGCATCCTCCTCTTCGAAGGAACCGGGATCGGCGAGCAGTTCAACGTAGCGGGACGCCGTGATCCGGAAGTGGTTCCCGCACTCCGGACATACGCCCAGGTTCCGGGCCAGCCGCTCCCTGTAGAGAATCTCCCCGCATCCGTCGCACTTGGAGAAGACATCCGTGGGCAGGTCCCGGCGCCCTTCCCCGGAAAGCCGCGTCTTCTGTTTTCGAAACCAAGCCACAGGTCGTCGTCCCCCGGTCTGCCAAAGCGGATGGGTCAGGAATCGTCGTTGGCCAGCGCAACGACCACGGCGGCGGCCATCCATGACATCAACAGGAACGAACCGCCGTAACTGATGAACGGCAACGGGATCCCGGTGACGGGGACCACCCCGATGGTCATTCCGGCGTTGATGAACACGTGCGTGAGCCAGGCCCCCAAGATACCGAAGATGAAAAGACCGGCAAAGGATTTCTTGGCGGCCTCCGCCATGGTGATCATCCGGAAGAACAGGTAGCCGAAGAGCACGAGAACCACCGACGTGCCGATGAACCCGAACTCCTCCCCGACCACGCTGAAGATGAAGTCGGTGTGCTGTTCCGGCAGGAAGGCCAGTCTCTTCTGCGTCCCCGCCGTGAAGCCCTTGCCGAAGACGCCGCCACTCCCCACCGCCACCTTCGACTGGATCAGCTGCCAGCCCGCGTTGCGCGGATCGAGCTCCGGGTCCAGAAAGACGAGCAACCGGTTTCGCTGATACTCGGCGAGGGAATTCCAGAGGGGCTGGGCGATGGCTCCAGCCGCGATGTTGCCCAGAATCACCGCGACGGACTCGACCAGGTACAGCCGGAAACGGTACAGGTAGAGACCGATGGCAAGCAGCACGATGTAGGCGGCCCACACGCGCAGGCTGAAGGCGAGGATGAGACCCAGTCCCGGCGAAGCCGCAAAGAGGATGAGCGGCCAGGGCGTCCCCGCCCAGAAGATCACGGCGAAGAAGATCCCGATGAACGCGAGCGCGGTGCCCAGGTCGGGCTGCAGCAGAACCAGTCCGAGTGGCAGACCGACCAGCACCGCGGGCGTCAGAAGGTCGCGGAGATACTGCGGAGGATCGTCCCGCCCGGCCAGCAGGGCGGCGAGCGCGAGCGCCGTAGAGATCTTCGCGGCTTCGGCGGGCTGGAAGCGGAAGCCGCCAATCGACAGGAAGCTGCTGATGCCTTCCGCGGTACCCGCGCCGGTCCCCGCCACAAGGGTTATCGCGAGCACGCCCACCCCCAGAACGTAGCCGGGCACCGCAACCCACTCGAACCATCGGAGCGGTATTCGGGAGACAATCAGCAAACCGACGACCGAGGCCCCCAGAAAGACCGCCTGGCGGATCCAGAGCCCCTGGGTGATGGTGCTGGGGACTTCGAGCACGCCCGCCGAGTAGATCATGCCCACGCCGAATACGGAAAGCAGCAGGAGGGCGATGACCATGGGCTGCTGCCAAAGCGGAGCGATCAGCCCACGCATCAGGGATCCGGCTGGCGCGCCCACGCCGTGCTTCGCCCCGCGAGAAGGTACTCGCCGAGCGTCTGGATCGTGTCGCGGGGAATCCCGTGCTGCCCGCGCAGGTAGAAGTCGGCCGTCTTGGCACCCAGCGGCGCCGCGACCCCCGATCCGCTCTCGCCGAATTCGACCAGGGCAACCACCACGATCTCGGGAGCCTCGCCGTAAGGGCCGGCGATCGCCGTGAACCACGCGTGACTGGGGCGGCCATCGCCGCTCTGAGCCGTACCCGTCTTGCCCAGGAGATCGAAGTGCTCCAGAGAGGACCGGTAGGCAGTACCCCCCTGCCGGGTGACACGGCGCATTCCTTCACGAACCTGCTCCAGATGTTCCTGGCGGATGTCGAGACTCCAACTCGCCTCGTGTGCGCCGACCGTGGCCGAGCGAAGTACGGAGGGAGCGGGAGCGGAGCCGTCGCGAGCGATGGCGAGGACGAACTGCGCCATCTTGAGAGGGGTCTGGCCGTTCGGGCCCTGGCCGATCGCGAGGTTCAGCGCCTCGCCCTCCTGCGCCCGGTAGCCGAAACGCCGCTCCCAGAACTCCGGACCCTCCGGGAAGTCCCCGCGAGCCTCCACGGGAAGATCGATTCCGCATTGCTCGCCGAATCCCATGCGGTTCCCCACTTCGAGCATCCGGGCCAGGCCGATGCCCAGCCCGAGCTGGTAGAAATACACATTGCACGAGTGCTGGATCGCCCCGGCTAGGTCCAGCGAGCCGTGTCCTTCGGGTTTCCAGCACCGGTATGCGCGGTTGCCGAAGACGTAGGAACCCCGGCACGAGACGGGCATCCGTTGGCCGGGAGTGACCACGCCCAGGTCGAGCGCGATCGCCGCCGTGGCCAGCTTCCAGGGCGACCCCGGCGGGTACTTGCCCATCACGGCACGGTGGTAGAGCGGGCTGTCCGGATCCTGCACCAGGCGGTCCCACTCGGAGCGGTCGACGACCCCGGCGAAGACGTTGGGGTCGAACGAGGGCGCGGAATAGAGTGCCAGCACGCCGCCCGTTTCGACATCGAGAGCCACCACCGACCCGTTCATGCCATCCGGAAAGATCCGGGCGATCCACTCCATGAGCTCGAGGTCGAGGTTGAGCTGGAGGTCGGTCCCCGGCTCCGCGGCCACGCCCGGCACCCCTTCGAAGGACCCCACGATCCTGCCCGACGCGTCGACCTCGACGTACCGCATGCCGGGTCTTCCCTGCAGCGTGGACTCGTGCTGGGCCTCGACGCCCGACCGCCCCACGATCCACCCCGGCTCGGCGCCTTCGGCCTCGCGCGCCTCGACCTCGGCCTCGTTGATCTCGCCCACGTAGCCGATGACATGCGCGCCGACCCGTCCGGCCGGATAGCGCCGCTTCGGACGCGACTCGATCAGGAGCCGGGGGAAGATGGACCGACGCTCCTGGAGCGCCGCCACCGCGTCGAAGGGGGCGTCCACCGATACCAGAAGAGGGCGCGGCGGTCCGGAGCGCGCCCGGTCGGCCAGCTCCTCGAACCGCCGGTCGTCGAGCTCCAGGTGTTCTCGCAGCCGGTGCAGCGTCGAAGTCATGGAATCGGGCTGGTCGTGAATAATGGAGACCGAGTAGCCCGGAACGTTTTCTGCGAATACCCGCCCCGCCCGGTCCCGGATGACCCCGCGCGGCGCCGGAACGGTAAGGGGTCTCAGGCGGTTGGATTGCGACTCCAACAGCCAGTCCGAGGATCTCAGGACCTGAAAGCGAAACAGTACCGCCACGAGGACACCCAGTAGAACCACGACGACGACCCGGGCGCGCACGGCCAGCACCCTGACCTGTTGGGGATTACGGGGCGTCACCGGCTCAACGAGCCACGGGCGAAGATGAGCCGCGCCACCAGGCCGGCCGCGGCGGCGTACAGCGCGAGCAACGGCGACTCCATCAGCACGAAATCGCTGAAGGGCACCCGGCTGCCTGAGTCCGACACCACCCACACGAGCACGTCGCGCCCCCACTTGCCCAGCACGAGAAACACCGCGAGAAACGGGATCGAGTCACCTACGAAGAGTTCCCTGGTACGCGCCGCGAGGGCTCCCACCACCGACATGGCGAAGACGTTCGCGCCAAATGAGACGACCGAGAAGGCGTCCTCCAGCAACCCCAGAACGAACCCCGTGGCCGCGCCTCCGGCACTCCCCAGGGCGCGGCTTGCGAGCAGCAGCGCGACAACTGCCAGGTCCGGCGCCACCTTCCCCAGGCCCAGGGCCACATGGAGCAGCAGATGGGTCACGACCAGCCCTGCGCACAGCAGCAATACGCGCAGATTCATCGCTGATCCGCCTGCCCCGGACCGGCGGCGCTGTCGGGCTCCACGGCCACCGTGTCGGCGACGCTATCCAGATACACCAGTGCGTGCGTGGCCGCGCCGGGGTAGACCGCCGGGTCGACGTAGTAGCTCCGGCTCCACCCCGCCGAGGCTTCCGCGGGTTCGGCGACCCAGCCGATTCGAATCCCCCGGGGAAATGTCCCCCCGCGCCCCGACGTGAGCAGCTCTTCGCCGGGGCTGAGATCGGAAAGGTAGGCCGTGCCGCGGAGAATCAACCGGTCCTGCTCGCGGAAACCACCCCTCACCGCCTCGACCAGTCCGTACGTGCGGCCATCCGGCGTCATCGCGGAGGCCCGGAAGTCACGATGTGACCAGTCGAAACCGACGGCCCGGCCCGAAAACACCTCCTGAACCTGACCCAGGAGCCCCGCTTCGGTAGCCACGGCGTTGAAGGGGCGGACGCCGTCGTCGGAACCGGCGTCCAGCAGGAAGATGCTCTCGGCGCCGGGGGTGCCCGTGCGAATCACCGTGGCCGCCCGCACCTGATGTCGCTCCCGCTCCGAAAGACCCAGCGCTTCGCGCAACTGGCGGTTTTCTTCGGCCAGCGTCCGGCCGGCGGCCACGAGCCCCGTTACCGAATCCATCTGCGCGCGCAGGACGTTGAAGTCGAGGGCGCGTTCACGCATCCGCGCGATCGCCCCGTTGATCTCGAGGAGAGGGCTCAGCACCGTCTCGCGCAGGAACAGCTGAATGGAACGCTGGGACCCCGGTGGCAGGTTCAGAACGATCAAGGACCCCAGGATGATACCAGCGGTCAGGAGGAAGTCCCGCTTGCGGCCCTCGCCACTTTCCCTGGGCTGGCCCGCCATTCCGGGTTAGCGGTCCGTGGGGGGGATTTTTTCCACGGGCTGCCTATGTCCTCAGAACCGGCCGGTACTTCGAGAACTTCTCCAGAATGCGGCCGGACCCGCGGACCACGCAGGTCATCGGTTCGTCGTCCACGTGGATCGGGAGATTGGTCTCGAGCGCGATCAGCTTGTCGAGGCCGCGGATCAGCGCTCCCCCACCCGTCATCACGATCCCGAAGTCCACGATGTCGGATGCAAGCTCCGGCGGCGTGATCTCCAGCGCCGAGCGCACCGCTTCGACGATCGACCTTAGCGGTTCCTGCAGGCATTCCCGGATCTCCTCGGAGTGGATCACCACCATCTTGGGGATTCCGGAAAGGAGATCCCGGCCCTTCACCTCCATTTCCCGCTCGCCCTCGATCGCGATCGCCGAGCCGATCTGCATCTTGATCGCCTCGGCCGTCGGTTCGCCGATGAGCAGGTTGTAGTTCTTGCGCAGGAAGGTGATGATCGACGTATCCAGCTCGTCGCCACCGATCCGGATCGATGTGTCCGCCACAATCCCCGACAGCGCGATGACCGCGATCTCGGTGGTCCCCCCGCCGATGTCGATGACCATGTTTCCCCGCGGCGTCTCGATGGGCAGCCCCACCCCGATGGCGGCGGCCATCGGTTCGGCGACCATGTACACCTCGTTCGCGCCCGCCGCCTGGGCCGAGGAGCGCACGGCCCGCCGCTCCAGCTCGGTGATGCCCGAAGGCACCCCCACCACTACTCTCGGCTTGATGCGGAAGATCCGCTTTGACATGACCTGCTTGAGGAAGTGGCGAAGCATGAGTTCGGTGACGTCGACATCGGCAATCACCCCGTCTTTGAGGGGCCGCACGGCCTCGATCCCGTCCGGGGTCCGGCCGAGCATGCGCTTGGCTTCGAGTCCCACGCTCATGATGCGTTTTGTCCCCCGCTCCACCGCCACCACCGAGGGCTCGCTCAGAACGACACCCTCTCCCTTGACGCAGACCAGCGTGTTGGCGGTCCCGAGGTCGACGCCGATGTCGCTCGTGGGAACCAGCCGCTTCGAACTAAGCCAGCTCGAGATTGGTGACAACTGTCGTCATGAGCCGTGGGGGCTCCGGTTCAAGGGTATCGACCGGTGGGACTCGGAACCATCCTAACCTACCGTAATCGCGTCCTCATTTCACGCCCGTACTGCCGAACCCTCCCTCGCCGCGTCCGGTTGCCGAAACCGCGGAGGTCTCCTCCACCAGCGGCGCAAGGCACCGGTTGAAGACCAGTTGCGCAATGCGGTCGCCGCGTCCGATCTCCACGGGCTCGGGGCCCAGATTCTGCATGAGGATCTTGAGTTCGCCCCGATAGTCCGAGTCGATCGTGCCCGGGCTGTTGGGAAGTGTGATGCCGTGCCTCGCCGCCAGTCCCGACCGCGGCCGCACCTGGCATTCGACCCCCTCGGGCAACTCCATGACCAGGCCCGTACAGGCCGCGTGCACGTCCCCGGGAGAGAGCCGGAACTCTTCGCAGCTGCGAATGTCGTATCCGGCCGCGCCCCCGGACGCCCGCTCCGGCAGGGTCAGGTCGGGGTTCTGGGGGAGACGCTTGAAACGGACACGCTCGATAGCCCGGGGGGTCGCTCCGTCCAGCGACTCGCAGGCCATCCCGAATGCCTCGGCAACCCCGGGGTGTACGATCCTGCCGCCCACGATGTTGATCCCCGGGGCAAGGCAGTGGTCCTCGTCACAGGCTCGCCGCCAACCCTTTGTCGCTAGCTGGAGCGCGTACGGCAGCGTCGCGTTCGTGAGGGCGAGCGTCGAAGTGCGGGGCACCGCGCCGGGCATGTTCGTGACACCGTAATGGATGACGCCGTCGACCTCGTAAACCGGATCTTCATGGGTGGTGGGCCGGATCGTCTCCACGCACCCGCCCTGGTCCACCGCCACGTCGACGATCACCGATCCGCGCCGCATGGTGGCCAGGTCTTCCCGCGCCACCAGGCTCGGGGCCCTGGCTCCCGGAACCAGCACCGCGCCCACGACCAGATCCGTGTCCCGCAGCTGTTTGCGCACCGCGTAGCGGGTCGAGTAGAGCACGTTGACATTGGCGGGCATGATGTCGGCGAGCTGGCGCAGGCGGGCGAGCGAAATGTCCATCATCGAGACGCGCGCCCCCAGCCCCGCCGCCATCTTCGCCGCATGGGTGCCGACCACGCCCCCGCCCAGGACGAGCACCTTGGCGGGAAGCACCCCGGGTACGCCCCCGAGCAGGATCCCCGATCCGCCGTGGGGCCGCTCCAGATACTTCGCGCCCGCCTGAATCGACATCCGTCCCGCGACCTCGCTCATCGGAGTAAGCAACGGCAGCGAACCACACTCGGGACCCACCGTCTCGTACGCGATGGCGACCGTGCCGCTGTCCATGACGGCGCGAGTCAGCGCCTCCGAAGCCGCAAAGTGGAAGTAGCAGAAGAGCATCTGGTCTTCCCGCATGAGCGGCCATTCGGGAGCGATCGGGTCCTTGACCTTCATGACCATGTCGGATCGCGCCCAGACCTCTTCGGCGTCGGCCGCGATTTCCGCGCCAGCCTGTTCGTAGAAATCGTCGGTGAAGCCGCTGTTCTCGCCGGCCCCGGCCTGGATCAGCACCCGCTGCCCCGCCTGGGTCAGCGCCTCTGCGCCGGCCGGCGTCAGGGCGACCCGGTACTCGTTCTGTTTGATCTCCGTTGGAACGCCTACAAGCATGATTCCATCCCGTTCGGTTCATCGGGGCCGAGGCAGAGCGCATAGAGGCGCTCGGGGTCGAGCACCTCCCCGGCCACACGGACAATATCGCACCCGGATACCGCGTCGATCATCCCCTGCACCTCGTCGAGACCCGCGAAGGGCTCTCCGTGCAGTGCAAAACCCGCCAGCCGATGGAGACGGGCGCCCGGCGCTTCGAGCGCAAGCATCAACTGACCCTTCACCTGCTCCTTGATCCGGGCCAGCTCGTCAGGCGCCAGGCCCTCGGTGGCCACGTCGCGACACACCTCGCGCACGGCATTGAGCGCGGCCGGCGCCCAGGCCGGACGGGTCCCCACGTAGATGCCCAGGACACCCGCCCGGGCGAAGAAGGACTGATACGCGTAGACCGAGTAGGCAAGTGCCAGTTCTTCGCGCACGCGCTGGAACAGCCTGGAGCTCATCCCGCCGCCCAGCGCCGCCGACAGGAGGATCAGGGCGTAGCGATCGTCATGCGCGTGTCCAGGCGTGTCGCGTCCCAACACGATGTGCACCTGGGACGAATCTCGTGCGACCCGGTCCGTCCCCGGCCGCACTTCGCCCGGGTCAGCCACGGCTGGAGCTTCGCGCCCGGCTTCGATGTAGCCGAACCACTCCCCCGCGAGATCAACAAACGCGTTGTGTTCGACGCACCCGGCCGCCGCGACCACCAGGTTGGTCCCCACGTACGAGGTGCGATGGAGCGCGGCGAGGTCCTCGCGCGTGATCGCGCCGACCGTGTCACGCGTTCCCAGAATGGAATACCCGTACGGGTGGCCGCCCCACATCCGGTCGCCATGCAACTCGAAGACCAAGTCGTCGGGCGTGTCCTCGACGGCCGCGATCTCCTCGCCCACGACCTCCTTCTCGCGGCCCAGGTCGGACTCGGCGAGCAGCGGGTTGCGCACCAGGTCCGAGATCACCTCGGCTGCCTGCGGGAGATGATCCGAGAGCACCCGCGCCTCGTAACCGGTGTGTTCACGCGAAGTGTAGGCGTTCAGCGATCCACCCAGGCTCTCCAGCGCCAGGGCGATCTCCCGCCGGGACCGGTTTTCGGTGCCGCGAAAGACCATGTGTTCCAGCAGGTGGCTGGCGCCCATCATCTCGGCGGACTCCAGCGCGGACCCCTGGCGGACCCACGCCCCCACCGCCACGGAGCGCACGCCGCGCATGGATTCCGTCAGGACGCGGACGCCGTTGCCGAGCCGTGTCGCCCGGTACGCCTCACCCCCCGCCGGGCGGCGTGTCACCCCGGAGTCGGTCTTCCCCCGGTGCACCTTACCCGCGGGCGCCGGCCTTCTTCGCCTCGGGGGCTCCCTCCTCGGCCGCGGCGGCCTTCTTGGAAAGGCGCATGCGCCCCTTCTCGTCCACCGAGAGGAGCTTCACCCGGATGATGTCGCCCCGGTTGACCACGTCCTCGGTCTTGCCGACCCGGTAGTCGGCCAGCTCGGAAATGTGGCAGAGTCCCTCCACCCCCGGCATGATCTCGATGAAGGCGCCGAAGGTCGTGGTGTTCTTGACCGGCCCTTCGTAGATCCGGCCGACTTCGGGCTCCTGGACGATCGCCTCGATCATCTCCTTGGCCCGCGCCCCCGCTTCCCCCGACACGGCCGCGATCTTCACGATTCCGTCGTCGTCGACCTCGATCGTGGCGCCGGACTCTTCCTGTATCGCGCGGATGATCTTGCCCTTGGGCCCGATGATGTCACCTATCTTCTCAGGGTTGATCCTGATCGACGTGATCCGCGGGGCGTGCGGCGAAAGATCGTCGCGCGCGGATTCGATGACCTCGTTCATGCAGTCCAGAATGTGCATGCGACCCTTGCGCGCCCGCTCGAGCGCCTCCTCCAGCAGTTCGAAGTTCAACCCGTCGATCTTGATATCCATCTGGATCGAGGTCACGCCCTTGCGCGTGCCGGCCACCTTGAAGTCCATGTCCCCCAGGGCGTCCTCCAGCCCCAGGATGTCGGTCAGGATGGCCACCCGGTCCCCCTCGGTCACCAGACCCATCGCCACGCCGGCGCACGCGTCCTTGATCGGCACGCCCGCGTCCATCAGGGACAGCGACGCCGAGCATACCGAGGCCATCGACGACGACCCGTTGGATTCCAGGATGTCGGAGACGATCCGGATCGTGTAGGGGAAGTCGTCGTAGTCGGGCAGGAGGGGCTGAATGGCACGCGCCGCGAGCGCCCCGTGTCCCTTTTCGCGCCGCGAGGTGGAACGGATCGGCCTGGCCTCGCCCACCGAGAAGGGCGGGAAGTTGTAGTGCAGCATGAACGACTTGGTGATCTGTTCCGCGCTGTCGATCGAGTCGATGCGCTGCTCGTCCCTGGAGGTGCCCAGGGTGACGACACCGAGGGACTGGGTCTCGCCCCGTGTGAAGAGGGCTGAGCCGTGCGTGCGCGGGAGTACTCCGGTTTCGCAGCTGATCGGGCGAACGTCGTCGTAGGCACGGCCATCGGCCCGGATTCCCTCGTCAAGGGTCCTTGCCCGCACGCTCTTCTTTTCGAGCGACCGCACGACCTCCCTGACGTCCTTCTCGTCCACCTCGGCTTCGGGGTCGTCCGCCGCCAGCTGCCCGGCCACCTCGGCCGCGATTTCGCCCAGCGCCGCCATGCGATCCTGCTTCCCCGCGATCCGCACGGCCTCGGCCACCTTGTCGGCGGCGGCGCCCTCCACGCGGCTCCGCAGCTCCGGGTCGACCTGCTTCGCCTCCCACGCCATCTCCGGCTTGCGGCGCGGCGCGATCAGCACTTCCTGAATCTCGACCAGCTCCCGGATCGCCTCGTGGGCCACCTTCAGCCCCTCGAGAATCTCGTTCTCGGGAACCTCGATGGCCCCGCCCTCGACCATCACGATCGCGTTGTCCGAACCGGCCACCACGATGTCTACGTCGGCGTATTCGAGCTGCGTGAAGGTCGGGTTGACCACCCAGTTGTCCTGGATGCGCCCGATCCGCACCGAGGCGACCGAGGTGTGGAAGGGGATGACCGAGGTGTTCAGCGCGACCGAAGCACCGATCAGGGTGAGCACGTCGGCGTCGTTCTCCTGGTCGGCGCTCAGCACCTGGGCGTGGACCTGGGTCTCGTTGAAGAAGCCGTCGGGGAAGAGGGGGCGCAGCGTGCGGTCCGTCAGCCTCGACGAAAGGACTTCCTTCTCCTGGGGAGCGCCTTCGCGCTTGAAGAAGCCGCCCGGGATCTTGCCCGCGGCGTACGCTTTCTCGCGGTACTCGACCGTGAGGGGGAAAAATGGGAGGTGGGTGGGCTTGTCCTGCGCAGTCGCCGTCACGAGGACGACGGTTTCGCCGAACTGAACAAGGCAGGAGCCGTGCGCGAGACGCGCCATCCGGCCCACTTCGAGTACGAGTTTTCTGCCAGCGAACTGGCGTTCGATTCTTTCAATCATCTTTTTCTTCCAGAGGTGCCGCCCGGTCGGACGGCGAGGTAGCGGGAGGCAATGGCCCCCCGAGCGTCGGAAATGCCACTAGCGCTGCACGGCACCGGGATCGGCGCGGTACGGGCGTGGCGGTGTGCAATGAAGGGGTGTGCAGCGGGGATTCCTACCACGGGCTGTCTGCAGATTGCGGTCGTTCGAGGGTCAATGACGCAGCCCGAGGTCCTTGATCAGGGCCCGGTAGCCGTCCACATCCGTCCGCTTGAGGTATTCGAGCAGACGGCGCCTGCGCCCCACCATCTTGAGGAGGCCGCGGCGGCTGTGATGGTCGTGCCTGTGAGCGTCGAAGTGGTCGCGGAGGTGGTCGATCCTGGCGGTGATGAGGGCCACCTGCACCTGGGTGCTCCCGGCACCGTTTTCGTGGGGCTGGTACTTCCTGACGATCTCTTGTTTGTCGATTCCCATGCCTGTTTCCGTGTCTTGCACCGTGTCGCCCGGAACGTCGCCGGGCGGACAGCCTTTTAATGTAGCTGATGGGGGGATGGGAAGGAAGGTCGGCGTTTTCCAACGGCAAATGAGCCCCAGGTCGGGGCCTGGACAGCAGTCCGTGGACAATGCCGGGGGGGATTCTGTCCGCGGGCTGCTACCGCTCCAGCCGCATTCGCATGATGTCCAGGGCATTCGAGCCCAGCTCGGTGAATCCGTAGCCGGCCACCGTCCTGTCATCGAGAAGAATGAGCGGCTGGTCGTGCAGCTGCGACGCGATCATGGTGCAGGTCGCCAGGTCGATCACGTCGAGGCGGCCCTGATAGATCCCGGTGAGGATCTCCGGCGCCGCCTCCGGGGGAATGTCGGCCGGGTCAGCCGCCATGATCTGCACGAACGGGTCCAGCCAGTCGGCGCGCAGAACCACGAGGGACACCCAGAGCAAACCGCCCCGGTCGACGTGAACGTCACCGATGAGATCGGGGGGCGGGTTATCCGGCGATGGCAATTCCTGAAACGTACCATCGGCGTTCAGCTGCGGCTCCCCGCGCAGCGCACCCAGCCGGGAACCCTCCCGGGACCACGCTTCGACCACATACTCGGCCACTCTCGCCGCGAACACACCGCCGTCGGGGCCGACCGCAAGTCGGAACTCGGGAGGCAGGAACTCGAGCGACTCCGTATCCGGTTCCCCCGCGCCAAACGATGTCAGGACCTCGGTACCATCGATAATGTGGAGAGGCATGCGCTCACTTCCGGGCCCCTCGATCGAAGCCTGGACGACGTATCGGTTACCGTCGTCCAACGGCGCATTCGCCCCGACCCACCTCGGGAGCTTCTTCTCCTCGACCAGCGTGAACGCTTCGTCGATCAACGATATCCTCAGGTTGTCCGTGTCAAGGACATGGACTCGTCCGGAAGCATCCGCATGCATCGGCGCGGCCCTGCCGAACTCCATCGGACCATCTCCCCGGCGACCTACCGTCCTGACAAAAGCGCCGTCCGGGTCGAAAACCTTGATTTCTTCGTTCTGGCCCACCCAGTAGTTCCCCCGGCCGTCCCTCACCAGGTTCTGCATCGTGCCCCTGTCGACCAGATACCCGGGGCCCAGTTCGTCGCTCCCAAGGCTGGTCACGTGGGCAAACTCGATGCAGTCGTCGCACGGCGCCGCCTTTCTGTCCAGGATGCAGCCGTCGCCGAAGAAGGTGCCCGGTTCGCGGACCTCTTCGGCACAGCCGGAAAGGGCCGCCAGGAGGGCGGTGGTCAGCGTGAGTCGACCCTTCATGATTCCCCCCTCTCTTGATCGGTAGCGTCGCCGGCCGGTACCGCCTGCGTTTTCACGGAAATTCGACCACCGGATGGGTTCGGTAGAGTAAATCCCGGTTGACGTTTTGTAAACTGCGGTTGTCACTTTGCCTGTCACTTTGCCGACGGGCTACCGGTTCAGCCGCACCCGCATGACATCCAGGGTATTCGCGCCCAACTCGGTGAACCCGTACCCCAGCACGGTCCTGTCTTCGAGCAGGATCAGCGGCTGGTCGTGCAACTGTGACGCGACCAGGGTGCATGTCGCCAGGTCGATCACGTCGAGGCGGGGCTGGTAAATCCTGGTGACGACATCCGGCGTGACTTCGGAGGAGACATCGCCCGATGGATCCCACAAGATGTGCCGCAGCCAGTCGGGTCGCAGGATGAGAAGGGACACCCAAAGCAAACCGCCCGAGTCGGCATGAATATCACCGATGCCACTGGGGGGCGGGTTGTCGGCCGATGGAGGTTCCTGCAGCGATGCCTCCGCGTTCAGCTGCGGCTCCCCCCGGAGCGCGCCGACGCGCGTACCCTCCTGAGACCATGCCTCGATCATGTACTTGACCGGGTGCGCCGCGAACACGCGACCTTCCGGACCGCCCGCAAGGCGCAGATCGATGGATCCAAGCGAAAACCCCTCGTCCGGCTCCTTTTCGCCGAACGAATTCAGGATTCCTGAGCCATCGACAATGTGCACGGGCATGCCCGTCCGACCTGGCTCCTCGATCGATGCCTGGACGACGTATCGGTCACCGTCGTCCAGCGGAGCATACGCCGAGATCCACGCCGGGAGTCGCTTCTCCTCGACCAGCGTGAATGTTCCGTCAATGACCGATATTCTCTGGTTCCGGGTGTCGAACACATGGACTCGCCCGGAGGCATCCGTATGCATCGGAGCGGCCCTGCGGAACTCCGTCGGCCCGTCTCCGCGGCGGCCCACCGTCCTGAGAAAAACACCGTCCGGGTCGAAGACCTTGATCTGTTCCTCCTGGCCCACCCAGTAGTTCCCCCGGCGGTCCCGCACGACGTCCATCGCGCCCCTGTCGACCAGATACCCGGGGCCCAGCTCGTCGCTCCCAAGGCTGGTGACGTGGGCAAACTCGATGCAGTCGTCGCACGGCGCCGCCTCCATGTCCAGGATGCAGCCGTCGCCGAAGAAGGTGCCCGGTTCGCGGACCTCTTCGGCGCAGCCGGAAAGGGCCGCCAGGAGGGCGGCGGCAAGCGTGAGTCTACCCTTCATGATTCCCCTTCCTTTGGGGTGGTGAGCTCGCCGGGCGGGCGCCGCCCGCGTCTCACTCACGGTAACCCGGATCACCGGCATCGGCACGGTAGGCAGAGTAAACCCCGGTTGACATTCTGTAAACTGCAGTTGTCACTTTACATGTCACTTTACCTTACATGTCATTCTACGCCTATCGACCTGTACAAGCCGTGACTCGCGGCTCATTCTCCGCGCGCCAACACCTCCCGCGTCCGCCGAACGTCCCCCTGCATCTGTTCCACCAGTTCGTCCACCGAGTCGAAGGCGGCGACGGAGCGCAGCCGTTCGATCAGCTCCAGCCGGATGTCACACCCGTACAGCTCACCCTCGAAGTCCAGTAGAAAGACTTCCACGGCGGCGCCCGCTCCGGGGAAGGTGGGCCGGGGGCCAATGTGGAGCGCACCCATGAACCTGCCCGCCGGCACAGTCGCATAGCAGGCGTAGATGCCCTCGGCCGGAATGAGCTTGTCCGGGTCGGCGACGTGGAGGTTGGCGGTGGGGAAGCCGAGTTCCCGTCCGCGTCCGTCTCCGGGGACGACGGTTCCCGTGATTGAATAGGGTCGGCCCAGACCGCGGTTCGCGTCCTCGAGCCTGCCTTCGGCAAGCGCCCGCCGGACCTTGGACGAGGAAACGGCTGCGGGGCCCGCGTGCACGGCCTCCACTACATCCACCGCAAAGCCGCACTCGGCTCCGATGTCCCGCAGCGTGTTGACGTCGCCCGAACGCCCGCGGCCGAAGCCGTGGTCGTAACCGATGACCAGCTCGCTCATCCCCAGTCCTCCGAGGAGGATTTCGGTGACGAACCGCCGTGGCGAGTACTCTCGCAGCTCGGGCGTGAAGGCGAGGAACACGACGTAGTCCAGTCGGCTGGTGGCCAGAACCGCCTTCTTCTCCTCCGTCGTGGTGAGCATCTTCGGAGCGGCCTCGGGCCGAACGATTTTCAGCGGATGAGGGTCGAAGGTGACGAGGACGCTCCTGCCCGCGCGGGCCGCGGCGCGGGCCCCGATCTCCTCGAGCACGCTCCAGTGGCCCCGGTGCACGCCGTCGAAGGTGCCCACCGTGACGATCACGGGACGATCGTCGCGCGGAAGGCCGGAAACGCCGTCCTGGAAGACGGTCATGCCCGCCCCCTCGTGCACGCCGCGCACCCACTCTCACGCATTGTGAAACACCTTGCGCGGCTCCAACACGCCGTCGCGCACGGCGCCCACCGCCACGAGCCGGTCGTCCGGCAGGGCGAATACCGCTACGCCACAGTCCGGCGCGCCATTCGGCACCTTCTTTCCCGTCGCGAGCATCGCGGCGTCGCCCGAATCGACCACCACACGCGGCAAGTGGGCCAGCGCCGAGACCGCATCGATCCAGGCCTGGCCAGGTATCCCCCTCCCCCCCACCACCTCCTCCAGCCCCACCGCGTCACGCACATCGAACCCACCCACCCGGGAACGTCGCAGCGCGGTGAGGTGGCACGCCGTACCGAGCCGTTCCCCCAGTTCGACGCCAAGGCTGCGCACGTAGGTCCCACTCGAACACGCCACCCTGAAGTGCACCTCGGGCAGGTCGACCTCGACCACCTCGAAAGCGCGCACGATTACCTCACGCGGCGGAAGCTCCACGCTCTCCCCCCGGCGCACACGGCGATGCGCCGGAACGCCCCCCACCTTGACCGCCGAGTACACCGGCGGCGACTGCAGCAACGATCCAACCATCCCCCCCGCGACCATGCGGATGCGATCCGCCGTGAGCTCCCTCCAACAGTCATCCTCCGCGATCACCGCCCCCTCCGGATCCTGCGAGTCCGTCGCGACCCCGAGGCGGGCCGTCGCCTCGTACTCCTTGTCCGCCCCCGCCAGGTACTCCAGAAGGCGGGTGGCCCGACCGATCCCGAGTACCAGCAGCCCCGTCGCAAAGGGATCCAGCGTTCCGGCGTGACCCGCCTTCTTCACCCCGAGCGACCGCCGGACCACCGCCACGACATCGTGGGAAGTGATCCCTGCCGGCTTGTCCACCAGCAACATCCCCATGGAGGCGGACGATTCGCTCACGGGTCGCCTTCTCCGGACGGCTGCTCCGGATCCCCCGGGGGGTCATCGGAAGACGGCTGCTCTTCCGCTTCACCCTCGGGCAGCACCTCCTTCAGGATCGCCTCGATCCGCTGCCCCGCCGCGATCGAGGTGTCCCGCTCGAAACGCAATTCAGGCATGCGCCGAATATGCAACTCCCGTCCCAGCACGGAACGCAGGAAGGGCGCGGCCCGTCCGAGAGCGGCCACGGTGCGGACCTGCTCGTCCTCCGATCCATACGGCTCCACGAACACGCGCGCGAACCACAGATCCGCGCTCACATCCACTCCGGTCACCGAGAGCGGCCCCACCTCGGGATCGCGCACCACGGACTGGATCTTCACCGAGAGCTCCCTGCGCAACTGCTCGCCCAGGCGGGCACGGCGGCGGGAGGACATCAGTAGCGCTCCGTGGAGTTGGCCACCACCACGGCATCCCGCGCCCCGGCAATACGGCGGTCCACGGCCTCCTGGATCGAGTCCGCCTGTGCGGAGTGCGCCGCCAGAAACGCCACCGATATTCGCGCCCGGTTGCGCACGTCCTGCAGCCCTGACTCGACCACCGAAACGTTCATGCGCGCGAGGCGGTCCCTCAGCGAACGGAGGACGGAGCGCTTCTGCTTGAGCGACCCGGAGCCCGGAATTGCAAGATCCCATGTCGACACGGTCACCACCATCGCGGGTCTCGGGCGCGTATCCGGGACGGACGTCCTCAATCCCGCTCGGCGCTGGCCAGAGTGCGGGCGACCTCCTGGACCTGGTAGGTCTCGATGACGTCCCCGGCCTTGACATCGTTGAAGTTGGAGATACCGACACCGCACTCGAAGCCTTCCTTGACTTCCTTGGCATCGTCCTTGAAGCGCTTGAGCGAACCGATCTCGCCGTCGTAGATGACGACGCCGTCGCGGATCACCCGGGCATTGGCTCCACGCTGGATCGTGCCGTCCACCACGTAGCTGCCCGCGATGGTGCCGGTTCCGCGGATCTTGAAGATCACCCTCGCCTCGGCGGCGCCCGTCACGCTCTCCCGACGCTCCGGTGCGAGCAGGCCCTCCAGCGCGGCCCTGACATCGTCCACGGCCTCGTAGATCACATCGTAGGTCTGGATGTCCACGGCCTCGCGCGAGGATGCCTGCCTCGCACCGGCGTCCGGACGGACCCGGAAGCCCACAACGACCGCGCCCGCAGTCAGCGCGAGCATGACGTCGGACTCGTTGACCGCGCCCACGCCCCGGTGGATGATCTCGACCTGTACCTCCTTGGCGGAGAGCTGCTCGAGAGCGTCGCACAGCGCCTGCACGGACCCGTCCACGTCGCCCTTAACCACCAGACGCAGCGTGCTCACGTCGCCGTCGGCCAGGAGTTGGGTGAAGTCGCCGAGCTTGATGCCGCGCTCCCTGATGCGAAGCTGTTTCTCGCGGTCCAGGCGCTGGCGGTTGCCGGCGATCGAGGCGGCCTTGTCGGCGTCCATGACCTGGAAGACATCGCCAGCCTGAGGGACGCCGGCCGCGCCCAAAATCTGTACCGGGATGCCAGGTCCCACATTGTCGACGTGGTGGCCGCGCTCATCGAGGAGGGCCCGGATGCGGCCGTCGTAGAGGCCGGCCACGAAGTTGTCGCCAACCCGCAGCGTCCCGCTCTGCACCAGGAGCGTGGCCAGTGGGCCCTTTCCGACATCGAGCTCGGCTTCCACCACCGCGCCCACTGCATCCCGCGAAGGGTTGGCCTGCAGCTCCAGGATCTCGGCCTGGAGGAGAATCTTGTCCAGCAGGTCGTCCATGCCCTGGCCGGTCTTGGCCGACACTTCCGCTACCAGCGTGTCGCCGCCGAAGTCCTCGATGGTGACGCCATGCTGCAGGAGATCCTGGCGAACCCGGGCCGGGTCGGCCGCCTGCAGGTCGATCTTGTTGATCGCCACGATCATCGGGACGCCCGCATTCTTCGCATGGCTGATCGCCTCGATGGTCTGGGGCATGACGGCGTCGTCGGCGGCCACGACGAGGACCACCAGGTCGGTCACGTCGGCACCCCGGGCGCGCATGGCCGTGAAGGCGGCGTGGCCGGGCGTGTCCAGGAAGGAGATGGTGCGGCTATCGTCGAGCTCGACATGGTAAGCGCCGATGTGCTGGGTGATGCCGCCCGCCTCTCCAGCCACGACGTTGGTGTCGCGGATCCAGTCCAGCAGCTTCGTCTTGCCGTGATCGACGTGCCCCATGACGGTGACCACGGGCGGGCGCGGGCGCAGATCGGCCGGATCGTCCTCCTCGATATCCTCGCCGGGTGGGAGGTAGTCGGTCTCGCGGACGGCCTGGTAGCCGAATCCCTCCAGCAGCAGCTCGATCTGATCGAAGTCGAGCCGCTGGTTGATCGTGACCATGAGGCCCATGTTGCGGAAGGCCGAACCGATGATCTCCGTAGCGCTGGCCTCGACGAGCTCGGCGAGTTCCGCGACGGTGAGGAATTCGTTGACGCGGACGGTGGTGGCTTCGACCGCGACCTTTTCGGCAGCCCTTTCCTGCGCGGCAACGCGCTCCTCCTTGGCCGCGGCCACGGCACCCTTGCCCTTGCGGCGCTTCTTGCGGCCGCCCTTGATCTCGGCCATGACCCGCTGGATGTTCTGCTTGGCCTTGTCGCGATCGGTCCCGCGGCGGCGCTTGCCCCGCCTGCGCTCCCTCTTCTTGCGACCGTCGGAGGTGTACCCTTCGGCCTGGATCCGCACCTTGCCGCCCGGACCCGCGCTGGCCGCCGGCGCGGGTTTGCTCCCCACCGGGGCCAAGCCGCCGGGAGCGCCTTCCCGCGCGCGAGACGGCTTGGGCCCGGTACGCGCCGGCATGATCGGGGACGCTGCTTCCGCCGGCCCGATCGCGGGTTCCGGCTCCCCTTCCGGGGCTTGGGCAGCCAGAGGGGGAACGGTGGTCTCCGCTGGACCCGTATCGAGGTCGACCAATGGGGTCGCCGGCGGGGTCGGGTCGGATTTCGGCTGCACCGCTTCCACCGGCGGAGCTGCGATATCGGGCTCCTGAACTTCGGGCTCCACCGGCGCGGCCGGGGCAGCGGTTTCCAACGGCTGGTCCTCCTCGACCGGCGGCGCGGTGTCCACCGGCGCGTCCACCACACCTGCCTCCGCGGCCACCGCGGGCGCCACCGTCTCGACTATTTCGGCATCGACCTCACCGTCCGCGGCCGCGGATTCCTCGGGTGAGACCTCGGCCGTGACGGAGGGTTCGGGAGTCGCGACCCGCCGGCGGCGGCGCCTTCGGCTCGTGGGCTTGTGCGCCTTCACCACCGCGCGCATGACATCCGCGGCTCCGCCGTGGCCCGCCCTGCGCTCCCGTTCAAGGCGCGTGCGCACCTTGGCAACATCCGTGTCCCGGATGAGGGCGTCGGCGTGACCCACACGCACGCCCGATTCCCTCAGGAACCTGAGGAGGACATCGGCGTTGACCCTCAGGTCGACCGCAAGTTCCCGGACCCGCATCAGGCCGTCTCTTCCTTCGAAGCCGCCGCGTCATCCCCGGCGCCGACCGGATCCGCTTCGACCACGGTAAGGTCTTCGATCAGGGTGAGCAGCTGCATGGCCGCGTTCTCGGTGACACCGTCCACGGCCAGGAAGTCCGCCCGGTCCAGGTCGATGATGTCGAGGAAGCTGTTGTATCCCGAGCCATTCAGCGCCGCGAGGGTCTCTCCGTCCAGCGCAAGTTCGCTGAGCGGGAAGTCCGCCGTCTCGTAGGAGTCCGTCTCCTCCTCCACGAAGACCGACATGTCCGCCCCGCGCTCCAGCCACTCGCGGGAACCGTAGAGATCGATCTGCCACCCGATCAACTGCGACGCCAGCCGCACGTTCTGGCCGTTCCTGCCGATCGCCAGCGAGAGTTGGTCCTCGTCCACGATCGCGGTGATGACCTGACGCGCCGGATCCGAATGGACCTTGGCCACGCGGGCGGGCGCGAGCGCGCGCCGGGCGAAGATCTCGGGCGTGGGGTGCCAGGGGACGATGTCGATCCGCTCGCCGCCCAACTCGCGGACGACCGCCTGGACCCGGGAGCCCTTGAGCCCCACGCAGGCACCGACCGGGTCGATGGAGTCGTCGCGGCTGTGCACCGCGATCTTGGTCCGCCCGCCAACCTCGCGCGTGGATTCCTTGATCTCGACGATGCCCTGGTAGATCTCCGGCACCTCGAGCTTGAACAGCGCCGCGACAAAACCGGGGTCCGCGCGGGAGAGGATCAGGCGGGGACCCTTAGGCGTTTCGTCCACCTTCTTCAGGACGGCCCGGATCGACTCGCCCTGGCGAAACCGCTCGCGCGGGTTCTGTTCCTTCCAGGGAATGATGGCCTCGGCCTCGCGGGAGCGGTTCAGAATCAGGACCAGCTTGCCGCGCTCGATTTGCTGCACCTCGCCGGAGAGCAGTTCGCCCACGCGATCGGAGTACTCGTCGCGTATGCGCTGCCGCTCGCCCTCGCGCACCAGCTGCACGATCCGCTGCTTGGTGGCCATGACCGCGTTGCGGCCGAACTCGGTGAACGCGACGGGGATCTCCATCACGTCACCGACCTCGTAGGTGGGATCGTCCCATCGCGCCTCGTCCACCGTGATCTCCGACGAAGGGTCTTCCACCTCCTCGACGACCCGCTTGAGCACGACCATCTCGATCTCCCCAGAGACATCGTCGATGATGATCTCGGCGTTGACGTTGGGGCCGAATATGCGGGCCAGGCCGGCGTGAATTCCGTCTCTGATGAGCTCGTTGACCTGCTCGAACTCGAGGCTCTTGGCGTCCATGATGTCGCTGAACGCCGCTCTGATCTGCTCGGTGTTTACGGTCATGACACCTTCCAATCGTGGACCAGGCGGGCTGCCGCCACCCGCGACCGTGGGACCTCGACCTCGTCACCCCCGTTCAACCGGAGCCGGATGGATCCCGTGTCGCCCTCTTCGCCGCCCAGACCCAGCAGCTCGCCCTCCAGGCGCGAACTCCGCTCGTGGAGCGTTTCCGAGCCGGTGACGGCGATCTTCCGGCCGCGGAACCGCTGGAAGTCCCTGTCCCGGGTGAGGGGGCGCTCCAGACCCGGCGAGGACACCTCGAGGACGTACCGCTCAGGTACCCTCGCGTCTTCGTCGAGCCACGCCTCGATACTCCGGCTCACCGTCGTACAGTCGTCCAGCGAGACGGGCCGGTCCAGCGCTGTGCGTTCCACACGGAGCCGGATGACCGGACGGCTGGAACTCCCCGTCCAGTCGAGCTGAACCAGCTCGTACCCCAGGCCGGAAATCCGCGTTTCCAACTCCTCCTGGATTCCTGCCCGGTTCGCTTTCAAGTCGTCACCCCTTGCGACAGTCGATAAAAAAAGCGGGGGATGCCTTCTCCCCCACTCAAACGCCGCCGGCCTCGGCCGGTCGGTTCGGGACCACCTGACTGTAGTATAGCCGTGACGCAGTCTCCCGGTCAATCGCCTTTCGCCCGGTGTGCACCGGGGAGCGCGTGCGTCCAGCCTGAGTAACTTGCACTTCGAATGCAGCGGAGTTTCGGCCGCGGTGGGCTACTCGCGGCGCTCGATCCGGGCACCCAGGGTCCGCAGCCTCTCGTCGATCCTCTCGTATCCGCGCTCGATCTGTCCCGCGTTGCGGATCAGGCTTTCGCCCCGGGCCCCGAGGGCCGCGATGAGCATGGCCATTCCGGCCCGGATGTCCGGGCTTTCCACCCTCGCGCCGTGCAGGCTCGACGGACCTACGACCACGACCCGGTGGGGGTCGCAGAGGATGATGCGGGCGCCCATGCTCACCAGCTTGTCGGTGAAGAACATCCTGGACTCGAACATCTTCTCGTGAATCAGGATCGTGCCCCGCGCGCTGGTGGCGGCGACGACGGCGATCGAGGTCAGGTCGGCCGGGAAGGCGGGCCAGGGGCCGTCATCGACCTTGGGGATGTGCCCGAAGGCGTCCATCCGGATGACGGGTTCCGTGCGTCCGTCGACGATGAGATCGCGTCCGTCCACCCGGCAGTCGATCCCGAGCCGCCGGAAGCCGAGCAGGATCGAGTCGAGGTGAGCGACCGGGGCGTCCTCGATCACCAGCCGGCTGCGCGTGACGGCCGCCAGACCGATGAAGGAGCCCGTCTCGACGTGGTCCGGGCCGATCTCGAAATCGGCGCCGCCCAGGGTTGGCGCACCATGGACGGTGAGATTGGAGGTCCCGACCCCCTCGATGCGCGCACCCATGGCGTTGAGGAGGTGGCAGAGGTCCTGGACGTGCGGCTCGGCGGCCGCGTTGCGAATCAGCGTTTCACCGTCGGCCATCGACGCGGCCATCACGGCGTTCTCGGTGGCCGTGACGGAGGGCTCGTCCAGGAACATGTCGGTGCCCTTAAGGGCGGGCGCGCGGATGTCGAGACCGGTCGATGTCTCCGCCTCGGCTCCCAGCGCCTCGAAGGCGAGCAGGTGCGTGTCGAGGCGGCGGCGGCCGATGACGTCGCCCCCGGGAGGAGGCAGCGAGAGGGAGCCGAACCGGGCCAGGAGCGGTCCCGCGAGGAGGATCGACGCCCGGATCCGCTCGGAGAGCTCGGGATCGAGGTCGCCGGCCTCGACGTTCGCGGCGTTGACCACAACCGTGTTCGCACCGGTCCACGTCACGGACACCCCCAACGACTCCATGATCTCGAGGAGGGTGTGGACGTCGCGGATCCGGGGGACGTTGCGGACGGTCACCGGCTCCGCCGACATAAGGGTCGCCGCGAGAACCGGCAGGGCCGCATTCTTGTTGCCGGCCGGCCGAATGGCGCCGCTCAGCTCATGGCCGCCCGATACGATGAAGGATGACATCGGCTGAAAGATACCGAATTCCGCGGTTCTCTGGATAGAGCGAAGCCTTTCAAAGATCCAATGTATACTCCACATTCCATAATGTATAGTATACTTTACATCGTGAATCGGTGAAGCGAAGCGGAAGCGCGGATGCATCGCCGCTCAAATGACGGGGGGGTTTTGTCCAGGGGCTGCTGACTCCCCATATTCCGGGCCCCGATCACGCCAGGCGGAGCCAACATGTCACCCACTCTCGCTGCCCCTCTTCAGGACACCACCGTCGTCGAACTGGCGCGCGACGGCCTCGCGGTGGTCTCGGCGTGGACGATGGTCGGGCTGGGCCTGGCGTTCCTGGCGATCCTGGTGGTGCTGGTGCTCGTCCTGGCCGAACTCCGCACGCTGTCGCGAACCTGGACCGGTTTCGTGGCCACCACGACCGAACGGTCCGGGCCGCTCGTCGAGCACGCGAACAACGCCGCCCGCAACCTCGACCACATCACATCGGTCGTGCGGTCCGAGATCGACCGCCTGAACGGCATGATCGAGGGCGTGACCGATGACATCGGGGAGGCCTCGGTCGAGGTCAGGCGCCGGATCGCCGACCTTTCCGCATTACTTGACCTGGCCCAGTCGGAGGCGGAGGATGCGGTGCTCGATGCGGCGGCCAAGTTGCGGATGTTACGGAAGGGGGCGGGGTTGCTGGCGGGGGTGGCGGGGCTGGGTGGGGGAGATGGGGGTGGGGATGGTGATGGGGATGCGGGTGGGGGCGGGGCGGGGCGGGGGCGAGGTGATGAGGGAGACGATGCAGAAGGGGCGGGGGGTGGGGGTGGGGGTGGAAGTGGTGAGGGGCGGGGTGGTGAGGGGGATGCCGGGGCGGGGGCGGGGGCGGAGGCGGTGGGTGAGGGATCGGATACCGATGGTTCGGGCGAGGGCTAGTCCGTAGGAGTGTGATGCAAACGTCCTCCCGCGACGACAGGTGGCCGTATGGAGAACGGTCTGGCTGCCAACACCGAGGCCCAACGGACCACCCGCTTTGCAAGGACTACTTCTCGGTCACCGCCAAGCTCCGGTAGCGCACCGACCCGACGATCCCGAATCCGCCCACCACGTTCTGGATCGGAGGGACGGAGAAGGAAGTGTCTCCGTTGCCGCTGGTGATGAAGGAATAGAGGTGTTCATCGAAAGCGGCGACATCGAGGGTGAGCGGCTGAACCGCAGCCTCGATCGCATCGTCGGGTACCGGAGTCGTCATTGATGTATCGTCCACCTCGATGTACCAGCCCTCTCCCCCGCGGCTGAACACGCCTCTTTCCGAACGCGGCCGCAACGACGCCATATACCGATGGGTGGCGAGGCTCGGGGTCCAAGTTGAAGACAGCGAGTCTTGATCGCTGTTCCGCAAGAGTACCGCCGTCTCCACGTGAAAGGCTCCGACCGCGGCAGTGACACCCCAGGCCGTCGCACGATCGTCAGCCGACACCTCTACACGGTAGCTCGCACCGTCGTCCAGGACCGCGGCCGGCACCAGACATTGGGCAACTCCTATCACAAGTCCGCCGTACCTTGGGCCGCAGCGGCTCACGTCCACGGCCTCGGTGGTTTCAGCGACAAGGGTCCAAACGCCGTCGCTTGCTCGATAGACTCTTGCAACGGTCCCCGTGAGCGGGTCGGAGTAGTCCACCGGCCAGACCAGCATCGGATGTGCAGTGGAGTCGGGGCTCAGAACCGCGAAAACGATCAGCCGGTCGTCGAGGTATCGCGGGAACTCGGGATGGGCAACATCACCGCATGCAGCGATCACGGTGGCGCCAATCGCGAGGACGAGACGGACGGGAGGCGGTCTCGGGCGCATTTGTCAGTACCGGAAGTCGACGCCGACGAAAGGGAACAAGGGGAGTTGGTGTCTCGGAGTCAACTTGCGATCGTCGCTTCCGCCCGGTCTCGCAGCATAGGTCAGCACATTCTGCCGCCCGGTAATGTTCGGAATCGTAACAAAAGGCGCGATCGCCAGAGTGTCCCAACGGAAAGCGTAGCGGACCGAGAAGTCGACGCGGCCGTAGTAGGGCATCCGCCCCTGCACATTCGACAGGATGGTGAAGTCATCACGTCCCCCATTCAATCCGCGGCGCCGTGGATCGTAGCGCAGCCCGTAGAACTCCCCGGCCGGAAACCAGAAAGGCGTGCCGGACCCCACGGTTGTGCGGAGCGACGCGCTGAAGCCCAGCAGGTCTGCGAGGTTCAAGGTGGCATCGATTTCGTGCCGTCTGTCCCATCGCGGCCAATACTTCCGCCCGTCGCCGTCACGCAATTCGACCCAACCGTGCTGGTAGGAAATCCAGCCCCGCAGGAGCCCCGCATGCCTCTCGAGGCTCAACTCCCATCCGTAGGCGCTCCCGCCATGGTACTGAAGCGCGGACAGGTCGCGAACGGACTCGGGCTGCCAACTCGAAATGTCGGTGAACCGGCGGGTCCACGCCGTTGCCGACCCCGTCCACCTGCTGCCCCGCCAATAGTCCAGCGACACGCTGGCCCCCTCGGCCGTCGACACGGGCTGCCCCTCACCGCGCAGGAACCACATCGGAGCCCCGGGCACGACATGGCGGTCGTCGCGGAGCACCGAGAGGAACTGGAAACTGCGGTCCAGGCTGCCGCTGATAGCGAAAGCACCCAGGTGATACCGGGCGGAGAGGCGAGGTTCCGCGAAGACCCGCGCGCTGTTTCGTTCGGTCCCCAACCGTGCCCCGGGCGCGAGCCGCAGTGCGCCGATCCAATGTTCGACCTCCACGAAAACCGATGCGTGGAGATAAGTACCCAACGTCTCTCCCTGCATGTATGCTCCCGGACCCGTAGTGCCTCGAAGACTCACTGGACCACCTTCCACCAGCAACCCCGTCCGCACACCCGTCGCTTCCCCGCGCACCGCGATCTGGGCGCGCACCCCACCAGCGCCGATCCGGTTGCGCGCGGACAGCCCGGATTGCTCCTCTCCGACTTCAATGTGCCCCTCGTACCGGCTGAAGTACCCCGTCACGTCACTGGTGAGTCGGTTCCCCCTGACCCACGACCACGTGACGGACGACACGAGGTTCGTCCAATCCGACCGGAGCGATTCCCCCACGCCGAGAAAGTCCCAGGAGAAACGGTCTTCGGTAGCCAGCAACGAGATCCCCAGCCGGTGTTCTTCGGAAGGATACAGGTGCAACCCCATGTTGAGATCGTGGAAGGCGAACGGGGCGTCCACGCCCGGCAAATCAATGGTGGCCTTCCGCCCCGCCGCCAGCCATCTGCCGTCCGACCAGGGAAGGCCACCGTCCAACGCGGCGCGCAGGCCCACGCCGCTCAAACCGCCGCTGAACCGCGTTCCCGTTGTCCCTCCCGCACGTTGCCGGGCGGAGACGACCCCGGAGAGCGAGCCTCCATACCGCGCCGGAATCGATCCCTTGTAGAGTTCGGCGGACTCGACGACATCGGGATTGAACAGGCCGAACATCCCGAACATGTGATACGGGCCGAAGACCGGGGCGCCATCCAAGAGAACTGCTACCTGGTCGGCACTGCCACCGCGCACGAACAGCTCCGCGCCGAAGTCGTTGACGCTCGCTACGCCCGAAACAGACTGCAGGCTGCGGAACACGTCGGTTTCGGCCACGGCGGGCACCGCGCGCACCTCGGTCCGGGTCATCCCCACGGCGCCTATCGCCACCTCGCGCTCGAACATCTGGCGGGCGAGCTCCCGCGAATCGGTCCCGGTACGGACTGCCTGTACGGTGAGCGAGGTCAGGACGATGGTCGAGCGCGTGAGACGGAGCTCGACCAGTGTTCCGCCGTCGGGCCGTGCTACCACCGTGTCCATTCTGGCGTAGCCGACCCGGGTTGCGACGATCCGAAGAAGATTCGCTTCCGACGCAAGGGAGGCGACACCCAGGCTGTCGCTTGCCCGGCTCTCGGACATGTCGGGAAAAGACACGTGCACACTTGCCAGCGGAGCATCGGATTCCCGGTCCACGAACCGAAATCGCCAGTTACCCTCCAGGGGGTCTTGAAAGACGCCGGAGACCGGGCTCGGGCACGACGACAGTGCGATGGCCACGACGAGGGCCGAAGAGTGACGGTACCGCTGCCGGAATCTCGCAACGCGGTCCATCAGCAGCCTCCTTCAGAGGGGCCCACGGTCAAGGGTTGCCTACCAAACCAACATGACCTGGAAATCCGGGTCATTGTCGTTGTTCTCGTCGAAGTACTTCCATACGCCGTCCTCATCCCATGCCAGCGTCGACGATCCCAAATCGTCGTCCGGCGAGCCCCAGTCCTCCTCGGTCACAACAAGCGTGAAGACGGCACCGTCTTCAACCTGCCTTATTCATGAATTCGCGAGTCGAGGGCAAGGTAGGGGGCTGAGAGGCCTCTCACAACCCCGATGGCGGGTCGGGGGCGGTTCCGGGGGCAAAAAACGGGCGTTTCGAGTCCGAAAAGGTTAGTTTGTTCGACCGAACCGAGCCGGTTTCCGGCGCTTGGAGACACCTCGGCGTCCTTGCGGCCGCCGGGGCCGGGAAAGGGTTCGGCGCCTGGCGGCGCCCGCGCTATCCGGAGGGCCCGTGCAGGGTCGCGAGCCCGCGGGCGAGCATGCGCCAGTGCGCCGACGCGCCTCCGATGGTCATCGTAATCCGGCGGCCCGATACGGTGAAGCGCGCCGGGGTGCGGAGCACGCGGTCCGCGAGACGCCGCAGGCTCCAGCCGGTTCCGGTCATGCGCTCCAGCACGGCGCGCTGGACGTGCATGATCTGGTAGCCGAAGCCGGCGAGCAGCAGGCGCACCTGGTTGCACGCGAAGGGGTCCACACCCTTCTCGCGCTTCGCGATCTTCTTGCCCCGGTAGTGGCTCTTGCGGCGCGACGTGGACGACAGGGCCGGGGAGACGACGCTCATCAGCTCGCCCAGGTGGCCCTCCGCCTTGCCGCGCTTGCGGTACAGCGCCAGGAGGTCCTCGCCGGACATCTCCTCCGACGGCATCGAGGTCAGCAGCCAGAAGCAGCGCGGGATGAGTTCGCCCGGCCGCTCGACGACGACCTGCACGACCCGGCGGGAACGGGACCACGACCCGGCCCGGTAGGACGACTCGCAAACCCAGGTGCGGGGCTCGCCGCCGGGCGCCCCGTTGTTCAGCGCATCCCAGACCACGGCGTCCATGGCCGGCAGCGCCAGGCGCTTCAGCACGGCGTTGTTGCGCACCCGGGCCACGTAGTGCGTGCCCCGCTCCTCCAGCGCCGCCATCAGCGGCTCGCCGGGATATCCCGCGTCGAAGCGCACCGCTGCCTTCCCGCACAGATGCCGCTCCGCCCGCTCCAGCACCTCGAGGACGAACTCCAGCCCGCCGTCCGCCGTGTGCACCTGCCCCTCGCGCAGCCGCAGATCCAGGATGTCGCCCGTCTCCCCCGCCGCCGCCACGATCGGATGATACACGCGCCGGTGATAGTAGCCGTTCCACGCGCTGCCCGGCTGTTCCCCATGGACCTCGACCGGCAGGCTGTCGATGTCGATCACCAGCGTCTTCGGACGCCGCCGGCCGCCCATCGCCTTCAGCCGCCACCCCGCCAGCCGCTGCAACCCCTCGCGCAGCACCTCGACGCCCTCCTTCGCCGACCACGCCGCCACCCGCCGCGACAGCGTCGGCTGCGAGGGCAGGCACCCGCCCTCGCCCAGCGGAGCCGTGCCCGCCCGGTCGCCGGTGGCCAGCCGCAGCGCCGGATCGTCGCGCAGCTCCGTCGCGTCGCCATGGTCCCGGCGGCCCTGCCCCGCCAGCAGCAGAAGCGTCCGCGCCAGCCGCCTCTGAGAATGCCGGATCCGGCGCCCGTCCCGCTTGTCCGGCAGCCCCTCCGCCAGAAACCGCACCACCCTGCTGCGCCGCAGCAGCTCGCGCCCCGTCAGAGCCCCCGAATCCCCCGTGATCCGGTCCCGGCCGGACCCAATCCTGATCGACCTGTTGAAGCTGAACGGCGCATCCATTATCTTCACCCCCGACGTGATGGCTGGCAGGTGCTCGCGATCCTTCTAACACTCTGAATCTAAAGCACTTGCCGCCTCACGTCGCCTCGCCTCCCGGCCATTCGTGAATAAGGGGGGTTCAATAGGATTCGCGCCCAAAAGCAAATAGTGGATATCCATGAGGTCACCCACTTCGACGTCGTTGTGAAGATAGGTCCCGGACACGCCTTGGTATGGGCCAGCCATGTAGAACAAGTCTATCCGGATTTCACAGTCCCCATCCCACGGATCGAGATTGCGGAGGAGTTTGTACTTGTCAATGTAAACAGAATCATCTCCGGCTTCACGTGCGTTCACATTGCTGATTCGCCGAGTCGTGCCTGACGGCTCAAAACGATGATCTCAGTCGAATCGGAGTCCCACAGGGCTCCCAACGCAATCCGGGGTGTCCCGGTCCAAACGAGTCGGTGTTCCGCAAACGGTACCACGAACTCAAGCTCTGGAAGTCCGTGAACCATTGAGAGGAACTGTACGGCGGACAGATTCAAGGCATTAGCGCTTGCCTCCAGCAAGTCCCGCGCACGCGCCTCGGTGAGGTCCGCCCCGAGAATCAGGCTGTGATCGACTCTTGATGACGCCCTCATGGCCTCCAGCACGCTTGAGCGCACCTCTGCGGATCCCATCGCCGATGCCATCGCGCGGGCGATCTCCGACAATTGGGTCTCGGGGGCAGCATCCTCCAATGGCAAGACATGCGGGTTCGATGGGATGTCGACGCATGCGGCAAGCGTACTGACGCTACCGGCAATCAGAAGAGCGCAACTCCATCGGAGCAAGAGAGATCTGAATCTCTCTCGAGGAGTGAGGACCGACCTGCGGTTCGGGGGGGGCACTTGGCCGTCTTACCGTGAGCATCTCGCGCTCCTCTCAAATGGGTCGCGGCGGCATTGGCCGTGCCTCATTGAACAACCAGCCCTTCGCGACATGTCGTTCTCGGTCCGCTCCTCAGACCCCCACACCGACCCGGAACGGCACGGGCCGCACACCAGCCCAAGCCTTCCGGTGGGAGGTCACAAAAACTCTTTGCCTACCATATGTTGTGAGACCAGCAACGGCTCCGCAAGCGATCAGCTTCTGCGACCGCAGGCAGAACCCGCCCCACGTTGCTCGGCGTATCGTTGCAAGTCATTGTCCGCTAACCGGTTATGGCAATCCTGAAGCACTCAATGGTGGAGCGACACCCAGGTCCTCCGTTTGCTAACACTGCTCCACATTCGGTCTCGCTACTCCCCGTTCGACTCCGGTCACAACCGGACCACGGTCCTGGGTTGGGAGCGGGCGGAGGATGTCGGCGCCGTTGGCCAGCGAATGTTCGTCCTGACCGGTTTCCGTATCGGGTCGGCCGCAACACCAGACAACTGCGGTGGGGCTTATAACGAATAGTTGACAAGGGCGATGGACCCTGTCACCTTTGACATAGTCACCGGAGACAGGAGGCGGAAGATGGCCAGCAAGGCGCCCGGCAGGGTTCACCGAAAGGGAATCACCCTGATGGAGCTGGCCGCCAGGTTCCCCGACGAGGGAGCGGCCCGGAAGTGGTTCGAGGCCCAGCTGTGGCCGGCCGAGCGGTGCTGCGGGCACTGCGGGAGCGGGCGGACGACGGAAGCCAGCCACAAGACGATGCCCTATTGGTGCTCGGACTGCCGGTCGTACTTCAGCGTGAAGACGGGTACCGCGCTGGCGGCCTCGAACGTGAAGCTGCGGAAGTGGGTGTGGGCGATCTACCTGGAGCTGACGAGCCTGAAGGGTGTGTCGAGCATGAAGCTGCACCGGGACATCGGAGTGAGCCAGAAGACGGCGTGGTTCATGCTCCACCGCATACGGGAGGCGTTCACGCGGCCGGGCGACGCGTTTTCCGGCCCGGTGGAGGTGGACGAGACCTACATGGGGGGCAGGGAGAAGAACAGGCCGAAGGGCAAGCGGGCGGGCGTGAAGGGCGGAACGGGCGGGAAGACGGCGGTGATCGCCGCGAAGGACCGCAAGACCAGGCAGGAAGCGGCTTCTCTACCGGGACCTTGTCGCGGAGACCGACCGGTCGCCGGTGGCGACCTGAACCATGTCGAGAAAGCACCCGTCCGTTCTCCAGCAGAACCCTGACGCAACTCCGGAGGACGTCGCGACGGCTCTGCTCCAGCATTTTGTCCCCACTGTGGTTGACATTATGACAACTGCGCTTGACATCTGGGCATGGCGATCAAACCGTGGCCGTGGTGATTTCCGGGTTAGACCTACAAGTAGTCCCTCTCCAACCCCGCATACCGCACCAGCAGCTTCTTTCTACCCGCGGTGTCGAAGTCGACCGCAACCTTCAGATCCCGCCCAAAACCCGAAATCTCCGCAATCGTCCCCGACCCGAAGGTCTGGTGCACCACCCGTTCACCCTTCACGTACCTGGGACGGTCCTGATTGAAGTCCGACCCGTCATCGGGCGAACCGGCGTAGTCGGTCGGCGCGCGCGACGGCTGGCTTTGTGTGGATTCCCGCCCCCGTCGCCCATACCCCGTCCACGACCCCGAAACCAGATCGGTCGACTTCGTCTCCACGCGGTCCGCGAGCACATTCACGAACGTGGACAAGCGACCGAACATGGTCTCCCCCGCCCTCCTCCTCCGCCGCGCATGGGTCATGTAGAGTCTCTCCATGGCCCGGGTGATCCCCACGTAGAAGAGGCGGCGCTCCTCTTCCAGCAACCGCGGCTCTTCGTACGACCGCAGCAGGGGGAACAGTCCCTCTTCCAGTCCGCTGATGAACACCACGGGGAACTCCAGACCCTTGGCGCTGTGCAGCGTCATGAGGGTGACCGCGTCCGCCACCGAGTCGTGAAAGTCCAGGTCGGTCACCAGCGCCACGTGCTGGAGGAAGAGATCGAGGTCGGTGAAGGCGTCGCGGTCGCCCTCGTCCAGCTCCATCACCTGCTCAGCCTCGAAGTCCCGGGCCGCCGCGATCAGCTCCAGGACGTTCTCGGCCCGCTCTCGCCCGTCGGGCCCCTCCGAGCGCAGCCGCGACTCGAGGTCCAGTTCCTCGATCAGCTCCTCCAGAATCTCGCCCGCGGTCAGGAGGCCGCCCCTCTCCCGATACCTGCCGATCAGCCCGGCAAACTCCTTCAGCCCGCGCCGGGCCCCCGGAACCAGCCCCGGAACCTCCTCCCCCCGCCCCGCCGCCTCGAACAGGTCGATGCCCGCTTCACGCGCGAAGACCGCAAGCCGGCCAAGCGATGTCTTGCCGATCCCGCGGCGAGGATAGTTCACCACGCGATCGAAGCCGTCCATGTCGCGCGGGTTGGAGATGAGGCGAAGGTACGCCAGCACATCCTGGATCTCGCGCCGCTCGTAGAAGCGAACGCCGCCAACGATCTGGTACGGGAGGCCCCGCAGCCGGAACCGGTCCTCCAGCGCCCGCGACTGCGCGTTGGTGCGGTAGAGGACCGCGAAGTCACTGTGGTCGTACTCCGGGTTCGCAAGCATCAGGCGCTCGATCTCCTCGACGATCCAGCGGCCCTCGTCGGCCTCGCTCGCCGCCTCGACAAGGGTGATGGGCGCGCCTCCCACCACGTCGGTCCGCATCGTCTTTGCCTTGCGGTCCACGTTCTGCCGGATCACCACGTTCGCCGCGCCCAGGATGACCGGCGTGGACCGGTAGTTCTGCTCCAGCCGCACCACTTCCGCACCGGGGAAGCTCTTCTCGAAGTCGAGGATGTTGCGGATGTCGGCGCCGCGCCATCCGTAGATGCTCTGGTCGTCGTCTCCCACGACCATGAGGTTGCGGTGATCCGCCGCCAGCAGCTCCAGCAGACGGAACTGGGCCCGGTTGGTGTCCTGGTACTCGTCGACGAGGATGAAGGAGAAGAGTTGCCGGTACCTGCTCAGCAGCTCCGGGTTGTTCTCGAAGAGCCGGACCGGCAGGACGAGCAGGTCGTCGAAGTCCATGGCGTCCTGTCGCTTGAGCGCTTCCTGGTAGGCGCCGTACACGATGGCGACGCGGCTCAGGAAGAGGTCGCGGCCAGCGTATGTCTCCCTGAACTCCTCCACGCCTATCAGATGGTTCTTCGCGTCGGAGATCCGGTCGCGGACGGCGCGCGGCGAGCACTGCAGGGGGTCCACATCCACGCTCTTCTGCGCCTTCTTGATCTCGCGGAGCGACTGGTCCGCATCGCGGATCGTGAAGGCGCGGGTCCAGCCCAGACCGGGTGCGTGACGCCGCATCAGGCGGGCGCCCAGCGCGTGAAAGGTGCTCATCCAGATCCCCTTCGGCTCGCCGCCCAGCATCGACACGACCCGCTCGCGCATCTCCTGCGCCGCCTTGTTGGTGAAGGTGACCGCCAGGATCCGGTCCGGGGGCACCCCGTGTTCCATCACCAAGTGGCAGACCCGGGTCGTGAGTACGCGGGTTTTTCCCGATCCGGCTCCCGCCAGAACCAGGCACGGACCCTCGAAGTGCTCGACCGCGCGGCGCTGTTCGGGGTTCAGGGATTGCAGCATTCGGCGCACGCGTTGAGGACGAGGGAACTCGACCGGGACAGGAGGCCGGCCCCTCCCGCAGGTGCCCGGCGGACGGGGTCGCGGCCCGCGGCGTTCAGGAGTCCGCCGCGCGGGGAAGCCGGGCCTGGAAGGTAACGCCCCGCTCGCCCCGGTCCAGCAGCTCGATGCGGCCGCGATGAACGCCCTCGACGATCCGCCGCGTGAGCGTCAATCCCACACCCCATCCGCCCGATTTCGTGGTGACGCCCGGGTCGAACACCCGGTCCCGGATCTCTAGCGGGACGCCCGGTCCCGTATCGCGGATGCGCACGACGACCCAGCGCCGCTCGGCCGCGCGAGCCGAAATGGTGATGGATCCGCCGGTCCCCGCCATGGCGTCCAGGGCGTTCTTCACGACGTTCTCCAGCGCCCAGGCCAGCAGGACCTGGTGGCCCTGCACGTCCGGAAGGTCGTCGGGGACATCCACGTGGAGCGCCACGCCGGGGCCGAGACGGGGCAGCCTGGCCTTCATGTAGTTGCGCAGCTCGGCAATCACCACGCCGAGCGACACACGCTTGAGCTCCGGATCCCTGCCGATCAGTTCGAATCGCCGGCTCACCCGTTCCAGGCGCACCAGATCCTCGCCGATGGCCGACGCAATCTCCGCCTGGCCCATGTCGCCGGGACGCGCCTCGCGGGACAGCCCCAGGACCTCCACCCATCCCTGCAGCGAACTGATGGGCGTGCCGAGCTGATGGGCGAGTTCCCTGGCCATCGCCGTCCACGCCTGCTCCGCCGTGCTGAGCCGCTGATACCGGAAAAAGGTGACCGCGAGCAGGACCGTCAGCAGGAGCCCCGCGGCCCAGAGGAAGGGAATCCACTGCAGCCGCGCCGTTTCGGGGGTGATGCCGTAGTGAACCAGCTGGCTGTTCGGGTCGCCCACCGGATCGTTGCGCAGATCCAGTTCCTCGGCGTAGCGAAGGATGCGGTCCACCTCCTCGGGCGTGGGCGAATCGGAGACATCGAAGGGAAGGTTGGCGTGGGCGTAGTAGTCGCGCCCCGGCCCCGAAGTGACCACGAACGGAACGCCGAGCTCGAGGATCAGGCGCTGCAGGTTGGTCAGGGCCGCCACGGGGGCGCCGGGATCCTGGCTGGTCAACCCGCTCTGCACCTGGGTGTAGATGCGCGTGAAGGTCTCGGCATCGTCCTGGCGGGAACGTACGATCTGCGCCGTGTAGACCATGTAGAATACGAGCAGCGCGAAGAAGAGGATGCCCAGCGCGAGTTGCCATGTACGCGGATCGCTCCTCCTGGCGCCGCCGCGCACGGGCTTCTTCCTTTTCATTGCCGCGGTCCGGGCGGACTGGACCTGGCCACGCCGGCGCCGCTCACCCTCCCGGCCCGATCTCGTCGAAGCCCAGCACCGGGGCCAGCACCGAGGGGAGCCGCACGGACCCATCCTCCTGCTGAAAGGTCTCCAGCAACGCGACCATGAGCCTGGGCAGCGCCAGGGCCGACCCGTTGAGCGTGTGCGCGAACTCGGTCCCGGAACCCTGGGCCCTGCGGAACCGGATGTTGGCGCGCCGCGCCTGGTAGTCGGTGAAGGTCGAGCAGCTCGAAACCTCGAGCCACTGCTCCACCCCGGGCGCCCAGACCTCCAGGTCGTAGGTCAGCGAGGCCGAGAAGCCCAGGTCGCCGGACGCGAGCAGCACGACCCGGTAGGTGAGCCCCAGCAGTTCCAGGATGCGGCAGGCGTGGCCGGTCAGCTCCTCCAGGGCCGCGGCGCTGGTCTCCGGCTGCTCGAAGCGTACCAGCTCCACCTTGTCGAACTGGTGCACCCGAAGCATCCCGCGAGTGTCCTTGCCGGCTGCGCCCGCCTCTCTCCGGAAGCACGGCGAATATGCCACGTATTTGCGGGGAAGCGTGTCTCCGCGCAGGATCTCGCCCCGGTGGATGTTCGTCACCGGCACCTCGGCCGTCGGGATCAGCCAGAGGCCGTCGCGGGGGGTCACGTACGACTCGTCGGCGAACTTGGGCAGCTGTCCCGTGCCCGTCATGCTGCTCTCGCGCACCAGGTAGGGGACTCGGAGTTCGGTGTAGCCGTGGTCGGCCGCGTGCAGGCCGATCATCCAGTTGATGAGCCCCCTCTGCAGGGCGGCGCCCCTGCCCCGCAGCATGAAGAATCCGGACCCCGACACCCGGACTCCCGCCGCGAGGTCGAGGATCCCCAGCGACTCGCCCAGTTCCCAGTGGGGCCGGGGAACGAAGGGGAATTCAGGCGGTGTGCCCCAACCGCGCACGATCTCGTTGGCCTGCTCGCCGCCGGTGGGCACGCGTTCGTCGGGCAGGTTCGGAATGCCGGCAAGTTGCTCCGCGATCCACGCGTCGGCGGCGGCCACCTGTGCGTCGAACTCCGCGATCTCCGCGCCGACACTGCGCATCCTCGCGATCTCCGCCTGCGCGTCGCCGCCCTCCCGCTTCGCCTTGCCGATGCGCTTCGAGACCCGGTTCCGGAGCGCCTTCAGGTCGTTGACCCGTCCCAGCGCCTCACGCCGGGTCCGGTCCCGCTCGGCCACGGCCATGACCAACCCGGCCATCCCCTCTCCCCCCCGCCGCTCCAGCGCCGCGCCGACACCCGCCGGATCGCGGCGCAAGACCTTTGTGTCCAGCATTCAGAGAACCACCCCGGCCGTTAGCGGCCCGTGGACATGCCCGCGCGGACGCATCGGCGCTCGATTGCCGGAAGGCCCTTCTTCACGAGCGGTCAATCCGGCGGGACGAGGTCGCGGCTGTTGCAGATACGGTTCACATCGAACTGGAACCGGACCGTCCCGACGATGCTGTCCGTCTCCAGGACTTCGATCTTCCCGTAGTAGTTGCACACGGAGAAGGTGCCCTGGTGGCGCCGCGTGCGGATGACGTAGATCGGGTCGAGCCGGATCGGGATCGGCGCATCGCTCACGTATTCCGTGGTATCGGCGGGAGCTTCCTCGGCCGTGTCGAAGGTGTGCCCTTCGAGGGTCGCGAGGGCAGCGTCCGAGGTGATCCCCAGGGCCCCCGGGGGAAGCCAGACGAACTGCCCGTCCTGGTAGTCGACCGTGAGGTCCCACAGGTCGCCCGTGGTCGGGGCTTCCAGCCGCTTCGGGATGCGGCTGAAGAAATCAAAGGCCGACAGCAGGTTGGTCTCGGGCCGGGAAAGCACGTACAACTCGACCGTGTCCGGGTTCTCGACCCAGTTGAGGGCGAACGGGTCGTCGTCGCACGCGGCCAGACCAGCCGCGCTGACAACGATCACGAGCGCCAGATTGCGAATCTTCATGGCTCAATCTACCCGCCTCGGATCATTCGGGTCAACTCTGGAAAACCGCAGGCGGCTCGTGGAGAACCCGGTGTTGGGCGGCGGGCGGCAGGGCGTCGGGCGGGCTGGCACCGGCGAGGATGAAGGGCGCTGTTGGCGTAGTGTTTTCCAACCCGGACATGATCATGAACGAGCCGGGGGGGAGGGGCCGAGGTTGGGGGGTGTGATGGTGAGGGGTGGATGGAGGTTGGGATGGTGGGGTGGGGGAGGGGGCGGCGCAAGGGCCGCCAGCCCCGAGGCGAGCGGAGCGAGCCGAGGGGCGGGCGGGGCCGGTCATGCTGCGGGGTTCAGCGCCTTGGCGATGAGGTGGAAGAGCGCCTTGCGGGCCCGCTGGACCTCCTGGCCCGCCTTGAGGCTGTCCACGGCGTGCGCCGCGGCGTCAATCTGCTCGAAGGTGATGCCGGGCTTCAGAAAGCCGTCGGCCCCGGGCAGCGATCCGAGCTTTTCGTACGGGGTCATGACCAGCTCCTGGGGGTACTTCCTGCGGCGGTGCCCGTTCGCATCCTCGACCTCGACCGCGAAGAGGCAGGTGCGGTGATGGTTGAGAAAGGGCGAGAGATGGTCGCGCAGGAACGCGTCGGCATCCGGTGCCAGAGACTCCGGGATGTGGCTGCGCCCCAGCCACCGGCGTACGACGTTGCCGTTCTTGGACTCGACCAGCGCGTTGTCGTTCGAGCGCCGGGGCCGCGACTTCGTGAACTCTTCGACGTGCAGCTTGTTCAGCATCTCCGCGACCCGGTGGTTGATGTACTCCGACCCGTTGTCGGAATGGAAGGCCAGGACGCGGAAGGGGAACGCGCCGACGAGCTCCTCGAGCACGGGGACCATGAACTGCTCGGTGATCCGCCGAACCGACGCAAGTTGTTGGTACTGCGTCACTTCGTCGACCATGTTGATCACGTAGGCCCCCTTCTCGCCGTCGCGGTCGCCGCTGTGCACGGTGTCGACCCGCACGAAGCCCGGGCGGCCCTCCGGCCGGGGCCTGCGCCGCTGCCCGATCGGCGACGACGAGCCCCGCGTCGCGCGGTACGTGGTCCGGGCACGCCGGTACGCCCGGCGGGCACGCAGGTTGTAGATGTGGCCGTTCGAAATCCCCGCCAGGCGCTCGAAGCGCTTGTCGCCGAAGACATGGTACATGCGCCACAGGATCCTCTTCGTCGCCGGTCCCGAGAGCTGGCCGAAGGCCTCGTCCACCTCCGCCAGCAGTATCGCGTCAGCGGTCGTGTAGACCGTGGCGAAGGGACGCGAAGGAGGGCGCAGCCGGTGGTCGCGGATGCGGCCCGTGCGGCGCTGCTGCCTGATCAGCCGCGTCAGCTGGGCGTCCGAGTAGCCGGTGACCTTGGCGGCGTACTTCCTGACCAGGCCCTTCCCGGCCCTCGACAGGCCGAAGTGGTAGCGGAACCGGACCAGCGTCCGCTCAATGAACGCGTATGCCGCCTCACGGTCGTGGGGGGCGATGTCCGCCGCCTCGCTCCCGCCGGGGAAGGCGCGGATGTCGTCGAGCGTCCGGATCCGTTCGGTGCCGAGTGTCACGATCATGCTCCCATGATCTGCTCGCACCCCCGCTCATGCTTGTCTGTTAGTCTCAGACCCGGGTGGCAGGGAAAACCCGGCCCTTCGGCGCCCCGCGGGGCGCCGAAGGGGGGCGGTGGTCGGATCGTTTCAGGCTTGGCCGTAAGGGGCCGCAAGTGAGTTTGGTCGCCACCGTCCTTCCCAACGTCCTGAATGGATACCTGAGCATAATGGCTCGCATGACAAGCACAGGAGAAGGGAATATGACCGAGCATACCGTCGGGATCGACATCTCGAAAGCCTGGCTCGACGCCTACGCCGCGCCCGAGGGGAGGGCCGCCCGGTTCTCGAACGACATGGCCGGGTTCCGGAAGCTGATCGCCTGGATCGGCCCCGAGGCCGGCCGGGTCGCCTACGAACCCACCGGGCCCTGGCATCGCGACTTCGAGGAGGTGCTGCTGAGGGCCGGACTTCCCCTCTATGCCATCAATCCGTACCAGGTCCGTTGCTTCGCCCGATCGCAGGGGCGACGCGCAAAGACCGACGCGATCGACGCGCGCACGTTGGCGCGGATGGCCGCCGTGATCGACGATCTCCGCCCGACCAAGGCAACGTCCGGGAACGAGCGCGACCTCGCCGAACTGAGGTTGGTGCGCGATGGGCTGGTGGCGGACCGGACTCGTACTCTCAACCGCGGCAATCACTTGCGCCACCCCTTGGCCAAGCGGGTCAACAAGGAGCGTCTGGCGCAAATCGAGCGTCAGCTGAAGCGCATCGACGCCGTGATCGCCAAGCTTCTCCAAAGCGAGGAGACGCTCAAGCGCCGCTGCGAGATCCTGACCTCGATCCCGGGCATCTCCGGCGTCACCGCTGCGGGCCTGATCGCTCACATGCCCGAACTGGGCACCATGACCGGCCCCCAGGCCGCCAGTCTCGCCGGGCTGGCTCCGGTGACCCGGGAGTCCGGTACCTGGAGGGGGCGCAGCTTCATCCAGGGCGGAAGGGACAAGGCTCGCCGGATGCTCTACATGCCTGCACTGGCCGCCATCCGCGCTAATCCCGCCCTCGGACGGAAGTACGCGGCACTCGTCAAAGCCGGGAAGCCGCCCAAGGTCGCCATCACGGCCGTCATGAGAAAGCTCGTCGTCCTCGCCAACGCCCTCGTGCAGCAGGATCGCCTGTGGACGCCGGAACCGCCCGCCACCGCCTGATGGCTACGCGGCATCTCTTGCTCCAGACCCGCTCGCACTGGAGCTGCGACTCGCCCCGCCGGCTTGCGACATGGATACTCACTTCCCGTTGGAAACCGGCTCCCCGCTCATGATCATTTCTCATTGGACAACGCTGCGTCGTGACTTTTCCGGTGGTACCGGCTAGCTTGAGCCGGGTCTCTCCCTCTCCGGGTCGGAGTGCAATCGTTCCGCGCCCGACGGCCAGGTTCACTTGCGGCATGTGGAGGACGCTTCATGGGTGAAAAGGCGACCGTATACGGGCTGCGGCCGCGGCGCGCACACGCCCGTGACTGAGGCGGTCCCGGTCTGGGTCACGATCCTGGCGGGCGGTGCCGGCCACCGGTTCTGGCCGCTGAGCACACCCGAACACCCGAAGCAGCTGTTGCCGCTGGCCAGCTCCCGGCCTCTCATCTTCGACACGATCAAGCGGGTGCGGGGCTTCGTTCCCGCCGAGCGGCTGCGGATCCTGGCCGGCGAGCACCTCGTGGAACAAATTCGGGCCGCAACCGGACTCGGGCGCGAGTCCTTCCTGGTGGAGCCCCGCGTCAAGGGTACCGGCCCGGTCCTGGCCCGCGCCGCGTGGGAGATCGCCCGGGCCGACCCCGGCGCGATCATGATTTCGCTCCACTCGGATCACGTCATCGAGCCGGTGCAGGCCTTCCGGGACGTCCTGGGCGCCGCCGTCGCAATCGCGCGCCGGGACCGGCTTCTGCTCACGGTGGCGGTGCCTCCCGACCGGCCCGAAACCGGCTACGGCTACATCCGTCCCGGCGAGGCACTCGAAGCTCCCCCGGGTTATCGCGCGTACCGGGCCGGCGCCTTCGTGGAGAAGCCCGACCCAACCACGGCAGCCCGCTACATCGACGAGGGCTACCGCTGGAACACCGGAATCTTCGTTTGGGCGGCCGGCGTCTTCCTGCGCGAAGTGGAGCGGTGCGCGCCCGAGATGGCCGGTGCGCTGCCTCGTCTGGAAGAGGGAGACACCGGCGCCTTCTTCGACGAAACCGCGAGGATCAGCGTCGATGAAGCGGTGCTGGAACGGAGCGGGCGGGTCGCCTGCATCGACGCGGGGTTTCGCTGGGACGATGTGGGCAGTTGGGAATCGGTGGCCCGCAACCGTTCCGCCGACGAGGACGGCAACGTGCGCGAGGGCGAGGTGCACCTGACCGGTTCGTCGGGAAACATCGCGCTGGCCGCGCATGGCCGGCTCGCGCTGTTCGGCGTCGACGACCTCCTGGTCGTGCAGACGGAGCACGTCACGCTGGTCATGCCGCGCTCCGAGTCCCCCCGCCTGAAGGAATACCTGCGCGACCTGCCCCCGCAACTGCTCGGACCGGCTTCCGGTCGAGACCCCGACTCGCCGCCCGGTTGATGCCCACCCGGCTGTTCCTCTTCGACGATCCGGTGGCCCGGGATTGGCGCCCCTTCACGCTGACACGTCCGGCCGGCGAACTCCTCTTCGGTACGGAGACGCTGCGCGCCCGCGCCGAACGCGTCTGGGGACCGAGATGCGAAGGCCACCTGGCCGGAAACGCCCTCCTGGACTACGACGAACCGGGTGCCCCCCGCTGCGTCCCCCCGGAGGCGATCGGGAGCGAGGGAGACCGGCTGTTCCTGTCCAGCCGCTTTGCCTGTGACGCCGGGGAAATCGCGTTTGGCGGGCCCACCCTGTTGACGGCCGGAGGAACCGAACCCGTCGGCCTCTGGATCCCGGACGGGACGGCGTTTCCGACCTCGGTCCTGCACGGGGAGTGGCCGGACTGGCCCGAGACCGGGCTCGACGGGACCCTGCTGCGGTCGGTGTGGGACCTCATGGAGAAGAACGGTGACCGTCTGGCGGCCGACGGCTCGAGGTTCGCGGACACAGGGCTGCCGCGGCACGCTCACCGAATCGGCGGCGGCGGCGTGAGTGTGGGAGAAGGGGCGGTCATCGAGCCGGGAGCGGTGCTCGATACACGCAACGGACCCGTGATCGTGGACGCCGGCGCACGCGTGCAGGCTCCGTGCCGCATTGCGGGGCCCGCGTACATCGGTCGCGGCTCCGCGGTTTTGGGCGGCGTGCTCGAGAACGTCGGCATCGGGCCCGTCTGCAAGGTGCGGGGCGAGGTCGAAGCGAGCGTCTTCCTGGGATTCGCGAACAAGGCGCACGACGGCTTCCTGGGACACTCGGTGGTCGGGCAGTGGGTGAATTTGGGCGCGATGACCAGCAACTCCGACCTGAAGAACACGTACGGCGCGGTGCGCGCCGTGGTGGAAGGCCGCGTGATCGACACCGGATTGACCAAGGCGGGGTGTCTGCTGGGCGACCACGTCCGCACCGGGATCGGCACGCTTCTCGACACCGGCGCCACCGTGGGCGCGGGTGCGAGCCTCTTCGGTGGGGGCATGATGCCGAGAGATGTGCCGCCGTTTTCGTGGGGGGGTGCCGGCGGACTCGTGGATCACGAGATCGACCGGTTCCTCGAAACGGCGGCGCGGGCGATGGCGCGGCGCGGCGTCGAGCTCACGGCCCGTACCCGCCGCCTCTACCGGCGGGCCTTCGCGGACACGGCCCCGCTGCGATCCGAAAAAGGCGGCCGCTGAACGGTGCGCTTCTCGGTGCTCGGCAGCGGCAGCCGCGGCAACGCCACCCTGATCGCCTCCGGACGGACCCAACTGCTGGTCGACGCGGGGTTCAGCGCGCGCGAGCTGACGAAGCGGCTCGCCGTCATCGGCGTGGAGCCGGCCGAGGTTTCGGCCATCCTGGTGACCCATGAGCACGGGGACCACACGCGCGGTGCGGGCGTCTTCGCCCGGGCGCACGGCACGCCGCTGATGATGACCGAGGGTACGCTCGGCGCCTGTGCCAAGCTCCTGCGGGGCAGCGAGGAGGTTCGCACCTACCGCGCCGGTTTCCCGGTCGAGGTGGAGGATCTGGAGGTCGAACCGTTCATCACCGTCCACGACGCGGTCGATCCGGTGGCCGTGGCGGTGCGCGAAACCGCCACCGGACTGCGCCTTGGAATCGCCACCGACATGGGACGGCCGACCCTCCAGGTCATGCACGCGCTGCGCGGATGCGACGCCCTGGTCGTGGAATCGAATCACGACGAATCGATGCTGTGGGCCACCGGCTACCCGGCTTCGGTCAAGGCCAGAATCGCCTCGAGTCACGGACACTTGTCGAACGACGCGGCAGCCCGCCTGGTCCTGGAACTGCTGAGCCCGAAATTGACGGTCGTCGTGCTGGCCCACCTGTCGGAGGAATCGAACACCCCCGGTTTGGCGAAGGGCGCGATGGAGCGCGCGCTGGCAACGAAGGGATTCACGGGGATGGTCGAGGTGGCCCGTCCGGACCGCCCCACTCCCCTTCTGGACCTGGCCGTGCTCCGCGAGCAGACGGGCCCGCGTCAGCTGTCGTTCTTCTGATTTCGGTCGGGCGGTGGAACGTCCGGCTAAAGCCCCAGGAAGCGAAGCAGGTCGTTGCCCAGCGCCCAGACCATAAGAAGGATGACGAACACGAGTCCGACCTGGCTCCAGCGCACCCGCTGCTTCACCGACAGCTTCTGGCCCCGCACGAGTTCGATCCCGAGGAAAACCAGGTGACCCCCGTCGAGTACGGGTATGGGAAGCAGGTTCAGGATGGCCAGGTTGATGCTGAAAAGGGCCATGAATTCGAGGAAGGCGGGCAGCCCCGCGGCGGCCGTTTCGCCAGCCACCACCGCGATGGTACCGATCGAACCGACCGAACGCGGTGACACGTCGAGGGTGAAGAGATCCCGCAGAAAGCCCAGAATGCGAAGGGTGATGTCATAGGTCCGCGTCCATCCGAGGGCAATCGCTTCGCCGAAACCAACGGAGATGGTGCGCGTTTCCGGTTGGGAAGTGAAAACCCCCAGCCTGCCAGTCCGCTCCCCGTCTCCCTCGCCTTCGATATCGTCCAGCTCCACCACGCGGGTCAGCTCGGATTCGCCCCTGAGGAGGCCGATTTCCACGGTCTCGCCCGGCCGGGATCCCACCTCCCGGATGATATCCGCCCAGCTCTCCACGGGAGCCCCGTCCACGCTGGTAATCCGGTCCCCCCGCTCGATCGACGAGCCCACGGCGGGACCTCCCGGCTCGAGATCCCCCACGATGGGGTCGACCCAGTACTGCAATGCGGAGGCCAGGGCCCGGCGCTCGTCCCCGTCGTCCGGCACGACGATATCCAAGGTTTCGGCAGGAGACTCGGTGGCAAGCGTGAGAGGGCCCGCGGGGCCTTCGAGGAACGCGCGCTGGACATCTCCCCACGTGTCCGGCTCGATTCCGCCCACCCGCGAAATCTCGGCTCCGGGGGTGATCTCCGCCAATGCCTCGGCTCCCTCGGGCAGGGTTCCTTCGTCCACACCCATGACGCGGGTGCTCGCCAGTTCCTGCACGCCCCAGGCGGCCGCCACCAGCGTGTAGAGGAAAAAGGCGAAGATCATGTTCATGATGACCCCCGCCGAGATGACGAAGGCGCGCGCCAGGAGCGGCTGGGCATCGAAATCCGAGGGACGGGGTTCTCTGGCCACCTCGGACGTGCCCCGAGGATGCGTCGGCGCACGAGAATCCCGGCGGGCCGGGGGACGGCTCTCCTTCGCGTCCTCGGACCCGCCGCCTTCGATGTGCTCCATAACCTCGTCATCCATCCCCTGCATCTTCACGTAGCCGCCCAGCGGAATGGCGGAAACGACGTACTCGGTGCCCCCCCGTTCAAACCCCCAGATACGCGGCCCCAGGCCGATGGAGAAGCGCTCGACCCCGATTCCCACGGACTTTGCGGCCCAGAAGTGCCCCAGTTCGTGTACCAGGATGAGAACGCCGAGAAGGACGACCGTGGCCAGTATTGTCATGCACCAATCCTTTCGACTTCCGCGGCCGCGTGGCGCCTCGCGGCCCGGTCCACCTGCAATACCTCCCGGATGTTACACGCGGTGCGTCCCTCGAGCGCCTCGAGGACGGCCGCCACGACTTCCGACATGCCAAAGAAGGTAACCCTGCCCGTCAAAAAGGCTTCAACAGCCACCTCGTTCGCCGCGTTGAAGACGGTCGGCGCGGCGCCTCCCGCGCGGCCCGCGCTCACGCCCAGGCGAAAGAGCGGAAAGCGAGCCCCGTCCACCGGTTCGAAGACCAGAGGAGAGAGTTCGACCGGATCGAAGTCCCGCAACACGGGATCCGGGGGCCTGCGCGGCCAGGTAAGCGCGTGAAGTACGGGCAGTTCCATGGTTGGCACGCCCATCTGCGACAGAACGGAGCCGTCGACGAATTCGACGAAGGAGTGGACGATCGAGGACGGATGCACCACGACCTCGATGCGCTCGTAGGGCAGACCGTAAAGGAAATGCGCCTCGATCACCTCCAGCGCCTTGTTGGCCAGCGTGGCCGAGTCGATCGTGATCTTCGCTCCCATGTCCCAGGTGGGGTGTTGCAGTGCCTTCGACGCCGTGGCCTCCCTCATCGCTTCGGCGCCGGTTTCGCGGAAGGGCCCGCCGCTGGCGGTGAGGATCAGACGGTGAATCTCCTCCGGCCGCGCGGATCCGATACACTGCAGGATCGCGGAGTGCTCGCTGTCGACCGGCACGAGCTCTCCGCCTCCCTGGCGGGCGGCCTCCAGCACCAGTTCTCCGGCCGCGACGAGCGATTCCTTGTTGGCCAGTGCACACCGCTTGCCGGCCTCCAGCGCGGCCAGGGTCGGCTGCAGTCCTGCCACGCCCACCACCGCGTTGACCACCACGTCTGCGCCGGGCAGCGCGGCAAGTTCCACCACGCCCTCGGGACCGGCCCGCCAGCCCGCGGCCAACAGGTCGGGGCGATCATTCAGCGCCGAGGGGTCGGCCACCGCGACTTCGTGCGTTTCGAACTCGGCGGCCAACCGTTCCAGCTTCCCGACGGACCGGTGGCCGGACATGGCGACAACCCTGAACCGTCCGGGGTGCCTTCGAATCACGGCCAGGGTCGAAAGCCCCACGGAGCCCGTAGCCCCCAGCACCGCGACGCCGGTCACGACAGATGACGGGTCAGGATGAGCAGCCCGTACGCCAGCGGCAAAGTGAAGAAGAGTGCGTCCAGCCGGTCCAGCACTCCGCCGTGTCCCGGGAGGATCGCTCCCGAATCCTTCACCCCCGCCCCCCGCTTGAGGACGGACTCGGCGAGGTCCCCCACCTGGGCGGCCGCCCCGAGCACGAGACCGATCACACCCCCGGCGAGCGGCGTCACGGGGACGGTGCCGTAATCGTCCAGCACGAATCCCGCGGCCACACCCACCGCCACCGAGGCGACCAGTCCCCCGACACCCCCCTCCACCGTCTTCCCCGGGCTGACCCGGGGCGCCAGACGGGTCTTGCCGATGCTACGGCCCACAAAGAAGGCCGCGCTGTCGCCGGCCCAGGTGATCGCCAACGGCAGGAGCACCAGCAAGGTGCCTTCCCATCGCTGCGCCGGCACCGTCCCCATGGCTTCGGGCAGGTGACGCAGGAGAACCGCGAAGGAAAGCGTGCCGCCCGTGTAGAGTGCGCCGAGCACGGTGGCCGAAGCCGAGAGAAGGGGCTCCTCCTCGATTTTCCGGGAGAACACAACCGCGCAGGCGGTCAGCAGGACCAGGACAACGACGAGCGTCACTGCCCGGTCGCCCCAGACCCCGAACACGGCGTCGTGGACGGCCAGCAGGACCAGCAGCGTTGACCCTGCCATTGCCAGCCAGCGCACGGGACGCGCGGCCCCAACCGACGCCAGCGAGTGGAACTCGTGTGCTCCGATCGCTGCCGCCACCATCAGGAGCGCTCCCAGGTACCAGCCCCCCTGGTGGATCAGCAGGACTGCCAGCGGGATTCCCGCCGCGGCAACCAGAACCCGGGCCCTGAGTTCCGCCGACATCCTCACGCGGCTTCCGATGTCACCCGGCGGCGACCCGGCCGAAGCGGCGTTCGCGCTGCTGGTAGTCGAGGATCGCGGCGAAGAGGTCGTCGCGGGTGAAGTCCGGCCAGAGGCTCGGGGTGATGTACAGTTCGGTGTAGGCCAGCTGCCAGAGCAGGAAGTTGCTGAGGCGGAACTCGCCGGATGTCCGAATGAGAAGGTCCGGATCCGGGAGACCGGAGGTAAACAGGGCGCCTTCGAAGGCCTCTTCGTCGATCGACTCCGGATCCAGCGTTCCGTTCCTGGCCTGTTCGCATAGGGACCGCGCCGCGCGAACGAGCTCTTCCCTGGCGCCGTACGACACCATCAGGTTGAGCCGCAGGACCGACCCGCCGCGGGTCGCATTCTCGATCTGCCTTACGGCCTCGCGCGCGGCCGGATCGAGTCGCTCGACCTCGCCCAGAACCCTGGCCTCCACGCCCGCCCGCGCCAGCTGTTCCCGCTCCTTCTCGGCATACACCTGCAGCAGTCGCATGAGCGCGTCGATTTCGCTCCGGGGCCGCTTCCAGTTCTCGGTGGAGAAGGCAAAGAGAGTGAGAATCTCGACTCCCGTGGCGCAGGCGCCCTCGATGGCTTCGCGAACCGCGTTCATCCCCTCCCAGTGCCCTGCGTGTCGCGGGAGACCCCTCTTGCGGGCCCAGCGGCCGTTGCCGTCCATGATGATGGCCACGTGACGCGGCACGCGGGGGTTCATCAGGATCCGGTCGAGCAGGTCAGACGGCATGATCCGGGTGGGACGGCGACCTGGCAATCAGATCGCCATCACCTCCTTCTCCTTGGCACCCAGGAGTTTCTCGATTCTGCCAATATGCTCGTCCGTGACCTTCTGCACCTCGGTCATCGTGCGGTGGGCGTCGTCCTTGCCGATCTCGTGCTCCTTGAGCATCAACTTGACGAAGTCGTTGGCCGCGTGGCGAGCGTGGCGAATCGAGATCTTTCCGTCTTCCGCCATCTTGTTCAGCAGACGCACGTACTCCCTGCGGCGCTCCTCGTTGAGAGGCGGGATCGGCACCCGGATCAGGGTTCCGTTGTTGGAGGGATTGAGACCTAGCCCCGCGGACCGGATGGCCTTTTCGATCGCTTCGATCACTGAAGGGTCGAAGGGCTGGACCGCCAGCAGCGTTGCGTCCGGGGCCGACACGGTGGCCACCTGGTTCAGCGGCATTCGGCCGCCATACGCATCGACCAGGACACCGTCGAGAATCGTCGGAGCGGCCTTTCCCGTCCGAACCGTGGCGAATTCGCGCCGGACCGCGTCCACGGCCTCGTCCATTCTGGTTCTGGTTTCGTCCACTATTTCCACGTTGCTCTCCTGCCGCTCGACGCCGCGATCACCCTCCTGACGGCGTGTTGATCATGTCGGATGCGTTCAAGATACCAGCGTTCCGACGTGCTTCCCCCGGATCGCCCGGTGCACCGCACCCTTGTCCTCCAGATTCAGGACGATAATCGGCAGATCGTTCTCACGGCAAAGTGAGACGGCTGCCGCATCCATGACACGGAGGTCGCGGGCGACGACTTCGTGAAAGGTAATGTCGGGAATGAACTCGGCGTCGGGATCGCGGGCGGGATCGGCCGTGTACACCCCCTTCACCTTGGTCGCCTTGATCACGACGTCGGCGTCCATTTCGATGGCTCTCAGCACCGCCGCGGTGTCCGTCGAGAAGTAGGGGTTTCCCGTCCCTCCGGCGAAGATGACGATCCGCCCCTTTTCGAGGTGTCGCACCGCGCGCCGGCGTATGTAGGGCTCGGCGAGTTGGGGCATCCGGATGGCCGTCATGACCCGCGTGTCGATGCCCTTCTTCTCGAGCAGATCCTGTACGGCCAGCGCGTTCATGATCGTGGCCAGCATGCCCATGTAGTCCGCCGAAACGCGATCCATCCCGCGCCTGCTGGCAATGGCCCCACGGACGATGTTCCCGCCCCCGATCACCAGCCCGAGCGAGACGCCTACTTCGTGAATGGCCCGGATCTCGTTGGTGATTTCGTCCACGACCGGCGGGTCGATCCCGAAGCCCCGTTTCCCGGCCAGTGCCTCTCCCGAGAGCTTCAGGATGACGCGATCATAGCCCGAACTCCGCCGGTCGCTCGCGGCGGACGCCTTGCCGCTCCCGGAACCGCGGCCCGGCATGGAGGCCCCTCAGCCCCCGACCTGGAATCGTGAGAACCGCGCCACCCTGATCTTCTCTCCGGTACGGGCCGAGACTTCGGTGATGAGTTCACCGACGCTCCGGTCCGGATCCTTCACGTACGCCTGCTCCAGCAGCACCCGTTCCCTGTAGAACTTGGCCAGCTTGCCGTCGACAATCCGGTCGCGGATGTGTTCGGGCTTCCCTTCCAGGGCCACCTGTCCCATGAAGACCTTGCGTTCCCGTTCCACGACCGATGCGTCCAGGTCCTCGGTGGCGACGGCGATGGGGTCCGATGCGGCCACGTGCATGGCGATGTCCCGGGCCAGGGTCTGGAAGCCGTCGGTGTTGGCCACGAAGTCCGTCTCGCAGTTCAGCTCCACCAAAACGCCGATTCGCCCGCCGTGGTGGATATAGCTGGTGACGGTGCCTTCGTTTGCGGCCCGCGCGGCCCGCTTGGCGGCCTTCGCCTCACCCTTGCTTCGCAGCAGGTCGATGGCGGCTTCGATGTCGGCGCCGGTGGCCTCCAGCGCCCGCTTGCAGTCCATCATCCCCACCCCGGTCCGGTCACGGAGCTCCTTCACCAGTTTCACGCCGATCTTCATCGTAGACTCTTGCCTGCCTTGCGCCGGTGGCGCCTGGAGTTAACCTGCCGTCGGCCGCGCCAGCCTGGACTCAATCGCCGCCCGAATGCAGCGGGGATTCCTTCCACGATACTACTAGCAGTCCGTATGTGGACGCCCCAGGGTGGGCAAGCCCGGATGCGGGAACCGAGTCGGTGGCAATCTGGTCAGGTACTGTCGTATGTCCGGCCTCTTGATGCGGCTCTCGTTGGCCGCGGGCCCGTATGGTGTTCGTGAGATCGGATCCAAATCGTGGAAGCGGGCTCTCAGGCCCTGGACTGCTAGCTGGTTTTTCCGATCCCGTCTCATCGACCGTTTGCCCTTACTCCGTTCGTGCGTCCTGCCGCCCAATTCTCCCGTCGGCTTTTCTGCTTCGCTACTTTCCTTTCGCTGCCCGCTCAGGCGACAGCGCGGTACGCCTCCTTCCTGGCGGCCAGGGCCCAGACCCTCCGCGCCGTCCTGTTGGCGAGCGCTACCGCAACCAGCTTCCTGGGCTTGCGCGCCAGCATCCCGGCCAGCCACGGATCCGCAGCCTCACCGCCCCGGCTCGCATGCCGAATGACCGCCATGGCTCCCGTGACCAGGAGGCGTCTCAGGTCGCGCTGGCCCATCTTCGATATCCTGCCCAGCCTCGGCTTGCCGCCGGTGGTGTGCTGCCGAGGCACGAGGCCGAGCCAGGCCGAGAAGTCGCGCCCGCACCGGAAGCCCTCCATCGGCGGTGCGAAGGCCTGGATGGCCATCGCGGTGACCGGCCCGATTCCGGGGATCGTCATCAGACGCGCCGTCTCTTCACACTCCCGGGCGCTCACCCGGATCTCGCGGTCGAGCCCATCGATCTTCTCGTCAAGCTCATCGATCCGACCGAGCAGCAGACGGCCCAGCTCGACGACCGCCTCCGGAAGGCCACAGTCGCCGTCCTCGAGCACCCGGGCCAGCTGCCCGATCCGGGACCTGCCCTGCGGAGCCACAACGCCGTACTCGGCCAGGTGGCCCCGAAGCGCGTTGATCGTCTGCGTGCGCTGGCGCACCAGCAGGTCACGGGTGTGAAAGAGCATCCCCCGCGCCTGTTGCGCCTCGGTCTTTACCGCCACGAAGTGCATCGTCGGACGCTGCGCGGCCTCCGTAATCGCCTCCGCGTCGGCCGCGTCGTTCTTGTGGCGCTTGACGAAGGGCTTCACGTAGATCGGAGGAACCAGCCTCACCTCGTGGCCGAGTGCCATGATCTCCCGGCCCCAGTAGTGGGCGCTGGCGCACGCCTCCATCGCCACCGCGCAAGGCGGCTGCGCGGCGAGAAAGCCCAACAGCTTCCCGCGGCTCAGCTTCCTGCGGTACGCCACCGACCCGTCCGCCTTGGCCCCGTGCACCTGGAAGCTCCGCTTTGCCAGATCGATCCCGATGATGCTAACCTCTTCCATGTGGATGCCTCCTCCCTCAGATGGTTCGACATATCGCTCAGTACCATCTTGGCACATTGCGATGCCGTCGGGAGGGGGCGTCCACTCCATCGTGGATAAAGCCGCCCGAGCACCGAGAGCGGCGAGGCGCCGGGCTGGCAAGGCGCGACGAGAGGTGAATAGCACCGCTATTCGCCCGAGGAGCAACGCAGAGCGAAGCCTCGGAACCGCCGAATGTATACTGTGATTGACAGAATGTAACGTTGTCTTTACCTCGTGAACCGGCGAAGCGAAGCGGTCCAGCGCGGATGCATCGCCGCTCGAATGCCGGGGGATCTTATCCACGGGCTGCTAGCTCGCGGGGGGCCCGGACTCGCCCTTCGACTCCGGCGTCCGCTTGCGGCGGCGGGGACGCTTGGGCGCTCCTTCGCCCTCGCCCGCCTTCCGCACCTGCGCGATGGCTTCGGGCCGGGGGCGCCGCTTCCGTGGACGGGGTCTGAACTCACGCGTGTCGGCGGTCTTCTCACCGGTTTCGGTGGAGTAGGTCGTCGCCCCGAGCTCGGCCTGCCGTCTGAGCTGTTCGTCGGGCACCTCGCGGCGGGCGATCTGGATCGTCTCGGCGATTCGGCCCGCGATCAGGTTGACGGAGCGGATGGCGTCGTCGTTGCCGGGGATGGGGTAGTCGATGAGAGACGGGTCCACATTGGTGTCGGCAATCGCGATGACCGGAATCCCGAGCCTGTGAGCCTCGCGCACCCCTATGATCTCGCGCCTGGCGTCGACCACGAAGATGGCGCCCGGCAGCCGCACCATGTCGCGCAGGCCGATGAAGTACTTCTCCAGCTTCACGCGCTCCCGCTCGAGGAGCAGGCGCTCCTTCTTGGTGTAGAACTCGAAGGCGTTCTCTTCCTGGCCGCGTTCGAGCTCCTTCATCCGGCGAATCTGACGGCGGATGGTCTGGAAGTTGGTGAGCATTCCCCCGAGCCAGCGCTCGGTGACGTAGAGCGCGCCGCAGCGCTCGGCCTCCTCCTCGATGACTTCCCGCAGTTGCCGCTTCGTGGAGAGGAAGAGGACTCTCTGGCCCTTGAGCACGACCCTGCGCACCGCTTCGCACGCCTGGTCCAGCCGATCGAGGGTCTTGCGCAGGTCGATGATGTGGATCCCGTTGCGCTCTCCGAAGATGTAGGGGCGCATCTTGGGGTTCCAGCGTCTGGTCTGGTGCCCGAAATGGACACCGGCATCCAGCAGATCGGTCAGTCCGACGTTGTCTTCGGCAGGGTTCATGAAAGTGGGTCGCCTAACAGTCCGTGGATAGAGCCGCCCGAGCACCGAGAGCGGCGAGGCGCCGGGCTGGCAAGGCGCGACGAAAGGTGAATAGCAGGGCTATTCGCCCGAGGAGCAACGCAGAGCGAAGCGGTCCAGCGCGGATGCATCGCCGCTCGAATGCCGGGGGGATTTTGTCCACGGGCTGCTATCGCTTGCTGAACTGGAAACGCTTGCGCGCCTTGGGGCGGCCCGGCTTCTTTCGCTCGACCTTGCGGGAGTCCCGGGTCAACATCCCGTTCTCCCGGAGCGGTCCCCGCAACTCCTCGTCGTGGCTCAACAGCGCCCTGGCCAGACCCATTCGGATCGCGTCCGCCTGGCCTGTCAGTCCGCCCCCGTGGACCCGGGCCGCGACATCGAAGCGACCCTCGGCATCGGCGACTCGCAACGGGTCCTCAATCCGGACCCGGTGGGCCGGACGGGGGAAATAGTCTTCGGGCGTCCGGCCGTTGACGGACCAGCGACCGCCGCCCGGACGCAGAGAGACCCGTGCGACGCTGGTCTTGCGGCGTCCAACGGCCTGGATCGGTACTTCAGCGGGCATGCGTCTCCTCGCGCAGGTCAGATTTCAAGGGGCCTGGGACCCTGGGCCTGATGCGGGTGCACCGCATCCGGGTAGACCCGGAGCTTGCGTCGCATGGACCGCCCCAGCTTGTTCTTGGGCAACATCCCCTTTACGGCCAGCTCGATCACCCTGTCCGGGAACCGCTCGAGCATCTTCTTGAAGGGGATGTGCTTGTCGCCACCCATGTACCCGGAGTGGCGGAAGTAGGTCTTCTGCTCGGCCTTGCGGCCGGTGAGCACCACCTTCGACGCGTTGACGACGATCACATGGTCGCCCGTGTCGAGGTGGGGCGTGTAGATCGGCTTGTGCTTGCCGCGCAGGATGCGGGCGACCTCGGTCGCCAGCCGGCCCAGTGGCTTGCCGTCGGCGTCGACGACCCACCAGCTGCGGTGGATATCCTCTTTTCTGGGAGTGATTGTGGTCGTCACGGATTCCCCATGCCCTGCGAAACGAAGCCGTCCCGCGATACAGGATCGCAAGGTCGGCCAGAAAATGAACTACAGCATGAAATCATATCCAGACCGTTGAAGCGTGTCAACGGGATGTGGCAGCGGAATCCCGGGCGATCAGAAGCGCCGACGCGTGGGCCATCTCCCGGTAATACCGTACGAAGCGCCGGGTCTCGGGCGAGTCGTACCCGGCCAGGTTTTCTGCCCAGCGGTATCCGATCGGCTGGAACCAGAGTTCGGCCTCGACCGTGAAGGGGCCGTCCTCCGGCTTGACGGGGACCGTGTAGTGCACCCCGTCGGATCCGGCGGCGAAGTCCGGGTCGCCCGCCGCGATGCCGACGACCTGCACGCGGGGGTCGGCGCGCGCGGGATCGAAGCCATCGGGGAGGATGCGGTTGTCCTTCACCCACGCGTGCGCGGACATGAGACCGGTGGTCACCGCTCCACCCCCGTCCACCATGACGGCCTGGTAGATCTGCACCTCATCCGGCGAGGTGATCACGGTGTGGTGGGGCTCGTAGAGCGAGCCGTCGGCGTCGTGGTCGTCGCCCATGACGCGGCCGTCGGGTGAGAAGGCGCCCGATTCGAACACCCGCTCTCCCCATGTGTCCGTGACGGCGAAGCGCAACCAGGCCCGCCGCGAAGGATAGGCCGTCGGAAACTTGTGGCCGGCCTGGTTGCGCACGGTCACCGTGGCTTCGAGCCGTTCTCCCCCGACACCCGCCCCACTGATCTCGACGCTGGCGGTGGCGGTGCGGAGGTGGTCGGCGGTGCGCTTGGCCGCGAGCTCCATCTCCTGTGGCAACGCGGTGACACCGAGTTCGTCTCGGTAGCGGTTCAGCATGCGTAGCATGAAGAAATTGCCGCCGCGGAAGACGTGCCGGGAGACCTCGGGGCGGGCGCGGCCCAGGACCCCGGTGACCGGGACATCCTCGCCGACCTCTGGCATGTGGCAGTCCTGGCAGCTGTGCTCGCGCTCCGCGCCGTCCGCATAGACGCTCGCCTGCCACTCGAGGAAGGGGGACTGTTCGGGGAATGGGGGACCTTCTCCACCGGGCCGCACGGCATGGGTGATCACGGTATGACACGAAGCACACAGCCCCGATGACGTCACGTGTTCTCCCTGGGCGGGGCGGAACCCGGTGGCCGAGTGCATGATGCCCTCGCCGCCCTGGTCGGGTTCGAAGGGGCCGAAGATGGTGCGACCCTCGTCGGGCGTCTCGCTCTCGATGCGGAAGCGCGCGGTGAAGGTCTCCTCCGTGCCCAGGCCGTCCGGCTGGATCTGGTGGCAAAGGGAGCAGGAGACGCCGTCGGCCGCGAGGTCGGCGTAGGGTCCATCCGCGCCTCCGATCGGAAGGTTGGCGAAGACCTCGCCGGAACGTCCGTCCTGCAGCGCTGCGACGGTGGCCATCGGCATGTGGCAGCGCGAGCACTCGCCTTCGATCGCGGCCGCAGCCTCGGGATGGTCCATGACCTCGCGCCGCACCGCGGCCTGGAAGTACGGATCGCGGGCGCTGTTGGCCATCATTGAGGCGCGCCAGTCGAAGCCGATCGAAACGTCGGTGCCATCCGGGGCGGAGACGCTCTTGTGGCAGGCGATGCAGCGGTCGGCGGTGTGGAAGTTGTCGGTGGGATCGAGTGGGACGGTCGCCTGGACGGGCAAGGAGGCGCCGGGCGAAGGGAGACCGGACGTCGGGCCGTCGGGGCGTGGCGCGCTTCGTGCCGGGGCACCCGCCGCAATCAGCAGGCTGCCCAGCAGGGCGCAGGCGGTCGTGAGCCCGCCGATCGGAAGGCGGAGGAGCGGCATCGTCACCATCCCTCGAAGAATCCGCCGTCGAACCAGTCGAGGAGGAGATAGGCCAGAAGGCGCAACGGAGGACGTTCGCCGGCTTCCGCGCCGGTCGGGATCAGGAGCCCGACGTTGGCCAGAACGTGTTGGCGGGTGTTGAGGGAGAACTGGACCTGGGGCACCAGGTCGATGCGCGTCCCGCCCCCCCCTTCAAGGTCGCGTTTGGCCTGCACTTCCAGCATGGGCGACCACGCGCGCCCCCACTTCCCCTCCGTCCACGTTCTGCCCACCAGAATGCGCCCGAACCCCTCGCTGGCCGCACCGTCGTACAGGGGCACGGCCGCGCCGGCCTGGGCCTGCAGGAAGGCGTCGGAGGGCAGGATCTGGCCGAGCGAGAGGAAAGCCTCGACCTCGGTTCCCGGGGCACCCAACCCGGCATCTTGGTCGCCCGTGGGGAGAATGACCTCGCCCATCAGGGAGACGATCGTGCCCGCGCCGAGGTCGTGGTACAGTGAGTGCTTGACTGCAAGCACCAGGTCGCCGATCCCGTGGCTGGCCCCCTCGGTCGAGTGCGCGTCGTCGTGATCGTCGTGGTTGTCCTCGTCGCCGCCCCCCCTACGCCAGCCGTACGGGATCACCACTTCGATCTGGCTGCGCGGCCCGAAGCGCTGCTCGTAGACGTACGCCCCCATCGCGCTGCCTTCGCTCTCGAGGTCCACCCCCACCTCCACCACCCATTCGTCCTCGGGGTAGGCCTTCTCGGTGAGCAGGGCGCGGGGAAGGTTCAGTTCCCCTCTCGGCCAGTTCTGGTCGGTGCAAAGCGTGCGGATGTATCCCATCACCCGCCCGAGCTGCTCCTCGGTGAGCGCGCCGCGGAAGGCGGGCATCATTTCGCTGAAACCGCGCACCGGGCCGCCCTCGTGCGCCACCGCGATCCAGTCGGCGTCGGGCTCGCGCGCTGCGAAATCGCAGTCGGAGAAGTCGGGAAGCTCCTCCTCGAAGGCGACCAGGGAGGGGGCGAGGCCGGTCCCGTCGAGCCCGTGGCAGTTCGCGCACGACGCCGCGTAGATCGCCTCGCCGTCTGCGTCTGCCAACTCGGCTCCGACACTGCCTGGCTGGAGCTGGGCGGTCAGGGGGGTTGCGAGCGTGAGGACCCACAGTGGCAGCGCGCTTGCAATCCATCGGCGGCACCGACGGCGTGGGGCGGAGTCGCGGGAGCGGGCTACGTAGGGGACGAGAGCAGGCACTCGAACCTCGGCAAGTGTGACGCTCGGCTTCCGAGCGCGGAGCGGACCATGGGGACGCAAACAAACCTAAGGAGCGAAGAGGCCGCCCGCATCACCCGGGCAGGAATTCCAACCCGCGGCACGACATCGTCGCCGAAGTAGCTGCGGGAGTTGGTCCCAGCCGTCGGGGTCCTCGGACCGCGAAGACCACCTACCCCGTCCGATACCTCTCGGTCACATCCTCCCCCGCCCACCCAGACAGCAGCCGGTATTCGTCCGGCCGCAGGAGCGGGTCGTCGCGCAGGTCCAGGCGCAGGCGCGTCCGCTGCGAGAGCTTCCTGACAAACCGGGGCTCGAACTCCATGATCTGCAGGGCCACCTGCGGATGCACGCGGATGAGGATCTGGCGTTCACTCGAATCAAGCGCGGCCCTGCTGACCGACCGCTCGATTTCGCGAACCAGGGTGGGGGCCGTCCAGATATGGCCGCTGCCCTCGCAGATCGTACAAGGCTGGGTTAGCGATTGCAGTATGGACGGGCGCACCCGCTGCCGCGTCATCTCGATCAGACCCAGCTCCGACACTTCCCAGGTACGGGTCCGGGCCCGGTCGCGCCCCAGGTGGGTCCTCATTTCGTGCAGGACCCGGTTGCGGTTCTCCTGGGACTCCATGTCGATGAAATCGATCACGATGATTCCCCCGATGTCGCGCAGCCGCAGTTGCGTCGCGATCTCGCGGGCCGCGTCCAGATTGGTCTTGAGGATGGTGTGCTCGGGGTCCTTTTTCCTCCCCGTGAAACGACCGGTGTTGACGTCCACAGAGACGAGGGCCTCGGTTGGCTCGATGATCACGTGGCCACCCGACGGCAACTCGACCCTGCGCCGGAAGGAGCGCTGAATCTCCTTCGCGATGCCCGCGTGATCGAAGAGGTGTTCGCGCTTCTCGTAATAATGGATCCGGTCCAGGAGTTCCGGATCGAAGGCGCGCACGTACGCCACGATCTGCTCATGGACCTCGCGATTGTCGATGGTGACGGCGTCGAAGCGGTTGGTAAAAAGATCCCGGATCACCCCCGAGATGAGCTTCGCCTCCGCATGGATGAGGGACGGGGGATCGGACTTGCGGGCCCTGGCCTTGATCGACTGCCACTGCCGGCGCAGCTGGGAGTACTCCTTCTCCAGCTTCTGCTGCGTCAACTCCTCGCCGGCGGTGCGGACAATCACACCCCCCGGACCCCCCTCCACCACATTCCTGGCCATGGCGCGCAAACGCGAGCGTTCACGGCGGTGGTCGATCTTGCGGCTGACGCCCACCTGGTCCGAGTCCGGGATGTAGACCAGGAACCGGCCCGGCAGCGAAATCTGCGCGGTGGCGCGCGGCCCCTTCGTGGAGATCGCCTCCTTCGTCACCTTGACCAGGATCTTCTGGCCCCTGTTGATCACCTCCTGGATGGGCCTTGTGTTGCGATCCCTCCCATGGCGCGACTGTCCCCGCCGACCCTTTCCGTCGCCGTCTTCCTGGTCACGTGCCACGTCCGACGCGTGAAGGAACGCCGCCTTCTCCTCGCCGATGTCTACAAACGCCGCCTGGATGCCGGGCAGGACCGCCTCCACGCGGCCCAAGAAAATATCACCGACCAGGCGGTCCTGATCGGGCCGGTCGAACATGAGTTCGGCGAGGCGGCCGTCTTCCTTGAGTGCGACCCAGGACTCTTCGTCCGAGGCGCTGATGAGAATTTCTCTCTTCAATTGCTTTCTCCGATGGTCGAGTCCGGACCGGGCGGCCGTTGCCGAACCCGTCCTGGCCGCGTCCCCGTCCCAATTGGACGTGACACGCGAACCAGCCAGCGGGCTCCGGAACAACGGTGCCGGACGCCGGACTTCGAAATAGTGTGGCTCGGGTTGCCGGGAACACCCGTGCGGCCCATTGCGCAGGCCCTGTCACGATTGCAGCTCCCTCAGCAGGTGCCGAGCGATTACGATTTTCTGGATTTCCTTCGTTCCCTCGCCGATCTCGCACGCCTTGGCGTCGCGCATCATGCGCTCGACCGGATGGTCGGAGGTGTACCCCGCTCCTCCCAGGAACTGAACCGCGGTGCGGGCGGCCTTCCCCGCCAGGCGGGCGGCGACGAGCTTCGCCATGGCCGCCTCCTTGGCAAAGGGCCGGCCGCTGTCCTTGAGCCAGGCCACATGGTACGTCAAATGCCGGGCTCCCTGCACCTCGGCTGCCAGATCCGCGAGTCCGAATTGAATGTCCTGGAACTCCCAGACCGGGCGGTTGAACTGCCGTCTGCGGGCCGTGTAGTCGAGCGCGATGTCAAGGGCTCCCTGGGCGATGCCGAGGGAAAGTGCCGCGATACCGATTCTGCCGGCGTCGAGGATCTGCATGAAGTTGCGGAAACCCCGACCCTCGTCGCCGAGGCGCTGATTCGCGGGCACCCATGCGTCCTGGAAATGCAGTTCGCGGGTGTCCGAGGCGCGCCATCCGAGCTTGTCCTCGCGGGCCCCGGCCGTCACTCCGTCCGAATACGGCAGTGCGGGCCGGTGCCCGACTCCGGTCCGCGTGGCCTCCTCCCGGTCGACGGTCGGCTTGCAGATCACGAAGCTGGAAATGCCGCGATGCCCCGCACCCGGGTCGGTTACCGCCGTGACGACGAAGATCTCGCCCACCCCCGCGTGCGTGATGAAGATCTTGCTTCCTGCAATGCTGTACCCTCCGTCCGTCGCGACCGCCCTGGTGCGCGTCCCCGATGAATCCGAACCAGCCCCGGGCTCCGTCAGTCCGAAGCCGCCGAGCACCTGGCCCGACGCCAGCAGCGGTACGAAGCGTTCCCTCTGCTCTGCCGTTCCGAAGGCAAGGATCGGCGACATGGCAAGGGTAGTGTGGGCAGAAACCGTGATGGCGTGGCTGGCGTCGTGTTTCGCCAGCTCTTCGATCACGAGGATGTAGCTGAGGTAGTCCCGGCCCATCCCGGACAGTTCGGCCGGTACCGGGACACCAAGCCACCCCCGTTCACCCATGGACTTGACGTTGTCCCAGGGGAAACGGCCCGTCTCGTCCAGTTCGCGGGCGACAGGAACGATTCTATCGAACGCGAACCGGCGGACATCGGCTTGCAAACTCAGATGGTCGGGGTCGAGATATGGATCCATCGCGCGCGGGCGATTGGTTCTTGATTCAGGCAGGCTGGTTCAGCGCGGCGGGACTCCGACGGCGCTCGCACCTGTCGCAGGAGCCGCATGACCGGCGGCCGGGTACCTCTCCAAGGTAACGCAACAGGGCCATCCTGCGGCATCCCCGGCGGCCGCAGTACCGTTGCATGGCCCGGAGCCGCCCAACGGCCTGCCGGCGGGCGGCCACCAGCGGTCTCAGATCCGGCGCGCTTCCGGTGGGTGTGACCGGCGGTCCCGAGACGGCAGGCGGCTCCCCCTCCTCGCGGTCGGGCCAGTTGTCGATCCACTCGGACAGCGTGGGATCCACCCGGATCGCACCGGACCGCATCAGCCACTTCAGGTGGGGAACCTTGTCGGATCCCGGGCCCAGGAGTGCCGTCGGCGACACCACGGACCCGCGCGAGCACATGGACTCGATCCTTTGCAGCACCTTGAGCACGTCTCGCGGCCGGGGATAGGCCCGGTCAAGGAACGCCTCGGGAACCTTCCAGTCGTCGCGGTGGACGAAGCCGAGCGCCATCGACTGGGCTCCGTCGCGACCCGCCCGGCCCGCCTCCTGGTAGTAGCTCTCCAGGGAGCCCGGGAAGGCGTAGTGGAATACGGCCCACACGTCCCCGCGGTCGATGCCCATGCCGAAGGCGCACGTCGCCACAACCACATTGGACTCGCCGGACATGAACCGCTGCTGCACGGCCTGTCGTTCCTCGCTCGGGAGCGCGGCGTGATACGCGTCGCCGATTACGCCGAGGCTGGCAAGGGCCCGACGGACGGCGACTACCAGCCGGCGCGTGGGGGCGTACACGATGAGCGCCCGTTCGCGGCACTCGGGCGGAGCCCCGCGGACAAGGCGCACCATGGCGCGAATGCGGTCGGGGCCCGCGCGCGACCGCGCGACCAGCCAGCGGATGTTGGGGCGGTCGAAGGAGGTGACCACCCTGAACGGGTCCGTCATTCGCAGGACCTGCGTGATGTCGTCCCGGACCGCGGGAGTAGCGGTGGCGGTCACGGCCAGCACCGGTGCCGCGATGATCGAACGGAGGCGGTGGATGCGCCGAAAGGCGGGCCGGAACTCGTGTCCCCACTCGGAAATGCAGTGGGCTTCGTCGATGGTGATCAGCGACACCGGCGCCTTGCCCAGAAGGGTCCGCAACCTGGCGGCCTCCAGTCGCTCCGGCGAGCAGAAGAGCAGGTCGAGCGTACCGTCGGCGATGGCCGCCTCGGTGCGCTGTTGGGACTCCTTCGGGTCCTGCGAGGTGAGCGAGGAGGCGTGCAGCCCGAGCTTCCGGGCGCGGTCGACCTGGTCCTGCATGAGGGAGATGAGCGGGCTGACCACAATCACCAGGCCGTCCATCATGAAGGCGGGGATCTGGTAGCAGAGCGTCTTGCCGCCCCCCGTCGGAAGAACTCCGAGGGTGTCGTGTCCCGAAAGGACGCTGGTGATCAGGCGTTCCTGCCCGGGACGGAAGCCGTCGAAGCCGAACTTGTCGCGCAGGACGGCGCGTGCGGCGGGGTTGGGTGGGGATTCGTTCTCCGGTGACACACCGGGAATGAGGGGGGGGTGGCCGGGCGGAAGAATGGTGGTTCGGGACAGAACAGCCGGTAGCCCGCGGACGACTCGTTATGTGATGTATACTACACTTCACATTAAGTAATCTACTCATTACATAATGAATGAAGTTAAGCGATCCCACGCGGATGCCTCGCCGCTGCAATGCCGCAGGGTTTCTGGTCCACCGGCTGCCAGTTGCGAGAGGGTCAGTCTCGGGGGGGAAGGAATCGCAGGACCACCGCCACCGCCAGGACCGCGATGCCGACCCACACGAGCCACGACAGCGACATGGCCATTCCCGCGAATGCCGCGACCGCACCGGTCACGAAGAGGCGGACCTTCCAGGCCAGAAAGCGATCCTCTCCCTCCCTGCTCTTCCTTGATGGGCGAAACATCTGTTCTCCTCAGTGCCCCTTCCGGTCAAGAAAGCGTTTGACGCCGTCCCTGCACTCCGTGGTCAGGCGGGCCATGGCGTTGATCTCCGCGCCCCTGGCGATGGCTTCCTCGAAGGCGACGCCATTGAGGCCATGGAAAAGGCGCTTGGCGAGCGTGATGGCGGTGGCCGGCCGACTGGCGAGCTCCCGGAGGTATTCGTCCGCGGCGGCTTCGAAGTTGTCTCCGGGAAGGACCCGGGTGGCGAGCCCGAGCGCGACCGCCTCGGCGGCGGCGATCCGGTGTCCCCGCATGACCAGCTCGAGGGCGGCCGCTTCGCCCACCTTGCGGCGGAGCGGCGCCATAACCAGCGCGGGCACAAAGCCGAGATGGACCTCCGGATACCCGAAGATCGCGCCTTCGTGGGCCAGCACGATGTCGCAGGCGCTGGCCAGACCGCACCCTCCGCCCAGCGCCCTCCCCCGGACGAGCGCGACTACGGGCCGGTCCATGCGGTGGATCCGGACGAAGACCTCGCCCAGACCGCGGGCGTCGGCGAGCCCGGCCTCCGGACCCTCCTGCTGAGACGTTGCAATCTCGGACAGGTCGGCGCCCGCACAGAAATCCGGTCCAGCACCCCGCAGGGCGACCACACGCACCTCTGGGTCGGCGCCTGCCCGGGTCAGCCCTTCCGACAGTTCAGCCACCAGTCCCGACGACAGCGCGTTGCGTTTGTGGGGGCGGTTCAGGGTCAGCGTCGCAACCCCGCCGCGGGTCTCGCAACCGACGAGCGACTCCCGGCCCGGACCGCTCATCGGGAGTCCCCCGCGCCACCGCCCGGATACCGCCCCCGGCCCCGCACCCGTTCGGCCACCTCGTCCGGCACCTCGATCTTCATGCGCAACAGCGCCGTGCTGAACACCTTGCCCTGCGCGTCGGTCATGAGCGAAACGGTCCCGCCGCCGTCGAGCGCACCGTGCAGCAGAAAGTTCACCGCGTGCAGGTTGTCGAGCTCGAAGCGTTCCACGGGACCCTTAACCAAACCTTTGAAGTGTTTCTTTACACGATCAGACGTAACCATTTTCAGAATAATAGGATAATCTTCCTCGTCATAGACCATCAAGCCCACGTTCGCGATGTCGCCCTTGTCCCCCGAGCGGGCGTGCGCCAGCTCGACCAGCCGTACTTCAGCCATTTAGCAGTCCGTGGACAAAGCCGCCCGAGCACCGAGAGCGGCGAGGCGCCGGGCTGGCAAGGCGCGACGAAAGGTGAATAGCAGCGCTATTCGCCCGAGGAGCAACGCAGAGCGAAGCGGTCCAGCGCGGATGCACCGCCCCTCGAATGCCGGGGGGGTTTGTCCGCGGGCTGCCCGCACGCTCCCGGCCCCCGGGTACGCCGGATTCGGCACTGCCTCCACCCGTGGCCGCCCTGCCGATGACACCATCCTCACACCTCCACCATGTCGACCGCCACCCCGGGCTCGACGGCCCGGCGGTCGATCAGCGCTGGCCAGTACGCCACGATCTCCTGGACCCGGGGACGCCCCCCGGCAAACCCGGTCACGGAGGGAGGGCCGGTCAGCACCAGCGGCGCCACCTCGCGGGTGAAGCGCTCAACCGGGGCCCGTTCCGTTCCCCGAACACCAACCCGCAGCTGCACTTCGGGAAGATCCGCCGGGGGATCGCCGGCCAGGTGTCCGTGGGTGGCGTCCCATCCCACCAGCTCCACGAGCACCCTTTCGAAGGTCAGCCCGAGCCGGTCCAGGCGTTCGCGCAGGATCCTCGCGGCCGCCCGGGCCTTGGCGACGGCATCGGGCCACGTGTATACGAGCGTGCCCACCGCTTTGTACCCGGCCGAATAGGCCACCGAGACCTTCAGGAAAGGTGTCGGCGGTCCTCCCCGCACGCCGTGGACCCCAACCCGGTCCCGTCCCTCGTCCTCCAGCCGGATCGTCGTGAAGTCCGCGACCACGTCGGGCGTGATGTAGGACGAAGGGTCGCCCATCTCGTAGAGGATCTGCTCCTTGACGGTGCGCAGGTTGACCGCACCACCCGAGCCCCGGTGCTTGGTCACCACAAAGCTACCGTCGGGGCTCGCTTCGACGATCGGAAAGCCGACGCCGGCCAGGTCGGGAATGGACCACCACTCGGCCGAACAATTGCCGCCGCTGGCCTGCGCCCCGCACTCGTTGATGTGGCCCGCCACGACCCCGCTCGCCAGCAGATCCCAGGCGTCGCGGGGCCAGCCGAACTCCCACGCCATCGGGCCGTAGGTGAGCGCGGTGTCCGTGGAGCGCCCCGTGACGACAACCGTGGCCCCACCGGCCAGCGCCGCGACAATGGGCCGCGCCCCCAGGTAGACGTTCGCGCTCCGCACCCGGTCCCGGATCCCGGCCAGGGGCCGCCCGGTCTCCATGTGGCCGAGGGAATGACCGCTGGCGAGCAGTTCGTCGAGCCGGTCCATGAGGTCGTCTCCGGTCACCACGCCGATCCGGGCGCGCCCCCCCGCCCCCGCCCGCCGTCCCGCTTCGGCCACGGCCGTGGCGCACTCCGCCGGGTTCACCCCGCCCGCGTTGGTCACGACCCTGATGCCGCGCTCGACGCACGCCGGGAAGATCCGCTCCATCAGGGGGACGAAGTCGCGTGCGTATCCGGCGCGGGGGTCGCGCGCCCTCTGCTTCTGCATGATCGACATCGTCACCTCGGCCAGGTAGTCCAGCATGAGGTAGTCGATGTGGCCCCCGTTCACCTGCCGGACCGGTGCCTCCAGGTCATCGCCCCAGAAACCCTGGCCGCTGGCTACCCGAACCGGGCCCGGCGGGGAGCCGCGCCGGGACCGTGGTGCGTTCGACGCGGCCGGGACCGCGCGGCGGCTGGTTGTGCGCGTCACGGGCCCCTCCCGTCCAGCCCGGGCGGAAGCACGAACGGCCCCAGGTGGGGACCCGGATTGCTGGTGGCGGCCCGGAGCAGCAGGGTGAGCCAGTCGCGCAGCTCCTCGGGGAGCACCACCGCGTCCACGAACCCGCGGGCCGCCGCGAAGGTGGCGTCCAGCTGGCGGTCGTAGTCGGCCTGGACTTCAACCATGACGGCCTGCATCTCCCCGTCGGGAGCCTCTCCCGCGGCCCTGAGCCGGTCGAGTTCGCCGCCGAAGAGCGCCATGACCGCGCTGGCCCCCTCCATGACCCCCATCCGCCCGGTGGGCAGCGTGAGGATGAAGTCGGGGTCGAAGCCCTGCCCCGCCATGGCGTAGTAGCCCGCCCCGGAGGCGTGGTTCAGCGTGACGACCAGCTTGGGAACGACTGCCGTGGCCATGGCCTCGACGAAGCGTGCCCCGGCCCGGATGATCCCGTTCTGTTCGGCCTCGGGGCCGACCATGAAGCCGGAGACGTCCTGCACGAACAGGATCGGGGTCCCCTGCCGGTTCATGGCATCGATGAAGAAGGCGGCCTTCTCGGCCGACTCGGCGTAGACGATGCCGCCCAGCCGGGGAGGGCCTCCGCGCGGGTCCGTGACCATGCCGCGCCGATTCGCGATGACGGCAACGGGGTGTCCCGACAGCGTTCCCGTGCCGCAGATCAGTTCGGCGGCGTGGTCGGGCTGGAACTCGGAGAGGCCGCCGCCGTCCAGCAGGACCTCGAGAACGGCGTCCATGTCGTACGGGTGGCGGTGGTCGTCGGGGAGCAGTTCGTAGAGGGCGGCGACGGGTCGGGTGGGGGGGGTGGAGGCGGTTGGGGGGGCGGGCCGGGGGGCGGGGGGAAGGCCCGCCACCAGCTCCCTCAACCTGGCGACGCACGCCTCGTCGTCGGCGCAGCTGTAGTGGGCCACGCCGCTGACACCGGTGTGGACGGCCGCACCGCCCAGCTCTTCCCTGTCCACCACCTGCCCGGTAGCCCCCTTCACCAGATTCGGTCCGCCGAGCCCCATGAAGCTCGTCCCCTCCACCATGAGGATGACGTCGGAAAGTGCCGGCAGATACGCGCCGCCGGCGATGCAGGGGCCCATGACCGCCGCGAACTGGGGGACACGGAGGTAGCGGCGCATGATGGAGTTGTAGTAGAAGATCCGAGCCGCGCCGTACTGGCCCGGAAAGACGCCCCCCTGGTACGGCAGATTGACCCCCGCCGAATCCACGAGATAGATGATGGGGATCCGGCAGCGCATGGCGATTTCCTGGGCCCGCAGCATCTTCCTGATGGTCTCGGGCCACCAGGAGCCGGCCTTTACGGTGGCGTCGTTGGCCACCACCACGACCTCGCGTCCGGACACGACACCCACGCCGGTCACGACGCCGGCGCCGGGGGCCTTTCCTTCGTGAAGGTCGTGTGCAACCAGCAGTCCCACCTCGACCCACGTCGCGTCGCGGTCCAGCAGAAGGTGGAGCCGGTCGCGCGCGGTCAGCTTTCCCCGGTCGCGCTGCCGCCGGATCTTCTCCGTGCCGCCACCAAGCCTCAGGCGGTGGCGCAGCGTCTCGAGCTCCCGGCAGAGCTCGGCAAGCCGACCATTGGGACGGGAAGAATCGTCCCCTGCTGGCTGCTCCGGTGGGCTAATAGGGATCCTCCCGTTCGGCGAACCAGTCACGGATGTACTCGATCGCTTCGGTGGTCGAAGTGCCGGGCCCGAAGACGCGTCCGACACCGAGATCGGCCAGAACCGCCGCGTCGTCGCCGGGGATGATGCCTCCCCCGGTCAGCAACACGTGCTTCAGTCCCTCCCGGTTCAGGAGGTCGCGCACCCTGGGGAAGAGCGTCATGTGGGCACCTGACAGCACGGACATGGCCACCACGTCCACATCTTCCTGGACCGCGGCCGCAACCACCATTTCGGGCGTCTGGTGCAGCCCGGTGTATATGACCTCGAAACCGGCGTCCCGGAAGGCCGCGGCGATCACCTTGGCTCCCCGGTCGTGTCCGTCCAGGCCCGGCTTCGCGACCAGGATTCGGACCCTCCTGTCGGGAAATGACATTCAATCTCCTGGATCGGAGCGGGGTGGTGGGGTGGAATGCTACAAAATAAGGCAATCCCCCGTCTCGCGGGCGGCACCCCTGGCAGCCCTTGGACAAGATCCCCCCGGCATTCGAGCGGCGATGCATCCGGGCTGGGCGCTTGCTGTACCGGTTCACGATGTAAGGACAACGTTACATTTTGTCAATCACAGTATACATTCGATGGCTCCAAGGCTTCGCTCTGCGTTGCTCCTCGGGCGAATAGCCCTGCTATTCACCTCTCGTCGCGCCTTGCCAGCCCGGCGCTTCACCGCTCTCGGTGCTCGGGCGGCTTTGTCCACGGACTGCTGGGCGAACCACGCCGGCGTAACGGGGTGGAGCGCCCCACCCAACATCCCGTTGAGCTTGCTACACCACCTCTCCGCCGACCGGGCTCACGCCCTCTCCCACAACCTGTCCGTCGAAGAGGTGGATGGCGCGATCCGCGGCGTTCACGTACCTCGGATCATGGGTAACCATGCAGATCGTGGCGCCGTCTGCGTGGAGTTCGCCGAGGAGGTTCATGACGCCTTGCCCATTGCTGGAATCCAGGTTTCCCGTGGGCTCGTCGGCCAGCAGGATAAAGGGGGTACCGACAATGGCGCGGGCCACGGCGACCCTCTGTTGCTGGCCTCCGGACAGCTGCGACGGGTAGTGGTTCACCCTGTGAGCCATCCCGACACGCTCCAGGGATTGCAGTACGCGCTCCTTCCGCTCCTTTCCCGGCATATCCCGGTAGGTCAGGGGAAGCTCGACATTCTCGAAGACCGTGAGGTCGCCGATCAGATTGAAGGCCTGGAAGATGAAGCCGATGGACCGGTTTCGAATCTCCGCCCGCCGGGATGGAGAGAGTCCGTCCACCGGCTCGCCATTCAGCAGGTACACGCCCTCCGTTGGCGAATCGAGCAACCCGAGAATGGACAGAAGCGTCGTCTTGCCGCACCCGGAGGGGCCCGCGATGGAGACGAATTCACCCGTCTTGACTTCCAGGGTGACATTGGAGAGTGCGTGGGTCTCGACCTCGTGGGTGTGGAACACCTTGCCGAGCCTATCGAGCATGATCAGGTGCTTTTCCATTCCGGCCCCCTCCTTGTGGATTCGCTGATGACGAGCTGAATCGATGTCCGTGACAATGCGACAATCTGAGGCATCCCGACACCGATGGGCAGGTCCCGAACGACCTCCCGGGACAGTGATACACCGTGACTCGCGCGAGTTTCCCTGACCGGGGATTCGGGCACGCTGCAGCGAAGCGTTGCCGGGACGGGGTCTCCACGGTGTCCTCGTACCAGCGGGACAAAGGCTCCGGCCGGAGAAGCGTGCCACGATGGTGGTCATGTGTTTATAGTGTTGTACTACAATCACTTACTGTGCATCGTGGAGACACTTCATCGAGCACTGCAGTGACCGGTTCCGGGACGGGCATGTGCGGCTTTGGACAACCGATGGAGCTACTATGGGAGTTGCCGCGGGGCAACTTGGAGGCGAGACTTCAAGCTGATCCCCCGCTCAACGCCACTTTCCCCGGCCATCCACCCGGTGAAGCACCCGGAACCGTCGCTCCTCGACCACTACGCCGCATCCGTCGACCCCGATCGGGTTCACCGCGGCATCCCGCTGGCGCCACTGACCACCTTCAGGATCGGGGGCCCGGCAGACCTGTTCTATCGGGCCCGCTCAGCAGAAGAGCTCCAACGGGCCGTTGCCCGCGCGCGGCAACTGGAGATTCCATGTTTCGTGCTCGGGCGCGGCGCGAACATACTGGTGGGGGACCGGGGATTCCGCGGCGTCGTGGTGAAGTGTGACATCTCCGGCGTGGAGTTCTTCCCGGAGGGGCGGGTGCGGGCCGGTGCCGGCGTGGACACCTTCCCCGACCTGATCAATGCGACGGTGGCGCGCGGGCTGGGGGGCATCCACCACTTCGTGGGGATACCCAGCACGGTCGGAGGAGCGGTGTGGCAGAACCTCCATTTCCTTTCGCCCGCCCCCGCGCGGGAGCGCACGATGTTCTGGGAAGAGGTCATGGAAGGTGCAACGATCCTGACCCCGGCGGGGGAGATACGGGAGGTCGACACCGCGTATTTTCGCTTCGGATACGACTACAGCGTCATTCACGACAGCGGCGACCTGGTGCTGGACGTCTCGCTGAAGCTACATCCCACTCCGGTCGAGGAACTGCGCAGGGTCGTGCGCGAGAACCTGGCCTGGCGGGACACGCGTCACCCCGACCTGTGGCTGTATCCCTGCGTGGGATCCATCTTCAAGAAGATCGAGGGGATCGGCGCGGGCCGCCTCATTGACGAATGCGGCCTGAAGGGGTACGTGCGGGGCGCCGCGGAGATCTTCCACAAGCACGCCAACATCATCGTGAACCTGGGCGGAGCGACGGCGGCCGAGGTCCTGGAACTCATTGAACTGGCCCGCTCGACCGTGGAGCGGGAAACGGGCTACGAACTCGCGACCGAAATCTGCTTCGTGGGAGAATTCTGACCGCGCCCGCACACGGCTGAACCCGACGCCGCGTCACGCATTCCTCGCCGGCCCCGTCCAGCCGGGGTTCCTGGCTCCGGCCGACCTAACGCGTCATCCGCCGTGCGTCAGCGAGAAGCGCTCGAGCGGTCTGCGCAGGCGAATCCACATCCGTCCCAGGAGCAGGACGGCGACCGCACCCAGCCCGGCCGCCAGTCCCCACCACAGACCCTTCGGTCCCATGTCGACCCGGAAGCCCAGCCACAGGCTCAGCGGCATCCCGAAGAGCCAGAACCCCAGCATGTTGTAGATCATTGGGCGCATCGTGTCGGCAACGCCGCGCAGTGCGCCAGTGCACACCACCTGCAGGCCGTCGAAGAGCTGGAACATGCCGGCGACCGGAATGAGAGCCGCGGCCACTGCCGCGACCCGGGTCTCCGTGGTAAACTGGTCCGCCAGGACCCTGGGCAGACCAAGGAAGACCGCCGCGGTGGCCGCCATGACCAGACAGCAGACCACCACCGCCCCTCCCGCCGACCGTCGCGCGGCGGCCGAATCGCCGCGCCCCACCGCCCTGCCCACGAGGATCGCGGCCGCCTGCGAGATGCCGAGCGGGATCATGAAGGCGAAGGCGGCCAGGTTGAGGGCGATCTGGTGGCCCGCGATCGCCACGGTTCCCAGCCATCCCATCAGAATCCCGATCGCACCGAAGGCGCCGAATTCCAGGAAGAGCTGGAGACCGATCGGCGACCCCAGACGTACGATCCGCTTCAACGGTCCCGGGGCGAAGAGGTCGCGACGCACGCGCCGCAAGTAGGGGGTCAGCACACGCCAACCCAGCGCGAGCGAGCACAGCCACATGAACCACCGGGAAATCGCGGTGGCCCAACCGGATCCCACCGCGCCGAGTTCCGGTAGTCCCAGGTTGCCGAAGATGAGGATCCAGTTGAGGAATGCGTTCAGGACGTTGGCCAGCAGAATCGTCCAGACCACCGGAGCCACCCTGCCAACCGCCTGCAGAACCTGGCGAAAGACGATGAAACCGTAGAACGGCAACATGCCCGGGATCTGGGTGCGGGCGTACGCGGCGGCGACCGGCACCACCTCCTCCGGCTGGTTCAGAAGGACGAACACCGGTTCCGCCACGGCCAACAGTACGGAGGCCGCGACGGCGATCGCGACGCTCAGGACCAGACCGCGCTGGATGGCGACTTCGATCGCGTCCCGGTCTCCCGCCCCGAAGGCCTGCGACACCAGCGGGTCGAGGGCGATGAGAAGCCCCATGCCGAAGACTGCCACGCTGAAGAAATAGAGATTGCCGAGCGTGACGGCGCCCAGCTGCGCCGCGTCGACCCGACCCACCATGGCCGTGTCCACCAACCCCTGGGCCACGAGGCCCATCTGCACGACCGCCACGGGAAGGGCCAGCGCGACGAGGGCGCGAAGTTCCACGACCCGGGGTCGGAAGGCGGAGAGGCGGGCCCGCGGGACGGCCGCGGCGGAAGAGGACAATCAGGACTGCGCCGTTACCGGCTCGTAGCTCTTGCGGGGCAGCGTGATCCTGAATTCGGTACCCTCCCCGACTTCGGTCTTGACCTCGATCTTGCCGCCGTGTTCCTGAATGATCTCATGGGAGATCGAGAGACCGAGTCCCGTTCCCTGGGTCCCCGACTTGGTGGTGAAGAAGGGATCGAAGATCTTTCGCAGGACCTCATCCGGCATACCGGTGCCGTTGTCACGGACGGTCACGCACACATCCTGCTCACGTCCGTCCGTGCCGACGGTCACCTGGGGCAGGAAGGTGTTGTCCTCCTTGCGTCCACGGGCCTGGGTGGCGTGGCAGGCGTTGGTGATGATGTTCAGGAAGACCCGGCTCAGATCGCGGGCGATCCCGTCGACCGTGCCCGCGTCCTTGTCGTACTGGTGGATCATGTCGACGTTGAAGGTGGAGTCCGTGCCGCGTATCCCGTGGTATGCCAGTTTGGCGTACTCCTGGACCATCAGGTTGATGTCGATGGACTCCACTTCTCCCGCCTCGTCGCGGGAGTGCGCCAGCATACCCTCGACGATGCGGTTGGCGCGCTGCCCGTGCTCGTTCACCTTGACCACGTTGGTGTTGAGGTCCCCCAGGATCTCGTCGAGGTACTCCTGGTCCAGATCGCCGTCGCCGTTGGTGGCCTCTTCAAGCTCCTCCTTCAGTTCCTCGATGAGCTCCGACGACAGCGCGGCAAAGTTGTTGATGAAGTTGAGCGGGTTCCGGATCTCGTGCGCGATGCCCGCGGTCAGGGCACCCAGCGATGCCAGCTTCTCCTGCTTGACCACCTGCTGCTGGGTGCGACGCAGGTTCTCGAGCGTGTCTTCCAGCTTGTCGTTCTTGGCCTGAACCTCGGCCGCCAGCTTCTCGACCAGGTTGAGGCGCTGTACTTCAACTGCATGCTGGCGGAAGACTTCCAAGGCTCCGGCCATGTCGGTCAGCTCGTCGTCCCCCTCGATTTCCACCTGGACATCCAGGTCACCCTTGGACATCTGGCGCGTCGCGCTGGAAAGCCGGCCCATCCTGACCAGCAGTCGCTCGCCGAAGAACTTCCAGGCGACGTAGGCCATGCCGATGGTCAGGATGGTGATCACCAGCAAGGACCAGAATCCCAGCTGTACGAGGGCGTTGGAGCGCTCGGCCGCACTCTCCGCTGAGCGCTCGGCCGAACCCACCAGCGTCTCGACGCGGTTGACCAGATCCTCGGCGACCTGCCGGCTGTGCCCGACCAGAGAGTCGGCGTTGGCGATTTCCTCCAGCTCCCCGGTGCGTGTGGCGAAAACGCCGTCGGGCGCCCCGTGCAGCTCCCTCAGCTCCTGTACCAGCGACTGCAGGCGGGACCTCAGCCGGTAACGGATCTTCTCGAGCGAGCCGTCAACGTTCTCGAGCGCGGTGTTCACCCGCGCCTGGTGCGCATCCAACTGCACGATGTCGTTCTCGGCCAACGCCCGGTTGATGTATTGGGTCGCCTCGTTCTGGTAGGCCTTGAAGTTCAGGAGGCCGACATAGTGATCCATCTCCGCGGTGGTCCTTCGCTGGGACATCGGAACGGGAGCGTCGTTCAGTTCGCGCAGCCCGGTGTACATGAAGAAGTGCTGATCGTCGAGCTCCGGCTCCAGAATCTCGTTCTGCAGCTGAAGGACGAAGCTGGCAAGCTGTTGCTCCAGCTCTTTGAGACGCGCCTGATGGGCCATCCTGCGCCTCATCGACTGGTCGATCTCCCGGACCATTGCATTCAGGCTGTCGACGAGCGGTGCCACCCTGGCGCCGACATCACCCCCCGCCTCGGACCGCACGACCTCGTCAACCGCGCTCGTGAGCGCTGATTGCGTGACCGTCACGTCCCTCATCACCGCATCGAGCCGGGGCAAGTCGACGGCGGTCACCAGCCGGGGCGTCGCCTGGACGAGTTCCGCACTTCTCTCGGAAACGTTGAAGGCTCCCACCAGGGCCGGCATATGGACTTCCGTGACCTCCCCCTGCCGGTCACTGACGATTGACATAAGCACCAGCGCCATGACGATGGCGCCAACCGTCAGCAGAACTCCACCGCCCAGACCCAGGACGATCTGGGTGCCGATTCCCAATCGCCCTCCGGTCCTCTTGCGCACCCAGTCCCCGAGACGGTCGGGCAGACGCTTCAGGACCCAGTTGAAGGCCGAGTGCAGCCGGTGGTCCAGCGTCCTGGTTCTATCCTTCATCGCCGCAACTCGGTTATGGCAACGAAGCGCCCCTGCATTATCTCGGTCAGAAACACCCTGTCCGAGCCCTGGTTGTCACCGGGTCCGTACTCGATCTCAAACCCCCCGAGATCATAGGGACCGGCATCCACAAGCCATTGAAGGAACGCCTCGCGGGTGGGCGGTGGCCCCCCTGGTTCGGTCGAGGCGCGCAGGGCTTCCACCACCAGGCGACCGGCCAGATAACCTTCCAGGGAGACGAAGCCGGGCTGGGCTGACGCATCGATCTGCCTGATCGCGGCCTGGTAGTCCCTAACCACGGGAATGTCGGTATCGCGCGGGAAGGGCACTACCTGGGTCACCACGACACCATCGCCGTTGCCCCCGAGTTCATCCAGAAGGCTGTTGCTTCCGACGAAGGAGACATTCAGGTGAATGGCCCGCATGCCGAGCTTCTTGGCCCACAGGATGAACTGGGCTGCTGCCCGGTATGCGCCTATGGTGATGATCGCCTCGGGGTTGCTCTCGCGGATGTCCAGCAGGGCCCGCTTGACCGCCGCGGTATTGCGGACGTAGGTGCCTTGTCCGACCAGGGCCAGATCGCGCTTGTTCAGGGCCTGGCGCACGCCGGTCAGACCTGCCTGTCCATAGCTGTCATCCTGATAGAAGATCGCGATGCGGCTGAATCCGAGGTCCTCGGTGAGTCTCTTCACCATCTCCTCGGTTTCCTGGGCGTAGGACGCTCGCAGATTGACCACGTAGGGCTGGTCCGTCCCCCTCAGGAGTCCCGCGCCCGTGAATGCCCCGATGTACGGCACCTGGGCGTCGCTGGCGATCCCCCATGCGAGCCTGGAAGTGGGCGTACCGACCGGGCCGATCAATGCGAACACGCCGCGGGCGATGAGTTCCCTGGTCATTTCCACCGCGAGTTCGGCCTCGTACCTGTCGTCCCTCGTGACGAGCCGCAGAGCACGGCCGTGGATTCCCCCGGCCCGGTTGGCTTCCTCGAAGGCGGCACGCACCCCGAGGTTCATGTTGAGCCCCAGTTCGCTGTTCTCCCCGCTCATCACCGCCGACTGGCCGAAGACGATGGAGTCGGGAAACACACCGTCACCACCCGAACCCTCCTCCTGGCCCCGCACTCCCGGCGCAAACACGGCCGAGGCCAACGCCGCCGCGATGGCGATCCCGGAAGCCGCCCGAACCGGGAACATTCTCAATTACGATTCCCTCAGATACCTCAGCGTGAGGCAGGTGATGTCGTCGGACTGGGCGGCTTCGCCGGCGTGCTCCTGCACGGCCTGCACTGCCTTGCGGTTGAAAGTGGCCGCGCTCGTGCCCGACGTCTCCGCCAGCACCGCGGTCAGTTCGTCGTCCCCGAACTCGACTCCATCCTCGTCCATCGCCTCGGTAATGCCGTCGGTGTAGAAGAACACCGCGTCGCCGGGATCCAACCGGATCGACCCTCCCGGGAACTCAAAGTCCGGCATGATCGCCAGCACCAGCCCCGCGTCGCAGTCGATGGCATGCACTTCGCCGTCCGCCCTGACAACGTAGGGCAGATTGTGCCCCGCGTTCGCGAAGTCGAGGACGCCGGTCGCCGGATCGAAGCTGGCGTAGAAGACGGTCACGAACATGGATTGTTCGTTCGACTCGACCAGCAGCTGGTTCACCTCCTCCAGGCACTTCGCCGGATCGTTCTCGCCGATGGCGGTCCCCTTCATCAGGGTGCGGCTCACCATCATGAAGAGCGCGGCCGGCACCCCCTTCCCCGACACGTCCGCCATGACGATGCCGATCCGACCGCCCTCGAGCTTGAAGAAGTCGTAGAAATCGCCCCCGACCTCTTTGGCCGGCGTCATCCAGGCATGAATCTCGTAGCGGGAATCCTCGGGGAACCGGGTCGGAAGGATCGATTCCTGCATGCGGGCCGCAACCCCGAGTTCCTGGCGCAGCGCCACCAGTTCGTCCCGGGAGCGGAGCGCCTCCCGCATGACCTCCAGGTGGGCCAGCGTCTTGGAGATGGTGGTCTCCAGGTCCTTGAAGTCGAGAGGTTTGGTGACGAAGTCGAAGGCACCCCGGTTCATGGCGGTGCGGATGTTCTTCATGTCCCCGTACGCGGTCACGATCACCGCCCGCAGATCGTAGTTCAGTTGGTTCAACTGGTGCAGGAGCGTGAGGCCGTCCATCTGGGGCATGTTGATGTCCGACAACACCATGTCGACATCGTGATGCACCTTGAGTTGCTCCAGAGCTTCGACCCCGTTCTGGGCGAAGACCATGGTCAACTCACCCTTTCGGACCTTCCACCGGAACTTCTGACGGAGGAGGAGTTCCAGATCGGGCTCGTCATCAACGACCAGAATCTTCGCCATCAAGTCGCATCCAGGTTCTTGGGAGGTGGGGAGAAGTGGGGCAGGCGTCCTTCGCGCGAAACCGTCCCCCCGACGGCGGCACGAACCATAAGTCTAAGTATTGCGCGCCATTCTGCCCACTGCGGGGGCCCGCACTAGGCGGCATGGACCAGCCACATCAGGGGCAACCTGGATTTCGGCTTGCGCGGTGGGATGGGTCACCCAATTCGGGGGCCCCGCGGCTCCGCGGATTAATATTCGGGGAGCGTCGGGCTCCGTCAAGCAGATCAACCGCGGTCACCGACCTTCGAGCTATCCAGGATCGGTCCGGCCTCGAAATCGCTACCAGGGAGGCCCTGTTCGGACCGGGACACCGTTGCGGCGGACTTCAGTCTTCTTCTTCTGGACCTGGAGTTACTTGCCCAATATGTTACTATGCTGTACGCTCGCGAATTCCCACAGCCGTGCCACTGGAGCTACGCCTACGTGTCTCGACGCCCTTGCCGCGGCCGGATGCCTCCCCGGGGGGGAGGTCCGCGTGCCGGTCGGCGCTACCCGAATGCAGCGCTCGGTCGAGGCCATTCCCAGGATAAGTCTCATGTTGCCCGAGGCCTCGGTGAGCCGACACTCTGAATCCGGAAGAATCACGGTGGACGCCAAGCTCGATCTGGAAGTTGGGCTCGACAGGGACGAACCCCGGAGGGCGGTCGAGCAATTCGAGCAGTTTGCCCTCGAGCACGACCTGCCGATGGGCCTGACCTTCAAGTTCCAGCTGGCCCTGGATGAACTGCTGACGAATGTCGTGTCGTACGCTTTCGAGGAAGGCGCCGCCGCACCGGTGATCACACTTGCCCTGCACCTGACGGACGACAAGCTGGAAGCCCGTCTTCAAGACAACGGCCGACCGTTCAACCCGTTACGGGACGCGCCCGTACCCGATCTGGACCTTTCCGCCGAGGACCGCCGCTTGGGTGGACTCGGCATTCACCTCACCAAGGCGTTCGTTCACGCGCTCAACTATGAGCGGGTGGACGGTTGGAACCGCCTTTACCTCGTGCAGCCACTCGGGGCGCACCAGGAGGACCCAACATGAATGTGGAGACCAGCTACTCCGGAAGCACGGCCGTCGCGGTGGTCGACGGTCGAATCGATTCCGCGAACGCTAAGGACTTCGACGAGGAGCTGAGCGCGATCATAGACCGGGGGGTAAGCAGCCTCGTGGTCGATTGCGGTGACCTCAACTACATCAGCAGTGCCGGCCTGCGCGTCCTCCTGATCGCGATCAGGAAGACGAATGAGGCCGGCGGTGGTCTGGCGCTCTGCTCCGTGCCGGATCACATCCGCGAAGTGCTCGAGGTCAGCGGATTCGTTCGCCTCACGAAGGTCTTCGCGACGGCCGACGAGGCGCGGGCCAGCTTCTCCAAGTAACGCGCAGGTCGTAAAGCTCCCCGCGCCCGTTTTGGAGCGGAACAATGGGGGCGGGGGAGTTCGCTGAAAGCCGATCCACCCCGGGGGGGTCGGCCTGTTCCGTCATACCCTGTTTTTCTTCAGGACCCCCGCTCCAAACCGGCTCTCACACCAGCCAGTTCTCTTGCCTCCCCCCCACTCCGTATGCCGGCATCCTCGCCCACGCGACGGGATCCAGCCTGTTCAAGCGGCTGGCCGACGATGGCCAGACTCTGCACGACCGGGTGATGGCCGCCAGATGGGACTGATTCTGGGGAATGGGGGATCCTTGGGGATAGTCGGCCACTGTAAACTGAACGTTACAAAATGTCATGTGTGGTTGACATTCAGAACGAACCCCGAAGGGCCGACCTCGGCGAGCCGGCAGCGCAACGGGCGCGTCATGCGAACCCTCGGGCCCCACCCGGCCTGCCACAAGACCGATCCTCGGTGGACTGTACATCGCACCCGACGGAAAGCTCTGGGTCGAGGTGAAACGCACGGCCGACAACCGCGGGGAGGTCTTCGACGCCGACGGGCGACTCCTCGGCAGCGTTCTCCCGCCCCCCCGCAAGCGAGGCATCGCGCCGGCCTTCGACGCTTCCGACCACCTGCTGACGATCCGCTAGGACAGCCTCGACCTGGACCACGTGGACATCTGGCGGCTGGAACGGGGGAGATCCTAGCGCGAAGGGCTGGGTGAGAACTCGTTAACGCGAATTCCCCACCACCAACTCAATCCAGCTTCTCCCGATCCAATCGCACGACCAGGATGCTCTGCCCTCCGAACTCGTCAGTTCGCCGGTAGGCCATCAGTCCATCCGGGCCGAACGCCGCCGGAAGTCCGAGGTCTCCCGGGTGCCAGGTGCCCAGGTATGCGCCGTCCACGGTGATCAGATCGATCGGTCCGTCCCCCCCTCCCATGGAGTCGCTCCGGGCAACCCAGACCCGGCCGCCCCAGTCCGCTCGCAGGCGGTCGATCACTGGAACGTGACTGGCAAAGCGACGTTCCGCGATAAGGGCGCAGGAGTTTTCCTGAACCTGGGACAGGTCAACTTGTCCGAGCCTGATCCCCATCGCCGCTTGCATCTCCTCCAGGCCCCGAGCCAACCCTCTCTCATCCAGGAGACCCGCGATCAGCCGCTCGCGCTCGGCTTCCATCACTTCTTCGGAAACCGGCCACGGGGCGACCGACCGTTCAAGGGTACCGTCCACCGCCCTCTCCGTGGAGATGATGTCAATCCGGCACCCCACGGCTGATTCGGCGGCCACGATCCGGCCGTCGGGAAGCGCAGCATGGCGCAGGGAGGGGACGAAGCTCACGTCGTCCTCGGTCGAGCGCCAGGCGACGAAAAGCAGCTCGGATCCGAGAGAGTCGTGCTCAAGGGAAAACCGGTATACCGGCCGCTCGTTGTCCCTCGCGCTGCCGCTGGTCATCCAGGGGTCATGGGGCCCAACCAGCCGCGCCCCAGCCAGGGCTACCGCGCTGTTGCCCGGGACAGGGCTGCCCGCCATTCCCGGGATGGGACCGCCCGCAATTCGAATGTTGCCCACATGCCGGCCGGCCGCATCGAAGGTCACCAGGGCGCGATGGCCGATGTCCAGGACCGCGACCGTGCCGTCCCGGAACACGTAGGCACCCCGCAGGGTCCGGAATTCGCCCGGACCGTCGCCCCTCGACCCGAAACGCCGGATCATCCGGCCATCACCGTCCCAGGACGTGACTTCATGCGCATCGGTGTCCAGTACGTGAAGCCGTCCTGAAGCGTCGAAGCCGACAGACGAAACCCGGACGAAGTCGTGCTCGCCCTTGGTAATACCGATGTGATACACCGTATCCATCGCGAGCGTGATCAACCGATCACTGTCCTGAAGTCCGCCGACACGGTAGGCGCCTTCACATGCCCCGAGGCCGGCTGTGAGGGCCGCGGCGAGTACAATGCGTCTCAACATCGTGATCCTGGACGGACGGGACATTCTGAGTTCACCCCCTTTTAGTTCGCTCGACCGATGAGATGCAGCGTTGAGCCTGAACCCTCGGGAACTTCGTCCAAGAAGGTCCATCCGCCACCGCCGACCTGCCTGGCAACCAGGAATTCGGCGTCTCGATCACTCGCGGGCAGTTCGGCAATGGAGGTCCACAGCGCTTCATTCTCCTGGTATGGTATCCGTGGGTCGTAATCGACAAGAAGCAATCCCAACTCGGGTACGGTGGACTCCCCGTCCGAGGTCGAGCGAAGGTCGTGCGCTTCAATCCAGACCTCGTCGGGATGCCTGGGCACGCGGGCCGTCGAGCCTGCGTCCCCCTCAACCGGGGACAGACGCGAGTGGAGGTCCCATATCACGGAGTCGGCTACCAGATCGAAATCCAGCGGACGAGGTGGTCGCGGCGCCGGACGTGCGCCAGTTCATGCGCCAGAATCCAACGTGACTGGGTGGGCTCCATACCCCGAAGGAGAGCTGACGGGATGTACACGCGCACTGCGCCGCCGCTCCAGCAGACCATCGGGGAAATGAGTGCGTCAGTCGTGTAGATCGCCGGAACCGTCGCGAGGCCAAGGGTGTGCGCGATCTCGCTCGCCTCCCGCTGTAGTGCGGCCGGGGCTTCGCTCGAAGCTCCCAGCAGGAAGCGGTGGAAGAGTCGTGCCCGCACTACCGTCCAACCCAGGACTGCCGCAACGCCGAGGATCCAGAGGGGGACGAACCCGGCCCTTGCGATTCGCACAAACCACGGTCCTTCCACGGCGTCCCCGGCGACAACGGGCGGGGCCTCGGCGCCGACCGGGGAAGTCGCTACCGCGAGCGGGGGGTCTACCGACAAGGCGGCAGGGAGTTCGGGCCCCAGCAGGGGGATGGCGATCAGCGGGGGGACGAGCAGAGCCGAGAGCAGCAAGAGACAGAGTGCGTGGCACAGGCGCGGCCGTCGGTCGCCCGCCGCCGCGAGCCACACCACACCGCCGAGGACGATCGATATCGCAAGCTTGCTGCCGGCGATCTGCAGGGCCAGATCCGTCATCTCTCCTCCAGCAGGCGGCGCAGGTGTTCCATGTCGGCGTCGGAGAGTTTCCGCTCCTCCACCAGGTGCGTGATCATCGGCACGAACGAGCCGCCGGTCACCCGATCCGCCAGGGACTCCAGACGACCCGCAGCATAGGCCGCCCGGCTGATCCGCGGCGAAAACAGGTGAGCGGCCCGGTCGCTGTCCCGGTCAACGAATCCTTTGTCCTCCAACCGCTGCAGCAGCCTCTGGATCGTGCCATGCATCGGTTTCCTGGCGTCCGGGTAAAGCTGCTCCCGGAGCTGGCGGGCCGTCACACTCCCCTCCTCCCAGACCTGGTTCATGACCGCGAGTTCCGCGTTCGCAAGCTTCGGTACTGTCATCGGCGGTTGTCTCCTGTGCTACGACATTCTATCGTATAATGCGACATTGTGTCGTACTTGTCAAGTATCCAAGTGCTATTCCCCCGTCGAGATCACCGCTTGAGTACCCTCGAAGCTCCCTCTCTGTCCGCAGATCACGCGCCGCCGAACGTTGACATTGTCATACCTACAGTGTACAGTATCTGACATGGAGGACGTACGATGAGCGACGGACCATGGAAGAGCCTGCCGATGCGAGCGCATTGGAAGCAGGTTCGTTTGTCCAAAACTGGATTCGGGGGTGACCGATGACCTTGAGTACCGAGAGGTTGACCGATCGCGCCATCGGCCAACGACTCCGGATCGCGCGACAGGTGGCGCGGCTCAGGCAAGCCGACGCGGCTGAAGCGATCCGGATTGCGCGTACCACGCTCGTCGCCATCGAACAGGGGCGGCGGCGAATCAGGACCCGAGAATTGCAGGAGCTTGCGTTCCTGTACGGGACGTCCGCAAACGCGATAGTGCGACAGGATGCGGTCCATCTCGACCTCGTGCCCCAGTTCCGAAGACTGCCGCGAAGCGCCGACCGGGCGACCGATGAAGCCGCGCGACTGCTGACTGACTTGGTGAGCGCCGAGGTGGAGCTGGAAAATGCTCTGGGAGTCGAGCGGCATCGCAACTATCCTCGCGAGAGAAACATCCTTCCAGGCGATGTCCGCGCCCAGGCGGAACAGGACGCGCAGGACTTGCGTGTCTGGCTGGGGCTTGGAGCAGGTCCGGTCAAGGACGTCGTTTCCATGGTGGATCTGGACCTCGGAATCCGCGTGTATCTGCGGCCTCTCGACAGCCGCATCTCGGGACTGTTTGCCTACGATGACGCGGTGGGCGCATGTATGCTCTTGAACGCCAACCATCCCATCGGCCGGCGCGCGTACACGGTCGCACACGAGTTGGGACACTTTACCTCGACCCGGCGGGATCCTGGTGTCCTGAGGTCCGACTGCAGCCCGCGCTCGCGGGAAGAGCGATACGCGGACTCCTTCGCGCGTTCCTTCCTGACTCCCGCACGCGCCGTCAAGCAGCGATTCGCCGAACTGACGGCAGGCCATTCGCACCTGACTCGACGTCACGTGATTCTTCTGGCTCGCAGCTTTGGGGTCTCGCGCGAAGCCATGGTCCGCCGACTCGAAGAACTGGGGCTTGCTCGCGATGGAACCTGGGATTGGTTTCAAGCCCACGGGGGCATTACGGACAGGCAGGCGGAGGAAGTGTCAAGAGCGTCGCCCCACCAGGAAATGGACAGGACCTCGCATCGGGACCACGTCCCGCCACGTTTGGCGCTTCTGGCACGCGAAGCATGGAAGAAGACCTTCTACAGCGAGGGACAGCTCGCACGATTGCTCAGGCTTCATCGTCTCGAGGTGAGGCAGCTTCTTGACGGCGTGGAGACCGAAAAACACGAGGCGGATGAACTGGTCAAGCTTCCCCGCTAGCCCATGCGTCCCGGTCGTGACCGATGCCAGCGTGATCATCAACCTCAACGCGACCACGAGCGCGACCGCGATCATCGGTGCTTTCCCGAACCCGTTCTTCGTGACGCCCAACGTCCGCCGGGAGCTGTCCACGGGTGAGTCCCAGGGACATCGATGCGGGGAGCAACTCGAGGCATTGATCAGCCAGCGGGTGGTTGAGTTGGCGGAGCCAGGGCCTGGGGATGATCTGGTCTACCGTTCGCTCGTCGAGGGTGGATTCGAGGGGACTCTGGACGACGGCGAAGCCGCAACAATCGCCTACGCCGTGGGGCATGATGGCATCGCGCTGATCGACGAACGCAAGGCGAGGAGGATATGTGCTGCCCGCTTCCCGGACCTGCTGTTCGCGTCGACAGTCGAAGTGCTACTCCACCCCTTGGTGGCTGAGCGACTTGGGGGGTCTGGCCAGAGCGAGGCGATCTTCCTGGCGTTGCGCGATGCGCGCATGCAGGTTCCTCGCCAGTGGCTGCAGGAAGTCATCGAGCGGATTGGTGCGGACCGTGCAGGCGAGTGCCCGAGTTTGCCTCGAGCGTTTCGCGACGTCTGGACGCGCCGAGACGACGCAACACAGGATCATCAGCATGAGGAGGGCCAATGAACGAGAACGACGACTCTACGGCCCGAGGTTTTGACCCCGACACAGCCCCCGATCTCTCGAAGGACGGCTGGCCGGAGAAGCTCGCCAAGGCCCCCGTTCGTCGGGGCCGTCCCCCCAAAGCGCGACCGAAGGTATCGACTACCATCCGGTTGTCCCGCGAGGTCATCAGACCATTTCCGCGCGGGAGGGCGCGGTTGGCAGACACGAATCGACCACGCCCTGCGCGACTGGATCAAGCAGCACGATGTTGCTTGAGCGGGCCGAGGCTCAGAAAAGCCATCGAGGAGTACCGAGGGGTTGATTGCGCGTCCAATTGGCGAGCATAATTGGCGAGCATCACCCCCCCCAAATCACGTAACTTCAATCGGGGCGGCCGGATTCGAACCGGCGACCTCCTGCTCCCAAAGCAGGCGCGCTACCGGGCTGCGCCACGCCCCGATACCCCGCTAGCGCGTCCCGGCCACCCCCAAGACACGGACCGGCCCCCACCACGCCACGCCGGTGGTATCTTTCCAGAAGATCGCCCATTCGCCGCTCACGCGGTAGGCTGACGGAAAGGAGACCCCTTGCACCTGAAGCGACGTCGTCCCGGCAGGATGTCCGTACCGCCGCGCGCTCTCCTCGCGCGGCTTCCCTGGCTGCGGACGTTGGCGGCGCTGCTCCTCTTCGCCACCCCCCTCCCCGCCGCCGCCGCCCAGGAACCGGACACCCTCCCCCCCCTCACCCCACCCCCCGGCTCCTCCCTCTCCGTCTACCTCCTCACCATCGAGCCGGGCGACCTCATCTGGGAGCTCTTCGGTCACAACGCCCTCGTCGTTCGAGACGCCGAGACCGGATACGAGGAAGCCTTCAACTACGGGATCTTCGACGACACCGACGCGGGCTTCTACCTCCAGTTCCTGAAGGGGCTGATGATGTACCAGGTCGACGCCCACCCGGTCCCCCAGCTGCTCCGCGCGTACCGCGCCCGCAACCGCAGGATCTGGGCGCAGGAACTGAACCTGGAACCGGACCGCAAGGTTCGCCTTCTCCAGCTGCTTCAGACCGCCGTCCTGCCCGAGAACTACATCTACCCGTACCAATACTACCTCAACAACTGCTCCACAAAGCTCCGGGACGCGCTCGACACCATCCTCGATGGACAGTTGCGGGCCGCCACCGACGGCCCCCCGACCGGCTCCACCTGGCGGCGGGACACTCGTCGCCTCACCTCGACGGACGCGGTCGGCTACCTCGCGATCGACATCGTACTCGGTCCCAAGGGAGACGAGCCGACGAATCGCTGGGACGAGATGTGGATCCCGATGAAGCTGCGCGACACGGCCGGGGGCCTGTTCGTCACCCGGGCCGACGGCACGCGCACTCCGCTCGTCCGTTCGGAGGAGCTGTGGGTGGATTCGACGCGGGAGCACGAGCCCGTGGCCGCGCCGTCCCTCGACCTGCTGTTCCTCCTGACGGGACTCGTCACCGGTCTGGTCCTTTCGCTCCTGGGGTACAGGGCCGCGGCGGGTTCAAGGCTGGGCCGGCTGGGGCTGGGGTTGGGCGCGTCGGTATGGGGACTCTTCTGCTTCGTGGCCGGTACGGTCATGATCGGTGTTCACTGGACCGATCACGACTTCATGTACTGGAACCAGAACGTCCTGCTGTTCACTCCTCTCGGCATCGGCGTGGCGGCGGCGGTGCTCCGGGCCATCAGGAAGGGACGAACGAGCATCTGGGGACGGAGATTCGTCCTGGGGGCGCTGGGACTGGCGGTCGTGGCGCTGATCCTCAACCTGATTCCGGCGACTTCGACGGGGAACCGGCAGATGATCGCCTTCGCGCTCCCCGTCCACCTCGCAATCTGCTGGGTCATGCTGGGGATTCACAGGATGGACCACGCCCTGGTCTACGGGGACTCGGTGTCGGGGCGCGGGAGGTAGCGGGACGGCAGCGTAGCGGACCCACCCGGTCCCGCACGCGGACGCCGCACGCACGCCGCCGGGACGTCTTTTCCAGCGGTTGCTACAACCGGTCCACCAGGAACCTCGCGAATGCCCGGAACGCCTTCCCACGGTGGCTGCGAGCGTTCTTCTCGGCCTCGGTCAGTTCGGCGAAACCGCGCCGCAAATCGTCGTCCCAGAAGATGGGATCGTAGCCGAAGCCGCCGGTCCCGCGCCCCTCGCGAAGGATTCTCCCCGGTGCCTCGCCCCGGAAGTGGGCGGTCTCGCCGCTGACCGGATCGATGAAGCTGGCCACGCACACGTACCGCGCCCCGCGCTCACGCATCGGCACATGCCCCAAACGCTCGATCAGGTAGCGATTGTTGGCCTCGTCACGCGAAAGATCGGGATAGCGTCCCGAAGGCGCGAATCGCTTGGTGCGAACACCGGGACGCCCCCCCAGCGCGTCCACTTCGATGCCGGAGTCGTCGGCAACCGTGGGAAGGCCCGAGAGACGGGCAAAGTAGCGCGCCTTAGAAGCGGCGTTCTCCTCGAAGGTGTCGAACGGTTCCAGCGATTCCTCCACGGGAGACCAGGGAATCGAAGCGTCCTCCAGGGTGGCGAGCAGGAGATTCCCGCCCCACCCCTCCCCCAGAATCCGCGCGACTTCCCGGGCTTTGTGGGCGCTCCGGGTGGCCAGAAGCAGCCTCACCGCCCCTCACGGATGCGCCGCACCAGCGCGCTCGTCGAGTATCCAGGCACCAGCGGCACGATCACCACCCGCCCCCCACCCCCCCACACCACCCCCGCTCCGGCCACCTCGGCCTCCAGATAGTCACCCCCCTTCACCAACACGTCCGGCCGCACCTCGGCGATCAGCTCCTCCGGCGTCTCCTCGTCGAAGAGGGTCACCCAGTCCACGCACCCCAACCCCGCCACCACCCTCGCGCGCCCGTCCTGATCCACGAGCGGCCGCCCCTCCCCCTTCCCCAGCCCCCGCACGGACCGGTCGGTGTTCACCGCCACCAGCAGCGCATCGCCCAGCCGCCGTGCCCGCTCCAGACAGTCGACATGGCCCGGGTGCAGCAGGTCGAAGCAGCCGTTCGTGAAGACCAGGCGGAACGATCGCCCCGGCCCCAGCCGCTCGACCACCTCGGCGCGGCCAAGGATCTTCTCTTCCGCCGCACGGAACTTCACGCGTGTCCCTCCCGCTCGCGCTCTTCCCACATTCCGGCCTTGGCACACCCCGGCAGCTTCCCGCCCCGGTCCAAGTCCGTCACCCCGGTTCGCCCCAGCAGCCCGTGAACAATACCCTCCCGGCATTCGACCGGCGATGCATCCGGGCTGGACCGCTTCGCCCACCCCTCTCGCGATGTGATGACAACATTACATTAAGTAAGGTAAAGTATACATTATACCTCTCCAAGGCTCCGCTCTGCGTTGCTCCTCGGGCGAATAGCCCCGCTATTCCCCTCTCGTCGCGCCTTGCCAGCCCGGCGCCTCACCGCTCTCGGTGCTCGGGCGGCCTTATCCACGATGGAGTGGACGCCCCCTCCCGACGGCATCGCAATGTGCCAAGATGGTACTGAGCGATATGTCGAACCATCTGAGGGAGGAGGCATCCACATGAAAGAGGTTAGCATCATCGGGATCGATCTGGCAAAGAGGAGCTTCCAGGTACACGGGGCGACGGCCGACGGGTCGGTGGCGTACCGCCGGAAGCTGAGCCGCGGGAAGCTGATGGGCTTTCTCGCCGCGCAGCCGCCTTGCACGGTGGCGATGGAGGCGTGCGCCAGCGCCCACTACTGGGGCCGGGAGATCATGGCGCTCGGCCACGAGGTGAGGCTGGTGCCCCCGATCTACGTGAAGCCGTTCGTCAAGCGCCACAAGAACGACGCGGCCGACGCGGAGGCGATTACGGAGGCCGCGCAGCGTCCGACGATGCACTTCGTGGCGGTAAAGACCGAGGCGCAACAGGCGCGGGGGATGCTCTTTCACACGCGTGACCTGCTGGTGCGCCAGCGCACGCAGACGATCAACGCGCTTCGGGGCCACCTGGCCGAGTACGGCGTTGTGGCTCCGCAGGGCAGGTCCCGGATCGGGCAGCTGGCCCGGGTGCTCGAGGACGGCGACTGTGGCCTTCCGGAGGCGGTCGTCGAGCTGGGCCGTCTGCTGCTCGGTCGGATCGATGAGCTCGACGAGAAGATCGATGGGCTCGACCGCGAGATCCGGGTGAGCGCGCGGGAGTGTGAAGAGACGGCGCGTCTGATGACGATCCCCGGAATCGGGCCGGTCACTGCGATGGCCATCCAGGCCTTCGCGCCGCCGATGGAGGGCTTCCGGTGCGGGCGCGATTTCTCGGCCTGGCTCGGCCTCGTGCCTCGGCAGCACACCACCGGCGGCAAGCCGAGGCTGGGCAGGATATCGAAGATGGGGCAGCGCGACCTGAGACGCCTCCTGGTCACGGGAGCCATGGCGGTCATTCGGCACGCGAGCCGGGGCGGCGAGATCGCGGATCCGTGGCTGGCCGGGATGCTGGCGCGCAAGCCCAGGAAGCTAGTCGCGGTAGCGCTCGCCAACAGGACGGCGCGGAGGGTCTGGGCGCTGGCCACCAGGAAGGAGGCGTACCGCGCTGCCGCCTGAGCGGGCGGCGAAAGGAAAGAAGCGAAGCAGAAAGCCGACGGGATAATTGGGCGGCAGGACGCACGAACGGAGTAAGGGCAAACGGTCGATGAGACGGGATCGGAAAAACCAGCTAGCAGTCCAGGGCCTGAGAGCCCGCTTCCACGATTTGGATCCGATCTCACGAACACCATACGGGCCCGCGGCCAACGAGAGCCGCATCAAGAGGCCGGACATACGACAGTACCTGACCAGATTGCCACCGACTCGGTTCCCGCATCCGGGCTTGCCCACCCTGGGGCGTCCACATACGGACTGCTAGAAGAATTGCAGAAACAGGAAGGCCGCCAACAGAATCGAAACCCACAACACCATGCTCCCCGCAGGCCACGTACGCGCTAGAATGCCCCGGGGCCCGAGCGCCCGGAACGCGCCGCGCAGCGTCCTGTCCACCGTCTTCAGCACCTTGCCCCGGAAGGCCCCGTCCACGGCCGCGACCACCGAACCCGTCCAACCCGTCACCTTCACCGCCGCCCGCCGGTACACCCAGTCCGCGTCCAGGTTCACCGACGGGATCTCGGCCGGGTAGATCTTCCACAGGTGGAAGGCCGCCACCGCCCCGATGGCGAAGCAGAGGAGCTGGATCTGGGTGAGAATATGAGTATATGAGTAGGGTTCATACTCAACATCGTACGGAAGCATCCCGTACAGCAGGTGCGGCCAGATGCCGATCGCCAGGCACGCCGCCGCCCCGATCCACATCGCCACCAGCATGTTCCACGGCGGTTCACGCGTCCGAATGCCCGAGTCGTGCGCGAAAAAGGCGAAGTAGGGGATCTTGATCCCCGCGTGTTCAACCACCCCGGCCGAGGCGAAGAGCATGACCGGCCAGACCCAGTTGAAGTGCTCCTCGAGGAGCGCCGACATGATCATGCTCTTGGACACGAAGGCGTTGAAGAAGGGGACCGCCGAGATCGACAACGCACCGATGATGCAGAGGGTGGCGGTCCAGGGCATCGTCTTGTAGAGGCCTCCCAGCTCCGACGCCTTGGTCTTCCCCGTCATGTGCATGACCGCGCCCATGGCCATGAAGAGCAATCCCTTGAAGAGCACGTCGTTGAAGGCATGCGACACGGCCCCGTTGATGGCCAGGTGGGTGCCCACTCCGATCCCGCAGACCATGAAGCCGATCTGGTTGATCATCGAATAGCCCAGCGTGCGCCGGAGGTCGTTCTCGATGACCGCGTAGAAGATCGGGAAGCAGGCCATGACGGCGCCGATGTAGATCAGGGCGTCGGTGCCGGCGTACCCGCGCGCCAGAGCGTACACCGCCACCTTGGTGGTGAAGGCGCAGAGGAATACGGTGCCGGTGGGCGTGCTTTCGGGATAGGCGTCGATCAGCCAGCTGTGCAGCAGCGGGAAGGCGGCCTTGACCCCGAAGGCCAGGAGGACCAGCCACCCGGCCAGCCCCTCCAGCCCCATCGGGCCGAATTCTAGACTTCCGGTGTCGTGGGCGTGCACCATGGCCCCTGCGAGCAGCGTCACCCCCGAGACCACGTGCACCAGCAGATAGCGCATCCCGGCACGGACGGAGCGCGGGGACCGCCGGGCCCAGATCAGGAAGACGGAGCTGACGGCCAGCAGTTCCCAGAAGACGAAGAGCGTGATGAAGTCGCCCGCGAAGACCGCGCCCAGCCCGCTCCCCGCGTAGATGACCGCCGAGGTGTGCTGCACGGTGGGACGGTCCCCGCCCTTCAGATGCAGCGAGTAGACGATCGAGATGAAGGCGCCGAGGTGGAAGAGGTAGCCGAAGAGAAGGCTCAGGCGGTCGGCGCGCACCGGAGTCAGCGTGTAGCCCAGGAACTGGAACTGGAGCTCGTATCCCTCCTGGATCCCCATCACGTTGAGCGCGCCCACGATCGGGATCAGGACGAGCCACGCCGCGCGGACCATGGGGACGCGCCGCAGGAAGGGCACCACCAGCGCGCCGGCGAGGAAGATCAGGAACGGGGGGACGCTACCCATCATCGTAGTAGTCCTCCCGGCGCATCACCAACCGCCTCAGCACCTTCGAGATCAGGATCAGCAGCGAGATCCCCACGAACCCGAAGACCGGGTACATGATCTTCCACTCCTCGAGGGGATGATGCACCTCGCGGTCGGCGAAGAAGTCCCACCCCAGCACGACCGCGCACAGGACGAAAAAGATCACCAGGATCCGGCCCGCCCAGGGCGACGGCACGCTGTTGGGCTTGTGCTCGCTCATGGTCCCGCCACCATGCTCATGAGCCGGTAGAACGGCTCGGGGTACAGGAAGAGCGCCAGGCAGGCCGCCGCCGTGGTTACGATCGCGACCAGCGACCACGCGGGCGCCCGGTGGTAGTGACCGTGGGCATCGTGTGAGTCCTCGCCGTGGCGCCCGTGATCCCCGTCGTCGTCGTGCCCACCGGGCTGATGCATGTGTCCCTCGTGGCCACCCACCTCCGCCTCCGCCTTCCCGAAGAACCCCTTCAGCGGAATCTCCATCAGGTACGCCAGCGACAGCAGCGAGCTCACCATCAGCACCGCCACCAGCCCCACCTGCCCCGCCTCCAGCGATCCCAGGCCCAGGAACCACTTGCTCCACGACCCTCCCGTGGGCGGCAGTCCCACGATCGAGAGCGTCCCGATGAAGAATGCCGCGAAGGTCACCGGCATCTTGCGGCCCAGCCCTCCCAGCTGGCTGACCTCGCTCTTGTGGGCGGCCACCATGATCGCGCCGGCGCAGAAGAAGAGGGTGATCTTGCCGAAGGCGTGCATGGCGATGTGCATGCCGCTCCCGATCACGCCCCAGCTATTCGCCAGCATGGCTCCCAGCACAACGTAAGACAGCTGGCTTACCGTCGAGTAGGCGAGCCGCGCCTTGAGGTTGTCCTTGGTGAAGGCCACCAGCGACCCGAGGATGATCGTCGCCGCGGCGACCCACATCAGCCACACGGAAGCGCCGGACGCGCCCAGGAAGTCGATCCCGAAGACGTACACGGCCACCTTGAGCACGGCGAACACCCCCGCCTTGACGACCGCCACCGCGTGCAGCAGCGCGCTCACGGGGGTGGGCGCCACCATGGCGGCCGGGAGCCAGCGGTGGAACGGCATGACCGCCGCCTTCCCGATCCCGAAGACGTAGAGGCCCAGCAACACCGGGACGACCGCCCCCGCGGCCCGCCCGTTCAGGATTCCCCCGTCCTGGAAATCCAGCGTGCCGGTGATGGCGTACGTCCACACGATGGCCAGCAGCTGAAAGGCGATCGAGGTGCCGAAGAGGATGCCCAGGTAGACCCGTCCCGCCCGCTTCGCCTTGTCGGTGCCGGCGTGGGTGACCAGCGGGAAGGTGGTCAGCGAGAGAAGCTCGTAGAAGACGAAGAGGGTGAAGAGGTTGCCGGCGAAGGCGACGCCCATCACGGACGCGATTGCGAAGGCGAAGAAGAGGTAGAAGCGCGTCTGGTTCTTCTCGTGGTGGCCCCGCATGTACCCGATCGAGTACATGGTGGTGACGATCCACAGAAACGATGCGACCAGCGCGAAGAGCACGCCGAGGGGTTCGGCCTCCAGCGCGAGCGGGATCCCCGGAATCGGCTCGGCCAGCACCACCGATGGGCGGCCACCCTCGCTCACGGCCGCGTACACCTGCAGGACGATGGTGAAGAGCGCCCCCGCGGTGACCAGGCTGGCCGCCTCGCGCGCATTGGGGCTCTGGCGCAGCAACACGATCGCCGCGGCGCCGACGACCGGCACGGCCAGCGAAAGCCACAACATCGACTCGATCGTCACGGCGCGCCCCCGGTCATGGCCCGACCCCCGTCATTAGCACCTCGGCCGCCCGTTCCGCCACCTGGGCCGTGCGCACCGCGTTCATCCCGAAGTAGAGGTTGGCCCCTACCAGCACCCAGGTTGGCGCCAGCAGGCTCCACGGCGCCTCCCCCGCCCCCTCGTCCCCCTCGTCCCCCTCGTACGGCCGGAAATACGCCGCCTCGACCACGCGCCACACGTACACCAGCGCCAGCACCGAAGTCAGCAGCACAATCACCGCCACCGGCCACCACCCCCGCTCCAGCGCCCCCAGAATCAGGAACCACTTGCTCACGAACCCCACCGTGAGCGGCACCCCCACCAAGCTCAGTCCCCCCACCACGAAGGCCGCCATCGTGAACGGCATCCGCCTGCCCAGCCCGGCCATCGCGTCGATGTGCACCGAGCCGATCCGGTAGACCACGCACCCCAGCGCCATGAAGAGCGCCCCCTTCATGAGCGCGTGGTTGAAGAGGTGCAGCAGGGTGGCCGTCAGCCCGGTCACCGACGCGAAGGACAGTCCCAGAATCATGTAGCCGATCTGCGCCACCGACGAATACGCCAGCAGGCGCTTCACGTCGACCTGGAAGATCGCCACCAGCGACATGCTCACGATCGCGACCAGCGCCAGCGGCAGCAGCACCCGGTCGAGCGCCATCACGCCGAAGGAGAAGGGCGCCCCGAAGATGGTCAGGAAGAACCTGAGCAGCATGTACACCGCGACCTTGGTGGCGGTGGACGCCATGAAGGCCGTGACCGAGGAGGGCGCGAAGGCGTAGGCGTTCGGGAGCCACAGGTGGAGCGGGAAGAGCGCCAGCTTGAGGCAGAACCCCACGCCAAGGAACCCGTACGCGACCTTGACGGTGCGCGAATCCCACACTTCCGGAAGCAGCACCGCCAGATCCGCCATGTTCAGCGAACCTGTCATCACGTAGAGGAGACCGATGCCGATGACGATGAAGGTCGCCCCCACCGAACCCATGATCAGGTAGCGGAATGCCGCCGTCAGGGCGCGGCGGCGCGTCCCCATCGCGATGAGCGCGTACGCCGACAGCGAAGAGATCTCCAGGAAGACGAAGACGTTGAAGACGTCGCCGGTGATCGCGATCCCCAGCAACCCGCAGAGGCAGAGCAGGTAGGCCGCGTAGAAGAGCGGGATGCGGCGGCGTTCCACCTCGTCCTCGACGCTGGTGATCATGTACGGCGCCACAGCAGACGCGATCGTGGCCACAATGACCAGCACCCAGGCGTTGACGATGTCGACCCGGTACTCGATCCCGATCGGCGGTGCCCAGTCGCCGATGGCGTAGGAGATCACGCCGGCGCTCATGACGTCGCCAAGAAGGGAAAGGGCGATCGCCAGCGCCGTCCAGCTGGCCAGCACCGCCACAATGGCCGCCGCCCGCGCGTTCCGGAGGAAAGCGCAGAGGGGGGCCGCCAGCAGCGGCACCACCACCTGGAGGACGGGGAGATGGACGGACATCAGCGGCGGGCCCTCACTCCCCCGCCTCCGTCTCCGCCTCGATGCGGTTGATCTCGTCCTCTTCGATCGTCCCGTACGCCTCCTTGATGCGGACGGCCAGGGCGAGCCCCACCGAGGTGGTGGCGATGCCCACCACGATCGCGGTGAGGATCAGGACGTGGGGCAGCGGGTTGGAGTACATCACCTGCTCCGCCGCCTCCCCACCGCCATGGCCTCCGTCGACCAGAATCGGCGGCGTCCCCCCGGTGATCTTTCCCATGCTGATGTACAACATGAAGACAGCGGTCTGAAATACATTCAGCCCAACGATTTTCTTGATCAGATTACCGCGGGAAATGAGGATGTAGAACCCCACCATCATCAGGAAGATGACAACCCAGTAGTTGTATTGGGAGACGAAGAAGTCGAGCCTCACGAGCCCCTCCTTCCCCGCCCGGCGAAGAGGTAGAAGACCGTGACCATCACCCCGAAGACCGTCACCAGAACGCCCAGCTCCACGAGCAGGATGCCGTAGTGCTGGCCGTGCTCGGGGTGCGTGGGGTCGGAGGCGAGCGCGTTGTAGCCCAGGTAGTTATGGCCCAGAAGCATCGTCACCACGCCCACGCCCGCGAAGATCAGCACCCCCAGCGCCGCGCACATGCGGGTGAACCGGAGCGGCAGCACCTTCTGCACCGCTTCCAGCCCGTAGACCAGCGCCAGCAGGGCGAAGGCGGCGGCCAGGATCACACCGGCCTGAAAGCCCCCGCCCGGGCTGTAGTCGCCGTGGAAGTGGACGTAGAGCGCGAACATGATGATGAAGGGGGCCAGGAATTTCGCGCCCACGCGGATGATGACCTCCTCTCTCATCCGGCGTCTCCCTTCCCTGCCCCGCCACCGGTGTCACGCCCCTCGCCAGGGGACGCACGCGACCTCGCCCGCCTGGCCCCCGACAGCAGCAGCATCACCCCCACGGCCGCCGCGAAGACCACCGTCGTCTCGCCCATGGTGTCGTAGCCCCGGTACGAGGCCAGCACCGAGGTCACCACGTTGGGGATGCCGATCTCGTCGTAGCTCTCCTCCAGGTAGTGGTCCGCCACGTGATGGTGCACCGGGTTGCCGGGGTGGCCGAAGCCGGGCATGTCCATGGTCCCGTAGACAAGCACCCCGCCGGTCACCACGACCACGACGAGGGGGAGCAGCGGGGTGTGGCCGGGGCGGTTCTCGTGGTGTCCGGCCAAGGCCAGGGCGCCCAGGAAGAGCACGGTCGAGATCCCGGCGCCCACCGCCGCCTCCGTAAAGGCCACGTCCACCGCGTCCATGACCGTGAAGAGACCCGCCGAGAGCAGCGAGTAGATCCCGGCCAGCATGACCACCGCGAAGAGATTGCGGATCTTGAGAAGCGCGAACCCCGTCGCGCCCAGCAGGGTAAACAGGACGATGTCGACCACGATACTCACGACATGCCACCTCCCTCCGCTTCAGTGCCGCGTTCGCCCTCGTCCCCGCCCGCCAGCGTGTACGGCTCGGCCCCGCCCGAGAGCGCCGCCTTCGCCAGTGCGTGCGTGGCGATCGGGCTCGTGAACCACAGGAAGGCCAGCACGAGAAGCAGCCGCAGCGTGACCAGGTTGACGCCGCTGTGCACGCACAGCCCCACGAGGATCAAGCCCGCTCCCATGGTGTCGGCCATCCCCGCCGCGTGCATGCGGGTGAACACGTCCGGAAGGCGCACCATTCCCAGCGCTCCCGTGACCAGAAAGAAGGCACCGGAGAGGAGCAGCGCCCAGACCAGCACCGAGAGCACCTGTGCCATCATCGCCGGGACGCGTTCCGGCGCCGGGGGCCGCCGCTCGTCCCCAGATCCCCGTACTCGATGTACTTCAGCACCGCGATCGTGCCGATGAAGTTGATCAGCGCGTAGGCGAGCGCGAGGTCGAGGAAGTCGGGGCGTCCGTTCAGGAAGCCGAGCACCGCGATCAGCACCACCGTCATGGTACCGATGTTGTTGAGCGCCAGCACCCGGTCGTACGCGGTAGGCCCGAGCAGCGCCCGGCACATGGCCAGGCACATTGCGACCAACAGCGCGGCGGCGGTCACGGCGAACACGGTCTACGCCCCCTCCCCTTCCAGCACCACCACGCGCCGGTTCATCTCATTCTCCTCCGAGCCGTCGATCTCCTCCTGAACGATGGCGTGGACCTCGAAATCGTCGCCCACGATCCCGGTCGTGACCGTGCCCGGGGTAAGCGTGATCGAGTTGGCGTAGATGAAGCGCCCCAGGTCGGTTAGCTGGGAGGCCCGGAAATGCACGATCGAGGGATCGACGCGTAGCCGTGGGGTCAGGATGATCCGGGCTACCCGCACGTTGGACTTGAAGATCTCCCACACCAGCCAGGGGAGGTACAGCGCCCCCCGCCACACGAGTTGCACCGGAACCGATTCGCGATCCACAATGCCCATGCGCGCGCCCACGAAGACCGCGATGGTGCACGTCAACACCCCGAAAAACAGGAAGAGCGGCTCGTAGTGGTCAGAGAGAGGGAGCCAAAGGGCGAACAGAATCCCCCACAGCCAGAGGACGCGGTTCAAGTGATCGATTCTCCCCCTTGCGCGGTTGGACCGTATTCGCGGTCCGCGCCAGAATCCCCGCTGACTTCGACCGGCCCAACGCGGGAAATTGCCACGGACTGCGATCTGCCGCGGGCGAATCTACCAGTTGGACTGCGCCCCGTCCACTATCTCCTGTACCAGCAGCTTGATGGCCTCGGTGCGGCCCACGTCCTCGGTCTCGCTGGCGTCGAGGTACTGTCCCACCACGCGCAGCCGGGAGTCGTCCCAGAGGATGGTGTACTCCTCGCGGTCCAGGATCTCCACCCCGACCTGCAGCACCACCTCTCGCTGCAAGACCTGAACGCTCTCTTCCTGCTGTCCGCGGCGGTACAGCGGCGCCGTGAGCTGATAGTTCAGAATCGTTCCGCTCAGCACCACGTCGGCCGTCTCCTCACCCGCCGGGTTCAGTCCCAGCGCTCGCGGAAGCTGCCGCAGGAGGGCATCGTGAATCTCCTGGGTCAGCTCGAAGCGGCCGGTCTCGTTCTCGAATGGGAGGACCGCGATGGTGCGGATGTGGTCGGGGAGGCCGGCGCCGGCAACGAAGGAGTAGTTGCAGCCCCCGATGCCGAGCGCGGCGGCGGCCACGAATCCGGCCACGGCGATCCCGGCCCGGCGCCGGTTTCCCCCAGCCCGTAGGCCGGCCATTCCAGTGCGGCGGGTCGTCATGCTACAGCCTCCCGGGGTCCCAGATGTGCGGCGGAAAAGGGTCCACATGCTCGAATGATTCCAGTCGCAGCTCGAGTTCACGGTAGTCACGAAGGTTACGATAGGTCGCCTCGGCGGGGTAGGCCGACTCCTCTCCGGACGCGGCAACCACCACGCGTTCCACTTCGGCTCCCTCCTGCAGCACGGCGGCCTCCACCACCCTGAGATCACGCATCCGGAAGCGGAGAACGTTCCCCCCGGGCAGCCCGAACCGCAGCTCCATCGCGGCGTCCGCGCGGCGGCCTTCCAACGCCTCCACCCCAGCGCCCGGCCGGAAGACTCCCAGCGCTGCCCACAGGAGCGCCGGAGGGGGGACCAGTTCCAGGGGCAGCCCGGCGGGGACGCGCAGGTCGTCGCCGACCAGAACCGCGATCGCGGCGGTCTCGCCGTTGTCCAGGAAGAGGTCCAGACGCGCCTTGTCGGGAGGCTCCACGCGCGCCACGCCGAATCCGTCCCAGCGAAAGTCGGGTTCGCGGGCGCGCCAGGCGAAGGTCAGCTGGACGGGTCGGTCGATCCGGCTCGCTTCGCCGGCGATCCGCACCTGCGCGTCCAGGTCGGAACGGGGCAGCGCCGGGGCGGATTGCAGGGCGGAGCCGGCGCACCCCATCGCGGCGAGCAGGCCTGGCAGCACACCTGCCGCCGCAAGTCGCAACCGCGGAGCCGCCGCGAAAAGGAACCCGCGCTCCACGAGTTCCACCCCGCCTACCGCCCTGCCCCGGGTTTCCGCTCGGTGCTCGTGCGGGTTTATCCACGGCCTGCTAGCTTCGGCGTCATGCCCGACGGACCCGTCTTTCTCATCTCCGATGTTCACCTCGGCGCCGTTCCCCGCGAAACCGAGGAAGCATTCCGGCGCTGGCTTCTGCACGTGAAGGAATCGGGAAGCCGCCTGATCATCAACGGGGATCTCTTCGACTTCTGGTTCGAATACCGCAGTGTGGTCTTCTCCAAACACGTCCGGGTCCTCGCCCTTCTGGCGGACCTGGTCGAATCGGGCTTGCCGGTTCTGGTCATGGGGGGCAACCACGACTGGTGGGGGGGCGACCTTTTGCGGCGCGAAATCGGCGTCGAATTCCACCAGGAGCCGGTGCGGATGCAGCTCAAGGGCAGATCCGTCCTCCTCGCCCACGGCGACGGGCTCGGCGCGGGAGATCTGGGGTATCGCATCCTGCGGCTGGTCCTCCGTGGCCGGCCCACGCGCTGGGTGTTCCGCTGGATCCACCCGGATCTCGGCGCGCGTCTCGCCGATTGGGTCTCGGGTACCGGGCACCAGCTCCACGCGGGGGCCGCGCCCGCCAACGAAGGAAGGACGGCGTTCCTGTCCGGATGGGCCACCGCCAGGCTGAAACAGGACCCCTCCCTCGACATTGTCGCCCTCGGGCACGGCCACCAGCCCATGGTGACCGAGGTCGCCCCGGGGCGTTACTACGTCAACTCGGGCGATTGGGTCCTCCACCGGTCCTATGTGACGATCGACGACTCCGGCAAACCGATGCTGCACGAGTGGGACGGGTAGCAACACGCGGCCGAACCCCGTTCACCCCACCGGGACCCGAATCGTCACCGAGATGGTCCCGCCCGGGTCTCCCTCGACCGTAAGGGGTTCGGGAAAGTCCTGGAGATGGGCCGATACGAAGGCGTCCACCCCGGACATGAGCAGAAAGAAGATCGCCACCGCCGCCCAGTCCTCCCGCTGTTCCCTCCGCGAGTCGACGAGTCCGCGCAGGCGGGCGACTTCGTCGTCCTGCTCCAACTCGGACTCGATGTCCTCCGGCTCGGTGATCCCCTCGCTCATCAGGCGGGCCGTGATTCTATCCTCCCAGACCGCAACCTGCTCTCTGGCGACACCCAGCTTGCGCCAGGTCTTGAACACCATCCATCCGGCGGCCGCCTCGATCCCGAAGTAGAAGGCTCCGCGGGTCAGCGACCCCGACGCCGCATGCCCCCAACCGGGAATGAGCGCGCCGCGCAGAAACGCCCCTGCGGGACTGGGGCCCACGCGCAGGGAATCCGGCAGGACCAGGGAATCCTGCGCTGCCGCATCGCCGGCGACCTCCTGGGCCGACCCCGGGCCTCCCCACGTCAGGGCCAATCCGATCAGGGGCACCACCGCCCTCCAACGCGCCGGTGCCAGCACCCCCACCCCCTTCACGCCGCCCTCCCCGGCACGAGCACCGGGAACGCACCCGGAACCACCTCTACCCGCAGCTCCCGGGCCGGTTCCGGAGACAGCTCCCCGTCGATCTCGAACCACATCGACTCCCCGCCCGGACGCCGCAGCACGGCACGGCTCAGGCGGCGCATGGTCACGACGGGCGACCCCCCGTGTGTCCCCCGGATGACCCGGGGCACCAGCCGCAGAATCGGCAGCACACCGGGCGCCCCGACGTGACACAGGTCCAGCTTGCCGTCCGATGCCTTCGCCTCCGGATTGATCATGAAGCCCCCGCCGATCGATGGTCCCACCGTGATCACCGTTAGAGTCGTCGCGCCCGCAATGCGTTGCCCGTCGCCGGATTCCGTATCGATGTCGACCTCCGGGGGCCGGAAGGTGACAAGCGCATTGAGGAAGGATGCCAGGTATTGGAGCAGCCCGGGGAGCCGGGAGAAGCGGCTGCGGCAGCGGAGCACCTCCACGTCAATCCCCACGCCCATGAGGTTCACGAAAGTCCTTTCACCCCCCTCCCACGCCACGCGTCCGATGTCGAAGTGCTGGACCATGCCGTCGTCGAGCAGGCCCACCACAGCCGACACGCTGCGGTCCGGGCCCACCATGCGATAGAAGTCGTTGCCGGTCCCCACCGGGAAGACGGCGACCGCGGGCAGCGGGTCCGCTCCGCATCCGATCAACCCGTCCGCGACCTCGTGAACGGTGCCGTCCCCACCGACGACGACGATCCGGCCGGCGCTATCGGACACCGCTTCCGCAGCCAGGCGCGAGGCGTGCCCCGGGCCCTCGGTGTAGCGGGCGTCGTATTGTTGGGAACGGGTGTCGAGGGCTCGCAGGAGATCCCGGGCGGCGTTGCGTCCGCGGCCGCCCGCGGCGGCGGGGTTGACGATGACGCGGAGCGGTTCGCTGGGCATGGTGGAAGATAAGGAATCCTGGTCCCCGTGAAAGGAACCTCCGGGACCCTGGCCGCGTAGTGAGTGTTTTCTCGAAGCGACCGAGGCGCGGGATTCACTACTGGACCGGTGAGAGGCAGGTGCGATTGGCCATGTGGACTCAAGACTTTCTTCGCGGACCCGTGTCATCGTTGTTGGCGATGATCGTGGTATTGGTATGGACTGCAGGGTGTGAACGGGCCATGGGACCCGAGCCGATCGGGGTGTGCGAGCGAACGCCGGAGGTTCGGGATGCAATCCTCCAGGAGGTCTATGGTGTAACCCGGTGCGAGGACATCACGGCAGAGGACCTGGCCCGCATCAGTACTCTTGGCGTGTTTGATCTCACTGAGCTTCGTGAGGGGGATTTCGCCGGAATGACCTGGTTGACGCACCTGATTATCGTCGACAGTCGGTTCACGTCGCTGCCGGAGGGTGTGTTTGCGGGGCTCACCATCCTCCGCGAATTGAACTTGTCCGAAAACCAATTGGCGTCGCTGCCGGAGGGGGTATTCTCCGGGCTCGCCAACCTGGAATGGTTGCGGCTGACAGCCAATCGGTTGACGTCGCTGCCGGAGGGTATGTTTGCGGATCTCACCAACCTCCGCGAATTGCACTTGTCCGGAAATGAACTGGCGTCGCTGGCCGAGGGGGTATTCTCGGGGCTCACAAACCTGGAACAGGCGAGCCTGCGCCGGAATCGCCTGGCCTCGCTGCCGGAAGGGGTGTTCTCGGGGCTTTCGAACCTGATGTACCTGGATTTGACGGACAACCGGTTGGCGTCTCTGCCGGACGGGGTGTTCTCGGGGGGGCTGACGAGCCTGATGTCCCTGAGTTTGGACGAAAACCGGTTGGCGTCCCTGCCGGAGGGGGTGTTCGCGGGGCTGTCGAGCCTGCTATACCTGAATCTGGGCGCCAATCCGGGGGCACCCTTCGAACTCCCGCTCCGGTTCGAGCGGACCGACGCTGCCGACACCGCGGGTTCCCCCGCTTCGGTGCGGTTGGTCCTCGCCCGGGGAGCACCATTCAACATGGCGGTCCCGTTGGCGATACAGGGTGGCACGGCGTCGTCGGCTTCGGCCCTGTTGTCGACGGGGAGCATCGTAGGCCGGGTGTTTACGGTGACACAGGCGTCGCCCGGACAGTCAACACGGGTCCAGGCGAGTGGGATCCCCACCATTCCGGAGGAGATACGGGGCATAGTGCTCCTGGCTCCGGAGGACATTGTTCTGTTCTCGAGTGGCGGGGACTGACGGCCCACGTCCACGGATGGCGGGGGCGTGTGGGAATCGAACCCACCCACCCGGGTCTTAGCCGGGCGCACTGGTTTTGAAGACCAGACGGAACACCAGTCCCGATCCGCCCCCGCAATCACCCCTGGCACCTGCCAGCGTCACCGAGGGACCGTCACCCGACGACCCCCACCCATCACCCCCTCTCGGCACCCTCCGGCACCGACAGGTTGCCATCATCCCGCGAAGACGGCAACTCCCCTTCCTCCCAACGCTTCTCCAGACGCCGGAAGTTACCGGCCAGGTCCGCGCGCATCCGGGCGAAGTCCCTCCGCAGGTCGGGTCGGGCCTGCAGCTTGAAGAACAGAACGGTGTCCTCTCGCACTTCCCGGGCCAGCTCGACCCACAGCAGGGCCGCGTACCCGCACAGAGGAGCCAGCACCGCGGCCACCACCGCAGCCGGGGTCCCGCCAAACACGTACCCCAGCATCGCCCACAACACCCACGCCGCCACCACCCCCCCCAGGAGCGCCACAAGCTTGTACGTGGCCGTCACCTCGACATCGGGACGGGTACGCACCACGACCAGGCCGGCAAGCCACAATACGGGGGTCCACAACAGGGTCCCCGCCACGGCCAGGGGAAGTCCAAGCAACAGCAGGGTTCCCCGCACCAGGATGTACCGCGCGACGGGCACGAGGCCGAAACGGGGCGGAACCCCCCCCTCCCCCGCTCCCACCCGCGCATTCATGGCGGCATATCGTGCCACCTTGCGCTTCAGCTCCCGGTGCTCCTCGGGCGCCTCGCGCCGAATCCACTCGAGCCCCGCGGCGAAGCGCCGCACGCGCGGGAAGCGCGCACCCATCTCCTCCCTGGCCCGCCACGGCACCCAGCGCGACTCGCGCACGTACAGCTGCTCCGCCACCTCCACCAGCTCGCGGTCCTCGTGGTGGACGAAGTTGAGGGTCTGTGCACGGATTCCCGCCTCGATACGCTCGGTGAGCTCCCGCGCGGCCGCCACCGGATCCTCCCGGTAGGCGTGCTCGAGGTCGGCGCATCCGAAGGCACGGCCGAAGCGCACGGCCACCCCCGTTCGGGCCCGCTCCTTGCGCGAGTACGTGATCCCCACCGGCACGATCGAGAGCCCCAGCCCCCACCCCACCCCATCCTCCGCCTGTAGCGCGATGCGGGCGGCCCCGGTGCGAAACTCGGCCAGCTGCGCCTCCGAATGACTCTTTCCCTCAGGATAGATCTGAATCGCGCCGCCCCCGTGCAGCACGGCTACCGCATCCCGGAACATGTCCTCGTTGCGGTGCATGGCCGCGGGGTCGTCCTGCCTGCGGTACACGGGAATCCCCCCGATCGCCCGCAGCACCGGACCCAGTAGGAGCCGGTCGAAGAGAGGCGCCCGCCCCAGCGGACGGGGCATGCGCTCGCTGCAACGGAAGATGAGGACCGGATCAAGAAGGCTGTTCGGGTGGTTGGCGGCGACCAGCAGCGGCCCCCGGGGCAAGGGTGGGCCGTGACGATCCACGCGGTAGAAGATCCCCGCGGCGGTACCCACGACACGGGCGATCAGCTTCGCGATCCGTCTCGGCGAGTCAGCCCCAGGAAGACCCCTCCCGGCATTCGAGCGGCGAGGCGTCCGCACTGGATCGCTTCGCCCCACCTGCTTGCGATGTAAAGGCAAGATTACATTATGTCATGTTTAGTATACATTTCGCCACTCCAAGGCCTCGCTCTGCGTTGTTCCTCCTTCGATTTTCGGATCCAGAACGATTATCTTCCGCGTTCTCCCCACCACAACCTCGCCAACTCCACAGTATAGCGTGATCCGTCATTCAGCGACCTCCGCCGCTCGTGCGGCCACCGCTCCGGACGCTCCGCCCGGCCCGAGCCCGCGCAATCCGGGCATGCCCCTGGATCTTGACGCCGTGCGCGGTGCCCGAGTCAACCGCTCCGCCGCCGACCACCGCGCCGCCACCCTCACCACGCGACGCTCGGTCAAGAAGGAGTGGCAGGCCGGGTGGCTGCTGCGCGCTGTCACCATGATCGACCTGACCACCCTGGCCGGAGACGACACGGACGGACGGGTGCGGCGCCTCTGCGGCAAGGCCCGGCGCCCCGTGCGGAGCGACCTCCTCGCCGCCCTCGGCGTGCCCGCCTCCGAGGTGAAGGCCGCGGCCGTGTGCGTCTACCACGCCCTGGTTCCCACCGCGTGCGAAGCGCTACGCGGAAGCGGGATCCCGGTGGCCGCCGTGTCGACCGGTTTCCCGGCGGGGCTGTCGCCCTTCGCGACGCGGCTGACCGAGATTCGCGAGTCGGTGGCCGCGGGGGCGGAGGAGGTGGACGTGGTGATCACCCGGGGGTCGGTGCTGCGGGGCGGCTGGGAGCGGCTGTACGACGAGGTGGCCGGCTTTCGCGACGCCTGCGGCGATGCCCACATGAAGGTCATTCTCGGGGTCGGTGAGCTTGGCACGCTGGCCAACGTCAAGCGGGCCGCGATCGTCGCCATGATGGCCGGGGCCGATTTCGTGAAGACCTCGACGGGCAAGGAGACGGTCAACGCCACCCTGCCCACGGGCATCATCCTGGCGCGTGCCATCCGCGACTACTTCCGCGCCACCGGGATCCGCGTGGGCCTCAAGGCCGCGGGGGGCCTCAAGACGGCCCGCGACGCGCTCTCCTGGCTCGTCCTCGTCAAGGAGGAGCTGGGCGACGCCTGGATGCACCCGCACCTCTTCCGGATCGGCGCCAGTTCGCTCCTGGCCGATATCGAGCGGCAGCTGGAGCACCACGTCACCGGCCGCTATTCGGCCTTTCACCGCCATCCGATGGGTTGAACACATGACTCTCGCCCGCGAAGCCCCCGGCTCCCTCGTCCGCAAGGCCTTCGTCAACCCCGACTACGGGCCCGCTCCCGAGAGCGACGACTTCGCCAACGAGTGGCTGCGGGACGGGCAGCGCGGCTTCGGCCACTTCATCGGCGGACGCTGGACCGGCGGCGAGGGCGAAGTCCAAGAGACCCGCTGTCCCGCGGACGGCAGGCTGCTTGCCACATTCCGCTACGGGACCGCGGAGGATATCGACCGCGCGGTGGCATCGGCCCGCGAGGCCCTCCCCGGGTGGCAGGAACTCGGGGGCCACGGCCGCGCCCGCCACCTCTACCGCCTGGCGCGGCAGCTTCAGAAGCGGTCCCGGCTCTTCTCGGTGGTGGAATCGCTGGACAACGGCAAGCCCGTCCGCGAATCGCGCGACCTGGACATCCCGCTGGCCGCGCGCCACTTCTACCATCACGCCGGCTGGGCGCAGTTGCTACCCGATGAGTTCCCGGGGTACGAACCCGTCGGCGTGGTCGGCCAGATCATCCCGTGGAATTTTCCGCTCCTTATGCTGGCGTGGAAGGTGGCGCCGGCTCTGGCGGCCGGGAACACGGTGGTGCTCAAGCCGGCCGAATACACGCCGCTGACCGCGCTCCTCTTCGCCGAGGTGGCCGACGAGACGGGGCTTCCCCCCGGCGTGCTCAACGTCGTGACGGGGGACGGCGCCACCGGTGCGGGGCTGGTGCGCCACCCCGACATCGCCAAGGTAGCCTTCACCGGCTCCACCGGGGTGGGCCGCGAGATCCGGCGGGTGACCGCCGGCACGGGCAAGCAACTTTCGCTGGAACTGGGCGGAAAATCGCCCTTCGTCGTCTTCGAGAGCGCCGACCTGGACGCGGCCGTCGAGGGGGTGGTGGACGGGGTCTGGTTCAACCAGGGACAGGTCTGCTGCGCGGGGTCGCGGCTGCTGGTACAGGAGAGCGTGGAGGAGGAGATGCACGACCGTCTCCGCGAGCGGATGGAACGTATCCGCGTCGGGCATCCCCTGGACAAGGCGATCGACATGGGGGCGCTGGTGGACCGCGTGCAGATGGACCGCGTGCAAGGCTACCTCGAGGCGGGCGAGGCCGACGGCGCGGCCATCTGGCAGCCGTCGGGACCGGTCCCGGAGGACGGCTTGTTCATGCCACCCACCCTTTGCACTGGGGCACCGGTTTCAAGCAGCATCGTCACGGAGGAGATCTTCGGGCCCGTGCTGGTGAGCCTGACCTTCCGCACGCCGGCAGAGGCCGTCGCGCTTGCCAACGACACCCGCTACGGGCTGGCCGCGAGCATATGGACCGAGGACCTGAGTCTGGCCCTCGAGGTGGCGCCGGCAATCAAGGCCGGGACGGTGTGGGTGAACTGCACCAACCTCTTTGACGCCGCGTCGGGATTCGGGGGATATCGTGAATCGGGCTTTGGCCGCGAGGGGGGGCGGGAGGGGATGTGGGAGTACCTGAAGCCGGTGGCGGGGGACCGGGGGGATGAGGGAGCTACGAAGGGCCCGACCCGGGATCCGGCCTCCGACGCGGTGCCCCCCCCACCCCGCAACCGTATCGACCGCACGCGCAAGCACTGGATCGGCGGTGCGCAGAAGCGCCCCGACGGCGGCTACTCGCTGACCGTCACCGACCCCGCGGGCACACCCGTCGCCGAGGTGCCGCGCGGCAACCGCAAGGATGTCCGCAACGCCGTGGAGGCGGCGGCCAGGGCGCGCGCGGCGTGGGCAGGCAGCAACGGACACCTGCGCGCCCAGATCCTGTACTTCCTGGCCGAGAACCTCGCCGTGCGGGGCCGGGAGTTCGCCGACGAACTGATCCGCAGCGCCGGGGTGGACCGGGCGGCTGCCGGGGCCGAGGTGAGGGCCGCGGTCCAGACCCTCTTCACCTTCGCCGCCTGGGCCGACAAGCACGACGGCCGGGTCCACTCCACGCCCTTCCGCAACGTCACCTTCGCCATGAACGAGGCGGTCGGCACGGTGGCCATCCGCTGCGCGGACCGGGCGCCGCTGGCGGGGGTGGCCGGCCCCATCGCCGCCGCACTGTCACAGGGGAACGTCGCGGTCGTGGTGCTTCCCGAACGCTACCCCATCCCCGCCCTCGACCTCGTACAGGTCATGGAGACCTCCGACATCCCCCCCGGCGCCGTCAACATCCTCTCCGGCATCCACCGGGAGGTAGTCCCTACCCTCGCCGCCCACGACGACGTCGATCAGGTCTGGGACTTCGTCGCCGACGACCTGTCCGGCGATACGGAGCGCCGCTCGGCCGGCAATCTCAAGCGGGTGTGGGTGGACCGGGAAGGCGCGGTCGACTGGCTCGCCCCGTCGGGACGGGACGGCGAGCTGCTGATGCGAAAAGGGACCCGCGTGAAGAACATCTGGGTGCCCTACGGGGTGTAGGGACCGGCTCCTACCGCCTCAGCAACGACCGCTGCACGGGGTTCTCGATGGTCAGATAGGCGGTATCTCCCGGCTTGAGGGACACGGAGTTGGTCGTGTACCGGCCACCGGCCAGCAGGTCGATCCGAATGCGCAGATTGCCGTCGGCGGGCCACGGCACGGTGAAACGCTGCCGGGCGTGCCCGCCTACGATCCCGAGCCGCCGTTGCACGCGGCCCAGCGTCTCGAGCGTCGCCTGGTTGAAGTTCCGGTTTTGGACGTCGATGCCGATGCTTGTGGCGCCTGAGCCCTCCTCGAACGGATTGGCCTTCGTGGCCGGACCCCCCATGCACCCGGCGACGGCAGCCGCCCCGGCCAGCAGAAAGTTCCGTCGCTCCATCGTTATCTCCTTCCCCGCGGCTTACGTGTCCTTCAGCTCACCAGCCGCGTTTCCCGTATCGGCTCCAGTCCCTCGCGAACCAGGAGTTCGTTGAGTCTCCCCAGGTCGCGGATGATGACGATCTCCATCTCCTTCAACTGTGTGTCCAGCAGCTCCGCAAGGCGCCGGAACACCGAGTATGACTGGTCGGTGGGCCGGCTTTCGGACCCTTCCACCAGTCCCAGCAGCGCCGCCAGCTTGTTGTTGAGCTTGATGGGGTAGTTGAGCGGGTCCTGGTTGCTCTGGTTCTTCACCTGGTAGATCTCGGCCTCGACGATGCTCAGGTTGTCCTTCACCACGACCGCCTGGGTCTCGACCTCGTCGTGATCGGTCTCCTCCATCCGCGCGTCGACCTGCCCCTTGATGTCGCGTGACTTGATGACGGCCTCGTTCGCCTCCGTGACCCGGTCCCGGATCCGGATGGCCAGCTCGAAGCGTTCGCGCAGGTCGGCGACCGTCACCCCTTGCAGGTTCGGGTTGAGCCGAATGTCGAAGTCCCGCGTCAGCGGCGCGCCGTCGTCCACCGTCATCCGCACGGTGTAGGTGCCGGGGACCGCCGTGGGACCCGTGGGGCGCGCGGCCCACATGATCCGTCCCTCGAAATCGGTCCACGCCGGGTAGCGCAGGTCCCAGCGGAAGCTGTGGGATCCCTGCTCCACCGCAGGGCTGCCACCCCCACCGCCGCCGAAGAAACGCGCGAAGGGACTCCCGTCCTCCTCTTCCTCCTCGTCTTCGGCCGTCCCCTCGTAGCCGCGGACCACCTCGCCGCCGCCGTCCAGGATCTCGATCGTGACCCGCTCGGCCGCCTCGGACAGGTAGTACCGGAACTGCGCGCCCTGGTCGATGCCGCGGTTGGGATCGACGGGATCGAAGAGCCACACCGGGGCGGCGGCGACCTCCGCGTTCACTTGTCTGAGCGGCCCGATGTCCTCGAGCACCCAGAACGACCGTCCGTGCGTCCCGATCACCAGGTCGTTCTCCTCCACCACCAGGTCCGACACCTGCACGACCGGCAGGTTCAGCGAAAGCGGCTGCCAGCGCGCGCCGTCGTCGAAGGAGACGTACACGGTGCGCTCGGAGGCGGCGTAGAGGAGCCCGGGGCGCGTGGGGTCCTCGCGCGTGGCCCGGATGAAGTCGTCGTCCGGGAGCCCACCGACGATCTTCGTCCAGCTTGCGCCGTAGTCCTCGGTCTTCCAGATGTAGGGGCCGCGGTCGTCGTCCACGAGGTAGCGGATCCCCGACACGTACGCCTTGCCCGGCGTGTTGGGCGACGCCTCGATCGTGTTGATGCGCACGAAATCGGGAGCGTCCGGCGGCGTGACCGGCGTCCAGTCGAGGCCGCCGTCACGGGTGATGTGGACCAGGCCGTCGTCCGAGCCCGCCCAGATCACCTCGGCGTCGTGGTAGGAGGGGGCGATGGCGAAGACGGTCGCGAATGTCTCCACCCCCGTCTGGTCCTTCGTGATGGGGCCGCCCGAGGGGCCCATTGTTTCGGTCGCGGCGCGGGTCAGATCGGGGCTGAGCTGCTCCCAGCTCTGGCCTTCGTTGGTGGTCTTCCACACCTTTTGCGTGCCGGTGTATAGGACGTTCGGATCATGGTGGGAGAAGACGATGGGGAAGGTCCACTGCACCCGTTCCACCAGGTCCTCGGCCGACTGCCCCATGGGATTCTCGGGCCACACGTTGACCGCGCGCGTCGCTCCCGTCGCCATGTCGAAACGGGACAGCGCGCCCCCGTAGCACCCCGCGTAGAAGACGTTCAGGTTGACCGGATTCGGGGCGATGTAGCCACTCTCGCAACCGCCGACCGCGTAGTACCAGGTCCGGTCGCCGGGCCCGCGCGCGGCCATCTGGTTCCAACCCCGCACCGGGATGCAGGCGGTCGAGTTGTCCTGCTGGCCGCCACAGATGTGGTACGGGGTGTGCTCGGTGGTGATGACCCGGTAGAACTGGGCCGTCGAGTAGTCCTGGTCGGTCCAGCTCCGGCCGCCGTTGAAGGTGACGTTGGCGCCGCCGTCGTTGGCGTTGACCATGCGGTCCGAATCGTCCGGCGCGATCCAGAGGTCGTGGTTGTCGCCGTGGGGGACCTGGATCCCGCGCGGGAAGGTCTCGCCCCCGTCGCGCGACCGGTACAGGCCCGTGTTGAGGGCGTACATCACGTCCTCGTCGTTGGGGTCCGCGTACACACGCGTGTAGTAGAAGGCGCGCTGGCGCAGCTTGCGTTCGTCGTTGACCCGTTCCCAGGTCGCGCCCGCGTCGTCGGAGCGCCACACGCCGCCGTCCGGCTCATGCTCGATCAGAGCCCACACCCGGTTCGGATTGGCCGGCGACACGGCCACCCCGATCTTCCCGACCGGCCCCTCCGCCAGCCCGATGTTGCCGGTGATCTCGGTCCAGCTCTCGCCCCCGTCCGCGGACTTCCAGAGCCCACTGTCCTCCCCGCCCGACGACATCCCCCAGGAGCGCCTCCACGCCTCCCAGATCGACGCATAGATAACGTCGGGATTCGTCACGTCGACGCTGATGTCCGTCGCGCCGGCCTTGTCGCTCTTGTAGAGGACCTTGCGCCAGGTGGCGCCGCCGTCGGTGGTCTTGAAGACGCCGCGCTCGGGGTTGTCGGCGGAGTGTTTGCCGAAGGCGGCGGCCCACGCGATGTCGCAGTTCTCCGGGTGAATGCGGATGCGCGCGATGTTCTGGGTCTCCTTCAAACCGATGTGCTCCCACGTCTCCCCGCCGTCTGTGGACTTGTAGGCGCCGTCGCCCTGCTGGATGTTGCCGCGCAGCTGGGTCTCGCCCGTCCCCATGTACACGATGTCCGGGTTGGTCTCGCAGACCTGCACGGCCCCGATCGAGGCGCTGTTGATCTGACCGTCGGTCACGGGACGCCAGTTCTGTCCGCCGTCGTCGGTCTTCCAGAGGCCGCCCCCGGTCGTGCCCATGTAGTACTCGAAGGGCCTCGTCGCCGAACCCGCCGCGGCAATCGAGCGGCCGCCCCGCGGGGGGCCGACATTCCGCCAGTTCAGAGAACTCCACAGCTCTTCCGGGAAGGTCTCCTGGGCCCGGGCCGGAGCCGGCGCCGGCAGGACGGTCGCGACGACGGTGAAGAACACGGCGGAAAAGAAAACGAAAAGATGCGCGATACGCATGGGAGGAGGTTACTCCTTTGGGATGAACGGATGAGGGAAACGGGGATGGGTGAGCGGTCCGAAAAGCGATTGCCGCCCGGTTGCCGCGAGGTGGCTGGACACGAACCGCTAGCGGCCCAGGAAACCTATCGTGAAGCTCCGCCCACCGTTGTTGTCGGGTCGTTCCCCACCCTCTCCAAACTCTCCCCCGAAAGCCGCAAGGGCCAGGAACCCGATGCCCCCCAGGATCCCCACACCTAGCAGGGCGCTCCTGCCCCTGGAGAACTCACGAATCTCGATCGCGACCACCTCGTCCCGGGGCACCCGGTACACGTTCTCCTGTACCAGCTCCTGCAAGGCGCCGAAGTGCTGCCGGGTCCGCACCTCGAGGACGATGGTGTCTCCCGCAGAGAGCACGGTGCCTTCCACCGACACCGTCGGCGGCGGTACGTTCGGCGTCGAAACCGCCGATTGAAGCGGGACATGCACCCTCGCCACGGAACCGGGCGCGGGCGACTCGACCGGCAGGTAGGTGTGGCAACCGGACAGCAACAGAGCCCCGGCCACCACAACGGCACGACGGAACCCTCGCAGAACGAACATCAGAAGGCCACATCCACGTTTTCGGTGAGCACTTGGTTGAAGACATAGACATATCGCCAGGGTTGGTCCGGAAAGATTCCTCCGAATCGGGATACCAGGGTGCGGCTGTCCACATCGACCGTCACGGTGACGGCCAGTGTATCGCCGGCCAGGGTCTCCACCTGAACGAACCACTGCTGTTCGGCGGCGATGCTCATCGCGGTGTCGATCGGGAGGGTGTGCAGCACGGTGTCGGAAGAGAACACCTGCACGTGGGTGACACCCATCTCATCGATGCCGGCGACGAAATCCCTGGAATAGATCGCTCTCGCCTGCAGGCCCGCATCGCCCTCCATCTGGAAGAGGATTCGCGATGGCGTGCCGTCTTCCAGGATCTCGCAGGCCGTGGCCGCCAACGCGGCGGTGGCCAGCAGTGCACCGGCAATGGGTCTCATGACTTCAGAATCTCCTGCCGTGAATCCACGCGGGAAGGGGCGGGCGCACCGACGCAGCCGCCGGCGCGCCCACCCGAAGTTTCCCGCGCAGCCCACTAGCACACCGAATAGGCGTTCTCGATGTGCTCGTTGGCCCGTCTCTCGATGATCGAGATGGGCAGCATGACGCCAGAACACTTCACGGCGTCGGACGAGCCCTCCCACTTCGGTGCACCGATGTCCCACCGGTACATGTCCGCGAGGCGGAGGCCCTGAAGCATGACCGTCACACGGCGCATGTGCTGGAGCATTTCCATGCTGTCCATCTGGCCGCTGAACAGAGTCAGCCCGTCCATGGCCCGGATATGGTTGATGTGCTCCGCAAACATCGCATCATTGCCGCCAGCCAGTGCGTTCTCCGCCAGGATGATGTGCATCATCCGCGTGGACGCCAGCGTCAGAGGCGGATAGATGCCACCCTTGTCCAGGTAGCTCCCGCCCTTCCACTGGTTCAGCCACTTGATCACCGAAGGATCGTCCACGTCGTCGATCGGATCCCTGAGGGCGATGCCGTTGACGTCGTTGGCCTCGTCGACCGTCGCGAGCGTCAGATCGATCTGGTTCTCCTTGCGGTCGTTGATCCAGCCGGCCATCGAGTTCGAGGCGCTGGCGGCAGAGTACTCGAGGTTGTACAACCAGTCCACGTCGCTGCCGCCGGCGGCGGCGATCACCGCCATGGCGTCCGCACCGGCCTCGGCCGAGTTGACCAGCCCGTTCCCCGAAGGAGACGGGTTGATCGCGTCCCAGACCGCGCGCGAGTGCCGCGCGCGGGCGCGCACCGCCATGGCGTTCATGGCCATGCCGGACTCGCCCACCTCGTTGAACCCGGAGATGGCCGCGCTCAGTCTGCCGATCGCGTCGTCCAGCACCTTGTACATGTTCTCCGAACCGACGGGCGGAGCCGCCTCGGTCTTGTCGGAGAAGGCGAAGTCCTCCTGGATCTCGCCGATCACCATGTACATGATGCCCGAGTAGAGGTTCGCACGGGCAAGGTTGAACTTCATCGCCGTCGAGGGGTTGTTCCCGACGTGCTCGGTCAGCGTGTTGATCGCCAGGTCGGTCATCCAGCGGGCCTGCCCCATGGAGGGGAACGGGCCGTCGATAAACTCGTTCAGCGGATCGTCGATGAAGCCTTTGTCCAGCGACAGCCAGGCGTCCCGCGAGCCGATCCAGCGCAGCTCGTCCGAAGCCACCAGGTAGGGCTGCCAGGACTGTGAAACGGAGGAAGACATGAGGGTCAGCGCTCCGTTCACCACGGCGGCTGCCGCGGCTTCCTGCTTGATATCGTCCTCGACCAGGTCGTTGGGGTTTTGCACGTCCAGCAGGCCGCCCAGATCGCACGCCGCGAAGGCCAGCACGGCCATCAGCGCCGACGCCCGGGTCATGATAGTACGTCCATTCATGATCTTTTCTCCTCTCCTAGAACGTGACGCGGGTGGAAAGCGTGATGCGCCGCGGCACCGGAATGCCCCAGCCTTCCGTCGAATCCAGGAAGTTGCAGCTCAAGCCTCCGTTGCACCGGCCCAGCACGTTGCCCTCCGGATCCATGCCCGGGTAGTCCCCGAACATGAAGAGCCGCAGGTTGCGAACGCCCAGGTTCATGGTCGCCGTCGACACTCCCCAGCCCTGTACGAAAGAGGTCGGGATGCGGTAGACGAGCGCCAGTTCGCGCCACTGGAGCCAGTCGGCGTCGTAGATGCCGTTCATGCCGCTCATCGGCGACAGGCCCTCGATCTCCTCCGCCCAGGAAACCGCCGCGTCCAGCCGCTGCTCGGCCGACGACGCGGGGTTGACCATGATGGAGTACAGCTCCGCCGAGCGGGGCGTGTTGCGCCCGATGAAGCCGTTGGCCCGGCGGAACATGCCGGACAGGTCCTGCACCTGGTGGCCGATCTTGTACTCGAAGAGCGAGTTGAGCTCGAAGTTGCCGGCGAAGGCGATGTTGAAGCCGAACGAGCCGGCGAAGTCGGGGGTCGGCTTGCCCAGGTAGCTGTCGAGCAGGCCGCTGCCGCAGTTGTGCGACGCGAGCTTGCCGTTGGGGGTTCCGAAGTCGCTGTTGCCGATCGCGAGCGGCTTGAAGCTGCTGGGGTCGCGCGGCTGGCTGAAGTACTCGAGCGCCTGCTGGCGGGACGGTGCCACGCACTCGCCGCCAACGGGGCTGAGGATATTGAGCGGGATCTCCGCGAGATCGCTGCCGGCGAGCTTGGCGCCAAAGAACGCGGCGGGCGCGTATCCGACCTGCAGGAAATTGCGGTAGCGGGGGTACGTTCCGCCCGTCTTCAGCGGCGGCGCGCCGCCCATGTCGGTGATCTCCTGATTCTCGTACGCAGTGTTGGCGAAGATGTTGACCGACAGGCCCTCCTGCTGGAGCACGGAGCCCCGCAGGTTCAACTCGACGCCGTTGGCCTGCATCTCGCCGATGTTGTCGAGCTGCGTCTGCGTGAAGCCGCCCGTGACCGGGAACTGGCGCGCCACCATGACGTCGGTGCCCTTGCGGGTCCAGTAGGTGGCCTCCATCGACCAGCTGTCGTTCATGAAGCCCAGCTCGGTGCCGACCTCGATCTCGGTCGATACTTCGGGCCGGAGCGACTCGTTGCCCAGGTTCGCGGGCCGTACGCCGGGGCCCGATTCCGAGCCCTGCGACGAGAAGGTCGTGAACTTGTCGAAGGCGCCGGGCTGCAGTCCGGACTGGCCGATGGCGCTCCGCAGGCGGAAGGTCGAAAGCATCTCGGACGCCATGTCCATGGCCCGCATGGGCTGCACGGAGAGCGAGACCTTCGGGTAGAACGCGGTGCTGAACTCGGCGCCGAAGGCCGAGTTGGCGTCCCAGCGGCCGCCGACGGTCAGGAAGGCCCAGTCGTCCCAGCCGACCTGGTCCTGCAGGTAGCCGCCGATCTGTGTGACCCGGAGCCAGGACTCGTAGGAACCCTCGGAGCCGAGCGCCGACAGCGTCTCGAGACCGGGGCCCGGGAAGTCGCGGCCGCCGCCGCCCGCGGACTGCCGCTGGCGGAGAAAGCCCTGCGCACCGAAGAGGAAGGTGTTCTCGATGCGGTCGGTTCTGAAGATGTAGGACCCCTTCATGTCAGCCGTGATTTCGCGGCTGCGGTCCTCGTTGACGCTCCGGCTGCCGTCGGGCGTGGAGCCCGAGAACCCGTCCACATTCCATGCGTACGGGCGGAAGGAGACGGCGTCGTCCGAGGTGAAGTCGATGCCGAAGGCGCCCGACAGACGGAAGTTGTCGACCGGGGTGTACTCGGCATTCAGGGTGCCCGTGAAGTGCTGCGAGTTCACGAAGTTGAGCTGGTACATGTTCTCGCGCAGCGTGGCGAAGGCGGGCTGGCCGTAATAGTTATCCACGCAATCCGAGCCATCGGCGTCGGTGCAAGTATTGGCCAGCCGCAGCTGCATCATGAGCGCGGACGAGAATACCCCGTAGATGTTGTTGGAGTTGTCCGGGGTGTGGTGCTCCATGTCCGAGAAGAGCGTGGTCACGCCGAGGCGCAGCTTGTCGCTCGGCATCACCGTGAAGTTCGAGGTGATCGAGGCGCGGCGGTTCGTGTCGGTCTCCGGCTCGATGCCCGGGACCGGGTCGAAGTTCTTCGCGGCGTCGTAGGGGCCGTCCTCGGTGGTCAGGCGGCCGGACACGTAGTACTGGAACGACTGGGAGCCGCCCGAAACCGATCCGGAATACGCCTGGCCGATACCCGTGGTGAGCAGATCGGGGACCAGATCGCGCTCGATGGGGGTGAAGGGTTGCACGGACCCGCCCCATTGGGCCGTCATCCGCGCGATGGCGTCGGCGAGCCTCTGTGCGTCGCCGTCTCCGGTGCAGCCCGGGGTCGCGCATGCGCGACCGGCGAAGTCCGCCATGGGCAGGATCCTGTTCGTCGGCACCGAAATCCCGGTCAAATCGACCTGGGCGGTGAAGCGCGGCGCACCGACCTGCCCCTTCTTGGTGAAGATCTGGATGACGCCGTTGGACGCCTCCGTCCCGTAGAGCGTGGCCGCCGCCGCGCCCTTGAGGATTTCGATGCGCTCGATCGACTCGGGCGGAATGTCGTCGAGGCGCGACGGGTTGCCCTGGCCGTTGAAGTTCTGCACGGCCGAGCGGTCCACCCGGATGCCGTCAACGTAGACGATGGGCTCATTGAGCTGCGTGAGCGACGCCGAGCCGCGGATGCGGATGCGCGCGCCCTCGCCGGTGTAGCCCGACGACGGAAGCGCGACCACGCCGGGCTCGCGACCGGCGATCAGCTGGCTGAAATCACTCACCGGCGCATTCTCAAGCGAGGCCGCGTTGATGGTGGCGATGGTGTTGCCCAGCTTCCGCTTTTCGGTCACCACCCCCGCGCCCGTAACCACGAGTTCGTCGAGCGCGATGGCGGTCTGTTCGAGCTCGAAGTCGAGCTCGGCCGTGCCACCGGCGGTCACCGTGACCGTCATCTCCGCTTCGCGATACCCGACCCGCGAGGCGCGGACGGTGTACTCGCCGGCGGGTACCGACAGGATGATATATCCGCCCGAGGCGTTGGTGAGGACACCGAACGAGGTGTCGTCGATCTTCACCAGGACCGCCTCCAGCGGCCGCGTGGACGCGCCATCGGTCACCCAGCCGCCAAGCGTGCCGGTCGTTTGGGCCGATGCGCCCGGTGCAAGGGCGAACCCGGCGATCAAGGCCAGGGCCAGCCCTCCCGCCCCATTCCCGGGGCTGGTTCGAAACAAGGTACGTATCATGGTTCTCCCTCCGTTTGTGAGTCTCTTCTCCTAGACACGTAGACGCCCAATTCTGCTATGTAATCCGGGGATTTCCCGGTCAGGGCCAAAGCCCGATCCCAACACCTTCCTATTGGTTGCCGCAGACCGCGCCAACCAACCGGGAAATCTACACTACTCTCCGGCCTTCTGCAACTCTCTCTCACACTCACATTTCGAGGGGCGGATTCTCCCGTCGCGACGGCCGGAATCCCCCTCAACCCCCCTCCCCGGGTCACGCGACCCGGGCCACGACCTCGATTTCCACGCCCACGCCCTGCGGCAACCCCCCGGCAGCCACCGTCGCACGCGCGGGGCGATGGTCGCCGAAGTGCGCGGCGTAGACAGCATTCATGTCGGCGAAGAAGGACATGTCGGAGAGGTACACCGTGGTCTTGACGACAGTCTGCAGGCTTCCCCCGGCGGCCGCCAGCACCGCTGCGAGATTCCTCAGAACCTGTTCGCTCTGCGCCGCCACATCCCCCTCGATCAGCGATCCAGTCGCAGGGTCGATGGCAATCTGGCCCGAGGCGAAGATCCAGCCATCGGTCACGATGGCCTGCGAGTAGGGGCCGAGGGCTCCGGGGGCGTCATCCGTGTGAACGGCGGCGATTTGCGCCATCTTGCTTTCAATCTCCGGTCTTAGAGGCAGCGTTGTCGGGCGGACAACTCTCGCGTCATCGGGACACGTAAGTCAAGCAGGGCAAGGACATCCGCGTGTGCGGGACCCGCGCCCCTCACGGACCCGCGAGCGCCTCCGAGATCTCATTCGGGGCCACCGTGGCCACGCCGACCTTCGCCACACCCAGCGCGGCGGCGTGGGCGGCCAGTCCCACCGCTTCGGACAGACCGGCGCCGGCCGACACGCACGCCGCCACCACCGCGCACACGGTGTCTCCTGCTCCGGACACGTCGAATACATCGCGCGCACGCGCCCGACTCCGCTCGATTCCGCCCGGTGAAGCGAGGACCATCCCCCCGGCCCCCAGTGTGAGCAGCAGATGCGCGCATCCCACGCGCTCCCGAGCGGCTTCCATCCAGCCGGAATCATGCGGGCGGGCGGGCTCTCCGAACGCGTTCTCGAGTTCGCTCCGATTGGGCTTGAAGACGGTGGCGCCCCGGTAAGCGAAGAAGTCGCGGCGCTTCGGATCGACGACGACGGGAATACCGTGCGCCGCCGCGGAGTCCAGCACCGACCGGATTACCGCGGGTGACATGACCCCCTTGTCGTAGTCGGCCACCACCAGCGCGCCGGCACCGCGCAGCCTGGCGGCGACCAGCCCGGTCACCTTGCCGGTCGCGTCCCCCGACACGGTGTCGCACTCCTCGCGGTCCACTCGAACCACTTGCTGCCCCCGGGCCAGAACCCGCGTCTTGACGGTGGTGGGCCTTTCTCCGTCCCCAATCAGATGGCAACCCGCACCCATCTCCTCCAGGACCGTTCCGATGCGCCGCCCCGCTCCGTCACGGCCGACGACGCCGATCACGTCGCAGCGCGCGCCCAAGGCCCGAAGGTTGGCCGCGACGTTCCCCGCACCCCCCACCGCGTCCCACTCCTCTTCCACGCGCACCACCGGAACCGGCGCCTCGGGCGAGACGCGGTCCGTCGGACCAGCCACATAGCGGTCCAGCATCAGGTCGCCCAGGACCACGATCCGGTTCCGCGGAAAGCGATCGCACAGTTCGGCGAAGCGAGCTCGGTCCATCTACCCGCGCGCTCCATGGGTGCCGCCCGCGTGGTCCCGGACTGCGAACTTCAAGACGGCGCCTCCCACCCGTCGAGCGCGAACACCGAGACGCGCACCCTGCCATCTCCCCGTGGATCGGTCCAGGCCAGCAGCAGCTTCCCTTCACCCAAGCGGGCGATCCTGGGGAAGCCCGACGCACGGGCGCTCCCGGTGTCCGCCAGCCGGCGCACCTCCCCCATCACCCCGTCCGGCGTCACCCTGCGGCTCAGGATCGAGGCCGCCGTACCCGCGCCCTCCTCCTCGAGCCAGGCAACCAGCGCGGAGCCGTCGTCGAGGAGAACCACGTCGGCGCGTCCCAGCGGCCGTCCGGAGTCCAGCCGCACGGGGGACCCGAAGCTCGCGGCCGCGTCCCCGGAGAACGCCACCTTCACCTGCGCCTCTCCGTCCGGGGCGGTGAACCACGCGACCGCCACGAGTTCGTCCAGCGCTGCCGCGGCGGGTCCGTTGACGGGACAACCCCCGATCACCCAGCCGTCTTCGTGAATGGGGGAGCTTCCGGTCCAGCCGTCATGGAGGCGGCGCGTGACGTGGATGTCGCGCACCTCCCCCTCGGCCCGGTCGCGGAAGACGACCACGGGGGTGCCGGCCGCGACCACCGCGCTGGTCTGGCAACACTCGCACGCACGGGCGTCAAGGAGGTTCTCGGGACCCGCGCCGGCCGATCCCGCGGCCGCGCCGAACGGGAGGCTGCGCGCCCGCAGCGACATGGGGCCGTGCGGTTCGACCATCGCGCGTCCGTCGAGCCACGCGGCCCACGCCACGTCGCCGTCCGCAAACACGGAGACGAACCCGTGCTCGGTGGGGGTATCGTCCTCGTGCGGAGTCCAGGGCGGGGACCAGGTGGCGCCACCGTCTTCCGACCAGGCGAGGCGCACTCCGTAGTCGTAGGTCGCCGGTCCCCGCCTCCACAGCCAGTGGGCCACCAGCCGGTCTCCCACCGGCCGAATCGAAGGGAAATCGGCCCAGTTGACAAAGAACCCGTCCCCCTCGGCCACCGTGACCGGATCGGTCCACGACCCGTCGAAACGGGACGCCGCAAGCCGGTGTCCCCCCGGTACGGGTTCGAGCCAGCTCATCCACACGCCCGTCCCGTCGGGGGCCAGGAACGGCTGCCCGCTCCCCGGGGCCGTCGGCGCGGCGGGCGAATCCACGGGGGGCGGCGCGGGCGAACACGCCCACAGCGCCGAAAACAGGCCGCAAAGCAGGGCGATCCGGGGTGAACGCACGGAGTCTTCGCGGCGGTCGAGAAGCCTGCAGGCTAACGATGGTGTGGTCATTGGTGTCCTGATCGTGTATTGTCGATGTGGGAGATGCCGATCTGCATGATCCGCGGGTCCGTCCAGAGAGCGCGGTTACGGTCACGGCCCCGGGGGTGCCGATCGGCGGTAAGGATCTCCCGCGCGAACGTAGTGTATATGAATGGCAGTGGGTCAAGAGCTCCGCACCGCAACCGGCGCATGCCGCTGATTCGATTCGAGGCTCCCGGACGAAAACACGCGAACAAAGGTTAGCCATGGCGTCACCAACACGCACCATCACAAACCGGATTGCCCGCGCCGTTACGGGGGTGGGAACGCTCGCGCTCCTTCTCTCCGTGCCCCTGCCGGTCTCCGCCCAGTACTTCGGGCGCAACAAGGTCCAGTACGAGGACCGCGAGTTCTGGCAACTGCCGACGCAGAACTGGGTCATCTACTTCTACGCCGAGGAGTCCGAGGCGATCGAAGACATCGCCCGGATGGCGGAGAGGTGGTACGAACGCTTCTCGCGCACCTTCCAGCACGAGTTCGAGCGCAGGAAGCCCCTCATCATCTACGCGGACCACCCCGACTTCCAGCAGACCAACACGCTTTCGGGAGCGATCTCCCAGGGAACCGGCGGTGTCACCGAGTCCCTGAAGAACAGGGTGATCATGCCTCTCACCGCCGCCTACCGTGAAACCGACCGCATTCTCGGGCATGAACTGGTGCACGCCTTCCAGTTCAACATCGCCCAGGGCGCGACCGGCGGCGGCGCCATGCGGCTGTTCCAGCTGCCACTGTGGGTGGTCGAGGGCATGGCGGAGTACCTGTCCATGGGCCGCGAGCATCCGCACTCGGCCATGTGGCTCCGGGATCACATCCTCAGGGACGAGAAGCCGACCCTGAAGGAGATCACCCGCAACCGCAAGTACTTCGCGTACCGGTTCGGGCAGGGGTTCATCTCCTACCTGGGAGGCACCTACGGGGACGATGCGGTGCAGAACTTCTTCCGCACGGCGCTGAACCGGGGGTGGGAGGGAGCGATCGAGTACGAGTTCGCCATGTCCCAGGACAGCATCTCGGCGCAGTGGTGGGACGCGATCGAGGCCGAGTATCGTCCTCTCATGGCCGGCAAGACCGACCCGTACGAGACCGGCGACGTGCTCCTGTGCCTGGAGTGCGGCGCGGGCCGCACCAACGTGGCCCCTTCGCTGAGCCCGGACGGACGGTACATCGTCTTCCAGTCGGAGAAGGACCTGTTCTCCATGGACCTGTTCCTGGCGGATGTCGGTACAGGCCAGATCCTGCGTCCGCTGCGTCGCAACGAGACGGCGTACGTCGATGGCATCCGCTTCATCGACAGCAGCGGCTCGTGGTCCCCCGACAGCCGCAAGCTCGCCATCGTGATCTTCGCCGGAGGGAACAACCAGCTGGCCATCATGGACGTGCAGAGCGGCCGGCTCGAGGACCGGATAGAGATCGAGGGACTGGGGGCGCTGCAAAACCCGGCGTGGTCCCCGGACGGGAGCCGCATCGCCTTCACCGGTCTGAAGGGGGGAATCGCCGATCTCTACCTCTACGAGCTGGAAACCGGCGAGGTGCGGCAGCTGACCGACGACAAGCATGCCGACCTGCAGCCCGCCTGGTCGCCCGACGGGCGCGCGCTCGCCTTCGTTTCGGACCGAGGGCCGGACACGAACTTCGAGGAACTTACCTTCGGCAACTACGTCCTCTCCTTCATCGACCTGGAAACACTCGCCGTCACGCCGATGACGGTCTTCCCCGGCGCCAAGCACATCAACCCGTCCTTCGACCAGACGGGCGAGGGGGTGTACTTCATCTCGGATCCCGACGGCTTCCCCGACATTTACCACATGCGACTGGCGGACGGCGAAATGCGCCGGATCACAAGGGCCGCGACCGGAGTCAGCGGGATCACCGCCGCCTCGCCGGCGTTCTCATATTCGCCAAAGGCCGATCTTCTGGCCTTCTCCGTGTTTCATGAACGGGGCTACATCGTGAACACGGCCTACCCGAGCGACATGGCCACCCTGGTGGACGTCGTGGCAGACGGGAGCATCCATCCCGGACGCATGCTTCCTCCCGGGCTCCCCTCGGGCCGGAGCCGCGTGGCGGGTTACCTCGGCGACCAGTTTACAGGGCTCGTCGCCGATGACGTGTACACCGCCGACCAGGCCGAGCCGTACGATCCCGGGTTGCAACTCGACTTCATCGGCCAGCCATCGGTCGGAGCGGGCACCGATCCCTATGGCGGCTATGGCGTGGGAGGCGGCACGTCCGCCTTCTTCAGCGACATGCTCGGCGACCGGTCCCTCGGGATGGTGCTGAGGGTAAACGGGGGCCTCCGGGACATCGGGGCCCAAGTCATGTACATGAACCAGAAGAGGCGCTGGAACTGGGGCATCGGCGTACAGCATGTACCCTATCTCTACCAGCGCGCCGGCTACGGCCGCAATTCGCTGGTCATCCAGAAGGATCGTATTACGATCGATGCCTTGAACGGGCTGGTCGCCTACCCCCTCTCCGGGACCAGGCGGTTCGAATTGACCGCCGGGCTCACGCGATACTCCTACCATCGCGAACAGGAAACACTGCACCTCGACCCGTACGGGCGGGTCTACGCCGTGGAGCGCAGGGATGTCCCCCTCAACCAGCCTCCGCTCAACCTGGCTTCAGCCTCGCTTGCCTTCGTCGGGGACAACTCCTACATGGCGTTTACGAGTCCCGTGCGCGGAGAACGGTTCAGACTCGCCATGGAGACCTCATACGGTACACTCAACTTCCAGACCCTGACCGCCGACTACCGCCGCTATTTCAACAACGGCGGTCCGTTGACCTTCGCGGTGAGGGGGCTCCACCTGGGGCGCTACGGAGATGTGAGGAATCTGTACCGGCACAACATCAACCGCTTTTACGTGGGTTACGAGTACTTCATGCGCGGCTATTCCTACTATTCGTTCGACCACGAGGTCGAATGTTCGGAAGGCTGCCCGGAACTGAATCGGCTTCAGGGCCACCGGGTCGCGGTGATGAATGCGGAACTCCGCCTTCCCATTACCGGGATCGAGGACTTCGGACTGTTCAACTTCCCGTATCTGCCCAGCGAGCTCTCGCTGTTCGCCGACGCGGGCATGGCCTGGGACAGCGAGTATCCAGGGACCCTGAAGTGGTCACGAACCGATCCCGGGCGGATTCCGCTGGTGAGCACCGGGATCTCGGTGCGCGTCAACATTCTCGGGGCCCTGATCCTCGAAGGGTACTACGCCTATCCCTGGCAGCGTCCGAAACAGGGTTGGATCAGTGGGTTCAGTCTGATGCCGGGCTGGTAGCGGCCCGGTCGAAGCATTCCGCCGGGGGGTCGGCCGCCGACCATGGAGGTCGCGCGGCCGACCCCCCGGTGCCTTTGCTAGAAGACCTCGATCTTGAGATACCGGCCGGGGTTTGCTTTGATGTCCTCCAGCAGTTCCCTCATGGTCCGGACCGTCGCTTCCAGTTCTTCGTACAGCGAGTCGTCGGTGGAGAGCCTGCCCAGAGTGCCCTCGCCACGTTCCAGACGGCCCAGAATGGTGTTGAGCGAAGCAACCGTCTTCGCCATTTCGCCGGAGGTACGGTCGAGGCCGGCGAGCGCGGCGGAGGCGGAGGCGAGCGTAGCCTTCAATTCGTCAGCCTCGGTAATGCCCTCCACGTTCGCGGCCGACCGTTGCAGGCTCTGCATGAAGGTGCGGATTTCCCCCGCCTGACCCTCGGTGAGTGCGGACAGATCGCTCACCACGTCGCGCAGGTGCGCCACCGCCTCCCCCGCCGCCGCCACCGAGGAGTCGTTGAGCAGGGCGCGTATCTGCCCGAGGATGTCCTCGGCGTCAACGGCCATGCCACCGGCCGACGCAAGCAGATCCGGGGATGTCTCGCCCGGAAGCATCCCCATCGGCTCGACGAATCCCTCGCCCTGGCCCGGCACGATCGAGACGATCATGCCCCCCAGAATACCCTCGGAGTACATTTCGGCGCGCGAACCGTTCGGGATCCTCCATTCGCCATCGATCTCGAGGGTGATCAGCACACCCTCTTCGTCGAGCGCCGATCGCTGTACCCTGCCGATGTTGATTCCCCTGATGCGCACGGGATCGCCGTTGCGCACACCCTGCGCATTGTCCACATGGGTCAGAACGTTGTAGCGGCCCCGGAATGTCCCCGGGTCGGTCATCAAGAAGAGAAAGGTGAAGAACCCCGCGATCCCGAGGATCACGAAGATACCCACCCGAAACTCCCGCAGCTTCGCGGTGGGCGGCACGGCACGCAGGATTTCCTCGTCCGATAGGCGCCGCCTGCGGGACTGTTCGCTGTTGTTCATGTCATCTCCACGACTTCAAGGGCGGCCTCGGCGGCCGCTCGATCGACAAATGCCCTGACCACCGGATCGGTGCAGACCCGGAACTCATCCGGGGTGCCGCAGAACCGGATGCGTCCCCCTTCCAGCATGGCCACCCGGTCGCACATCCACAGCGCGCCCTCCACGTCGTGGGTCACGAGTATGGAGGTGACCCTGAGCTCGCCCGAGAGGCGCTTGATCAAGCGCTCCACGGCCGCCGTGTTGACCGGGTCGAGACCCGTAGTGGGTTCGTCCCAGAGGAGGATGCCGGGCTGGCCGACAATCGCGCGGGCGATGCCCACCCGCTTCTTCATGCCTCCCGACAACTCGGACGGGAGCAGCCGCAGCACGTCGCGCGGCTCAAGGTTCACCAGCTCGAGCGCCTCCCAAACCGCGCGCGCCGCCCGTTTGGCACCGATGCGCCGAATCCGGCTCTCGGGAAGCCCCATCTCCACGTTGCGGTACACGTTCATCGAGTCGAAGAGGGCTGCATGCTGAAAGACGTACCCCACCTGCTTGCGGATGTTCTCCACGTTTTCCCTGCCGCCAAAGAAGACGGACACTCCGTTGACCTCCACGTCTCCCCGGTCGGGGACGATGAGACCGATCGTCGTCTTGAGCAGCACGCTCTTGCCGGTGCCCGACGGTCCGAAGAGGGCGAACATCTCGCCTTCGTGAATGTCCAGGTCGACACCCGACAGCACAGGGTGGCTGAACGCCTTCCAGGTATTGCGGTAGCGGATGACGGGATCGGGGCTCATGGGGGACCGCTACCCGAGGAAGAGCGACGGGAACATGGCGTCCACGATGAACACGGTGAGCGTCTGAAACATCACCGACGCCGTCGTGGTGCTTCCGACCCCCTCGGCGCCGCCCCGCGTCCGCAGCCCCATGTGAATCGCGATGATCGGAATCGCGAAGCCGAAGGCGAGCGACTTCAGCAGCGAGTAGAGCAGATCCCACGAGAACCAGAAGAGGCGGGCACCGAAGAGGAAGGTCTCGAAGGAGAGCCCCAGGGAGAGCTGGGCCGACACCATCCCGGAGAAGAGGCCCACGATGTTGGCGATGCCCACCAGGAGCGGCATGACCAGCACACCGGCCAGGATGCGCGGCGCCCCGAGCACGATCAGCGGGTCCCTCCCGAGGGAACGGTAGGCGTCGATCTGCTCGGAGACCATCATGGTGCCGAGTTCGGCGGTGATGCGGGCCCCCACCCTGCCCACGAGGACGACGGCCGTCAGCACCGGCGCGAGTTCGAGCGCGAGACTCTTGGTGGTGACGCTCCCCAGCACGTACAGGGGCACGGTCGCGGTGATCTGGTAGCCACCCTGCTGTGACGTCACGATCCCGGAGAGGATGGCGGTGACCATCACGATCGGGATGCTCTGCACCCCCATGACGTAGAGTTGGTTGACGAAGTCCCTGAAGGGAACCCGCATCTGGAAGGTCGCCCGGACGGTGGCCCAGACCAGCAGGCCCAGCTGCCCGCCGTGCTCCGCCCAGAGTCCCCACCATCGCCCAACCGCCCTGACGGGACGCTCGTGGAGGGCGGTTCCCGTCACCTGGTCCTGCGGCCGGATGTTCCGGAGCCGGCGCGACGATCGTTGGGGCCCAGAAGGATGCCCAGCACAACCGTCTGGCTGTTCAGGATGCCCTCGCCCAACTCGTTGCGGAGCTCGAAAAAGGGCGTGATAAACCCCTTCAGCGGGTACCTCACTCCCGCGATCAGGGACCAGATCCAGTCGTCCTGGACCGTCGGCAGATCCGTTGCCTCGGGGTTCTCGAATCGAGAGAAGGACAAGCCCATACCGAGATGCCCGATTCCGGAATAGAAGCCGACCTGTCCGCCGGCCTCCCAATAGGTGCACTCGCCGCATTCCGGAAAGACACGGTCGTAGGTGCCGCCGACCACCAATTCCTCGACGAGGAAATCGAGATCGAACTCAACGCGGCCACCGTACCCGGTGCTCCCGTCGATGAGCTCGTTCAGGTAGAGTACATGTCCGCCGGCGCGCGCCTGGGCCGCAGCTTGCGGAGCCGGGATCACGGAGGCCGCGATGAGCGTCGCGACCAGGGCGGCCGGACGAAAAACCCGGCGCGGGCCGGCTCCGTCCGCAGTTGTCATCATGAAGTACGATCGAGCCACAACACCCTCCCCAGGTTGATTCGGTGATATCGGCGGCCACAGCTTGTAGGGGGACGGACCGGGCTTGCGGGGCCCCCGGCCCGGCCGGCACCGGCGAAGCGCATGAAACCACCGGAGGCGAACGTGGTACAATTCATTGGACAGCCCGTTTCATCGTCGTGAGGCATATGGAAATCTATCGCAATCGATCCGGTTCCGTCGTTCGGGCCATTCGAAGTGCCGTCGTGGTCGCGGTTTGCGTGTCGGCCACGGGGGCCGCCGGGGGCCCGGACCCCCTGCACCCCTTCCGTCTTACCGTCACCGACGCGGGTGTGTTCCAATCATCGCTTGAGGCGCGTATCCGCTTTTTCTGGGACGACTTGCAGCTCGGGGTGATGGAGCACACCTCGAATATGGAATTCGAGCTCGCCGAGACCGAGGAGGTGGACGCCGTCATCGAAGCCTACATCAACGAGATGCTGGTGTTGGAGGCCGGTGACGCCGTGGTCCAGGGGAAGGTGACCGCACGGGGCATCGAGGACGCGATCAGAATCGACGAGGTGATGTGGTGGTATCGGCTGCAATACACGCTGCCGCCGGGCACGGAACGCATCGGGATCCGTAACCGGTTGCTCTTCAACATGTTCGAGGACCAGCGCAACCTCGTCAATCTGAAGACGCGCAGCGGCTCGGAGCGGACGTACTACTTCTCCTGGGACGAGGACAACGTCACGGTTCCGGTCGGCTGAGCCGGCGGCCCAAGTTCATGCAAGGCGCTGCCCTCCATCTTCCAGAAGACGATTCCTCCAGCTTGCTGCCCCACCTCCACCTCCGCCACCCGGGAGAAGTCCCCGAGGTCGAAGATATCCACCTTCCCCGGCTCGGCTCCCACCCCCTCCACGGACACGAAGGCGTAGCGTCCGTCCGGGCTTACCACCACGCCGTGGGTTACCGTCGTGGACGAACGCGCAACCACCAGCGTCCGGCCCGCCTCCAGGTCGATGAACTGCACCCCGGCACCCTGCTTGAGGGTCGCGACCAGGACGGCGTCGTCGGGGGTGAGCGCGAGGTTGTAGGGACCGCGCCCGGTCTCGAAGGTGCGTGCCAGCGTCCAGGTCTCGCGGTCGATCTCCAGGATGCGGTCGCCCCGGTTGCACGCCACCAGGAGCGAACGGCCGCTCCGGGTCGGTACCACCCAGGTGGGCGAGCAGGTCGGGGGGGTGTGGTTGGGGGAGGCGTTCCCCGCACCGGCGTGGCCGTGGCCGCCGTCGGCGCGGGCGGGGAGCGTCCCCTCCCGGTCCACCGCGACCGAGAAACGGCGCGCGACCGCGAACGAATGCGTGTCGATCTCGACGATCTGGTCGTCCATCATGCACGCCGAATAGAGGAAGGTTCCGGCCGCGTCCATGCGGGCGCCGTGCGGCATGGTGCAGGTCTCGATCCGCTCGACCTCGATCATGTCGGGGGCGTACACGACCGAGACCGACGACGGCACCATCTCGCCGTGAAGGTTGAAGTTGGCCACGAAGGCGTAGAGTCCGTCGGGGGTCAGGTCGAGGGTGGCGGGGAAGTAGCCGAGGAGGATGGGATCGCCGACCAGGGTGTCGGGACCGGCGTGGAACTTCCACAGCTTGCCGTCGGGTACGCCGTGCCCCGTAGTCATGAAGAGGAAACGTCCGTCGGGAGACACGTTGAGGCCGTGGGGCCCCTCCGTCTCCACCGCGATCTCGCCCACCGGGATGGTGCGGTCGAGCACCGCGCCCCCGGGTCCGAAGCGGATTCGATGGAGCAGATCCTCCGACTCGGCTCCAACGTAGATGTAGTAGTCCGCGCGCGGGGGCTCCTGCCCGGCGACCGGACCGGTAACGCCCAGGGCCGCCACGATGGTCCACGCACGGAAGGCATGCGTCCGCAGGGTCAAGTTCAGTCCTCCGCAGGCAGGTGCGGCAACGGGCCGTCGCCGGTGAGGAACGGTAGGAACAGCTCGTCGGCGAGGGCAAGGGCGGCAACCCTGGACCGGGCACGGCCCAGCCTGGAAGCCCGTGGACAGAATCCCCCGGAAGGTGACCGGTGATCCAACTGCTGCTCGTCGTGGGGGTGGCCCTTTCGGTCTCCTTCATGTGCTCCATCCTCGAAGCCGTGCTGTTGTCGGTCAACCACTCCTTCATTGCGCTGCTGCAGAGGCGCGGGCACAAGGCCGGTGACATCCTGAACCGGATGAAGCGCCAGATCGACGAGCCGATCGCGGCGATTCTCACCCTCAACACCATCGCGCACACGGTGGGCTCGGCCTGGGGCGGGGCGATCGTAGGCCGTATCTACGGCGACTTCTGGCTCGGGGTCTTCGCCGCCGTGCTCACCCTCGCCGTGCTGGTGGTGTCGGAGATCATTCCAAAGACCCTCGGGGCCACTTTCTGCAACCAGCTGTCGCCAGCGGCGGCCTACCTGCTGCGTTCCATGGTGATCGTGATGAAGCCGGTGCTTGTTCCGCTCGGGGTCGTGAGCCGATGGATCAGGCCTGGCGGTGCATCCCGGGCCGCCATCAGCCGCGCCGAGATCGGGGCCCTGGCGGAGCTGGGGCACCGGGAGGGAGCGATCGACGAGGAGGAGTTCCAGGTGATGTCCAAGGTCATGCAGCTCGACGAGATCGCGGTCGGGGAAGTCATGACGCCCCGTATCGACATGGTGGCCGTTTCGGTCGGCGCCACGGTGCAGGAGGCCATGGATGTCATGCTGGACCACGGAAAGCTCCGCCTCCCGGTCTACGAGGGGAACCTCGACCGCATCGTGGGAATCCTGCTCGCCAGGGACCTGTGGCGCGCGGCGCGCGAAGGGCTCGAAGGGGTGCACGAGGTCGCACGCCCGGTCCGGTTCGCCCCCGATTCCAAGCCCGTGGAGGAGCTGATTCGGGAAATGCGCGACCATCGTACCAAGATGACCATCGTGCTGGACGAATTCGGCGGCACCGCCGGCCTGGTCACCCTGGAGGACTTGATCGAGGAGATCGTCGGGGAAATCCAGGACGAACACGAAGCCGACGAGCCCCGCGACTTCCAGGAGACCGAGGAGGGGCGCACCCTGATCCGTGGCGGCACCGCCGTCAAGGACGTGGAAGACCGGCTGGGCATAGCGCTAGGTGAGGAGTTCGACACCATCGGCGGCTACGTGTTCGGCGCCCTGGAGGGGCTCGGCAAGGCAGGAGACTCGGTCGAAACGCCGGCCGGGTACTTCCAGGTCCTGAAGGTGCGCCGACGGCGTATCGAGTATGTGCTCTTCGATCGGCGCCGTTAGCCCCGGTCCGGCGTCACCCTTCCGTGGGCTCCGGAGCGGGCATGGCTTCGGAGGTGCCGTCGGGGTTGGCTTCTTCCCTTGCCCGCTTGAGCGCCCGCTCCTCCTGCCAGAATGACAGCGCGAGCATGACGGCGCCGCACGAAATGGCCATGTCCGCCACGTTGAAGATGAACCAGTGCATGAATCCGAGGTCGATGGGCCCGATGAAGTCCACCACGCCCTGGTCCCACCGCACCCGGTCGATCAGGTTGCCCAGCGCCCCCGCGATCACCAGCGACAGCGCCCCTAGGCGCAGGTGGTCGCGCTCGTGCGCCCGTATCAGAAGCGCCACCATGAGGCCGAGCGCAATGAGCGAAACGGGGATGAAGAACCAGCGTGGATCGTCTCCGAGCGAGATTCCGAAGGCGGCGCCCGTGTTGTACGCCAGCGTAAGGGGCACGTAACCGCCCAGGAAATCGGGTCTGGGCGCATCCAGGAGGGCATTCTCCGCCCAATGCTTGGTCAGGATGTCGGCTATGAGGATGGTCGGCAGAACGATGCCGAGGAATCCCAGCTTTCGCTTCACGATGGTGAGGTCTCCAGTGGTGAGCCGACGCGGGGCCGGCACCGGTCTTCCGTCGGGGCGGGCCGCATGGTCCCGACGATGACCGAAGGAGTGGAGGCGGCGGGAATCGAACCCGCGTCCGCGAATGAGTCCTTCCAAGCTTCTACGTGCGTAGATCGCCGTTCGGATTCGCCTTCGGCGCGGGCCGGCGAACCGCCCGCACCGGGCTAGCTACCTGAAGTCTCGTTCTCCCGTTCGGTAGCCCAAACCGGAGAACCAGCCCGAATCGTCGACGCTTCCACGGCCCGCCTCGGGCGGGCAGACCGGGAAACGGGCTGCTTGTCTAAGCGGCCAGAGCCAAGTCAGAGTTGGCAGTTGTGTGATTTCCGAGGAGGATTAGCGAGGCCCCCGGACCTCGGCACGCAGCTTCGAGTTTCCCAGACACGTCGAAGCCGTGTCGCCCCCAGCAATGTCAATCAGCGGCCCGCCGGCGGACCCCGGAGCGGATCCGGGTTCGCGCGTGAACCTGTAACGATAAAGCCACCCGCAAGTCCCGAACACCCCCGCTCTCCGGCGCTGGCCAGATATCGGCCCAGGAATTCGCGCACTTCACTCAGGTCGCGGACCTGGAACAGTCGCTGCCGGAGCCGGCGCCCTCCGGCCAGCCCCCTGGTGTACCAGCCAAGGTGTTTACGGAACTCACGAACCGCCTTGTCTCCGTCACGCTCGAAGGCAACTGCGTTCTCGGCGTGCCGGATACAGATCTCGAACCGGGTCCGCGTGTCGGGCTCTCCCGGAACGGGCCTTCCGTCCAGGGCGGCGCGGGCCTGGTGGAAGAGCCAGGGCGCACCGTGGCTTCCCCGCGCGATCATGATGCCGTCGCACCCGGTCCGTTCCCTCATCCGGTGAGCGTCTTCGCCACGGCGCACATCACCGTTGCCGATCACCGGCACGTCCAGCGCGTCGACCAGAGCCGCGATCTCGTCCCAGCGCGCCTGCCCGGAATACATGTCGGCGCGGGTGCGGGGGTGCAGCGTCACCATGCGCGCGCCTGCGTCCCGGCAGGTCCGTCCGATCGCGACGGGGTCGCGGCTGGACTCGTCGAAGCCGGACCGGATCTTGGCGGTGACGGGAAGCGGGGTGGCGGCGACGACCGCGCGCACGATCCGTCCCACGAGCTCCAGGTCGCGGAGACACCCCGACCCCCCGTTGCGTTTGACGACCTTCTTCACCGGACACCCGAAGTTGATGTCGACGAAGTCCGGTCCGTACACCTCCGTCACCAGCGACGCCGCCTCCGCCATGGTTTCGGGGTCGGCCCCGAAGATCTGGATTCCGATCGGGCGCTCCTCGTCGTCGAAGCGCAGGTAGTGGGCGGTCCGTCCACTGCCCCGCACGATCCCCTCGGCGCTCACGAACTCGGTGAGCACGACATCCGCGCCGAAGCTCCGGCACAGCCTCCGGAACGGAGACTCGGAGACTCCAGCCTGGGGAGCCAGGAAAAGCGGCGTGCGGGCGCGGGCGCGCAATGCGAAGGGAAGGGTCTTCATCCTCCCAAACTAATCGCGCGCGGCAGGGTTCGCTGGCCTTCCATCGCGGCGCCCAATATCTTGCGGCGCCAGTGGTCGCGGTTCTTCTCCTTCAACAACCTCCCGCCCGGTCCAATCGCCATGCACCTTCGCGAGTTCTTCACACCGGCAGGAGTCGGCCTCCACCTGGAGGGAGACTCGCGGAACGAGGTCCTGGATGCGCTGATCTCGCTCCTGGAACTGGACGATCGTTCACGTGCCGTGCTCTTGCGCACGCTGCGCCGACGGGAGAATCTCGGCTCGACGGGCATCGGCCGGGGGATCGCGATCCCTCATTGCCGTTCGCTCGTAGTGACGCGTCTGCACATGGCGTATGGCCGGCATCCGGGCGGTGTGGACTTCCGCTCCATCGACAACCGTCCCGCGCGCCACTTCTTCCTGATCGTGGCGCCGCCACTGGAGGTCTCCGGCCAGTACCTGCCGGTGCTGGGCAAGGTCGCGCAGTTCGCAAAGGAACCGGATGTGCCGGGCAAACTAGCCGCGTTGGAGTCTTCCGGGGAGTTCTTCGAACTGCTTGACTCGAAGGGGGTTTAGCAGTCCGTGGATCAAGCCGCCCGAGCCACCGAGAGCGGAGAGGCGCCGGGCTGGCAAGGCGCGACGAGAGATGAATGGCAGGGCTATTCGCCCGAGGAGCAACGCAGAGCGTAGCTTTGGAACCGCCGGATGTATACTCTAGTTGACATAATGTAATGTTCTCTTTACGTCGTGACGAGGTGGGGCGAAGCGGCCAGCGCGGATGCATCGCCGCTCGAATGCCGGGAGGATCTTGTCCACGGGCTGCTGTAGCAGGGCCGCTCGAACGCCGGGGGGATCTTGTCCGCGGGCTGTTAGCCTACCTGCCGACGAACATCCTCAACGGCGACGCCCGGCCGCGACCCTCGATCCGCATCTGAACGAAATAGACGCCGGAAGCCACCGGCTTGTCGTTGCGGTCCCGGCCGTTCCAGAAGGCTTCGTAGCGACCGGGTCGGCTGTATTCGAGTTGGAGGAGCGGCAGTCTGTCGCCACCGGGGTAACGCAGCGCCACGGGAGCGGCTACGAACTGCTGCAGGATGTTGTAGACGCGCAAGGACACCGTGACCGTATTCCCCTCTTCAAACAGCGTCTCCTCGAGCACGAACGGAATCCTTGTCTCGGAACTGAAGGGATTCGGGTAGTTCTGTTCCAGCCGGAAGTCAGGGTCCTTTTCGCCAACGGGCGGAGGACGCTCCTGGGCGGCTATAGCGGTAAAGCCACCGGAACAGAGTAGAAACATGACGCAGAGAATGCGCCTCACGATGTTATCCTGCTTTCAGTTCAGTAGCGTTGGTACGTTGGCCCTCCCAGGGCATGGACCTCAATCGAGCCGTGAACTTGCTGTCTCGCTCGTATATCATACCTATTGGGTACGCCACAGGTCAAGGAAAGATCCGGGGACGCCCAACTGTCGCCGCTGCTTCAGGTAAGCGATGCGGCCACGCGGCGTCCCGAGTCCAGACGCTGGGTTACGCCCAGTGCGTCGAAGTGCGCGAGAATCGGAATCAGGTGCTTTCGGGTAACCGGGAGCACCCTGCGAAAGTCGGCCGGCCCGAGTCCCTCTTCGCCGCCGAGCTCCGCCACGACCCGGTTCACCGCCTGGTTGAGCGCCGCCGTAGTAACCCAGTAGGTGTCACCGAGAAGGAGGATGCGTCCCTCCGCGGCCAGGAAGGCAAGTACCGCCGCGGTCCGTGGATGACCGGAGACCAACTCCTCCAGTTCGCTCGTGGCGGGTCCCTGCAGGCCGGCCTCCGCGAGAACTCCAAGAAGGCGTTGCGAAAGCTCCTCCTCCTCCGGCGAGAGCACTGCCGTGAACTTCGGGAGGCGGGCGATCTTGCCCTCGATGACCAGACGTCCCGCGCGCTCCAGCCGGGCCGCGACTCCGTCTGCCAGCCTGGCGTGCGCGTGCGAGGGCAGAGCCGCGCGGAGCACTGCCAGCGGCGCCCCCTCGGCTAGCGACTGGAGGGCGTGGTAGCGCCGAACCGCCCGCAACAGCTTCGCCTCGCCTTCAGCGACGACCCCAGCATCGAAGAGCACGCCGTCCAGGCGCCAGAGCTCCTTTCCCAAGGTGCCGGGCGCCCCCCCGCCCCACCCCGCCCGCACCCCGAGCATCTCCTCCTCCAGCCCCCTCCATCCCGCAAGCACGGCCGCGCCGCGAAGGGCGCCAGTTCCGCCCCTGGCAAGGCCACCGAGCGCATCACGTTCCCGGCCCGACAGTCGCTTTCGCTTGGGGGGCATGGGTTCCAGCACCACGCCGCCGGCAATCGTGGTGACGGGAGAATAGGAGCGGACCACGAACCGGTCCCCGCAGCGCGCGACGACGGGAGCCTCCAGTCTCAACTGGGCGGGCGCACCCGGCCCCGGCGCCAACTCCTCCATTCCAAAGAGTGCCACGCGGCTCATCACCTCGACGGTCCCGAGGTGAAGCCGGACCCGCTGCCCATGCTCCAACCGCCATCCGCTCCCCTCGAGGGCGTGGAGTTCCACCGTGAGCATCCACGAGGGCGACCAGCTTCTGTCCGTCACCACAACGTCGCCACGGGCCACCAGGCCGCGCCTTACCGCCACCCCCGTGAGGGCCAGGGCAGTCCGTTCGCCGACGTTCGCGCCCTCCACCTGCACGCCGTGCACCTGAACGGCCCGGACGCGCGCCTCCTCTCCGCGGGGCAGGATCCGCACGGTGGAGCCACGGGTCACCCTTCCCGACCAGAGCGTACCCGTCACGACCGTCCCGGCGCCCTCCATGGCGAAGACCCGGTCGACGGGCAGCCGCGCGAGGTCGTCGACGGAACGCTCCCGGGCCAGAGCCGCGGAGCGCACCAGCGCCGCGGAGAGTTCCTCGAGGCCCGCCCCGGTGTGCACCGAGGTCGGAATGATCTCCGCGGCCCGGTAATCCGTGTCCTCGAGCACCTCCTGCACTTCCTCGGTCACCAGTTCGAGCCACTCGGCATCTACTAGGTCGGCCTTGGTGATGGCCACGACGAGCCCCGCGACTCCGAGGAGCTTCACGATGGCCAGGTGCTCGCGCGTCTGCGGCATCACGCCCTCGTCGGCCGCCACCACCAGCAACACGATGTCCATCCCCGTGGCGCCCGCCACCATGGTCCGCACGAAACCCTCGTGACCGGGCACATCCACGATACCGAAGGAGTATCCCTCGGCAGGAGCGAAGCGGGCGAAGCCGAGCTCGATGGTGATGCCGCGCCGCTTCTCCTCCGCCAGCCGATCGGTGTCCACCCCGGTCAGGGCCTCCACCAGCGAGGTCTTCCCGTGATCGATGTGACCCGCGGTGCCGAGGATGAGGCTAGTCCGTGGGGGGGTCATCGCGTGCGGCCTGATCGGGTGGGTCGAGGAAACGGAACGAGTCGAGGCGGCGGCCGCCCAGCATGTGAAAGGTGGTGAAGTCGTTCAGCAGCGACAGGTGGGCACCGGATCCGCGAAGGTCGGGGGGGACCAAACCCTCGAGCAGGCTCTGGAGCTGGGCACGTGCTACGGGACCGATCCTCCGGGAACCCGGCGGCGCCGGACACCCTGGCCCGCGGACACCCCCGGCGGCCAGATCGAACCGCCCCATGTCCCCCTCTTCGAGTACTTCACCGCACGCCGTGCACGCGGAGAGTTCGGGACCGAATCCGAGGATTTGCACCATCCTCCATCCCAGCGCCAGCACTTCGCCGTGTACATTCGCCGGCATGACCGCTTCCAAGCGGTCCAGACCCTCCGAGAGGGCGTCGTAGAGTTCGGCATGGGGCTCCTGGCCAGCGTGTCGCAGAACGAGTTCGGCGGCGATCGATGCGCCGGCCAGGCGCCGGAAGTCTCCGGCCAATCCGAAGCGTGTCTTCACGGGGGTGAATTCCCGCAGCGACTGGAGTTCCCTGGTCTCACGCACGACGATTGCGGCGATCCCCTCTCCGAAGGTCCCCGGTGACCCGCGCCCCTTCGAGGCGCCCTGCCGCACGCCCCGGGCCATCACCCCCAACAACCCCAACTCCCGCGTGTAGAACCTCAGGACGCGGCTGCTCTCCGAATACGGATGCGCTCGGAGCAGGACCACCGGTGTGGTTACCGTGGACATCGGCGGGGTCCGGTCGCCGAACCGGCCAACCCGGCGAAGTCGGCGGGGTGTGACGGCACCGTCGGCCGCACGCCATGTGGTGTTGTTGTCATGCTTCCAGCTCCTCGAGGAGACGCGCGCGGCGCTGCTCGTAGTCCTCCTCCGGAAGCCGGTCGGCTCCCTGCTCCTCGTCCAGCCGGGCGATCGCGACGAGCACTTCCTGCCTCGTTCGCCCAGCCGGGCTCCGGCGCGGCGCGGCCTGCGAGCGAGCCGCCACGAGGGCACCCGCTCCCGCCAGCGCGAGGGTGAGGAGTATCGCGGCGAGCGGTACCGAACCCAGGGGCCCCCTGCTACCTCCTCGAGCGACCGTGACCACCGCCGGCGCCATGTCGCGGCCGGCGAAGCGACGGTACCGAACCCCCTCTATCTCCACCTCCGGCACGTTGCGGAGTCCGCTCACCGTGAGTTCCCCGGCCGGCTCCCGGATGAGCATCTCCATGGAACCGGTGGTCCCCTCCATGGGGACAGTGAACCGCTCCGCGGAGATCGTGTAGCGAAACAGGTAGAGGTAGTCGCGCTCGCCGGGGAGCAGCGGCGCTGAAACGAGCACACGTCCGCCGGAAAAGCTTGCCATGCCGGCCGACAGGTCGCTCTCACCGACCCGGAAGTCGGCCGCTTCGGGAGGCAGCGCATGGGACCATGTGGGTCCGTGCTCGCTCGCGACCAGGGTGGCCCTCGCGTCGTTACTAAGCTCGAAATAGTCCGCCACGACCCAGCCCGGGCCGGGATCGAGCGGCTCGACGAAGACATTGCGTATCCGCAACTGGGCACGTATGTCCGGCCCCGCAGGAATCGCCGGGTACGCCTGGATTACGTAGGGACCGGCATCCGATCGCGCGGTGATCGCTTCGCCCACGTAGTGCACATCCTGGTAGCGGATCGTCGCGAAGAAGACGTCGTCCGTTCCGTCACCGGAGACCTCGGGCAGCCGTATCTCGAAGGTCCCACCCTCGCCGACGCCGACGCTGTCAATCTCCCCGGAGAACCGGGCCGATACGCGGTGCAGCACCACCGTGCCGCTGTCCGCCGGGAGATCGCCGACGAGGACCTGGCCGGACACGACGACGACGCCGGGTTCCTGCGCGGCGGTGGCAGGGTTGCGGCCAACCGGAGTCTCCTGGCCGTGCGCCTGATTGGTTCCTGCCTGTATTCCGGCCAGCGACGCCACGAAGATGACGCCCACGCGGGAGATGGTCGCGACCCGCCCGCGCCCAACCCGCGTGGACCTCGCGACCGCGCAGTTTCGCGCCAGCGGGCAGGCCGGCACGCGCGGGCACTCCGTCAGCGGTCGAACCGGCCGAGGTCTTCGGGACGGAGTCCGCGCAGATGTTCCTCCAGCGCCTCGCCGCTCATCGGGTCTTCGTCACGCTCCCCCTCTTCCCCCTCCTCGCCCTCCTGGGCATCGGCGACTTCCACCACGAGCGTACCCTGCTCGAGGAGCGAGTCGTCGGCGAATATGCGCGCCTTCATGCGCAGCGCGATCGCGATCGAATCGGACGGCCGCGCGTCGACGGAGATGACTTCGCCGTCCCGGTCGATGACCAGTTCGGCGAAGTAGGTGCTGTTCTCGACCCGGGTGATCAGTACGCGCTTCAGCGTGCCGCCCATCCCACCCACTATCGAGACCAGAAGATCGTGCGTGAGGGGACGCTGGAAGGCGACGCCACCCAGTTGCATGGCGATCGCGCCCGCCTCGCCAGGGCCGATCCAGATGGGCAGGATCCGCTCCGTGCCGACCTCCTTCAGGATCACGACGGGGGTGTTCGACGTGCGATCCAACGCGAGGCTCTTGACACTGACCTCGATCACCTGTGCACCTCGCTTCCGGTACCGGTCCTCACAGTTGCAGCGCCGTTGCCAGGTCATCCACCCGATCGGTTCGCTCCCAACCGAAGAGACGCACTCGGCGCCCGCTTGCCAACACCGTACGCGGAGTGCGCCCGAAGTGTCCATAGGCGGCGGTGGGAAGAAAGACCGGGTCCCTGAGCTCCAACGCACCGATGATGCCCCGGGGCGTGAAATCGAAGACGCGCTCCACGGCCCGGGAGAGAGCCTGGTCGGGAACGACCCCGGTACCGAACGAATCCACCCAGATCTGAACGGGGTCCGCCCTTCCGATCGCATAGGCGAGCCGCACCTCGCAGCGGGAGGCGGCACCGGCGGCCACCAGGTTCTTGGCAGCCCACCGCGCCGCGTAGGCACCGGAGCGGTCCACCTTGGTGGCGTCCTTGCCGGAGAAGGCGCCGCCGCCGTGCCGGCCCATTCCGCCGTAGGTATCCACAATGATCTTGCGTCCCGTGAGCCCCGCGTCGGCGGCGGGTCCCCCATGCACGAAGCTGCCGCTCGGGTTGACGTGGGTGACGGTGGAGTTCGGATCGAAATGGCTCTCCGGGAGCGCCGGGGCGATCACCTTGTCGATCAACGCCTCGCGAATCTGCTCCTGAGTCAACTTCACGCCGTCGTGCATGTCCGCATGCTGCGTGCTGACCACGACGGTCGCGATGCGGGCCGGCGCAAGTCCGTCGTATTCGTACGTCACCTGCGACTTGCCATCGGGCCGCAGCCACGGAATCTCTCCCGACTTCCGGGCTTCCGTGAGACGCTTGGCAAGCGCGTGTGACGCCGCGATGGGTGCCGGCATCAACTCCGGGGTGTCGTCGCAGGCGAAGCCGAACATCATGCCCTGGTCCCCCGCCCCGCCCTCGTTCACCCCGGCCGCGATCTCCGCCGACTGACGGGTGAGCGCCAGCACGCATTCGGTCCCGTCCGACCCGTCGTAGAGGGGGCTCTCGTAGCCGACCTCCCGGATCACCTTCCGGACCAGCTCCGGCACATCGGGAAGCTCGCCCCTGGTCCCGATCTCGCCGGCCACCAGCACCCTGTCGACCGCCGCCAGCGTCTCGCACGCCACCCTCCCTGCGGGGTCCCCGGCCAGTATTGCATCGACGACGGCGTCCGAGATCTGGTCCGCGACCTTGTCCGGATGCCCTTCGGTGACGGATTCCGAGGTAAAGAGGCTCAGGCTCAAGGTACTGATCTCCTGGAGGGGGAAGGCGACAAGGGGTGGGTGGTGAAGGTCGTGCCCGCGATACGGTTGCCAGCGTGGGAGACTGTCACGCAAGAAAGATTTGAATGAATCGTCAAGTCCCCGGCGGAAACAGGCGTTCCACCGTGGGCTGCAAAGACGCCGCGAAAGTTCGTTTGGCCTCCGCTCCCGTGGGTGCCTTCAGAGAGGCCTCGGCAGCGGCACGGATGTCGTCGAGGCGAGAGTTGCGGACCATCCTCTTGATCCCGGGGAGCGAGCGCCAGGCAACGGACAGCACGTCCACGCCAAGGCCGAGCAGGAGCAGCACGCCGAGGGGCCGGGTGGCCATCTCGCCGCAGGCACTCACTTCCACCCCGGCGGCGCGACCCGCGCGTGCCACCATCGCAATCTGCCGGAGCACGGCCGGGTGGAAGGGATCGAAGAGATGGGCCAGACGCGTGTTCGTGCGGTCGACGGCCAGCGTGTACTGGACCAGGTCGTTGGTGCCGATGGAAAGGAAGTCGGCGTGGGTAGTCAGTCCGGGGGCGGCCAGGGCGGCGGCGGGCGTCTCGATCATCGCGCCGACCTCCACCGAGCGCTCGAACGGCACACCCTCGCCGGCAAGCTGGTCCTTCGCCATTCCGAGCAGTTCCCGCATGATTGCGATCTCGGTTCCCGTGTTCACCAGGGGGGCCATGATGCGTAGGTCGCCGTGGGCGGCGGCTCTCAACATGGCGCGCAACTGGGTCAGGAAGAGTTCGGGCTCGTCGGGGCATACGCGCACCCCGCGCCTGCCGAGGAACGGGTTGTCCTCGGCGGGTGTGCGGAGAAAGACGGGGAACTTGTCTCCGCCGAGGTCGAAGGTCCGGATGAGGACGGGGTGGGAGGGGAAGGCCTCCGCCACCTCTCGGTAGGCACGGTACTGTTCCTCCTCTTCGGGGACCGTGCCGCGGCCGACCACGAGGAACTCGGTTCGAAAGAGACCGACCCCCTGGGCTCCGAGCGCGCGGGCCCGGGCCGCTTCGCCCGGGAGGTCCAGGTTCACGCGCAGGGTGACGCTCCGGCGGTCCAGGGTGACCGCCTCCTCCTCGGCCATGGCCCGGGTCTCGTGGCTCCAGCCGCGGATCGCGGCCCGGCGCCGCTCGAAACGATCCGTTTCCCGGGCGTCAGGCTCGATCACCACGCGGCCGGACCACCCGTCCACGACGATGGCCTGCCCGTCCCCGACCCGGGTGGTGACGTTCCCCAGTCCCGCGGCCGCCGGGATTTCGAGCGAACGGGCAAGGATGGTCCAGTGCGATGTCCGCGTCCCCCGGTCGGTGGCGAGGGCCACCACCCGCGACGGATCGAGGCGGGCCACGAAGCTGGGCGTGAGATCCTTCGCCACCGCTACGACTCGGTGCTCCCCATCCCCGATTTCCCATGGGTCGGGAAGGTCCAGCAGACGGCTGAGAATCCGGACCTTGAGGTCGTCCAGGTCGTTCAGCCGGTCCAGTACCATGGGGTGCGATGTACGGGACCAGCGGTCCTTCAGCTCGAGCATGCGCCAGTCGAAGGCGCGCGCGGCCGTGAGCCGGTTCTCCGAGATGTAGCGCTTGGTCCCATCTACGACCTCGGGGTCGTCCAGCATGAGGATCTGCGGATCGAAGATGCGCGCTTCGATGGGACCCAGCCGGGTCGCGGTCTCGCGCTTGATTCCCTCCAGTTCCCGCCGTGCCCGCGCCCGCGCCCGCCGGAAGCGCTCCAGTTCCCTCTCTCCTCCCTCTGCGGGAACCGCCACGCGCGGCACCTCGGGGACGTCCCAGTCCACCCTGTGCACGCGCCCTCTCGCAATCCCCTCCGAGGCGGGAAAGCCCTTGAAGACGATCGGAGCCGCCGTTTCATTCACCGAAACCGCCCCTCACCAGGCGGGCCAGTTCCTTCACGGCCACGGCGGCGTCTTCCCCCTCGGCCGTAATGGTCAGCGCGCTTCCCTTTTCGGCAGCGAGCATCAGCACCCCCATGATGCTCTTCCCGTTCACGGCGAGCCGCTCCTTGCGGACCCTGATGGATGACGAGAAGCCGCCCGCCAGCTTCACGAACTCGGCGCATGGCCGGGCGTGCATTCCCAGCCGGTTGGGCACCTCCACCTCCAGCGAACAGGTCGTGCGGCCGTCGCGGCCCGGAGCCGTTTGCCCCGATTCACTCATAGTCCTCGATCAGCGAGTCCCGGGGGTTCATGGCCCCGCGCAGACCGTCGTCGAACCGCCTCGGAACATCGACGCCCGAGTACGCGAGAAGCTGGTTCATCGCGATCACTTCGCTGATCGCGATCAGGTTCTTGCCCGGGTTCAGCGGAATCGTCAGCCTGGGGACCGGCACGCCCAGGATCCGCGCCATCTCCCTGTCCAGGCCCGTCCGGTCGTACTCCTGCGTGTCGTCCCAGGTCTGAAGGTCGACGATCACCTCCACGCGCTTGCGCTGGCGGGTGGCGCGCGTCCCGAACATCGACGCGATATCGACGATGCCGATTCCGCGGATCTCCATGTGGAAGCCCTGGCGTTCGTGCCCCTTCCCCATCAGCACGTCGTTGCCGCGCCTGGACACGAACACGAGGTCGTCGGCGACGAGCCGGTGGCCGCGCTGCACGAGTCCCAGAACGCATTCGGACTTGCCGATTCCGCTCGGCCCGGTGAAGAGAAGGCCGATTCCATAGACGTCGGCCAGCGATCCGTGCACGGTGGTGACCGGCGCCAGCACATCCTCCAGGTACGGTTTCAGCGCGCGGTAGAAGTCCCCCGTTTCGATCCGGGTGCGAAAGACCGGCACCCCCGCGCGTTCGGCCGTCGCCAGGAAGCAGCCGGGCACCTCCTGGCCGCGGGTGACGAAGACGGCCGGCACGTCATGGGCGAAGACGGTCCCGAGACGCTCCTCCACCTCCCGGGGTTCAAGTGTCGACAGGTAGCTGATCTCGGTCTTGCCGAAGACCTGTGTGCGTCCTTCGGGGAACCGGTCCGTGTAACCCGCCAGCGACAGACCCGGACTCGACACGTCCGAATTGTCGATGCGTCCGTCGAGGGAGACCCGAGGGGTCAGGAGCTCCAGCTGCAGGGACACCTCCCTGGCATTGAAGAGTTCCCCTACCGTGACGAAGGCGGTCACGACCCGGCGGCGGCGACGGAGGAGCGCGCCCTGCCCACCCCGGCTCAACCCGGGGAATTGGAGGACACGTGGCGGAACTCCTTGCGCCGCGAACGATCGCGCCTGAGCCGACGCTTCACGTGTGTGTCCAGATCGTCCAGCGCCGCCCGGAAGTCCGGACCCTCGCCCTTAGCCACGATCGGCTGGCGCCGGCTCCTGGAAACGATCGCCTCGACCGTGCGCGACCGGCCCTCGAGCCGGAATACGACGCTGATATCCATCACCGCGGGATCGAAGCGAGGCCACCGCTGCGAGAGGGTCTCCACGCGGTCGCGCAGTGGCGGATTGACTTCACATCCGTGGGCTGTGATCCGTGTCGGCATCATGTCGTCTCCATGGTGGAATTCGGTTGAGGTCCAACATGCATTGCTAGTTTAGCACGCCACGGCCTCCGGGAAACCCCGGAGACCCCGTCCCGGCGCGTTGCCCGCGGGTTGCGACCACCGAGTACAGCAGTTCTTCGAAGGCATCGGCCACGCCATCCCAGGTGTAGCGCTCCGCCATGGTCCGCGCGGCCCGCCCCATGCGATCCCGGGTCTCGGGTTGCAGAATCCGGCCCAGCGCCGCCGCCAGCGCCTCCACGTCTCCATGCGGAACGAGGAGGCCGGTTTCTCCATGCCGAACGGTCTCCCTCAGCCCCGGCGAGTCGGAGGCGGCGGTGGGGGTCCCGCACGCCGAGGCCTCGATGCTGGTGATCCCCCACCCCTCCTTGGGCGACGTCAGCGCGTGAACCCACGACCTGGACAGCAGTTCCCGCTTCTGCTCGTCCGGCACGAAGCCCGCGAAGTGCACGCTGTCCTCGATGCCGAGTCGGCGGGCGGTCTCTTCCAGAGCGGGGCGCGCGTCGCCTTTCCCCGCCACGATCATCTTCAGGCCGGCGCCCCCTTCGCGCAGCCGTGCCACCGCGCTCAGCACCAGGTCGACCCGCTTGTACCGTTTGAGCCGGCCCAGGTAGACCACGGTGGGATCCGCGTAGCGTGTGGCGGCCGGGCACAGCCCCTCGAGTTCCACCCCGTTGCGGATGACGGCGATTCGGGAGGGATCGAGACCGCGCCGCCCCAGGTCCTCCCGGGTGCTTCGCGAAACCGCCACGCACGGAAGTCCCCGGTACACGGCCGGAATGATCCGCTCGAAGAGCCAGGTGGCGGTGGCGAGGAGAGGGTTGGCTTCGCGGAAAGCGGTCGCGCCGAAGAGGTGGTGCACCAGGAGAAGGCCGTTCCCGGCGCCGGCCCACATCGGGGCCAGCATGGGGACCTTGTTCAGGTCCTCGACGGCGACATCGAAGACCTGGTCCGCCAGATGGCGCTGGCAGTACAGCGGGGCCGCCAGGTTGAAGGTGTAGCGGCCGCCCGTACGATGTACGTCGATCCCGTCGATCCGCGCGGTGGTCGCACACCCTTCCCAGCCGGAGCAGAGGAGCGTTACCCGATGGCCCCGGCGCGCGAGCCTTCCGAAGACCTGGTGCAGGTGTTCCTCGGCACCGCCGCCGTTGGGGTTTTCGCGATCCTGCCAGTTGACGACCAGGATCTTCAATGGTGCCTGGGTGGACACGATCAGGCCGGGCCGGGTTCGTCGGAGCGGACGGAGCGGTACACCGCATCGAGAACGCCGTTTACGAAGCGCGGCGAGTCGGCCCCTCCATACCTCTCGGCCAGACGCACCGCCTCCTGGATCGCCACCTTCGCGGGAAGATCGGAGAGGCAGAGTATCTCGGTGGCCCCCAGGCGTAGGATGCCGCGGTCCATGACCGACAGGCGATCGAGGCGCCAGTTGTCCATGCAGGCGGCGATCGTCGCCTCGACCCGGCCGCGGTCCGCCACGAAGGCGCTGACCAGCCGTTCCAGGTAGCGCACCCGGGCCGGAGCCACAGTCCGCTCCCCCATCGTGTCCGCCAGCGCCTCCGGTATGGAGCCGCCCTCACCCTCCGTCTCCCAGCGGTAGTGCACCTGTAGAAACCAGGCCCGCGACCGGCTCCGATCCCTCCGCCTCCGCGCCGCGGGCGGGCGGCTCAAGAGCCTTCCGGCCCCTCTGGATGGGAGGCGTAGAGCGACAGCATGTCCAGTGCGGACTGCGCGAACTCTCCACCCCTGTCCATACCGTACGCGTTGGCGCGCAGCATGGCCTGTTCTCCGTTGTCGGTGGTCAGCACGCCGAACACGACCGGTATGCCGGCGGTAAGGGCCACCTGTCCCAGCCCGTCGCTGGCGTGTCCGGCCACGTAGTCGAAGTGGGCCGTCTCGCCGCGGATGACGCAGCCGAGGGCGATGACGGCGTCGTACATCTTCGAGTTCGCAATCCTGCGTGCCGCCTGCGGCAGATCCCAGGCGCCGGGTACGTACACGACGCCGATGTCGTCCAATGCAAGTCCGCGTGCGAGCAGCCGTCGGCGGGCCCCCTCCAGCAACTGTTCGGTGATCATGCTGTTGAAGCGTGCCACCAGGAGCGCAATCCGCGTTGATCCAGGCCGCAATGATCCAGGTCCGGTCTCCATGTTCATTCCTCTTCCTCCCTTTCCGCCCGGGCGACGGCACCGCAGCCCGCCGCCACCACATCCCCGTTGTCGATTCGTACCCCGTTGAAGGGCACTCGGCCCACCACCTGCAGGGCATAGCCGTCAAGCCCGACAATACGCCGCCTGCTGTTGGTCAGCAACCTGATCGAGGTCAGTCCCAGGTCGAGGAGGATCTGCGCTCCGACTCCGTAGTCGCGCAACACCTGCCGCGGAGCCGGGAGATCCTGTTCCGGCACCGGACTCCCCCCGAACCGGCGCAGACGCTCGATCAGCCGGTCCCCGGCCCGGTCGCGATGAATGTAGACGACCACCCCGTCCCCCTCCCTCCGGATACGCTGCATGGCTCCCGCGAGCAGATTGCCCTGCCGCTCGTCCAGCGAATCGAAGGTCTCGGCCAGGGGGTTCTCGGCGTGCATTCGTACCAGCACGTCCTCCTTCCCCTCGACATTGCCGTTGACCAGCGCGATGTGGACGCGATCGTCAATGTCGGTCCGGTAGCCGATGAAGAGAAACTCGCCCCAGGCCGTGCGCAGCGTCGTCTCCACGACCCGCCTCACCAGCCGTTCCCGCGCCAGCCGATACGCCACCAACTGCTCGACCGTGATGAACCTGAGGTCGTGTTGTCTGGCCATGACCTCGAGTTCGTCCCGGCGGGCCATCGTCCCGTCCTCGTTGAGGATTTCGCAGATCACGCCGGTGGGCGCCAGTCCCGCAAGGCGGGCCAGATCGACGGCGGCTTCGGTCTGGCCGACGCGGCGCAGCACTCCCCCTCGGCGGGCCCGCAGCGGGAAGATGTGCCCGGGCCGCCGGAGGTGGTCGGGAGTGGAACCCGGGTCGGCCAGCACCTGCACCGTCTTCGCGCGGTCGTGGGCGGAGATCCCCGTCGTGACACCGAAGCGGCGGTGGGCGTCCACTGAAATGGTGAACGCGGTTCCCTGCGGGTCGGTGCTCCGTTCGGTCATGAGCGGGAGATCCAGGGCGTCGGCGCGCTCCGCGGTCATGGAGACGCAGATGAGTCCCCGCCCGAACTTGGTCATGAAGTTCACCAGCTCGGGGGTAATCTTCTCGGCCGCGCAGACCAGGTCGCCCTCGTTCTCGCGGTCCTCGTCGTCGGCGACGATCACGAGCCTGCCTGCGGCGATGTCGCGAATCGCGGCGTGAACGGAGTCAAGGGGCATGGGTGCGGCCGTCTTTCCCGGGAAGCGAGCCTCCGGTTTCCATGATGCGCCTGATGTATCTGCCGATGAGGTCCGCCTCCACGTTGACCGGATCGCCGGGCTCCAGGGCGAAGAAGCCGGTGTGCTCCCAGGTATGGGGGATGATGGCCACCTCGCAGCGCGCGTCCCCGCGAAGGGCGTTCACGGTGAGGCTGACGCCGTTGAGGGCGATGGAACCGTGCGGAATGGTGGTGGCAAGGACATTTGCGGGCAATGCGAACTCGAGGAACCTCGTTTCACCCTGGATTCGCCCTTCCAGAAGCGTGGCCAGACCGTCCACGTGGCCCTGCACCAGGTGTCCGTCGAGCCGGCCGCCCACCTTCACCGCGCGTTCCAGGTTGACCGCCGCGCCGGCATCGTACCGGGCCGCCACGGTTCGCTCGAGGGTGGACGCGCCCACCTGTACGGCAAAGGTGCCGCCGGAGAGGGCGCGAACGGTCAGACAGGCCCCGTCCACAGCAACGGACTGCCCCGCGGCCAGCTCTCCGGCAAAGGGGGCGGCGATCGCAAGGGTGCGGCCGCTATCCTCCTCGGCAACCGTCACGACCTCGCCCACGCACTCGATGATCCCGGTAAACAATTCTAGCAGTCCGTGGACAAGGCCGCCCGAGCACCGAGAGCGGTGAGGCGCCGGGCTGGCAAGGCGCGACGAGAGGTGAATAGCAGGGCTATTCGCCCGAGGAGCAACGCAGAGCGAAGCCTTGGAGCTATCGAATGTACGCTGTGGTTGACAATATGTAATGTTTTCCTTACGTCGTGAACCGGTGAAGCGAAGCGCCCAGCCCGGATGCATCGCCGCTCGAATGCCGGGGGGATTTTTTCCACGGGCTGCTAACCCCCGCGATCCAGAACGATCAGCGTGTCGTCCCCGAATCTCACCGGGTCGAGCCGCGACTGCCACCCCTTCAGGAGGGCCGCGACATCTTCGGGCCGGTCTCCCGGAGCGACCGGAAAGGCCCGTACCCCACCCCACCCCACCACCACCGGCGCCACGAACAGGTAGAGCCGGTCGACCAGACCATCCGCCAGCAGCGATGCCGCCAGCACGCCCCCCCCCTCGCAGAAAACGCTTCCGACACCCCGCCCGGCCAGCGCCTCCATAAGGGCCGCCAGCTCAAGCCCCCGCACCCCTGCCGGCACGGCCACCACCTCCCCCCGCCGTCCCAACCGCTCCTCCACCCGCCCCACCGCCTCAGGCCCAGTTACCACAATCGCCCGCACCCCCCCGTCGCCCCGCAGCGCGCGCAGGTCCCGGGCCACCTCTCCACGCCGGTCCAGCAACACCGGCCTCGGGGGAACGCGAGGGGTCACCGCTCCCCGCGCGTTCAGCATCGGGTCGTCGGCCTTCCAAGTGCGTGTACCCACCATGATCGCGTCGAACCCCGCGCGCAGACGGTGCACCTCCGACCGCGCCTCCCGGCCCGTCAGCCACACCCGCCTGCCCCCGCCCGGCGCGATGCACCCATCCAGACTCACGGCCAGCTTCAGGGCCACATACGGTCTCGTGCTCGCCGCGGCGTGGAAGAACACGGGGTTCTCCGCGGCCCACTCGCTCGCCTCCCCGCAGGGACCCGCGACCCGCACCCCCCGCCTCCGCAGCCACTCCCCCCCACCCCCCTCCGCCGCACCCGGCTCGGCTGCCCGGTAGACCACGCGCTCGATCCCCGCCGCGTGGATGGCCTCCGTGCAAGGCGGCGTCTTCCCCCTATGCGCGCACGGCTCCAGGCTGCTGTAGAGGGTGGCGCCGCGGGCGCGTTCCCCCAGCTCTGCCAGCGCGGCCGCCTCGGCGTGCGGCCCGCCGAACTCCGCGTGGTGCGCCTCGGCCAGCGTCACCCCGCCGCGGGCCACCACCGCGCCCACCATCGGGTTGGGGTGCACCCGTCCCCAGCCCTTCCGTCCGAGTTCGACGGCACGGGCAAGGAAGGCGCGGTCGCCGGTGGCGAGGCCGTCGCCGCCGGGTGCGCCGCGGAGAGGCGCGCTCACGGGGTGATCCGCACCGCCAGGGAGGCGAACCAGCTCCGCGCGGCGGGGTCGTAGCGGCCGCTCCGCCCCTCGAACGGATCGCTCACGCCGTCCGCCACCCCGGCCTCGAGCGAAAGCTGCGAGATCAGGAAGTTGTACCACGCGGACACGAAGTAGACCGTCCGCTCGCTGGCGAGCCGGCCCGTGACCGCGCCCGGATCCTCCACGCCCCCCGTCGCCGACACGGTGGCCTCTCCCTCGTAGCGGTCCCATCCCGCGCCCGCCATCAGTCCCACCACGAACCAGTTCTTCCCCAGCATGGCCCGAAGCGACGTGACCTCGAAATCGGTCTCCATCTCGCCCGGGTTGCCTTCACCGAAGTCACCCGTCTTCGCGGTCTCGTGCCAGCGCCGCGCGACCGAGACGGAGAGGCCCGGCATGGTGAACGACTCTCGCAGGATCCCCACCCGCGCTCCCAGCCCCACCCCCGACGACGCACCGCCGAAGCCCTCTCCCTCCGGCAGCCAGAGCCGGGTATACGATGCAACCAGGTCGGCCGAGAGGATCCCGCCAATGCCCGGCGCCATTTGGAAACCGTCCAGAAGGCCCGCCGACACCACCCCCCGCAGACCGACCACGGTGGGTTCCACCTCTTCCGCGAGATCCTCGACCGAGCGGGCCGAGACCCGTGGCATCCCCATCCCAATTCCCGTCGCTGCAAGGGCGAATCCCAGTCGCGGGACGCTGCCCAGACGACGTCCGGCCGTGCTGGACGTCCCCGGAACGTCGCTGCCCAGCGCCGAAGCCAGCCCCACCCCCCGCTGCACCGCCATCGCCGCCAGCACCAGCTCCCGGCACGTCGATGTCCGGTCCGAGCTGCCGGCCGCGCAGAGCATGGCCAGCTCGATCACCCCCTCGACCCCGGTCCGCCCGCGCGGCAGCTCCTGCGCGGAGACGGAAACGGACCACGCGCCCGCCAGCGCCGCCAGCACGGCCGCGATTCCCCTGCACCGCCTGTCAGCCTTCAAGTCCTACTCCCCTCCAGCCAGTTCGATTCCCTCACCGTCCACCACTTCGCCCACCCCCCACGCCTCGTCCCCAAGCGCCTGCAGCACCTCCGCCTCGCGGGACGGCGACACCGCCAGGATCATCCCCACCCCCATGTTGAAAACGCGGTACATCTCCGGCAGCGCAACGCCGCCCCCTTTCGCAAGTTGGCGGAAGACATTCGGCACCGTCCACGAACCGCGGTCGATGCGCGCTCCCAGACCGTCGGGCAGGACCCGCGGCAGATTCTCCGCGATCCCCCCGCCGGTGACGTGCGCCATCGCCCGGACGTGCCCCCGCTCGAGCAGAGGCCACACCGGCGCCAGGTAGGACCGGTGCACCCGCAGCAGCACCTCGCCGGCCGACGCGTCCTCTCCCGGAAACCCGTCGTCGACGGACAGGCCCATGCGGTCGAAGACGATGGTGCGGGCCAGGGTGAAGCCGTTGGTGTGCAGGCCCGATGAACGGAGCGCGACCAGCCGGTCGCCGGGACGCACCGCGGATCCGTCCACGAGCCGCGCGCGTTCCACCACACCGACCACGAAGCCGGCCAGGTCGTACTCGCCCGGCGCGTAGAAGTCCGGCATCTGCGCGGTCTCGCCTCCGAGCAGCGCGCACGCGTTCTCACGGCACGCCGCCGCCACCCCCCCGACCACCTCCGACACCACGCCCTCGTCCATCTCGCCGGTCGCCAGGTAGTCCAGGAAGAAGAGCGGACGTGCGCCCTGCACCAGGATGTCGTTCACGCAGTGATTGACGAGGTCGCGCCCCACGGTGTCGTGCCGTCCGGTCTGAAAAGCCACCTTCAGCTTCGTTCCGACGCCGTCGGCGCTCGACACGAGCACGGGTTCCGCCAGGTCGCGGGGCACGGCGTACAGTCCGCCGAATGCGCCGAACCCCGACAGCGTGTTCTCGTCGCTGGCGGCGTCGAGGAGCGGACCGAGTGAGCGCTTGGCCCGGTCGGCGGCGTCCAGGTCGACGCCCGCGTCCCGGTAGGTCAGTGAGTCGTTCAAGGGAGTCTCCCGATCATGGCCGTGCCGCCGCGAGCCGGGGCTCGGCGGCCACGGCCGCTTCCAGGTCCCGAACGCGGGCTTCCAGTTCCGGCAGCGACAGCGTCCGGAAACGGTCCACCGAGAACGCCTCGACGGCATAGGAGCCGGTTGCCGTCCCGTACATCGTCGCCTTGCGCAGCGCCGCCGCGTCGTTCGACCCCGTGCGGGCCAGGTGCCCAAGGAACCCGCCGGCGAAGGCGTCGCCCGCGCCGGTGGGGTCGGTGATCCGTTCCACAGTGCAGGCGGGACAGGAGAAGGTCCAGTCATCGGCGAAGAGCACCGCGCCGTCCTCGCCCCGCTTGACCACCACCAGGGTGGGGCCGCGTTGCCGGATCCAGCGGGCCGCCGCGGCAAGGTCGTCCTCGCCCGCGAGCTGGCGCGATTCCTCGTCGTTCACGACCAGGATGTCCAGGCGGGCGAGCACCCGCATGAGCGCGTCCCGGGTGCGCTCGATCCAGAAGTTCATGGTGTCGGCCGCGACCACTTCGGGCGCGCGCACCTGGCCCAGCACACCGAGCTGCAGCTCCGGGTCGATGTTGCCCAGGAAGACGATCTTCGAGTCGCGGTAGCCGGCCGGCACCGACGGGTCGAAGGCGGCGAAGACGCCCAGGCGGGTCAGGGTGGTTTCGCGAGTGCGGAAGTCGTCGCTGTAGCGGCCGCCCCAGAAGAAGCTCTGGCCGGGAAGCCGCGCCAGGCCCGTGAAGTCCACGCCCCGGTCGCGCAGGAAGCGAAGCCGGGCGATGGGGTAGTCGTCGCCCACCACCCCGACGACGCGCACGGGGGCGAGCAGCGAAGCGGCGGCGCTGAAGAACACCGCCGAGCCTCCGACTACGCCGTCCACGCTGCCCGCGGGGGTCTCCACGGCGTCGAGCGCCACGCTGCCCACGGACAGAATCTCCATACTATCTGTCCGCATCGGGGGGTGGGAAGGGGGTGACGGGACGCCAAAAAGGCCCTCTGGTGGCCTCGTGACAGATTCCGTGACAGATTCGGGGGGGAATCTGTCCAGATGCGGTCATTTCACTCATCCCCTATCACATTGCCTCGGGCGCCCTGATCCCGAGGACCTTGAGCCCGTTACGCAGCACGATTCGCGCCGCCACGGCCAGCGTCAGACGGGCGCTGCGCAACGGCTCGTCGTACACCAGCGCCGCGAGTTCGGGTTTCCGGGTCGGATGTCCGGTCTGATACCAGGTGTTCACCAGCCCCGCCGTCCTCTCCAGGTAGTCGCAGAGGATGTGCGGCGCCCGGTCGCGCGCCGCGCGCCGCAGAAAGCCGGGGAACTCGCCCAGCTGGTTGATCAGCTCCCGTTCCGCCGGGGCCGCGAGCAGCGCGGTGTCCGCGTCGGGCGCCCGCGGCCCGTCCATTCCGTCCCATCCCTTTTCGTGCGCCAGCCGCGACAGCCGGCAGAGGCGCGCGTGCGCATACTTGACCTTGTACACCGGGTTCTTGTCCGACTGGTCCAGCGCCAGGTCGAGGTCGAAGGTGAGGTGGGCCTCGGGACGGCGCATGAGGAAGAAGTAGCGGGCCACGTCCACCCCGACCTCGGCGACCAGGTCCGCGAGCGTCGTGTAGGAGCCGGCCCGCTTGGAGAAGCGCACCTCTTCCCCGCCCCGCTCGACGGTGACCATCTGGTGCAGCAGGTACTCGGGATACCCGCCTGGGCGGCCCAGCGCCCGCAGCCCCGCCCGCACACGGTCGACGGTTCCATGATGGTCCGACCCCTGCACGTTGATCACCTCGTGGAAGCCCCGCTCCCACTTGCCCATGTGGTAGGCCACGTCGGGGAGGAAGTAGGTCGCGGAGCCGTCGCTCTTGAGCATGACCCGGTCCTTCTGGTCCCCGAATTCGGTGGTGCGGAGCCAGAGCGCGCCCTCGTGGCGGTAGGTGAGGCCGGTCGCATCCAGCGCCTCGATGGTCTTCTCGACGCGCTTGTCGGAATAGAGACTCCTCTCCGAGTAGTACTCGTCGAAGTGCACGTTGAAGCCGGCCAGATCCCGCCTCTGCTCGTCGCGCAGGCTGCTCACCGCGAAGCGGCGCATGGCCTCCAGCGCGGCCTTGCTCCGCTCGTGCTCGTAGCGGTCGCCTTCCCGCTCCAGGAAATCGCGCGCGATCTCGACCACGTACTCGCCGTGGTAGCCGCCTTCGGTAACCGGCTCGTCGTGACCGAGAAGCTGCCGGTACCGGGCCCACACGGTCTCAGCCAGGCGGGCGATCTGAAGGCCGGCGTCGTTGAAGTAGAATTCGCGGTGGACCTCCCAGCCGGACCATTCGAGCAGCCGAGCGATCACGTCGCCGAGCGCGGCCTGGCGGCCGTGCCCGAGGTGGAGCGGACCGGTCGGGTTGGCCGAGACGAATTCGACCATGATGCGGCGGCCGCCGCCGTCTTCGTTGCCGCCGTATTCCTCGCGCGCCTCCAGGATCCGGTGCAGCGTGCCGCCCACCGCGACGGACTCCAGGAAAAAGTTCAGGAATCCGGGTCCGGCGACTTCGATCCTCTCGATCCCCTCGATGCCGCCGAGCCGTGCCTTCAGATCGAGCGCGATGTCCCGCGGACGACGATTCACGCGCGAGGCGAGCGTGAGCGCGATGTTCGATGCCAAGTCCCCATGGGAGGTGTCCTTCGGCCGGTCCAGGCGGAAGCGGACGTCATCGACCCCCCACCCGGCCGCGGCCTCACGCAACGCGTCGGAAATCCGTTCGGCATGCATGCCGGTCAGGCGCCCTTCCCCCCCACTGACTCGTTGCTCGTGCCCGTCTGGGATCCCGACGACACCTTGTCACCGCCGCCACCGCCGCCATTCGCCCCGGCGGACCCTGACGCGCTACCCGCTGATCCGGACCCGTCTCGCGCGCCGGGCTTGTCCCCCGCCTTCTTTCCCGCCCCCACACCGGCTTCCTCGCGAGCCCTCTTCCGGTAGTCGTCCGACCGGTAGTCGGTGATGTAGAAACCGTCCCCCTTGAAGAGGAATCCCGCTCCGCCGGAGATCAGACGTTCGGCCGCATTCCCACAGCCGGGACACGAGGCCCCGGGCTTGTCGCTCATGCTCTGGAAGACTTCGAAGTCGCGGCCGCACTCGCGGCATCTGTAGTCGTAGGTGGGCATCTGGCGCCGGTCCGGCATCCGTTTGGGGGGCGGTCGAGAGCTGTCCAGCAAAGAAAAATAACACGGCCGGGACGTCCCCCCACTTTCGATGCCGGGGTCGGCTCCAGCTACCCCTGCCGGAGCGTCAACGGCCGGATCACGCAGTCGAGATCACCGAGTGCATCCGGATGCAGCGAGAATATGAACACGTCGTCGTCCGGCGTAGCGCCTGCAGCCTGACTCGATACCCGACCTCGAAGCTATATCACAACCTGCGGATTGTCGTACGTCCCCCACACGGCACGCAGCGCATCGCTGATCTCGCCCAGGGTAACCCCGTCCTTCACGGCCGCGATCATGGCCGGAAGCAGGTTGTCGTCGCCCCGGGCGGTCTCCCGGATCGCGCTCAGCCCCCGCTCGACCGGCGCCGGATCGCGCTCCGACCTGAACGCCGCGAGCGCCGCGGTCTGGCGCGCCTCGAGTGCCCGGAAGTCCGGCCCCGGAGTCGGTTCGTGCGAGTCTTCGGTCTCATACCGGTTCACCCCAACCACCACCCGCGTCCCCGCCTCGACCTCCAGCTGGTGCTGATAGGCGACCCGGTGGATCTCCTCCCGCATGAAGTCGATCGCCCCGGAAGACCCACCCATCTCCTCGATCCGCGCCATGGTGGCGAGCGCCTCCTCCTCGATGCGGTGGGTCAGGTGCTCCACCAGAAAGCTGCCACCAAGCGGGTCCGCCCAGTTGGCCACGCCCGATTCCTCGGCGAGGATCTGCTGGGTCCTGAGCGCGAGGCCCGCGGCTTCGGCGGTGGGCAGCGCAATCGCCTCGTCGTAACTGTTCGTGTGCAGGGACTGGGTGCCGCCCAGCACGCCCGCCAGCGCCTGCACGGTCACGCGCACCACATTGTTCAGGGGCTGCTGGGCGGTGAGCGTGGAGCCGCCGGTCTGGGTGTGGAAGCGGAGGCGGCACGAGCGGTCCGAGGCGCCGAAGCGCTCCCTCATGAGACGCGCCCACACCCGCCGGGCCGCGCGGAACTTGGCGACCTCCTCGAGCAGGTCGTTGTGGGCCGCGAAGAAGAAGGAGATGCGCGGCGCGAAGTCCTCCAGCTCGATGCCGCGGGCCAGCGCGTGACGCACGTACTCGACGCCGTTGGCAAGGGTGAAGGCGACCTCCTGGGCGGCGGTCGAGCCGGCTTCGCGGATGTGGTAGCCGGAGACGGAGATGGTATTCCAGCGCGGCAGCTCGGCGGCGCAGAAGGCCATGAGGTCGCTGACCAGGCGGAGCGACGGACGCACCGGGTAGATGTAGGTCCCCCGCGCAATGTACTCCTTGAGGACGTCGTTCTGGACGGTGCCGCGAAGCCGGTCGCGCGGCACGCCCGTCTCGTCGGCGACGGCGGTGTAGAGGGCGAGCAGGATCGGCGCGGTCGCGTTGATGGTCATGGAGCACGACACCGCCCCCAGGTCGATCCCGTTGAGAAGCGTGCGCATGTCCGCGATGGAGTCGATCGCGACGCCCACGCGGCCCACCTCGCCGGCCGCCATGGCCGCGTCGGAGTCGAAGCCCATCTGCGTGGGGAGGTCGAAGGCAACGGAGAGGCCGGTCGTGCCCCGGCTTAGGAGGAAATGGTAGCGGGCGTTGGTGGCCTCGGCGGTGCCGAAGCCGGCGTACTGGCGCATGGTCCAGCGGCGTCCCCGGTACATGGAGCGATAGACACCGCGGGTGAAGGGGTAGTCGCCCGGCGCACCCAGATCTTCTTCGGCGTAGAAACCCTCCGGCAGCCCGTCGAAAAAGGGATCTCCGTCGCGGCGGCTCACCTTTCGTCCACCTCGGAGAACTCCACCAGCACCTGCCCCTTCTCGACCGCGTCGCCCGGTGACGCGAGCAAGCGCTTGACCGTCGCGGCCGCGGGAGCTCGCAGTTCGTTCTCCATCTTCATGGCCTCCACGATCAGCAACGTGTCGCCCGCGGCGACCACCTGGCCCTCGTCCACCGCCACCTGGACCACCAGGCCGGGCATGGGAGCCTTGAGGGGCGCCAACTTCGCGCCCGCCCCGGCCTTCGCCGACAGCCGCCGGACCCGGTGCGCACGCGGATCCAGAACCTCGGCCGAAACGGCGCGGCCATCAAGTTCCAGCTCCCACGCGCCGCCGCGGCCGCCGCGAGCCCACAGCGCGAAGGAGGTCCCGTCGAGGAGGAGCGAGCAGCCGGTTCCGCTCCCGGACGGTCGTCCCCGTCCTGCGGAGTGCGCGGGGTTGGTGGAGACGAGCGAGGCGTGGACCGCGCGGCCGTCGATGACGACCGTCCCGTCGGGGCGGACTTCGACATCGTGCCGCCCGCCCAGCAGCGTGACGACGTAGCGGGCGCCGGAGCCGGGGGCCGCGTTCGAATGGGTCATGGGCCGTTGGGGCGGGGGGGATCGGTGACGGCGACACCGCGTGCCCACTGGGAGAGGGGGGTGGGGGTGCGGCGGATGCGGGGCGGGGCGCGACCCGGTCTGGTCGTATGCTCCATGAGGGCGGCCGCTGCAACGAGCGCCGTGCGCGTCGAGGCGGGGATCTCGTCGCGGAAGAGTTCGGGGTGTTCCTCCAGGTAGCGCGTGGAGATGCGCCCCGCCCGAAAGTCGCGCTCGCCCATGATGAGGCTCAGCAGCGGGGCGCTGGTGGCGACTCCGGCAATCCTCAGCTCCCGGAGGGCCCCCCGCATCCGCCGGATCGCCGTCTCCCGGTCGGCCCCGTGCGCGATCAGCTTGCCCAGCAGCGGATCGTAGTGCAGACCGACCTCGGTGCCCCGCGCGATCCCGCCGTCCCAACGGACTCCAGGTCCACCGGGGAGCTCCAGTTCGCCGACCACGCCGGTCGCCGGCAGAAAACCGTCGAAGGGCGACTCGCTGGTGATCCGGCACTCGATGGCGTGCCCCTCGAGCGGAATGTCCCGCTGCCGCATGGGGAGCGCCTCGCCCGCCGCGACCCGGAACTGCCACTCGACCAGGTCGATCCCCGTGACCATCTCGGTGACCGGGTGCTCGACCTGCAGGCGCGTATTCATCTCCAGGAAGAAGAACTCTCCGTCCTGGTAGAGGAACTCGACGGTGCCCGCGCCCTCGTAGTCCACCGCGCGGGCGGCGCGCACCGCCGCCTCGCCCATGCGCCGGCGCTCCTCCTCGCCCAGAAGCGCGGAAGGCGACTCCTCGATCAGCTTCTGGTGGCGGCGCTGGATGGAGCACTCGCGCTCGAAGAGGTGCACGATGTTGCCGTGCGCGTCCCCGCAGAGCTGCACCTCGATGTGACGGGGTCGCTCCAGGAAGCGCTCCACGTAGACCCTGCCGTCCCCGAACGCGGCCTCGGCCTCGCGCATCGCCGCCCTGAACGCACCGGCTGCCTCCTCCGGATCCCTCACCACGCGCATCCCCTTCCCCCCTCCCCCCGCCGCCGCCTTCAGCACGACGGGAAACTCCACCTCCTCCGCCACACGCCGCGCCTCCCGCCCCGAAGCCAGGGGTGTGCTCGTCCCCGGAACGACCGGCACGCCCGCGGCCTCCATGCGCCGGCGGGCCTCCGTCTTGTCGCCCATGGCGCGGATCGTCTCCGCCGCGGGGCCGACGAAGACGAACCCGGCGTCGGTAACGGCAGCGGCGAAATCCGCGCGCTCGGCAAGGAAGCCGTACCCCGGATGGATCGCCCGCACGCCCGCGCGGCGGGCCACCTCCAACAGCCTGCCGATGTTCAGGTAGCTGTCCGCCGATCGGGCCGGCCCGATCGGATACGCCTCGTCGGCGTGGACGACATGCGGCGCTCCTCGGTCCGGTTCCGAGAAGACCGCGACGGTGCGGATGCCGAGTTCACGGGCGCCGCGAATGACGCGCAGCGCGATTTCGCCCCGGTTGGCGACAAGTACGGATTCGATCAAACGCCTTGGACTCCCGGGGCACCGGTGAACGATCAGCCGGGTTGGTCTCCGCTCCCCGTACGAAGCGGACGATGCGCCAACCGGCTGTTTGGTTATCAGTTAATGGTACCCGTCACCGTGGTCCGGGCGCCATCTCTGAAGATCCGCAGCGAGATCTCTTCCTCGGACCTGTAGGAGTCCAGAATGCGGTGCAGTTCGTCGATGTCGTCGACCACCCGCCCATCGACCGCCACCACCACATCGCCCGGGAGCAGTCCCAACGGAGAGTCGTCTTCGACATCCGCGACCAAGACGCCCTCCGCCGTGCCGAAGTAGGCCCCCAGTCCGGCGTTGAGTGCCACGAGGTCGAGTCCGTGAGCGCCACGGGAACCGCCCCATCGCATTTCCCACGGCCCGGCAGCCAGCGTGTCCGCAAAGATACGAAGGCTGGCCGGCGGCACCCATCCGGGCGCGTCCCACTCGTAGGGCCGCTCCTGGCTCCGGAACCGCTCGGTCAATTCGCGGATGCGTTCAAGGGTCTCCTGCCGCTGCTCCTCGTGCGACCACCACTCACCCAGCCCGCGCAACTGCTCCTCGAGCTGGTCGGAGAGCGGCCACAACCCGCGATAGACGGGCAGGACTTCCGGGACCACGGCAAAGTTGATCTCCTCGCCATCCCGCTCAACCACCAGCGTCACGGTTTCTCCCTCCGGCACCTCGCTCACCAGCGCAAGCAGCCGCTCCTCGGGCAGGTACCGATCCGGGTTGAAATCCCGCTCGTCCTCGTCTTCCAGCGGCTGGTAGAGGTCGTGCCCATTGACCGAAAGGATGCGATCCCCCTCCATGATCCCCGCCTCCTGGGCCGGACTGTCCTCCAGCACGTCCGCGACCAGCACTCCGAGATCTTCATGGCGCATGAGCATGACGCCGAGCATCGGCCGCCCGTACCGGTCGTCCACGTCCGTTCGGAAAAACGCACGCAAGCCCCGTCGCTCCTCCTCCTTCTCCTGGGCCGCGCCGACCGGAGCCAGCGCGGGCAAGGCGGTGAAGGCCAGCGCCGCCAGTCCCGCCAGTCCCGCAGTCCGTCCTGCCTGTATCATCCTGGACATCGTCGTGCCTCCTTGATGGATTCCGCGGTCCCGCAGGTGGCGCGCAAGACCGCACATTACTCCCGATGAGATGCCGGACTGGGGTCGTGAGGTTGCCCCGAAGGGCATTGGAAGGCCCGGGACTCCGGCGCCGGTGCAATTCGCCTCCCCCGAACCCGCATACGGCCGCAACCTGCCACCTGCCTCAGAGTGGGATGTTCCCGTGCTTCTTCGGCGGATTGGCGTCCCGCTTGTCCACCAGCATGTCCAGCGCGCTTACCAGGCGGGGCCGGGTGTCGCGCGGATCGATCACGTCGTCCACATAGCCGCGCGAGGCCGCGATGTAGGGGTGCGCGAACTTATCGCGGTACTCCACCCTCCTCGCCTCTGCCTCGGCTTCCGGATCGTCCGACGCGGCGATCTCCCGGCGGAAGAGGACCTCGACGGCCCCCTTGGGTCCCATGACCGCGATCTCGGCCGACGGCCAGGCCAGGTTGATGTCGCCCCGGATGTGTTTGGAATTCATGACGTCGTAGGCACCGCCGTAGGCCTTGCGGGTGATGACGGTGACCTTGGGGACGGTCGCCTCGCAGAAGGCGTAGAGGAGCTTGGCCCCGTGCCGGATGATGCCTCGGTGCTCCTGGCCGACGCCGGGCAGGAAGCCGGGAACGTCCTCGAAGACGACCAGGGGAATGTTGAAGGCATCGCAGAAGCGCACGAAACGGGCCCCCTTGTCGGAGGCGTCGATGTCCAGAACTCCCGCCAGCACCGCGGGCTGGTTGGCCACGATCCCCACCGAATGTCCCCCCAGATGTGCAAATCCGGTCACCAGGTTGCGCGCGAACCCGGCGTGCACTTCGTAGAACTCGCCGTCATCGACAACCTCATGGATGACGTCAAGCATATCATAGGGACGATTGGGTTTGTCTGGAAAGAGTTCAAGTATTTTCTCGCTACGCCGATCGTGCGGATCGTCGTCCGCGCCGACGGGCGGGCGCTCCGAGCTGTTTTGCGGAACGAATCGGAAGAGCGCGCGGACGCCGGCCAGGCTCTCCGCCTCGCTGTCGTGCGCGAAGTGGGCGACGCCCGAGGTCTCCGCGTGCACGTCGGCACCCCCCAACCCCTCCATGTCGACGTCCTCCTGGGTCACCGTCTTCACGACCCCGGGCCCGGTCACGAACATGAAGCTCGTGCCCCGTACCATGTAGACGAAGTCGGTGATGGCGGGAGAATACACCGCCCCGCCCGCGCACGGACCCATGATCACGCTGATCTGCGGGATCACCCCGGAGGCGAGGGTGTTGCGCAGGAAGATGTCGGCGTACCCGCCCAGAGACACGACGCCCTCCTGAATCCGCGCGCCTCCCGAGTCGTTGAGGCCGATCAGCGGCGCCCCGTTCTTGAGGGCCATCTCCTGGACCTTGACGATCTTCTCCGCGTGGGCCTCGCTGAGCGATCCGCCGAAGACGGTGAAGTCCTGCGAGAACACGTAGACCAGGCGCCCGCGGATCGTCCCGTAGCCGGTCACGACCCCGTCGCCCAGGAACTTCCTGGAATCGAGCCCGAAATCGGTCGAGCGGTGGGTGACAAAGCGATCCAGTTCGACGAACGAGCCCTCGTCGAGGAGAAGGTCCAGCCGTTCACGTGCCCCGAGCTTACCCCGCTCGTGCTGCGCCCGGAGACGCGCCTCTCCTCCTCCCAGCAACGCTTCCCGCTGGAGCGCCGCCAGCCGTTCCAACGCCGCCTTCATGGTCATCGGGTGTCCGTCATGCGGGAGGCCTCACCGGAACGCCGGAATCAGGGTGGAATCCGCGGTAAGTGGGTGAAGGGCACCCCCGAGGATCCGGACCGGGTAGAACTGTCGCGTGAGGCGGCCTTCGGTCGTGAAAGAAAAGGTGCCCGTGACACCTTCGAATGGAGCCAGCCGCTCCAGGGCGTCCATCACCTGCCGCGAGCTGCGCGCGCCTTCGCGGTACGCATCCAGCGCCATGCGCAGCAGGTCGAAGCCGGCCGCGGGGACCATGCTGTTGAACGATCGCCGGAAGAGCTCTTCGTACGCGCCGACGAACTCCGGCGGCGGTTGCCGCACCTCACCCGGCGGGGTCGTGCTCACGGCGATTACACTGTCGGTGTGCCTCCGTGCCACGCCATCGATCACGAGCGGATCCGTCCACGCGGCCGTGCCCGCGATCTGCACCTCCATCTCGTCGAGACCGAAAAAGGCGATCTGGGGTGCGAGCAGTTCCAAATCGGCGGGGGAAGCCGCGACGACCAGCACGGATGGCTCCAGGGACTTGGCCCGGGTGAGATACTCCCCGAAGGTCGTGGTTCCGGACTGATATCGTATTCGACGTCTCACAAAGCCGCCCAGGGACACGAAGCTTCGCTGGAAGGCGTCCATCTCGACGCTTTCCCGTGAACTTCGCGGGTGCACGATGACGACGTCCGCGTAGCCGAGATCCCATAGGGCCTGCGCCAGCGATCGCCCCGCCTCCGGGTCGCCGGCAGCCAGGCTGTACACTCCCGGGCGGCCGTACGGGAGCTGCCTGGCCGTGGGGGAAAAGAAGGCCACATCGCGGGGCGCGGCTCTGACCGCCGCGCGCAAGTTGTCCGCATCGAGAGGGCCGATGATGGCCAGCGCGCCGCGGTCCAGGAGGGCGTCCACCCCCCGAGCACTGCCGGACGCGGTACCCAGGTTGTCCTCGACGATGACTTCCACGTTGACGCCATTCCGGCGGGCCAGCAGGGCGCCCACTTCCAGTCCTTCGATGAAGAGTCGCGCGTATTCACGGCTGGACGGCGACCCCGTAAGCGGAAGCACGGCTCCGATGACCACGACGGCATCGGCGGGCCCCTCCGACACCGAGTCACCCTCCTCCACAACCACCGCTGCCCGGGTCGTCTCCACTTGTCCGGAATCGGGCTCTGTCTCGGAAGCTGCTGCCTCGTCGATTGCGGCGATCGCCGCACTGTCGGCCACCGTATTCGGTGCGCCCGATGCACAGGCGAAAACCAAACCGATCAACGCGGCGCCGAGCAGTCCGGCCGCAGGGGCGACGCGGCCTGGTACCCCCAGCCGGAACCCGGCAACGATCGCGCCGCGTATGGCCGCAACCGGGGCCCGCAGCCCGTGGACAAAGCCGCCCGAGCACCGAGAGCGGCGAGGCGCCGTGCTGGCAAGGCGCGACGAGAGGTGAATAGCAGCGCTATTCGCCCGAGGAGCAACGCAGAGCGAAGCGGTCCAGCGCGGATGCATCGCCGCTCGAATGCCGGGGGGGTTCTGTCCGCGGGCTGCCCGCAGTCCGTGGACAAAGCCGCCCGAGCACCGAGAGCGGCGAGGCGCCGTGCTGCCAAGGCGCGACGAGAGGTGAATAGCAGCGCTATTCGCCCGAGGAGCAACGCAGAGCGAAGCGGTCCAGCGCGGATGCATCGCCGCTCGAATGCCGGGGGGGTTCTGTCCGCGGGCTGCCCGCAGTCCGTGGACAAAGCCGCCCGAGCACCGAGAGCGGCGAGGCGCCGTGCTGCCAAGGCGCGACGAGAGGAGAATAGCAGCGCTATTCGCCCGAGGAGCAACGCAGAGCGAAGCGGTCCAGCGCGGATGCATCGCCGCTCGAATGCCGGGGGGGTTCTGTCCGCGGGCTGCCCGGCCGGACCACTTCACCGCTGCGCAGGGTTTCGCCACAGGCTGTTACTCGTCAGTCGGATCCCTTTTCCTCGTCCGCCTCTTCCTGCGGCGCCTCGGGCTCGTCTGCCGCGGCCTCAGGCTCGTCCCCCGCAGCCTCAGGCTCATCTGCGGCCGCTGCGGGCTCGTCTGCCGCAGCCTCAGGCTCATCTGCCGCAGCCTCAGGCTCGTCTGCCGCAGCCTCAGGCTCGTCTGCTGCAGCCTCAGGCTCATCTGCCGCAGCCTCAGGCTCGTCTGCCGCAGCCTCAGGCTCGTCTGCCGCAGCCTCAGGCTCATCTGCCGCAGCCTCAGGCTCGTCTGCCGCAGCCTCAGGCTCATCTGCCGCAGCCTCAGGCTCATCTGCGGCCACGTCACGAGCCTCGTCGGTCACGTCGTCCTGGACCGGCGCCTCGTCCGCGGGCTCTCCGTCCCCGTCGCCCACGTCCGGCGGCTCGCTCGCCTTACGACGTTCCGGCGCGGTCACGACTTCCAGCACGATGCGCCGGTCCGAGGCATCGGATGCAATCACTCTCAGCGACACGGTGTCGCGAGGCTGGAAGTAGTCCGTCAGGGAATCGGCGGGGACGGCCGCGTGCGAACTGGGGACGAAACCCTCCACCCCTTCTTCCAGCTCCACCACTACACCCTTGTCCTGGAGCCGCACCACGCGCCCGTCGACTTCAGAGCCCCTCGTGAACCGGGTCACAAGCTCCGGCCAGGGATCGTCGTGCAGCTGCTTGATCCCGAGCGAGATCCGCTTGTTGTCCGAATCCACGTCCAGGACCATGACTTCGACTTCCAGGCCCTTCTGAACCACTTCCGACGGATTTTCCACACGGCGGGTCCAGCTCATGTCCGAGACGTGGACGAGGCCGTCGATCCCCGACTCGATTTCGACGAAGGCTCCAAAGGAGGTCAGGTTGCGCACGGTTCCGGTAAGGCGCGTTCCGGTGGGATACTTCAGGGGCAGCGCAAGCCAGGGATCCTCCTTGATCTGCTTCATGCCGAGGGAGATCTTCTCGTCTTTCGGGTCGACCTTTAGGACCACGGTTTCGATTTCGTCGCTAATGGACACGATCTTCGACGGGTGACGGACGTTGCGCGTCCACGACATCTCGGAGATGTGGACCAGTCCCTCGACCCCCTTCTGCAGCTCCACGAAGGCGCCGTAGTTGGTGATCGACACGACCTTGCCACGCACCCTCGCACCGACCGGATAGCGGTCCTCGATGTCCGTCCATGGATACGGCAGCAGCTGTTTGAGTCCGAGCGAGATGCGTTCCCGGTCCCAGTCGATGTCCAGCACCTTGACGTCGAGCCGGCTCCCGATCGTCACGACCTCGGAAGGGTGGCCGACACGGCCCCAGGACATGTCGGTGATGTGCAGGAGTCCGTCGAGGCCGCCCAGATCGATGAAGGCGCCGAAGTCGGTGATGTTCTTCACCACGCCCTCGCGGACCTGTCCGTTGAGCAGCTCCTTCACCAGGGTGGTGCGCTTCTTCTGCCGTTCGCGTTCGAGAATCACCCGGCGCGACACCACGATGTTGCGGCGGCGCTTGTTGAGCTTGATGATCATGAACTCGTAGCTCTCGCCGATCAGGTCCTCGATGTTAGGGACCCGCCGGAGCGCGATCTGCGATCCCGGGAGGAAGGCGTCGACACCCATGATGTCGACGGTCACACCGCCCTTGATCTTGCGGGTCAACAACCCCTTCACGGGGCGGTCGTTCTCGTAGGCGTCCTTGATCAACTCCCAGACGCGCAGGAAGTCCGCCTTCTTCTTGGAAAGGACCACCACCCCGTCGTCGTCCTCGAGGCTCTCCAGAAGGACTTCCACCTCCTGGCCGGCCTCGATGGTTTCCGGATCCTTGAATTCGTCGAGCGAAACGGCGCCCTCGCTCTTGAATCCGAATTCGAGGATGACGGTGGCCTCGGTGATTCGCAGCACTCTGGCCTGGACGATCTGTCCCTCGCGAATGTCGCCGCCGGCCGTCCGGTGCTCGTTGAGCATGGCCTCGAAGTCGTCCCGGGAGACATCGAGGACTTCTTCGCCGAAGGGATCGTGGATCAGTTCCGGCGAGATGTCGCCGGGAAGGGCCTGGTTCGAAGGCGGGGGATCTGTCGCCAGAAGCGGGCCGTCGTCGCCCGGCTGGGGTTCTTGATTCTCGTTCATTGCAACACCACCAGCGCATCGCTGGCGCTCCAGGAAACCGTTCCGGCCTGGCGGGTAATGCGCGGGAAGGCCGGGTTGAACGGAATGCTGGCGGCCGGGCCCCGCCCGCGGGTGACCCGGGACCGCTTGAGGTATAGTCTCTAATACTAGTCAAATCCGGGGCCGAACGGGACACCGGTGTGGAAACCGAGGGGATCAGGCGAATTTCGGGGGACTAACGGTCTGTTCCGGCGGCCTCGACGAGGCGTACGATCGCGTCTGCCTGGGCCGCCGGATCGAGGGCGGTGGTGTCGAGCAACACCGCGTCACCGGCTTGCAGGAGCGGCGCAATGGACCTCGACGCATCCCGCCGGTCGCGCCGGGTGAGGCGCGCTGCCTCGGCCTTGATCTCCGCGGCGTCCGGACGGATGCCCCGCTGCAGCAGGCGTCTGCGGGCGCGCTCCGTGGGATGGGCGTCCAGGAATACCTTCACCTCCGCCCGGGGAAAGACGACCGTGCCCATGTCGCGGCCCTCGGCGACGAGTCCGGGGCCCCGGGCGGCGCTGCGCTGGAGGTCAAGGAGATGGGCCCGCACCTCCGGGACGGCGGCGACCTGCGACACCAACGCCGTGACGCGATCAGAGCGCAAGGCTTCCTCCGCAACCTGTCGGCCTCCGGCCCACACTTCCATGCCCTGTTCCCGCCATTTCACGTCGATCGCCAAACCCGAGAGCTCGCCGCGGGTTACGTGCTCCAGCGCCGAACCGCTCCGTCCGGACTCGATCAATGCCAGCGTGACGGCCCGATAGATCGCGCCCGAGTCGAGGTGGCGGAAACCCAGACGGGCGGCCGCGGCGGCGGCAGTAGTTGACTTGCCCGAACCGGCGGACCCGTCGATCGCAACGACCAGGCAGCGATCCCCGATCGCATCGCAAGAATTCGCCGTCCCACCCGCCGGCGACCTGGCGGCACGACTGCGACCGACACCCCTGCTGTCCCACTTCCGCACCCTCTGCAGCGAGCGCCAGAAGCCCGGAAAGCTCACGTCCGCAACCGTTGGATCGTCCACCCGGATCTCGCAGCCCGGCGTTGCGCCCAACACGCCGAAGGCCATCGCGATGCGGTGATCTTGGAAAGACTCCACCAGTCCCGACAGGGGGCGATCGGTTCCCTCGATCTCCAGCCCGTCGGGCAGCTCCCCGGCGGCCACGCCAATCCGCCGCAGATTCGCGGCGAGCGCCGCCAGCCGGTCCGACTCCTTGACCCTGAGTTCCGCGGCCCCCGTGATGCGGGTGACGCCCTCGGCCCGGGCCGCCAGCACGGCCAGGATCGGCACCTCGTCGATCATGCCCGGGATTTCGTCTCCGCCCACCTGGACCGCCTGAAGCCGAGCCGCTTGCGCGTCCACCCGGAGGTCGCCCACTCGCTCTCCGCCCGCGGTCCCGCGCGGCACCACCTCGATTCGGCCTCCCATCCGCGCCAGCACGGACAGGAGCCCGGCGCGGGTCGGGTTCAGACCGGTCCCCCGCACCATGCACGGCGCGGGGCAACCGGCCAGCATTGACCACGCTACGAAAAACGCCGCCGAGGAAAAGTCGCCCGGCACCTCCATGTCCAGCGGCCTCAGGCGGGGCGCCGGCGAAGGAATCCGAACGCGCCAACCCCTGGCGACATCTTCCTCCGCCACCCCGACGCCCATCGCTTCCAGCATCCTTTCGCCGTGGTCGCGCGACCGCCTCGGCTCGAGCACCTCGACCGCCACCCCCGCCCCCACCCCCGCCAGCAGCACCGCGCTCTTCACCTGTGCGCTCGCCACCGCGCTCTCGTGGCCGAGCGGAGCCAGGGTTCCGCCCGTCACGCGCATGGGGAGGTGGCCGTCCAGTTCCAGGTAGTCGACTGTCGCGCCCATCCGCATCAGCGGGTCGGCAATCCTTCGCATGGGGCGCCCGCGCAGGGACGCATCTCCCGTGAGCACCGCCGAGAGCGGCTGCGCGGCCAGGGCGCCGGCGAGGAGACGGGCGCCGGTTCCGCTGTTGCACAGATCGAGCGCCCCCTTCGGCTGCCGCCAGTTGCGCAGTCCGCGTCCCCGAATCCGCACTTCGCCGTCCCCCGATCCGCCGAGGCCCACGATTTCGACCCCGAGCGCACCCAGGGCCCGGCCCGTCGCCAGTGGATCGGCGCCCCGCAGCACACCCCGGATCCGGCTCTCGCCGTCGGCCAGGCCACCCAGGATCAGCGCCCGCTGGGTGATCGACTTGTCCCCGGGGACGCGGATCGTCAGGCCTTCGCCGCCGTCCACCGGTTCCCACGTGTCATGATGCCCTCGATGGATGTAATGTCTCCGGCTTCCAGCGCCCGCCGGATCGTCGCGATACGAGCTTCCGCGGACCGCAATGCCCGTGCGTCCTCGGTGGCGGCGGCCTTCAGCAGCGGCGACCAGACCTCCGGACTGGAGCCGGCCAGACGCGTCATGTCCGTGCCGCCCGGGCCAAGCATGTCGCGTCCGAGGCCCGCCTCGTCCAGCGCCGCGGCCAGCGCATTCGCCAACAGCTGCGGCAGGTGGCTCGCCCACGCCATCAGGCGATCATGGCGGTCCGCGGCGATCGTCCTGGGCCTGGCGCCGAGCAGCTTCCAGAAGGCCGAGGCCCGGTCGGCCGCCGACTCGGCACCCGCCTCCCCGGTTCCATCCGCGCCGCCCCCCCCATCCCCCGGGCAAAGCCACACATCCACACCCTCGAACAGATCCGCCCGGGCCGCCCCGTACCCCGACCTCTCCGATCCGCACATGGGATGCGCCCCCACGAAGACCTCGCCCCGCCCCACCGCCGCCAGCACGGGAACCTTCAGGCTCGCCACGTCGGTGGCAAGCGCGGCCTCGCTCCAAACGGCCGCCGTTTCGCGCACCAGGGCGACCGTCTGGTCGAGGGGAGCCGCGAAGACCACCACACCCCCCTCCAGGCTGCACTCTCCCAGGTCCCCCACGAGACGGACACCATCGCGCGCCGCGGCCCGCGCACTCTCCGCTCCCGGCTCCACCCCAAAGACCGGCACGCCGGGCGCCCGGCGCGCCACCGCCTTCGCCACCGACCCGCCCATGACGCCAAGGCCCACGACGACCACCGAGCGGATCCACTCGCCCGGGTTGCCGGTCCCGCCGCTCTCACTCACGGTAGCCGATCTCCACCTCGAGTCCGTCCCGGGCGACCCGCGCCAGGGGGAAAACCGCGCGCGCCTCCTTCTCGAGCCGGGCGGGGGCTTCGGCGTAGCGCGCGGACACATGGGTCAGGACCAGATCCCGCACCTTCGCCCGCGCCGCCAGCGACGCCGCTTCGGCGGCGGTGGAATGGCGCGTCTCGCGGGCCCGCTTCGCCTCCTCGTTGCCGAAGGTGGCCTCGTGTATGAGGAGATCGGCGCGCATCGACATCTCGGTGGCCTCGCCGGTGGGCCGGGTATCGCCGCTGTAGACGACCTTGCGTCCCGGCCGGGGCGGCCCCACCACGTCTTCCGGCGAAATGGTCCTGCCGCCGACTTCGATCGCCTCGCCCCGGTGCAGCCGGCCGAAGAGGGGACCCTCGGGGATGCCCAGCTTCCTCGCCGTCTCCACGTCGAAGCGACCCGGCCGGACCTCCTCCACCAGCGCGTAGCCGAGCGCGGAGACGCCGTGGTCGGCACGGAAGGCGTGCACCGCCCAGTCGCCGAAGTCCACTCTTTCGCCCGGTGTGAGCCCCGTCACCTCGACCGGAAAGGCGAGCCGCTCTACCCCCAGTCGCACCGCCGCACCCAGGACCCCCTCCGTCCCGGCGGGTCCGTAGATGTTCATTCCCTCTTCCCTGCCCTGCAAGCTCATGGTTCTGAGCAGGCCCGGCAGGCCCAGGAAATGGTCCGCGTGTGTGTGCGTGATGAAGATGTGAGCGAATGAGAACCCGGTCCCGAAACGCATGATTTGTCGCTGGGTCCCCTCGCCGCAGTCCCACAGGAACGACTGGCCCTCCCGCTGCACCGCGATCGCGGACACACTCCGGCTCACGGTCGGACGGGCGGCGGCGGTGCCCAGGAATCGGACTCTGATCATTGAGGGGGGGCGGTAGGGGAGACGGGAAACGCGCGTGAGTGCCCGTGGCGGGGATCCCGGTCGCGTACGAACGGCGAGGCGACACGCCTCGGGCCCCTAAACTGTAGCACGGAGAGTCTTCGGGGGAGTCCCCACCACCCCGCTTGCCCATCCCGGCGGGCGCCCGCTACGATGAGACGCAGGAATCCTGTCATGGGCGGCGCGCCGCACCGCCCCATACCGGAGCACACGATGCGCACCCACAAGTCCCGACCCACCGGAAGCCCGCGAACCCCCAACCGCCGCGACTTTCTCGGCTCGGCCGCGGCCGTCCTCGGCGTGTCGCAACTCCCAGCATTCAACTCCCGCGCCGTGGACATTTCGCGCGAGCTCGCGAGCCATCCGGGATCGCCCGTGGACACCGCCGCGGACGAGAACTTCTGGGCAGAGGTGGCACGCGCATTCACGGTCGACCGCACGCTGGTCAACCTCAACAACGGCGGCGTCAGCCCCTCGCCTTCGTTCGTGCAGGACGCCATGAAGCGCCACCTGGACTACTCCAACGAGGCTCCGACCTACACGATGTGGAAGATCCTGGAGCCCCAGCGCGAGGGCGTCCGCGCCCGCATGGCCCGCGAATGGGGAGTGGACACCGAGGAGGTGGCCTTCACGCGCAACGCCTCCGAAGGGCTGCAGACCTGCCAGTTCGGCTACGACCTCCAGAAGGGCGACGAAGTCCTCACGACCACGCAGGACTACGGCCGCATGCTCACCACCTTCCGGCAGCGGGAGCGCCGCGAGGGGATCGTCATGACGCAGATCAAGGTCCCCGTCCCCGCCGAGGACCCCGCCGAGGTGGTGCGCCGCTTCGAGGAGGCGATCACGCCCCGCACCCGCCTCATCCTCATGTGCCACATGATCAACCTGACGGGCCAGATCCTGCCGGTGCGCGAAGTCGTGCAGATGGCGCGCGGGCACGGAATCCCCGTCATCGTGGACGGCGCGCACGCGATGGCCCACTTCCCCTTCAAGCTGAGCGACCTGGACTGCGACAACTACTCCACCAGCCTCCACAAGTGGCTCTTCGCCCCCCACGGGACGGGACTCCTCTACGTGCGCCGCGAGAAGATCCCCGGGATCTGGCCGCTCATGGCCGCGCCCGACCGCATGGACGGCGACATCCGCAAGTACGAGGAAATCGGCACGCACCCCGCGGCCAACTACCTGGCCATCGGCGAGGCGCTGACCTTCCACCAGGGAATCGGCGCCGAGCGCAAGGCCGAGCGCCTGATCTACCTGCGCGACTACTGGGCCAACCGTCTCCTGGAGAACGACCGTGTCAGCCTCAACACGAGCCAGCAGCCCGGTTTCGCCTGCGGGATCGCGAATGTGCACGTCGAGGGACTCGACACGGCGGCGCTCAGCAACTGGCTGTGGAACGAGCACCGGATCATCAACGTGCCGATCGGTCACGAGGAGTGTAACGGGCTGCGGATCTCGCCGAGCGTTTACTCGACGCTGGAGGAGATTGACCGCTTCAGCGAGGCCATGGAGTGGGCGATGGCGCACGGGCTGCCGGAGGCGTAGCGGCCGGTGGGCGAAACCGGTTCCGAGGACAACACGAGGCCCACGCTACAGGGGCTCCGGAGGGGTGCCGTGCGGTTTGGGGGCCCGATGTGCGTGTTGGTCGCGCTGGCTGCGACCGCGTCGGGCCCGCTCCATACCGAACTGAAGGAGTCGGACCCGGCGGCGGACACCGTGCTGGAGGTGTCGCCCACCGCGGTCACGCTGACGTACACGACCGCGGTGCAATTGGCGCTCAGCAGCGTGACCGTGCGACGCGCGGGCGTGGACGGGGCGGCGTTGGCGGCAGGCAAGCTGGCTCACCCTGGCGAGGATCGGCGCGACGTGCTGGTGTTGCCGCTGAGCGAGCAGTTCGGCGGGGGGACGTACACGGTGGCGTGGACCACTGCCGGGCCGGACGGCCACAAGCTCTCCGGGGATTTCGGATTCCGGGTGGAGCCTCCCGCTTCGGCCGTGGCGGGTGATCCTCCTGGCACCGATGCGGCGGAGACGGACCCGGCGACCCCACCGGTGGCCGTGACGACCCCGTCCACGGGTGCCGCTCAGAGCGGTGACGGTTCGCAGAGCGGGGTCGGCGGCGGCGTGAGCAACATCGGGACGGGGATGGGCTTCTTCTTCTACCTGGGGATCGTCGGGGTACTGGGGGGCGTCGCTTTTCGGTCGCTGGTGCTCGGCCAGTGCGCCCGCGGCGGCGCATCGCGGGAGTGGATCCACTCGGCCACCAACGCGGCATGGGCGTTCTTGCTCATGCCGGGCGGATTCCTGATTGCCACGGTCTTCCTCCGCCTTTGGCACCGGACGAACACGTTTTTCCCGGACGATGTGGCCGGAAACGTGCTCACGGTCGTTCGCGGCACACCTTGGGCCGCGGGATGGTGGCTGCATCTGGTGGGCGCGGTTCTGGTCACCGGGGGACTTCTGTTCATCAGCAAGGAACGGGTCCGCCCCATCAGGTGGAAGATCATCACCGTGGGCGCCCTCCTGCTCCCCGTCGTGCCGGTGCTTTCCGGGCATGGGTGGTCGGACGGCCCGCGCGCGGTCTCCGCCGTCGCGACCTACCTGCACGTGGCGGCGGCCGGGGGGTGGATGGGAGCGCTGGCATGCCTTCTCTGGGTTAACGCCCGGCTCCTCGACGAGCCCGGCAACGGGGCCGATGCTTCACCCGATACGCCGGGCCTCGCCGAAATGGTGAGCGCGTTCTCGCGCGTAGCCCAGGTCGCGGTGGCCGTGCTGCTGGTGACGGGCGCCTTGAAGATCTGGATGCACATCGATGCCGCGCCGCAGCTGTGGACGACACCGTGGGGAAGGTCGCTCCTGGTCAAGGTCGGTGTCGTGGCCGGGGTACTGGCGCTCGGGTTCTACAACTGGCGCTTCGTGCGCCCGGAGCTGGCGAACGGTACCCGGTCGGGGGGGTTGGGTCGACCCGCGCTGGTCGAGCTGGTGCTGGGCGCGACGGCCGTGGCTGTCACTTCGTACCTGGTCGCCCAGCCTCTGAGTTGAGGCGTTCCGGAGGCCGGCCGGTCCCCCGCGCAGACCCTGTATGTAATGTCTACTTTACATAATGTAAACTGTAGTATACATTATGTGAGTTTATCCATCCCTCCCAGCGCTTTCCTGAAATCACTCCCCCCCGGCGCCTGGAACGCCCTCAGCCCGAACTCCGGCAGAACCGCGATCAGGTGGTCGAAGATGTCCGCCTGGAACCCCTCGTAGTTGGCCCACGCCGTGTCGTTCGAGAAGCAGTAGATCTCGATCGGCACCCCTTCGGGACCGGAGGCGAGCTGGCGCGTCAGCAGCGTCATCTCCTTGTGGGTCTTCGGGTGCGCCTCCAGGTACTTCTGCACGTAGACGCGGAAGGTGCCCAGATTCGTAAGGCGCCGGATTTCCGGAATGACGCCCGGGTTGCCGGCAGCCTTCTCCTCGTTGTACCGGGTGATCGCGGCGACGCCTTCGCGCATGTAGTCCCGCAGCAACTCGCGGCGGGAGAGTTGCTCGATCTCGTCCTCGCTCAGGAAGCGCACCGAGTTCATGTCGAGGCGCAGCGAACGCTTGATGCGCCTCCCCCCCGACTCCGACATCCCCCGCCAGTTCTTGAAGGACTCCGTGATGAACTTGCTGGTTGGGATCGTCGAGATCGTCTTGTCCCAGTTCTGGACCTTGACCGTGTGGAGCGCGATGTCGATCACCTCGCCGTCGCAGCCCGCTTGCGGCACGCTCACCCAGTCCCCCATCCGCACCATGTCGTTCGACGCGATCTGGATGCTCGCGACCAGCGACAGGATCGTGTCGCGGAAGACCAGCATGAGCACGGCGGTCAGCGCGCCGAGCCCCGAGAGGAAGACCACCGGCGACTTCCCGGCCAGCACCGCCACGATCACCACCGCGGCGGCCAGATAGGCCAACAGGGTCGCCACCTGCAGATACCCCTTGATCGGCCGTGACTTGGCTTCGGCGTAGCCATCGTTGTAGATGTCGTTCACCGCGTCCAGGCACGCGCGGAAGGCGCGCACGACGGTGAAGGCGATGTACGCGGCGGCCACCCGGCGCACGCCCGTCCAGAGCAGCAGCAGCATCTCCGCGGTTGGCGGATCGCCGGCGGGCGCGCTGACACCCAGCGCGGGCCCGATCCCCAGGTACAGGATCACCGCCGGCACCACCCGCGCCAGCCGCTTGAAGACTCCACGCTCGATCAGGCGGTCGTCCCAGGTGGCACGGGTGCGCGACGTCACGCCGCTGATCACGCGGTGCAGGATGCGCGTGGCGACCCAGCCGGCGGCCCACGCCACCACCGCAAGGATGGCCACGGCGGCCGCCAGAGACGGCCAGTTTTCGGGAAGTTGCGGGATCATGGCTTGCATTACCTCGATTCGTCCAGTTCCTCGGCCAGCAGATCGAGCGCCAGCCGCGTGTGATTATCCGTGTCGGCGGGACGACGCGTGGCCGGGAGTCGCCATCACCCACCGGCGCAACCTTGCGGCCACGCACAAAGCCGGTTCACCTTCGCACCAAGGTGGCCTGACCGGAATCGGCGGATGAGGCGGCGAACAGCGCCGGAGGCCGGGAAGTGGGAAACAACCTCCCCAGCCGGGAGAAAACGTCCCGCGGGCCGCTCGTATTCTAAAGCTTTGCGACCACAAGTCCACGGCCAACCCATGATCCGACTCACCCGCGACCCCACCCCCCAGCCCCCGATCCTCCCGGACCGGATGCGGATCAGCGTCGAGCCCGTCTATTCGGCGGGCCATTCGCTGCCCCCGCACCGTCACGTATTCGCCTACTTCATCCGCATCGAGAACATCGGCGACGAGACCGCGCAACTCTTCTGGCGCCACTGGAAGATCCACGACGACGCCGCCGGCGATCAGGAGGTCAGCGGCGAGGGCGTGGTGGGCAAGTGTCCCACGCTGGCCCCCGGCGACGTGCATGAGTACAACAGCTTCTGCGTGCTCGAGGGCCCGAACGGATTCATGGAGGGGTACTATCACTTCAGGCGCGCGGACGGGTCGGTCTTTCGCACCGAGATTCCCCGGTTTCTGCTGCAGGCACCGTCCCGGGGGGGAACGACCCACTTCGCCTGATCGGGTCCCCGGCCCTACTCGATCCGCCGGTACACCGCGTGGCTCACGCTCTCGGTACCGTCTTCACGGGTGCGCCGGTATTCGTTGTCGATCGTGTTCCCGTCCTCGGAGAGCACGTTGATGATGACCTGGTAGACTTCCCCGTCCCTGGCGTTCAGGATCCGGTTGGTGTGTTCGTCCACGATTTCGACCGCCGTGGTGGCACCCTCTCCCCCGCCTTCAACCGGGTGGAACGCGCCGTCGAACATCGTGACGTAGCCCCAGGAGGAGGTCTCGCCCTCGGTGTTGGTCGTCGCGACGGTGATCTTCATTCCGCCGTCGTCGTACGGCTCGTAGGTCATGATGTTCTTGTAAGGGGGCGGCCGGTCGCTCTCGAGCTGCCAGACGCCGAAGCGGGGGTTTTCGGCGGTTTCGGCGATGGCCCCCGCGGCTTCGGCGTCGGCCGCGGCCTCCGCCGCCTGCCCCCAGTCCCCTGGCCCGCAGGCAAAGGCCCCGGCGGCGGTTACGAGGACCAACGGGATCGACAACGGCTTCCGGGTATTCATCTTTGCGCGCTCCTGGGCAGGGGGTTCACGGACCGCAAAGGTACGGCGGCGTGGTATCTTTCCGAAACCCGTGCGGCTGCGGGTGCGTACTACCAGCAACGTCGACCCGAATCCCAATGCCAGCCAACCGCATGCCCCTGCCCTCCATGCGCGTCTGTGTCGCCGCGCTCCTGTTGTTCTGCGCCCCTCCGCTCCAGGCCCAGCACGAAGACCGCATCTGGGGGCGCGTCTTCACCGAGGGCGGCGAGGTGCATGAAGGGTTCATTCACGTGGTCCGATGGCGAGCCGCTGCAAGCTGGGCCGATGTGCTCACCGCCTTGAAGGAGATCCCGGAGGAGCACTACCAGGACTGGCTCAATGCGACGCGCGATGGGGAACCCCACGTCGGCACTGTGGAGCTCAAGGGCTACAGGATCACCTGGGAACAGAAACACCCGGCATTCGAACGGCCCCAACTTTCAGGGATTCGTCTCGGTCACATAGCCGTGCTGACGATCGGTGAAGAGGAGAAGGTGCATTTGGTGACCCGCTCACATCGCGACACACGATTCGAACCGGGCGATACCGTAGTCGCTGAGGATGCAGTCGACGTGGGCGCCGTGGGCATGTGGGGGTGGGTTGATCACATGATGACTCTTACCTGGAGCTGGAACAACACGTCGCTTCGAATCGAGAATCAAGGTCGCCGGATCGAGGTGGATGGCGAGGACGTGGCTCGCATCGAGTTCGGCGCGCCCCTTTCCGGTTCCGCACACGGTTCCCCCCGGTTGTACGGCACCGTGGAGGACCGCAGCGGCCGCTCGTTCACGGGATTCGTGACGTGGAACCGGCGCCAGGTCCTGGAGTCGCAGTCGCTGACAGGCACTTGGCAGGATGTTCCCGAGCTGGCAAACCCATGGGAATCAGACGAATACAAACGTTCTTTCCGCTTCTCCGAGATCCGGTCGCTGGAGCGCACGCCGTGCTTCGCGAAGGTGACCCTGAAATCGGACACGGTCATGGAGTTGTGCTACAAGCCATTTGAGTCGGATCCGCGGCCGGTCCAGATCTCCGATCCCGAGCTTGGGTTGGTCGAGGTCGACTGGGACGCAGTGCGGACCCTGCGTTTCGAGCCCTCGCCCGGCCTCCCGGGCTACGACGCATTCGACGGAGGTCGCCTTCTGTCCGGGACGGTCGTCACCCGCGACGGCGAAGAGATCACTGGCCGGATCCGATGGGATGCCGACGAGGAGTGGTCCTGGGAGCTGCTGCAGGGAGCCTCGGACGGTGTCGATTTCTCGATCGAATTCGGGTACATCACGCGCATCGAGCGGCAGGAGTCCGAGGGGGCGCGCGTGACGTTGCGGGACGGGCGGTCCTTCCACCTGACGGGCGGATATGACGTCGGCAGGGACAACCGGGGCATCTTCATTTTCCCCGCGCCGACGGAAGGAGCGGCAGACGGGGCGGTGGAGGACCCGGCGGAGGGGCCGGGGGTCGGCAAGCCCGAACCGGAGGGGCGCTACGTCGCCTGGGAGGACTTCCATGAAGTGCGCTTCCATCCGGTCGGGAAAAGGGGGGCCGGGTCGTGAGGATGCTTCTCCTCGCGGTCGCGGTTTCGGCCGCCTTCTCAGCTTCCCGACCCGCCCGCGCCCAACAGGACTTCGCCCCCGACACCTTCGAGGACTCCGTGGCGCAACAGTTGTACACCGCGGCCCGCGCGAGCTGGAAGACCCTCGACGAGTCGATTCTGCGCTACTCGGCCGTAATCCGCCAACGGACCGCAGCGGCGATCCGGGCCCTCTTCAGGGACCGCGTCGTCTACCACAACGAGACGGCGGTGCGCGCCTTCTGGGAGCGGGACCACCAGCCGGTCGTGCAGGTCCTCGGCACCCGGTCCGAGTATCCCGGGAGAGAGATCGCAATGCGCGAAGGCGACATGGACTGGCTCGACGACCTCCCCTTCGACGAGCCCTTCGACCCCGGCAGCGACCGGCTCTTCTTCGGGATAGCCGACATAGACGACGAGCCCTTCGAGCCCGCCGATGACGAATTCTGGGTCGCCCATCCCCTGGGCGAGGGCGCCGATTCCCTCTACCGCTTCAGGAGCGGCGACACCCTGACGCTATCCTTCCATGACGGCCGCCGTCTTCAGGCGATCCAGCTGGATGTCCTTGCCCGCGAAGCCGACGCCAGCCGCATCAGCGGCGCACTCTGGATCGAACCCGAGACCGGTGCGCTGGTACGGGCCGTGTATCGGCTGAGCCGCGAGTTCGACGCCACGCGCGACATTCCGGACCTCCGCCGAGAAGAAGAGCGCGGGACCCTCAGATTCATCCCCGGGCTCTTCAAGCCCTGGACCTTCGACCTCACCGTGATCGCGGTGGACTACTCGCTGTGGGACTTCAAGGCCTGGCTTCCCCACAGCATGCGCATCGAGGGCAAGGCAGCCGCGGGGATTCTCAAGTTCCCCGTCTCCATGGATGTGTCCTACCAGATCGAGTCGGTGACCCTGGCAGATAGCGAAGACCCGGACGCGGCCGTCAGTGCGGATCAGACCTTCGAGCCGCCCCTCAAGCACGTGCACTTCAAGACCCGCGAGGAGGCGCTGGCGTTTGTCGCCGAGTTGCTCTCGGAGGATGAAGGGATTGAATACGAGACCCTCATTGAGGGGCGCTCGCGGCCGATGATCGCCCCGAAGGAGCGCCATCTCGTCGCCGAGAGCCCCCAGCTTCCTCCCCCGATCTGGAAGGACGCGGTCGGATTCCCGTCCGACGCGGAACTGGAGCGGTTCATCAATAAGCTGGCCGACCTGCCGGCGCCGACCGTCGCCCAGGCAGCGTTCGGCTTCCATTGGGGATGGGCGCGTCCGGATCTCATCCGCTACAACCGCGTGGAGGGACCCGCCTTCGGGGGCCGCCTCGAATGGGCGCTGGGACAGAGATTCTCCCTGGGCACTTCGGGCTTCTTTGGATTGGCCGACCTGAGGCCCAAGGTCCGCCTCGACCTGCAACGCTCGACCATGCTGCGCAGGCTGTCGCTTGGAGCCTTTCACGAACTCCGGGCGACCGATGCCGACGGCAGATACCTCGACTTCGGCAACTCGGCGAACGCCTTCCTCTTCGGACGCGACAACGGCGAGTACTACCGGGCCACCGGCGCCGATCTGACCTGGCGTCCGCCGGAGGGTGAGCGCGAGTCGTTCACATTCCGCGCCTACGCGGAGCGGCAGCGTGCGGTCGGGAACGAGATCGACTTCGCCCTCTTCCGCGCATTCGATGGTGACGGGACCTTCCGTCCCAACATCGAGGCGGACCGTGTCGAGGAGGCGGGGGCGGAACTGCGGCTGTCGCCGTGGTGGGGCAACGACCCCGGCGGCGTACAACTCGGCGTCGATCTGCACGGTCGCTGGGCGATGTGGCGGGTGCCGGGAGAGGATCCGCGGACCGACTACCAGCAGGCCAGTGGCACGCTCCGCGCCATCATCCCCGTCGCCGGTGACGGGTGGCGGCGGTGGAACCTCGGCTTCGAGGCGGCGGCCGGAACCACCTGGGGCGACGCACCCCTGCAGCGCTCCTGGTTCCTGGGCGGGGGAAGTTCGCTGCGGGGGTATTCGGCCTCCGTCCTGTCGGGCCCGTCCTTCGCGCGGGGCCGGGTCGAGGTGTCGCGCCTCTTCGAAGCCGGATCCTCGATCCTCTTCGGCGACGTGGGCTGGGCCGGGGATCGAAGCGACATCGACAGAGACGACATTCTCTACGGGGTGGGTCTCGGCGGAAGCCTCCTGGACGGCCTCATCCGACTGGATTTCTCGCACGGGCTCAAGGGGCCGCACAAGGGATTCCGGGTCGACCTGTACCTGGACGCGATTCTGTAGCCCCCACCCTCTTCGCTTGCGCGTCCCGCGTCCGCGGCTGACAGTGGTGTCGACAGCCCTCCTCACCTTGCACGGGACCGCATCATGGCCAAGCCCCTCCCCACCACCCTTCTCTCGCTGGCAATCCTGGCCGGCGGCACCCCCCTCCCCGCCCAGACCCCCGCGCGCACCGACATCGCCGAGCCCTTCAAGGTCGGCACCTTCGAGATCGGGGGCGCGGCCCGGGTCGGCATGGTGCTCCGGGACGCCCTTGTCGTGGACATCGGCGCGGCCAACCGGGCCCTCGAGCGCGACCCCGCCTACCCCCGCATCCCCATGCCCGCGGACATGGTGGACCTGATCGCCCGCTACGAATACGGCGTGAAACCGCGCCTGTACGAGATCGTCAACCACCTCGCCGCGCACGACCTGATCGACGGCGCCACGCGTCCCGGTTTCGTCCATGCCGTGGACGAAGTCCGCACCCTGCCCCCCATCATGTATCCGGGCAAGATCATGAACGCGGCGGTCAACTTCTACAGCCACGTCAACGAGACCGGCACCCCCGAGGAGCGCGCCGAGGCCCGCCGCCAGCGCAGGGAGAACAGGGGCGTCCCCTACCTCTTCCTGAAGCCCAGCCGCGGCGCCGTCATCGGCAACAGCGACCAGGTGGTCATTCCGTTCGGCCGCGACCGCACCGACTGGGAGGTCGAACTCGGCACGGTGATCGGGCGTACCGCCAAGTACGTTGCGGCCACCGACGCGGCAGACTACATCTTCGGCTACACGGTCACGATCGACATTTCGGACCGGGGCGGACGACCGCCGGGCGGCAATCCCCTGACCTCCGACTGGTTCGTCGGCAAGGGCCACGACACCTTCGCGCCGATGGGGCCGTGGATCGTGCCGAAGGAGTTCTACGGCGACCCGATGGAGAACCTGCACCAGACCCTCAGCGTGGGCGGCGAACAGATGCAGGAGGCGCGCGCCGGCGACATGATCCACACCCTCTACGAGTTGATCGAGTACGGCTCGTCGATCATCACGCTCTTCCCGGGCGACGTGATCAACAACGGGACATCGGGGGGCGTGGGGATGGGGACGGCGGTGCGGGGGGAGCAGCGTTTTTTGCGGCCGGGCGACGTGATCGAGGCGACGATCGAGGGGATTGGGACGCTCACGATTCCGGTGGTGGGCGAGGAGGAGCCGGCGGGGGGGACGGGGGCGCGGCTGCCGCCGGTGCGGTCGTACCGGGGGCGGAGGTAACGGTCGCGACGAAGTGCCGGGGGCGGGACTCGAACCCGCATGGGAGTATGCTCCCGGGGGATTTTAAGTCCCCTGTGTATACCGATTTCACCACCCCGGCGGGGGATGAAACGTAGCAGGGGTGGCTTCATCCATCGAGCGCTACAGCTTCAGCGGCCACCTCTCGATCCTGCGCAGGCCGAGCCACGCAATGCCCGTCCACAGCGCGAAGTGGTACAGGACCATTCCCGTGGCGCCCCAGTCCCAGGTCACCCCGGATTCGAATCCCCCGACGGCTTCCTCGATCGCACCCACCGGGAAGAGCAGGAACGGCAGCACGCCCCGCGCCAGCGCCGCGATCGCCGAGGTCGACTGTTCGGCAAGCGAAAGGACCTCCGCCGAGACGCCCGAGGCCAGGTAGAATACCACGCCGAAGAACGCCGCGCGGCGGATCCCGTGTGCGGAAATGGCAAAGCTGACCGCGCAGGCGAGCATGCCATCCAGGCAGACGCTCACCACGCCTCCGATCCCGGTGACGGCAGCCTCTACCGGCAAGGCCGCAACAGAGAGGACCAGCCCGAAAACGAGCATCGCGGCCAGGGTGACGGTCTGTACGCCCAGGTAGCGCCGCATGTAGAAGGAGGTGAGCGGCATCGGGTGCTGCGCCCAGAGCATGATCGCGGTGTTTCCGCGCTCGTTCGCCACCATCCCGCCCGGCATGAGGAAGGCGAAGAGCAGGGAGCCAAAGACGAAGAAGAGGGCCAACGTGCCGAAAAGGAAGAGCAGTCCCCCGCTGCGCACGATCGTGCCCACCTGTTCTTCCGACGGCGGCGTGGCCCCGCTTCCGACCTCTTCGCCCATGGCCGCCATGCGGTCCGCCACACCCGCCACGTCGTACACATTCGTCAGTACCGCCAGTGCCACGCCGAAGACGAACACCACCAACGCAAACTTCCACTTGCGCCGCACGGCATTGCCCATACTGGCCTTGAGAATACTCATGACACCGCCCCTTCCAGCCCGAGGAACTCCGCTTCGAGGAATTCACGCGTGAATCCGCCCTCCGGCTGCTCCACGATGCGGCCGCGCGCCTGGTCGATCAGCAGGACGCGGTCGCTCATAATGGCCAGTTCGCCCAGGTCGTGGCTGGCGACCAGGATCGTCATGTCGCCGCGAATCTCCTCGACCTGTCTGCGGAGACGGATGCGCTGCCCCGGATCCAGCCCCGATTCGGGTTCGTCCAGGAAGAGCAGGCCCGTCGGCCGCATGAGCGCCATCGCCAGCGCAAGCCGGCGCCGCATGCCCTTGGAGAGTTTGTCGACGAGAACGCCGGTGTCGTAGTCGACCCCGGCCAACCGGCAGGCGCGCGGGATGTCGGCCCCGTAGCCGGCCGCGGCGGCGGCCAGCGTGAGCAATGCGTCGCAGGTCCATCCGGCAGGCAGCGCGGTGTCCTCCGCCAGGTATCCCACGCCGTGTGTACGCCTGTACTCCGCCGGGCCGACACCGGAAACCGAGGCCTCGCCTCCGACCGGCGCCAGCACACCGAGCAGGGTGCGGAAGAGGGTGGTCTTGCCGGAGCCGTTGGGCCCGACTACAGCGAGCACCTCGCCGGGCACGACATCGAGCGCAAGTCCGCCCAGTACCGGCTGCCCCTTGCGATAGCCGACGTCCAGGTCGAGGAGCTTGAGTTCCGCGGGTCCGCCATCCAGCGTCGTGGCTTGCATGGATTCCTTTCGGTTCGATTCCGCGAGGGGTGCGGTGCGTCGGTGTCAGAGGATCGTCTTCCCAAGCGCGGAGCCTACCAGGCCCACCGCCAGGACAGCCGTGTGGTTGCGGTCGTCCAGGACGGGGTTGAGTTCCACCACTTCAAGGCTGAGCAGCCGGCCCGAGCGCGCCGCCTTCTCACATACGAGGTGACCTTCACGATACGTCAGACCGCCCTGTACAGGCGTCCCCACCCCCGGCGCGACGCGCGGATCGAGCGCGTCGAGATCGAGGGACAGGTGGAACCCGGCGGTTCCGGCGTTGGCGCGCTCCAGGGCCTCGTCCATGCAGCTGGCGACTCCCCTTTCGTCGATCTCCGACATCGTGAACACCCGTACGCCCAGACCGGCGATGAGCTTCCTTTCACCCCCGTCCAGTTCGCGGGCGCCCAGGACGCTCGCGTTCTCCGGTTTGACGCTGGGGAACCGCCGGGTGAGGCGCGGGTGGCCGTTGCCGAGGAGGACCGCCAGCGACATGCCGTGGATGTTGCCGCTTGGTGTGGTCTCGGGGCGGTTCATGTCCGCGTGCGCGTCCACCCAGATCACGCCGACGGACTGGTCTCGCCGCCGGTAGTGTTCCGCCACCGCCGACACCGAACCGATCGAAAGCGAGTGGTCTCCGCCCAGGACGAGTGGGAAGCAGCCGCCCTCGAGGCCCGCCCTGACCACCTCCCGGGTTCGCCCCACCACGCTCTCGATCTCGTCAAGGAAGCGCAGGGCACTCTCGCCGGCCTCGGTCGTCTCCAGTCCCCCAGCGGTAATGGTGCCGTATTCGGTCACCCGGTGCCCAATGGATTCGAGTTCGCGCGTGATGCCAGCGATCCGCAGGGCCGAAGGTCCCATGTCGACGCCCCGGCGGCCCGCGCCCAGGTCGATCGATACGGACACCAGAGCGATGTCGCGTGGTGTAGGCTGCTTCATGATCCTGGCTCGCCGGCGGCGGCCTCGGCCGGTTTGTCCCCTGACCGACTCCACCCATCCAGTCCCTCCCCATGGGCAACCCGGGGCCTTCGCGAGCATCCCCGCGGGTGGTTCCAGACAACTGTAGACACTACAATGCTCCTCATTCGTAGCAGGCCGGGTGCGGTTGGCTGACGGCATGACCGTGGGAACGGCACCGCACAAGATAGTCCCTTCCAAGATACGGAGGAGCAACCCCGTGGAGGGTACTCCAGCCTGATGCCGAGTGTTCGTCGCCGCAGCGGCGGTCCGTTGCCCATGGCTCTACTGTTGTCCGGAGCCGTCGCGTTCCTGGTGCCGGCGATCGCCACCTCTCAGCCTCCGCCAGCGCAGACCCGCTTCGCCGACGACGCGTTTCTGGATCCGGTCGCCCGCGAACTCTTCACCATCGCGTTCGACGGATGGAGCGAACTCGGCGAGAACATCGAACGCTACACCGCGCGGATCGACCAGCGCATGGCGGTGGGCCTGCGTACGCGGGGGAGGGACCGGGCAATCTACCACAACGAGACGGCGGTGCGCGCTTTCTGGGGACGGGACCGGCTGCCGATCGTGCAGCTTCTCGGTGCGCGCTCCCGATACCCCGGGCGCGGCATCGTCATGCGCGCAGCGAACCTGGGCTGGCTCGAGGAACTTCCCTTCGACGGGCCGTTCGCGCCTGGCAGGGACCAGCTCTTCGTCGGCTCGGGCGAAGGCGCCGGGTACTTCATTCCCGCGGACGACGACTACCTGACGCACCCACTCGGCCAGGGAGCGGACACGCTCTACCGTTTTCGGAGCCGTGACACCACCACGATCTCCTTCCCCGACGGGAGCCGTTTGGCCGCTGTCCGGCTCGATGTGATTCCCCGGGCGTCGGCCCCCTACCGGATCAGCGGGACGCTCTGGATCGATCCGGCGAGCGGCGCCCTCGTGCGGGGCGTCTACCGCGTGAGCAGGCGCCTCGACATGGCCCGGGAATTCCCGGAGGACATCGGCAAGACGATCCAGTACCGCCTGGTTCCCGGCTTTCTGAAACCGCTCACCGTCGACGTTCAAGTGGTTGCGGTGGACTACTCCCTTCTGGATTTCGACATGTGGCTGCCACGTACGGTCCGCTTCGAGGGCCAGGTGGCCGCGGGTGTCCTCAAGATCCCGATATCGATCGACTATGCGTACCGGATCGAGTCGGTGACGCGGAGGGACGAGACCGCGGCGGCGGGCGGGGAGGAAAGGCCTGGAGGTGAGACCCTGGAGGAGGTCCGGTTCGAAACCAAGGCTGACGAGGTGGCCTTCATCGCGCGGCTCCTGTCCGAGGAGGGTGAAGTCAGCTACCGGCCCATCTCCGACGAGGAATTCGATCCCGAGCAGCAGGCCATTCCATTGCGCTGGATCGCGCCGGTCGACCCCGGCGTGCTGGAGGACAGCCCCCACCTGCCTCCGCCGATCTGGGAGAATGCGCCCGGATTCCTGTCGGACAGCGACGTGGACGAGTACATGCGGCTCCTGGCGGATATACCCGCGGCCCCGGTGCGGGGGGTCGACCTGGATTTCAACCTGGGCTGGGCGCGACCGAATCTGCTTCGTTACAACCGGGTCGAGGGACCCGCCGTGGGCGGGCGGTTCGAGTGGGCCATGCATGGGTCGTACAGTCTCGGTACCGCGGTGTTTTTCGGATTCGCGGACCGGAGGGCGAAGGTACGGCTGGATGTGGAGCGGTCCACCGTGCTCCGCCGCCTCAAGCTCGGCGCCTACCATGAGCTTCGCGCGACCGATTTCGAAAGCGGATATCTCGGCATCGGCAATTCGCTCGGCGCGTTCCTCTTCGGGCGCGACAACGGGGAGTACTTCTTCGCGACCGGGACTGACCTCACCTGGCGACCGGCGGCGATCGCACGGCAGTCCTTCTCCCTTCGGGCCTACGCCGAGCGCCACGGGCCCGCCGAGTCCAACGCCGGGTTCGCGCTGCTGCGGATCGGCGACGAGGCATGGGGTTTCCGGCCCAACCTGGCGGCTGAAGAGGTGGAGGAGGTTGGGTGCGAGCTGCGTCTATCGCCGCGGTGGGGGAGGGACTCCGAACGGGCCGTGGGCGGGATCGATTTCTTCGGACGAACCGCCGCGTGGTGGCAAGCGGGAGATGAAGCCCGCGAGAGCTACGGTCAGGCGAGCGCAACCCTGATGGCAACCCTCTCGCTGCGGGGGAGCGGCTGGCGGCGCTCGCGTATTGCGGTCGAAGCCGCTGGCGGACACACGTGGGGGCGAGCTCCGATCCAGCGTTCCTGGTTCCTGGGAGGCCCCGGGAGTCTGCGCGGCTACCCCGCCTCGGAACTGGCGGGTCTCTCGTTCCTGACGGGCCGGATCGAACTTGCGGCAACCTTCGAAGGACTCGGCGGAAGCCTGTTCGGCGACGCGGGGTGGGCAGGCCCTGCCGACGACTTCAACTCCGGGGACATTCTGTTCGGGATCGGCGCGGGCGTAAGCATATTGGACGGCGTCGTTCGCATCGATCTGTCACGGGGCCTCGAAGAGCCAGGGAGGGGGATTCGAATCGAAGCCCATGTGGATGCGATCCTGTAGGGGCCACGCCCGACGACCAGGGGGGGGCTCCCTTCAACCACGGCCTCGAATCCCCCGCAGGTGGTTCCAGACAACCGTTGACACTACTATAGTCCTCGTTCGCTGTAGGCCGGGTGCCGTCGCTGCCGCCAGGATCGTCCGACAGCACCGCGGAAGATAGTCCCTTCCAACATATGGATTCTGCGCATGCGCTACTTCAAGAGCGGCCCCTGGACGGCCGCGCTGCTGCTCCTCGCTCCCCTCGCCCTCCAGGCCCAGGAGGAGGAGAAGCTGGACCCCGACCGGGGCCTTCCCCTTGAACCTGCCCGCTGGGCGCGCTTCACGACCAACGAGGGGACATGGATCTCCCTCGACGTGAGCCCGGACGGCCAGACGATCGTCTTCGACCTGGTCGGCGACCTCTACTCGATGCCCGTCACCGGGGGCGAGGCGACACGGCTGACCAGCGGCATGGGCTACGACATGCAGCCCCGGTTCAGCCCGGACGGAGAGCAGATCGTCTTCGTCTCGGACCGGAGCGGCGACAACAACGTCTGGCTGATGCCCGCCGCCGGAGGGGAACCGCGGCAGCTGAGCAAGGGAGTCGGGAGTTACTTCCTGTCGCCCGACTGGATGCCCGACGGCAAGTACGTGATCGTGTCCAGGGCCGCTGGCGTCGGCCCATTCGGGGGCCTTGAGAAGCTCTGGCTCTACCATATCGACGGCGGCACCGGACTGGAGATGGTGGGGGGGAGTGCGGGCCTGCGCATGCTGGGCGCGGCGGTCGACGGTGAAGGCCGCTACATCTGGTACGCGCAGCGCAACGGGACCTGGCAGTACAACGCCATCTTCCCGCAGTACCAGGTCTGGATGTACGACCGAAAGACGGGCACCCGGACGCCGATGACCAATCGTTACGGCTCGGCGTTCCGGCCCGTGCTCTCGCCGGACGGACAACTCCTGGCCTACGGAAGCCGTGACGACGCCGACACCGGAATCCGGCTCCGCGAGCTCGACTCGGGGAAGGAGCGGTGGCTCGCCTACCCGATCCAGCGCGACGACATGGAGTCGACGGCGTCGATGGACGTGCTGCCCGGCTACTCCTTCACCCCCGACTCGGAAGCGCTGGTGATCTCCTACGGCGGGGGGATATGGCGGGTGCCGGTGGACGGAAGCGATCCCACCGAGATCCCCTTCACCGTGAACGCGGAGGTCGCGATCGGGCCCGAGGTGGAGTTCGAGTACCCGATCGAGGACACGCCGACCTTCACGGTCAAGCAGATCCGCGACGCGCGTCCCTCCCCCGACGGAAGCACGATCGCCTTCACCGCGCTGGACCGGCTGTACGTCGCGGACCTCCCCGACGGCACCCCGCGCCGCCTGACCAGCGACGAGGTCGGCGAGTTCCAGCCGATCTGGTCGCCCGACGGACAGCAGGTCGCCTACGTGACCTGGGACCAGGACGCCGGCGAAGGCCACATCCGGCGCGTCTCCGCCAGCGGTGGCTCTTCCACCAACCTGACGACCATCCCGGCGTACTATCAGCAGCTCGCCTGGTCGCCCGACGGCGAGCGCATCGTCGCGGTCCGCTCGACGGCACGGACGGTCCGGGAGTCGCTCGGCACGTCCGCCTCCACCCAGGCGGCGGAGTTCATCTGGATCCCCTCCACGGGCGGCGAGGAAACCGTGATCGGCCCCACGCTCGGCCGGCGCGCACCGCACTTCACCCAGGATCCGGATCGCATCTACTACTACGGCACCGTGCGGGCGGACCCGATCCCCGGGTCCCCACCCTCCCCGGCGGGCTTCGGCACCGCGCTCTCGTCGGCGCGCTGGGACGACACCGACAAGCGCGGGCACCTGAGCGTGACGGCCCGCGCCAACATTTCGGCGGGCAGTTTCCGCAGCGGTTCCAGGCGCTCCGAGACCAGCGACCTGGTGTTGCCACAGGAGGATTTCGACGAGAGGGAACCCAGCGAGATAGACATCCGTTTCGGGGCCGGCCTGATCCAGATGGCCCCCCGGGGAGACATGGCGCTCGCGGCGGTGGGCGATGACCTGTACGCGGTTCTGGTTCCCGACGTGGGGCCGGCCGTGCCCACCATCGAGGTCGGCAAGCCGGACTCGGCCGCGGTCCCCGCCTTCAAGCTCAACGATCTGGGCGTGGAATTCCCCAGCTGGGGCGCGGATGGGCGCACCGTTCACTGGTGGCTCGGCAACGCGCTCTTCACCTACGACCTGGACGCGGCCGCGGGGGATCCCGACTACGCCCCGTCCGAGCAGCAGATCATGGTGACCGCCGAGCGCGACATCCCTGAGGGGACGGTCGTGTTGCGCGGCGCGCGCGCGATCACCATGAACGGCGACGAGATCGTCGAGAACGCCGACGTCGTGGTCACGAACAACCGGATCGCGTCGGTTTCGGCGGGACCGGGGGAGGTGCCCGAAGGGGCGACCGTGATCGATGTCGCGGGCAAGACGATCGTCCCGGGCTTCGTGGACACCCACGCGCACATGTGGAACCTGTGGACCTTCCACTGGGCGCGTTCCTGGATCTACGACGCCAACCTGGCCTACGGTGTGACCACGACCCGCGACCCCCAGACCGCCACCACCGATGTGCTCTCCTACGAGGATCTGGTGCGCGCCGGGCGAATGACCGGGCCGCGCGTCTACTCTACCGGCCCGGGGGTCTTCTCCCAGGACTTCATCCGCAGCTACGAGCACGCGCTGGACGTGCTCACCAAGTACAGCCGCTACTACGACACCAAGACCTTCAAGATGTACATGACGGGCAACCGCCGACAGCGCCAGTGGCTGATCATGGCCGCTCGCGAACTCGGGCTCATGCCCACCACCGAGGGCGGGCTGGAATACCGCCTCAACCTGACCCACGCGATCGACGGCTACCCCGGGATCGAACACTCACTCCCGATCGTGCCGGCCTACAGCGACGTGGTGGAGCTCTTCGCGGAATCGGGGACCGTGAATTCGCCCACGCTGCTGGTCACCTACGGCGGCCCCTGGGTGGAGAACTACTTCTACACGCGCTGGGACATCTTCGGCGACGAGAAGCTGACCCACTTCACGCCCCGGCGCGAGCTCGACATCAAGGCGCGGCGCCTCCAGACCGACGGGCCCGGACAGGGCGCCTGGTTCATGGAGGACGAGTATGCGCACCCGAAGCACTCCGCTTGGCTGGCACAGCTCGTCGAGGGCGGCGGCCGCACGGGCGTGGGCAGCCACGGTCAGCTGCAGGGTCTGGGCTTCCACTGGGAGCTGTGGGCCATGCAGAGCGGCGGGATGAGCGAACACGACGCGCTTCGGGCCGCGACGCTGATGGGCGCCGAGGCGATCGGGCTGGGCGGCGACCTGGGTTCGATCGAGCCCGGGAAGCTGGCCGACCTGGTGATCCTCGACGCGAATCCGCTCGACAACATCCGCAACACGAACACGGTGTACCAGGTGATGATGAACGGACGGCTCTACGACGGAGACACACTCGACGAGCTCTGGCCCCGGCAGCGACCTGCGCCGTACGAAGCATGGAGATACGTCGCGCCGAATGTCAGCGCCGGGATGAAGGGAGGTGCCCGATGAGCCCCCGCACGAAGTTCCTCGGATCGGCGGCCCTGGCGTTTCTCGCGCTCGCGGTGCTGAACGCGCCCGTGGAGGCCCAGCGGCCGAGCGGACGACCGAATCCCCTTCCACTGCGCAGCGCGCGGACGGCCGAATTCACGGCCACGGAAGGGACCTGGATCTCGCTGGACGTGAGCCCCGACGGGCAAATGATCGTTTTCGACCTCCTGGGCGACCTCTACACCATGCCCATCACGGGGGGCGAGGCATCGCCGCTTCTGACCGGGATGGCCTACGAGGTGCAGCCCCGCTTCTCGCCGGACGGCGAGTCGGTGGTGTTCGTCTCCGACCGCAGTGGAGGGGACAACATCTGGACGATGCGGCTCGACCGCACCGACACCACCCAGGTCTCGCGCGGCAACAACAACCTCTACCTGTCACCCGAGTGGGAGCCCGGCGGCGAGTTCGTGGTTGCGAGCCGCTCGGGCGGACTGGGAGGTGCGGCACAACTGGTCATGCTCAACGCCGAGCGGGGCACCCCGGTGGCGCTGAGCGGCGTCGCCGGCGGCAAGTCCGTCGGCGCGGCGTTCAGCCCCGACGGACGCTATCTCTGGTACGCCAGGTCGTTCTCGGACTGGACCTACAATGCCACCTTCCCGCTGTACCAGGTGTACCGGTACGACCGCGAGCGGGCTTCCAGTTCGCTCATGACCAGCCGGTACGGCTCGGCCATGCGGCCCGCGATCTCGCCCGACGGGCAGTGGCTCGTCTACGCCACGCGCTGGGGCACCGAGACCGGCCTGCGCAAACGCAACCTCGCGACGGGCAGCGAGGAGTGGCTGGCTTACCCCGTGCAGCGTGACGAACAGGAGTCACGGGCGCCGCTGGACGTGATGCCGGGCTACTCCTTCACGCCCGACGGTTCGGCGATCGTGATTTCGTACGGAGGCAAGATCTGGAACGTGCCGATGGACGGAAGCGACCCGACCGAGGTCCCCTTCGAGGTCCCGGTCAAGCTCGCGATCGGTCCCGAGGTGAAGTTCGCCTACCAGGTGGACACGACCGCGATGGTCACCGCGAGTCAGGTCCGCACCCCGGTGGCGTCCCCGACGGGTGACCGGATGGTCTTCACCGCATTCGACCGCCTCTGGGTTCAGGCCATGCCCGATGGGGAACCGACGCGGCTCACCGAAGCGGACGCGGGCGAATTCCACCCTCAGTGGTCGCCCGATGGACAGTGGATCGCGTACGTGACCTGGGACGACGCCGAGGGTGGCCACATCATGAAGGTGGCGGCCTCCGGCGGCGCACCCGTCCAGCTCTCCGCCACCCCGGGGGCCTACTCGAACGTGGCCTGGGCGCCCGGCGGCGACCGCGTGGTCGCTACGCGGAGTGCCGCGGGTGACCTGCTGGCAGGTTCCGGCCTCTTCGCCGGGCCGCTTGGCGGAGCATTCGTATGGGTGCCGTCGGCAGGCATCGAACCCGCCGAGCCCGAGGTGATCTCACCCACCGGTTTTCGCGACGTGATGCACTTCGCGGCCGACGAGCCCGACCGGATCTACGCCTACAGCCCGATCGAGGGGCTGGTGTCGTTCCGCTGGGACGGGACCGACGTGAAGAGCCATCTCCTGGTAAGGGGGATGGTGGGTGCGCCCGGGATCGGCGACCCGCACCCGGATCAGTGGGAATACCTGCCCAGGCGGGTGTTCCCGTGGCGAAAGGCACCCGATCCGACCGATCCCGAGCAGGATCCTCCCGCCGAACCGGGTTTCCCGCAGCCCGCCGGGCTGGTGATCCTGTCACCCCAGGGCGACCGGGCCCTCGCCCAGATCGCAAGGGACATCTACGTGGTGGACCTGCCGGAGGCGGGGTCGCAGCCGGCCTCCATCGTGACCACGCCGGGGACATCGCGCAAGCTGACCGCTGTCGGCGGGGAGTTCCCGTCGTGGGCGCCGGACGGCACTTCCGTGCACTGGTCGCTGGGGAACGTGCTGTTCTCCTATGACCTGGACTTCGTGGAGGCTGAGGAGGCCGAGGCGAAGGAGATACGTCACGCCCGGAGGCTGATTCGCGCCCGGGCCATCGCCGTGTCCGACACGCTGAAGAAGAAGCGCGCCGAGGCGGACAGTATCAAGAATGCCGACGAGGAGGTCTCCGACTCGCTCGAAGCGGAGATCGCGCGGCTCGCCGGCGACTCGGTGCAGGTGGTGGCCGATTCGCTCTTGGCGCGCGCCGATTCGATCCGCGCGGCCGCCGAGGAGTACGCGGACAAGGCCGGCAGGATCCGCGAGGGCGACAAGGAGATTCTGGAAGATTCAACCGAGTCCTACGAGGCGAAGGAGCGGAAGATCGAGGCCAAGCTGCCGCGGGATGTCCCGCGCGGCACGGTCGCGCTCACGGGGGGGCGCATCATCACGATGGCGGAAGTCCCGGGCGATACCACCGGGGAACCCCACGTGATCGAGAACGGGGTGGTGGTCGTCACCGACAACAGGATCGTGGAGGTCGGGATGGCCGATTCGGTCGAGATCCCGGACAGCGCGGTGGTGATCGATGTGGCCGGCAAGACGCTCGTGCCCGGGTTCATCGACACGCACTACCACGCACAATGGCTCGTCCCCGAGGTCCATCCCGAGGAGGTCTGGCAGTACCTGTCCACCCTGTCCTACGGCGTCACGACCACGCGAGACCCGCAGACCGCGGTCACCGACATCCTGAGCTACACCGACCGCGTGCTCACGGGCGGCATGACCGGGCCCCGCATCTACTCGACCGGCCCGGGTGTCTTCAGCAGCGAGAATATACGGGACGCCGATCACGCGAAGACCATCCTGAGGCGCTACGCCCAGTACTTCGACACGAAGACGCTCAAGATGTACATGAGCGGAAACCGCCAGCAGCGGCAGTGGATCATCCAGGCGGCCCGCGAACTGAAGCTGATGCCCACCACCGAAGGCGGCCTCGACTTCAAGATCGACATCACGCACGCCATTGACGGGTATTCCGGGATCGAGCACAACCTGCCGATCACACCGATCTACTCCGACGTGGTGGAACTATTCGAGGAATCGGGAACCACAAACTCCCCTACACTCCTGGTGTCGTACGGGGGACCGTTTGGCGAGAACTACTACTACGTCACCGAGAACCCGCACGACGACGAGAAGCTCAACGTGTTCGCGCCCGCGGACTACATGGACGCGAGGACGCGACGGCGCGGTCCCGGAGCCGGGGGCAGCCCGGGCGCGGCCGGCTGGTTCCTGGAAGAGGAACACGTCTTCCCCCGCCACGCTGAATTCGTGAAGAAGATGCTCGAGGCCGACGGCCGCATGGGCGTGGGCAGCCACGGGCAGCTGCAGGGCGTCGGGTACCACTGGGAGATGTGGGCCATGGGGGCCGGCGGCGCGACCCCCCACGACATCCTCAGGGCGGCTACGATCCTGGGCGCCGAGGCGATCGGTTTCGGAGCCCATCTGGGGAGCATCGAGAAGGACAAGTTCGCCGACATCGTGGTGTTGAACTCGAACCCGCTCGACGAGCTGCGTAATACCGTGGACATTCGCTACGTGATGAAGGACGGCCGGCTGTACGACGGCATGACGCTGAACGAAGTGTATCCGGAGGAACGGACGCTGGAGCGGCAACGGCCCACGGAGCAGGATGCCGGCAGCGCCGCGGCGGGGATACGGAAGCGGTAGGAGGACTCACTCAGCACGAAAGCGGCCCGCGCGGGACATGTTTCCCGCGCGGGCCGCTCGCTTTCGGGCGCCGTGGAAGTTCCCGCCTCAGCGACGCGTCCAGATCAGGATGACCCCACAGGCCGCCCCCGTCGAACTGTACTGCGCCGGCATGCCCGCGGTGGACGGGTAGATCTCGACGCCCGCAACCACGCCGGGCGTGAGAAGGTGGTCGATGCCGGCCGGTTCGTCTCCGCCCCGGTGAACCAGGATGTCGTCGAGATAGACGCGCGGGTAACAGAAGTTCCCGTCCAGGTCCCCAATCCGGCCGCTGCGGAGAACAATCGACTTGTCGATGCCCTGCGCGTGCACGAGCACCCCGGGGAGGCCCTGGAACATGTCCGTCATCTCGGCGGGTCCGCGGAACTCGATGTCCTCGCGATCGATGAACTCTCCGAACCCCTCGGACTGGCGCTCATAGAACCCGGTCTTCTGCAACGCGACTTCACGTCTCTCCACCACGACCTCCAGGGGTGCAAGCTGCACCGGATCCACCGAGAGGGAAGCCTGAACGTTGGTCACGCGGCCCCGAATCACCTCGATCGAGTCCGACCTCGTCGCGTAGCCGAATTGCGAGAAGCCGATCACGTGCCAGCCGGCCGCCAGCTCCTCCAGCATGAAGCGGCCCCGCCCGTCCGTCAGCGTACCCCCCTGACCCCCGTCCAGCTGCACCCGCGCCCCGGCCAGAGGAGCTCCGGTATACCCGTCGGACAGCACACCCATGATCCCGGTGATGACCTCGCTCCCCGAGAGGATGACCGGAGCCATCGACGTTTGGAAGCCTCCGGCACGGAACACGTTGAAGTCGCCTACCGCCGGATTGTACTCGGGGTGGGTAAGCTGGAGCCGATACCCGCCGATCGCGATTCGGTTCACCGTGAACTCCCCGGCGGCGTTGGTCTCGAAACGAAGGCCCGTCCCCTCCAACACCACCGCTACCCCCGCGATGGGTCCCCCGGTCACCGCATCGATCACCTTGCCGGTGATGGCGACGAATTCACGTTCGGGCGCCTGTGCCGTCACTGCGCCGGCCCCCGTATGAAGCGCTATGGCGAGACACGCCAACAAACTCGGGAATCGCAAGATTCGCATCACTTTACCTCCTCTGTGATTGCCCTGTATCGGGAGGCTCCACCCTCCACCACCACTGCGTGGGGAGCGGCCTCCGGCGGGGCCAGACCTCGGTGAGCGTAGCCGCATCGTACAGGCGGCCGTTCTTCATTACATATTCGATGTCTATCGTGTTCTCCAGGTTGTCCAGCGGGTTGGACCCCAGAACCTGCAGGTCCGCCAGCTTCCCCGCTTCGAGCGATCCCAGATCGCCCGCCAGCCCGATCGCATCGGCGCTCATCAACGTCGCCATGCGCAGCGCGTCGTGGTTGTCCATGCCCCCGGACGCCATCATCCAGAGCTCCCAGTGCGTGCCCAGGCCCTGGACCTCGCCGTGGGAACCCAGTCCGGCCTGTCCCCCCGCATCCATCCACTTGACCAATTGCTCGGCTTGCTGGAAGTGCGGGTACTGGTCGTCGCGGTACCAGGTCGTGGTCTTCCACTTGTCAAGTTCGTCGTGCGGGGTGAAGAAGCGCAATCTCTCGACCTCGTCCAGGTTGGTGCGCGTCAGGTAGTACTGGCGCCCCGAAGGCCCCCCGTAGGCGACGATGAGGGTGGGTGTGTAGACCATCCCGCTGAAGGCGCCCAACTGGACGACATCGCGGTAGAAGGGGCTGATCGGCAGGGAGTGTTCGAGGCCGGCGTAGCCGTCCTGGGCCAGCGTCAGGTTCATGGTGAAGTTGGAGCCGCCTTCGGTGGTGGGAGTGAGGCCCAGTTCGCGGGCCGCCATGATGACCCACTGCCGCACGTTGCGGTCACCCGCCATGTACTGCTTGATCGTGAGCGTGTTGAAGTGGTCGGAGTAGCGCCGAAGCACATCGCGGGCGTCGTCGAGGCTGGAGATGGCATCGCGACTGAACACGCCGGGACCGGTCGAGTAGATGCGCGGCCCGATCATCTCGCCCGTCTCCATCAGGTCGCTGTAGGTGACGACATCCTCCGACGACGTCTGGGGGTCGCGCTGCGTGGTCACGCCGTAGGCCAGCTGCGCCAGGAACTGTGAGACCTGGCCGCGGTGTACTCCCCAGGCAACCCAGGTGTGGGCGTGAATGTCGACCAGCCCGGGCAGAATGGTCCTGCCGGACATGTCGCGCACCTCCGCGCCCCCGGGGATATCCACGCTCCCGCTGGGGCCCACGGCGACGATACGGTTGTCCCGCACGACGATGTCGCCGCGGGGGATCACCTCGTCGCCGCGCATGGTGATCAAACGCGCCCCGCTCAGAACGACCGTGCCTCGCGGCTTGTCCTTGGGGACCGTGATCTCCACATCGTAGCGGGCCGCCTCGTAGACCGGGCCGTCCTCGTCGGCGTCCTCTTCCTCCTCCTCGGCCACGATGACATCGGCGGAGTCCCCGGCTGGCGCGTCGGCAGTGTCCGGACTCTCCGCTTCGGCTCGCCGCTCGGCTCGCGCGTTGGCCACGGAATCGGCCACCAGGGAGTCGCTCAACGCCACATCGTGCAGGAAGAAGCTGCGCCCGATGGAGTAGAAGCCGGCCGAACCGTCCTGGTTCCAGCCCACGAAATCGCCGCCGATCCTCGTAAGCCGGCGGGTGGGCATGGAGGAAGAGGAGGCGACCGACACGGTGGGCGCCTGGCCTCCCGCCGGCGGCACCGTGATCATGTACACGTTGCGGTTGGCCCGCACCATGGCGCGCTTGCCGTCCGGGGAAAGCACGACCTCGTCGGGTGCGCCGCCTGCCCCGGGGCCCCCACCCGACGGGGCGGCCACCTTGACGACGGTGTGGATGTCGGTGCCGTCGTAGCGCATGGACAGAAGTCCTTCGGAACCCGTCCACACATAGATGCGGTCAGGGTCCGGTCCCGGGTGCGGCGCGTTGCGCCCTTGCTGGGTCGCGCCCCGCCCGACCCACGCGATCCGCGTCGGCTCTCCGCCCTCGGCCGGCAGCCACACGTACTCGAGTTCGGCGGCGGGACCGTGGAAGCCGAAGTCCTCGAGCGTGCGCATGCGGTGCATCTTCGAGCCACGCACGGCCAGGATGCGCGTCCCGTCACCGTTGTATGCCACCCGGTCGAAGAATGCGGAGGCGGTGGTCAGCTTCTCCGGTTCCCCACCTCCGTCGGTGCGCACCCGCCAGATGTCGCCGCCGGTGGAGTCGTTCCAGGTCACATAGGCGATATGGCGTCCGTCCGGGGACCATACCGGGCCGTGCTCGACGTCGGCGGAGGAGGTAAGGCGGCGGGCGTCGCGAATGTGCGGGTAGCCCTCCGTCTGCGTCCCGGCGGGCTCGGACAGGGGGCCGATCCAGAGCCGGTCCAGGGCCGTGAAGACCAGTTGGCGGCCATCGGGAGAAGGGCGGGCGCCCCGGATCTGGGAGACGGTCAGCGTGGAGTCGTTGATCGGATAGTCGAACTTCACGAGCGGACCGAGCTCCTGCTGGACGCGCGCCGTGAAGGGGATCTCGGCCGCCTCCCCCGAAGGCACTTCCACCCGCATGATCCTGCCGCCATAACTCGTAATCAATGCGCGCGAATCCGGCGTCCAGGCCGAGCCCGGATAGTTGTCCCGGTCACGCGCTCCCCCACCCTGCGAGTCGTCGCGCTGAACGTCCATGACGAGCCAGGTCTCTTCGCCGCTTGCCAGATCGCGCAGCCGGAGCGCCGGTCGCGCGTCGTAGCGGGTGGCGTACACCAGCCAGCGTCCGTCGGGGCTCGGCATCGGCCGGAAGGCACCTTCGTGTTCGTGCGTACGGACGAAGGTGCCCCCGGTCACGCGGTCGAGCAGGGCGATCTGGTAGTCCCCGATCTGGCGGGCCGAGCTGCGGGGCGAGTGGTCCGGGCCGAAGTCGCTCGGGTCGGTTTCCACACCGGACGCGGACGCGGCCGGGAATCCCCCTCCCAGATTGCCGCGCACATTCACCCACAGGTAGCGGGGATCGGAGCCGAACGCGGCACCGATGTGGGATGGAGGAATCGGGCCGCCTTCCGCACGATGTCCGGTCAGCTGGATGCCCGAACCGCCGTCCTCGTGGTAGAGCCAAAGCTGCGATCCCTTGTTGGCGATGACGTACTCGCCGTCCCGCGTCCACAGGGGGGACATGTAGCTGTCGCGCCGGGTGTCGGTCAGTTGGCGGGGCTCGGTCCCGTCGGCGTTGGCCACCCAGAGGTTCTCGGAACCGTCGCGGTCGCTGACGAAGACGAGTTCGCCGCCGTCGGGAGAGTAGCGCGCCTGCATGTCGTAGCCCTGGCCGCTGGTAATGCGGGTCGCGGTGCCGCCGCCGACGGGCAGGGTGTAGAGGTCGCCGAGCAGTTCGAAAACGATGGTCTCCCCGTCCGGAGACAGGTCGAGCGATATCCAGGAACCCTCGGCGGTCGTGAAGTCGAGCGTCCGCGCCGGGATGAGGGGGAGGGAGTTGGCGCGCCGGGCCGCCCGGGCGGAGCTGTCGTTCTGCTCGGCCGTCTGCGCGGAGAGGGGCGATGCCGCGAGGGTCGCCACCAGCGATACGAAGGCGGCCCTGTTCACTACCCGTCGGTACCCGCTCAGCGTCTCGTCCAGATCAGGATGGTCCCGCAGAAGGTACCGTGCCCCTGGTATTCGGGCGGAAGACCACTCACCGACGCATACACTTCGACCCCCGCCACCACGCCCGGATCCACGAATGTGTCCAGCCGGGCCGGCTCGTCGCCCCCGCGGTGAGCGATAATGCCGTCGATGTAGACGCGAGGAAAGCAGCGCTCATAGATATCCGTAGGCGCCCCGGGTCCCGGGTCGTCGCTCGCCAACGTCCTTGGTTGCAGGGTCATGTGGCGGCCGCTCCGGAGCACCACCCACTTCTCAAGCTGGTTTAGCGGGTCACTGTACAGGTCAACACCCGCCATCCCGCTGAAGAGATCGGTCATTTCACTCGGTCCCCGCATTTCGATCTCCTCGCGGTCTATGAACTTTCCGAAGCCCGTCTTCTGGCGGTGGTAGAATCCCCTCCTCTGCAATATGATCTCGCGCCTCTCGACGGAGACCTCGATGGGGTCGAGCTGCACGGGATCGACGGACAGCGAGACATCCACGGTGGTGACGCGCCCGGGCACTACCCGGATCGTGTCCGCCCGCGGTGTGTAGCCGATCATGGAGAACTCGACCACATGCTGGCCGCCGATGAGCCGGTCCAGCACGAACTCGCCTCGCAGGTCCGACAGGACCCCCTGCCGCCCACCGCCCATCGTGACGTGCACGCCCGAGAGCAGAGAACCGGTGTTGCGGTCCGTGACCAACCCGATGATGCCCGTCATGAGTTCGTCCGACCCCTGGGCCACCGGTTTCATCGACGTGACGAAGCTGCCAGGGCGCATGACCGTGAATTCGCCAACCGCCGGATTGTAGTCCTGATGGGCGAGTTCGAGCCGGTATTCACCCAGTCGGATCCCGGACAGCTGGAATTGTCCCTCGGCGTCCGTTTCGACACGAAGTTCTCCGGCGGGACCCGCGCCCGAGCCACGCACGAAAACCTGCACGCCGACGATGGGATCTCCGGTGACCACGTCCACCACGCGACCGGTGATCGTGACTTGATCCGCGCCCCTTTCCTGGGACCTCGCGTCCCCCGGAGCAGCCACGAGGACGGCCGACAGCGCCAGGACAACAACCGGGATGAAAGGCCGGCGTACCGACGCCCGGAAGCGCCCCGTCCGAATCGGAGGTCGTCGTAGCAACTGAGTCGAATCGATCATATCTCTTGCCTCCAGGCCAAGATGAATGCGGGTCGCCGATCCCCGGAGCCCGCCCCGATAGACTCCCGGATGCCGGGGCCTCAGAAGGAGATTACGCCGTTCATTCAAGGACGTTACCGAAAAACGTAGTCAGCGGAGCTACCCGTCGCCAGTCCCGAGGGCGGACACGAGGCGCGCATGATCGCTCTTGCCGCGACACGGCGTCTACACACAACGTTTATTACCCCCTTGATTCGCACCGAGTTCCCAGCTATGAATGGGAAATGGGTCGTCGCCACACGGCGATACCGAAATGACGACACGGCGATTTGTGGCGTATTGCGGCCGGGAACAGCTAAAAAGCCATCCGCAGTTGGTGCGGGTCCTTCCAGGCCGCCGGACTAGAGCCTTCCCCTACCTTGGTCACGCCACCCTTCGCCCCGTGGGAGCCGGCCTGTGCCGGAGATCCCGCAGCGCCGGGGTTCCGGCCGAGGAGGCGTGGCAGCAAGTGAGATCGACCAGGGCGGGTCGCATGAAGCGCACGGCCCAGGACACGCGGATCGCCGATGCGACCCGGAAGGCCACCGGGAGACCTCCGCCCAGGACCGGCAACCGGGATCGCCCGGACCGGCAACTCACGCGGCTGCCCGGCGAGCGCATTCTGGTCCTGGACGGCGCGATGGGGACCATGATCCAGGGGTACGGCCTGTGCGAGGCCGACTTCCGTGGCGACCACTTCACCTCCCACCCCACCCCGCTCCTCGGCAACAACGATCTCCTTTCGCTTACCCGCCCCGACGTCATCGGCGAAATCCACCGCGCCCATCTGGACGCGGGGGCCGACATCATCGAGACCAACACCTTCAGCTCCACCCGGCCGCCGATGTCGGACTACGGGGTCGAAGACGCCGTAGCCGAAATCAACCGCGCGGCCGCGCGGATCGCCCGGGAAGCGGCGGACGAGTACACGGCCCGCACCCCCCAGCGGCCCCGCTTCGTGGCCGGGATCCTGGGGCCGATGAACCGCACGGCGTCGATCTCGTCCGACGTGAACGACCCAGGCGCCAGAGAGGTCACCTTCGAGGAGCTCCGCGCCGCATACGGAGAGCAGGCCCGCGCCCTGATCGAGGGAGGCGCCGACCTACTCATGGTCGAGACCATCTTCGACACCCTGAACGCGAAGGCGGCCATCTTCGCCATACTGGAATTACAGGACGAAACCGGGCTTGAATTCCCGATCATGATCTCGGGAACGATCACCGATCAGAGCGGGCGCACACTGACCGGGCAGACCCCCGAGGCCTTCTACAATTCGCTTCGGCACGCCGCGCCGCTCGCCTTCGGGCTCAACTGCGCACTGGGGCCGGATGCGCTGCGCCCCTACCTGCAGGAACTCGCCACCGTGTGTGAGAGCTGGGTGAGCTGTCATCCCAACGCGGGGCTGCCCAACGAATTCGGACAGTACGACCTGTCGCCCGAAGACATGGCGCGGACCATGGGCGAATTCGCGCGCGCGGGGTTCCTCAACTTCGCCGGCGGCTGCTGCGGCACGACCCCGGAACATATCGCCGCGATCGCGGAGGCGGTGGAGGGCATCGCGCCGCGGCCCCGCCCCGAGCACCCCGTGCGGACCCGCCTGGCGGGGCTGGAACCCGTGACCATCGGCCCGGATTCGCTCTTCGTGAACGTGGGCGAGCGCACGAACGTGACCGGGTCCGCGCGCTTCGCCCGCCTGATCCTCGACGGGGACTACGAGAACGGGCTGGAGGTGGCGCGCCAGCAGGTCCGGGGCGGCGCCCAAATCGTCGACGTGAACATGGACGAGGGGTTGCTCGACTCCGAAGCGGCGATGGTCAGGTTCCTGAACCTGATGGCGGCCGAGCCCGAGATCGCGCGTGTCCCCTTCATGATCGACTCGTCGAAGTGGGAGGTGATCGAGGCCGGGCTGAGGTGCGTGCAGGGCAAGGCGGTGGTGAACTCGGTCAGCCTGAAGGACGGGGAGGACGCCTTCCGCGAGAAGGTGCGGCTGGCCCGCCGCTACGGGGCAGCGGTGGTGGTGATGGCCTTCGACGAGAGCGGCCAGGCGGACACCGCGGACCACAAGTTGGAGATCTGCGCCCGCGCGTACGACATCATGGTGCGGCAGGAGGACTTCCCGCCCGAGGACATCGTCTTCGACCCCAACATCTTCGCGGTGGCGACGGGGATCGCGGAGCACAACGAGTACGCGATCGCCTTCTTCGAGGCCACGCGGCGGATCAGGGAGTCCATTCCACACGCGCTCGTGAGCGGTGGGGTGAGCAACGTCTCCTTCTCCTTTCGCGGGAGCCACGGGGTGCGCGAGGCCATGCACTCGGCCTTCCTGTACCACGCAGGGCTGGCGGGCATGGATATGGGAATCGTAAACGCTGGCTCTATTGCCGTTTACGATGAGATATCGGATGAATTGCTTGAAGCGGTGGAGGATGTGCTGTTCAACCGGCGCCAGGACGCGACGGACCGTCTGACGGCGCTGGCCGGAAGTTACAGGGAAGGCTCTGCGGGAGACGCCGAGGACCTGTCGTGGCGCGAGGCGCCGGTGGAGGGCCGGCTGAGCCACGCGCTTGTGCACGGGATCACCGACTACATCGAAGAGGACACCGAGGAGGCGCGGCGGGAAGCGCAGTGGGCGCTGGACGTGATCGAAGGGCCCCTGATGGCGGGAATGAACACCGTCGGGGACCTCTTCGGCTCGGGGAAGATGTTCCTGCCGCAGGTGGTCAAGAGTGCGCGCGTCATGAAGCGTGCGGTGGGGTACCTGGTGCCGTACCTGGAGCGCGAGAAACCGGCCGGCGGGAAGGGCCGGTCGGCCGGGCGCATCGTGCTGGCCACCGTGAAGGGCGACGTACACGACATCGGCAAGAACATTGTCGGGGTGGTGCTCCAGTGCAACAACTACGAGGTCTTCGACCTGGGGGTGATGGTTCCCGCCGAGGCAATCCTCGAAAAGGCGCGCGAGGTGGACGCCGATATCGTCGGACTTTCCGGGCTGATTACGCCCAGCCTCGACCAGATGGTGCACGTGGCCTCCGAGATGGAACGTGTCGGCATGGAGATCCCGCTGCTGATCGGGGGCGCCACCACCTCGCGGGTCCACACCGCGGTGAAGATCGAGGAGCGGTACTCGGGCGCCACCATTCATGTGCTCGACGCCTCCCGCTGCGCGGAGGTGGCGGGGAAGCTGCTCGATCCGGTGAGCCGGGTGGCGTACTCTGCCGGCGTCCGTGAAGAATACGCGGCCGTGCGCCGCAGGAGGGGAGCGCCGCGACGCCGGGCTTCCCTGCACTCGCTCGAGGACGCGCGCGCGAACCGGCTGTCGCTGGACTGGAGCGGTCATGTGCCCGTCCGCCCGGCCTGGACCGGCGACGGGATCTTCCCCGCCGCCCCCGACCGACTCGTCGCAGGCGGACACGGCCCCTCCGCCGCGCCCTCGCCACAAACCGCCTCCTCCTACGACCTGGGCGAACTGGCCGAACGAATCGACTGGACCCCCTTCTTCCAGGCCTGGGAGCTGCGCGGCATCTACCCCGACATCCTGTCCGATCCCGAGGTCGGTCCCGAGGCATCGAGTCTGCACCGGGACGCGCTCGCCCTCCTGCAGCGTCTCCGGAAGGGTGGACGCCTGGCCGCGCGAGCCGTCGTCGGGCTATACCCGGCCAATTCCGTGGGCGACGACATCGTGCTCTACACCGACGAGTCCCGGTCGACCCCGCTCGCGGTCTTCCCATGTCTGCGCCAGCAGTTCGCCAAGGGAGCCGGGCGTCCGAATCTGTGCCTGGCGGACTTCGTGGCCCCGGCCGCCTCGGACGTGGCCGACTACGCCGGCGCTTTCGTGGTCACCGCCGGAGAGGGTGTGGCCGAGCTCGCCGCCGAGTTCGAGGCCGCCGGCGACGACTACCAGAGCATCCTGGCAAAGGCGTTGGCGGACCGGCTGGCCGAGGCCTTCGCCGAGCGCATGCACGAACGCGTGCGCCGGGAATTCTGGGGTTACGCCCCGAAGGAGTCGCTGAGCAACAGACAGCTGATCGCCGAGGAGTACGGCGGGATCCGGCCCGCGCCGGGGTATCCGGCGTGCCCCGATCATGCGGGCAAGCGGATTCTCTTCGAGTTGCTGGGCGCGGAACGGATCGGGGTGACGCTGACCGAGAGCTGCGCCATGTTCCCGGCGGCCTCCGTTTCGGGGCTGTATATCGGGCATCCGGACAGCTTCTACTTTGGTGTGGGAAGGGTCGGCCGCGATCAGATGGAGGACTATGCCCGGCGCGCGGGGATGTCGGTGGCGGAGACCGCGCGTTGGCTGGCCCCGAATCTGGCGGAGGGGGTGACGGGGGATGGGAAGGGCGCCAGTGTCGGGAATGTGGGTGCGGGGGCGGGCGTTGGGCGCGGGCGAAGGGCGGGCGGCGGTGGCTGACCTGCGCGCGATGCTCGCCGAGGGGCGGGTCCTGGTGGCGGACGGCGCCATGGGCACCATGCTGTACGAGCGGGGCGTGTTCGTGAACGTCTGCTACGACGAACTGAACGCCACGCACCCGAGGCTGGTCGAGGAGGTGCACGCCCGATACCTACGGGCCGGGGCGGAGGTACTGGAGACCAACACCTTCGGCGCGAATCCGGTGAAGCTGTCGTCGTACCGGCTGGAGGAACGCACCGAGGAGCTGAACCGTCTCGCCGCCGAGATCGCGGTGCGGGCGGCGGGGGGGCGGGCGGCGGCGGTGGGCGCGATCGGGCCGCTGGGGATCCGCGTCGAGCCGCTGGGACCGACATCGCTGGAAGAGGCGCGGGAGTACTTCGGCCGCCAGGTGGACGGGTTGATCGAGGGCGGCGTGGACGGGTTCATCCTGGAGACCTTTTCCGACCTGGCCGAACTGGAGCAGGCGTTCCGGGCCGTGAGGAGCCGGTGCGACCTACCCCTGATCGCGCAGGTGACGGTCGAGGGGGACGATGGCAAGATCGCGTCGGGCGCCTCCGCGGAACAGGCCGCACGCGCAGCCGACGAATGGGGCGCGGACGTGGTGGGGCTCAATTGCTCGGTCGGCCCGGCGGTGGTGCTGGAGGCGCTGGAGCGCATGGCCGGGGTCACCTCCCTTCCCCTGTCGGCCCAACCCAACGCCGGATTCCCGACCGCCGTGCGCGAGCGCAAGATGTACCTCACCCGGCCCGACTACATGGCGCAGTACGCGCGCCGCCTCATCGAAGCGGGCGCGCGGATCGTGGGCGGCTGCTGCGGAACCACCCCGGAGCATATCCGCCACATCAGCGAACAGGTCGCCGCGAGCCGGCCCCGCACGGCGTCGGTGCGGGTCACCCGCGAAGCCGAGACCGGCGCGGGCGGGCAGCCGGCTCCTCCCCTCGCGACGCGTTGCGGGCTGGGCCGCCGCCTGGCGGAAGGCGAATTCGTCACCTCGGTCCAGGTCCTGCCCCCGCGGGGGTGGGACACCGCGGCGCTCCTGAGGGATTGCCACGCCCTGGCCGCGGCCGGCGCGGACGTGATTGCCGTACACGAGGACCGCGGTGCCGCCCGGCTCGGCGTGTTCGCCGCCGCCGCGATGATCGCGCACTCATGTCCGGGGGTGGAGCCGCTCGTCCACTACACTTGCAGGGACCGCAAGCTGTCCAGAATGATGAGCGATCTCCTGGGTGCGGCAGCCACCGGTTTGCACAACCTGCTTCTCCTGACCGGCGACCCTCCCGGTCCCGCCCCCTACCCCGACTACCGGTCCGTGGTCGATGTCGACTCGATCGGTCTCACGAATGTGGTAACGGGACTGAACGCCGGGGTAGACCCCTCCGGCAACGATATCGGCAATCCGGCGGGTTTCGTGGCGGGGGTTGCCCTCAACCAGTCGGCCCGTGATCGGACCCGGGAACTGGGGCGGTTCCACTGGAAGGTGGACGCCGGCGCCGATTTCGCCGTGACCCAACCGGTCTTCGACATGGGCCAGCTACGGGGGTTCCTCGCCGCGGCAGGACAGAAAATCCCCGTGCTTGCGGGGATCGTGCCCCTGGGGAGCGCCCGGCAGGCAGAGTTCCTGCAAAACGAGGTCCCCGGCGTGCATGTGCCGGACGGGGTGGTCGAGAGGATGCGCCGGGCAGAGGGGCGGGGGGCGGGGCGTGCAGTAGCCGAGGGGATGGAGATCGCGCTCGAAATCGCCGAGGAGCTGCGGGGCGAGGTCGCCGGGGTTCAGATCTCGGCCGTTCGCGAAGGAATGGAAGGCGTGCTCGGGGTGGTGGAGGGGCTGGGGGGCTGAATCCCTGCTTGCGCACCGGTTCGAAACGGGGAGGGCACTATGAGTATATCCAAGAATAGCTTCGTAGTATATCAAAACATGTCTGTGTGATATATCTCAAATATCCTCCTTTCAGCATAAATCAAGCGTCCTCGAAATCCCCAACCACCCTCCCCAACCGCGCCGCCACCTCACGACTGCGCAGGTTGCTCACATACACCTTCTCCGCCCCGGCCGCCCTGAGACGACCGATCGACCGCGCGCAGATCTCGTCTGCGCTTAGCCCGGCCGCGAACTCCGCCGTTATCTCGCGGCCCGGCACCGGAAAGTAGCGGTTGAGGTAGTCCAGCGTCGCCGGATTCGCGCTCCGGTACAGGAACACTCCGTACACGACCGGGATCTTCACGCCCATCCTTTCCAGCTCGATCTGGAAGCGTTCCACCTGGCCGAGCGAATGGTGCGAGACGATCTGCGTGAGGACGAAGTCGGCGCTGAAGTCGTCCGCTGCGACGAATCGGGCCTGCTCGACCGGGTCCCGGTGCGGATTCGCCCACCCCCCAAGCGGTAACCTGGGTTGCTCAAGCCGCAGGATCGCACGCAGATCCTTGCCGTGCGGGACGCAGCGATCGAGCCCCACCGATTGGTCACCCCCCACCACCGCCACCCCCGCCACCCCCAGCCCCACCGCTCGCCGCGCAAAGAGCCGGCAATACTCCAGCGGATGCTTGCACGTGAGAAACGGCACCACCGTCTCCAGGTCCGCAGCGCTTCCCAGATTCGCCGCCAAGTGCGCCAGACTCTCCTCCTCCGGGTCTCCGGCCGCGTCGTCGGTGAGCAGGACGAAGGTGCCGCTGCGGGCGAGGCGCCGCACGGAATGGTACATGTCGATCCAGACATCCATCCCACGCGCCGCGTCCAGCCCCAGCCGGGGCGGCCGCAATTCGACCCCGACCATTAGCCCGGGGCGGCGCAGTCGCGCCACGATGTCGACGGCGCCTTCGCCATCCTCCGACCGGTAGCCATCCGTCCCGCTCTCCCGGCCAGCCTCACGAGGAGTCATCTCCCCTCCGACTCCCCGAGCTCGTTCAGATCAAGGGGCAGGGCGCCCGTGAGCACCTCCGCACCCTCCGGCGTCACCAGCACGTCATCCTCGAGCCGGATTCCGGTTCCCTCCAGCCCCGGCGGCCCGGGATTGCTCTCCGGCGGAAAATAGAGGCCCGGCTCCACGGTGAAGACCATGCCGGGCTCCAGCCTGACCGGGCCGTCGCGGTCTCGGTACGGCCCCGCGTCGTGCGTGTCGAGCCCCAGCCAGTGCGAGGTGCGGTGGGGGAAGAAACGACGGTAGGACCGTTTGTCCAGCACCTCCTCCACCGAACCCTCGAGGATGCCCACAGCCACGAGCCCCTCCGCCATCCTGCGCACGGCCGCCCGGTGAACCCCATCCAGCGTGCCCCCCGGAAAGCAGGCGGCCACCGCCGCGCGGTGCGCGCCCCGCACCACCTCGTAGACCTCGCGGCGTGCACCCTCCAGTTGCCCAGACGCCGGGACGGTACGCGTAATGTCGGCCGCGTAGAAGTCGAATTCGGCCCCCGCATCGACGAGGACGAGGTCGTCCGCGCCGATCCGGGCGCTGTTGGCCGAGTAGTGCAGCGTGCACCCGTTCACACCGGCGGCCACGATCGTCGCGAAGGCCGGGCCGTTCGCCCCCCGGCTGCGAAAGCCGGCTTCCAGCGCCGCCTCCACCTCCCACTCCCCCATCCCCCCTCGCACGCTCCCCAACACCGCCTCGAACGCCGCCACCGAAATACCTGCGGCTTCCCGCATCCGCGCGATCTCGGCCGGATCCTTCCGGAGCCGCATCGGGTCAAGGACGGTGCCCGGGTCCGCCAACATCCAGGGACCCACTCCGTTTCGGGTCCGGAGCCGCCGGCCGTTCCGCAGGGTCTCCCGCACCACCCGGTCGCACACCTCGCACGCACCGAGCCGGTAGTGAATCCCTTCTCCCCCCGCCAACAGACCAGTTGCCTTGTCCGCAAAGTCCCCCAAGGGGAGAGCCCGGTCGGCGCCGAACAGAGTCCGCGCCTCTTCCGGCTCGCACCGCGGACCCGCCCAGAGCTCCTTCTCGGGGTCTCTTTCCGGCACGAACAGCACGAAACGGTCCTCGTCCGCGAAGCCCCGGAGGAGCGCGATGCACTCCGGCGCGTCCCATCCCGTCAGGTACAGGAGCTCGGAATCGGGGCGGTAGCGGTACTCGGAGTCGCTGTTCTTGAAGCGGACCGGAGCCGCCGGCAGAAGCATGGAGGCGTCTCCCAACCGGGCGAGCACTCGGTCGCGCCGGTCACCGTGCGGGATCGGCGGAAACGAGTCGCCCCTCACCCGCGGCCGGTGCCCGTCGCGGCACGGCTCCGGGGCGGATTGTCGATCAGGAAATGCACGAACCAGCTGCGAATGCGTTCCAGGCGGTCCACGAGCAGCCACGGCTCCCCGGTCCGCGACAGTCCGTGTGACGAGCGCGGATAGCGCACCATCTCCACTGGCACGTCCCGCTTCTTCAGCGACATGAACCACTGCTCGCCGTCTCCGATCGGGGTGCGGTAGTCGTTCTCGCTGTGAATGATCAGGGTGGGCGCGGTGACGTTTTCGACGTACGAGATCGGCGACAGGCGGCGGTACAGGTCGCGCTGCTCCCAGGGAGGACCGTAGAACTCGTATTCGGTCAGGCGCTGCGCGTCCGAGGTGCCCCACCAGCTCTCCCAGTTGGTGATCGAGCGCGAGGTGACCGCCGCGCTGAAGATTTCCGTCGTGGCGGTGAGCCAGTTCGTCATGAAGCCGCCGTAGCTGCCCCCCGAGACTCCCAGCCGGTTTGCGTCGATCTCGGGGTACGCCGCCAGCGCCGCCTCGACGCCGTCCAGATAGTCCTCCTTGTCCACGATTCCCCACTGCCCGCGGGTCGCGTACTGGAAGTCGTGCCCGTACCCGGAGGAGCCGCGCGGGTTGGTGTACAGCACGAAGAAGCCCGCGGCCGACAGAACGTGGAAGGTGGGGAAGAAGGTGTTCCCGTAGGCGGAGTGCGGTCCCCCGTGGATCTTGAGCACCATCGGGTAGGAGCCGCCCGCACGGAAGCCGACGGGCTTGACGACCCAGCCCTCGACTTCGGTCCCATCCTCCGCCGTCCAGGTCAGGTGCTCCGCCGGCATCAGGTTCACTCCGGACAGCCAGCCGTCGTTGAAGCGGGTGACCTTCTGCTCGCTCGATCCGTCCACAGGTCCGACGTACAGCTCGGCGGGAGTGACGGCGTCGGTGCCGGTGAAGGCCATCACCCCTCCGGAGGCCGAGAAGGAGAAGGAGGACAGTCGGCGGGCGCCGCTGGTGACCTGTCGCACAAGACCGCCCGGGGCGCCGTGGAAGAGGTGGCTGTCGCCGCCGACCCCGGCCGAGAAATGCACGGCCGTTCCGTCCGCGGTCCAGGTGGGTGCGCCGGGACGCAGTTCCCACCCCTCGGTGAGGTTCACGGGAAGACCGCGGAAGTGGCCATCGGAACCGATCTCCGCCACGAGAAGGTCGGTCTGGCTGCCCCGCGCGGGGGTGGAGAGAAAGGCCACGTAGCGGCCATCCGGCGACACGGCGGGTGCGCTCTCGGTGCCCGGGTTGGTGGTCAGACGCCGCAAGGTGCCGCCCAGCGCGTCGACTGCCCAGATGTCGCCGGAGTTCTCGCTGTCGAGTTCGTCATCCTCCCGTTCATCGCCGGCAAAGAAGATGACCGATCCGTCCCATGACCAGACCGGGGCGCCCGCGTTGAAGGACAGCTGCGTGAGCTGCCGCGGCGTGCCACCGGCCGCGTCCGCGACCATGAGCTGTCGCTTGTCTCGGGACAGGTAGTGCGGCTGCAGGGCGAGCCGCCCGTCCCGCTTGTACCGGGTGGAGGTCACGACCCGTCCATCGAAGCGGGACGGGTCCAGCGTGCGGGTCACCGCGTCGGGCGCGATCCACCCCTTGCGTCTCTCGACCTCTCCCTCCCCATCGCCATCGGCCGCATCCCCGTCCGGCGTGCCGACGTAGGCGATCCGGGTACCATCGGGAGACCAGACCGGGAGACCCTCGACGCCGTCAATGTGGAATGCCTCGCCTCCCGCACCACGCACGCGCAGGAACCAGACCGGATTGGGGTCGTCGCCCCGCGTCGACGCAAAGGCCAGAAGCGATCCATCGGGGGACCAGCGGGGGTCGCTCGACTCCTCGTTGGAGCTAGTCACGGGAAAGGGGTCACCCGTGGGCCGGCCACCTTCCAGGGGCTGCAGCCATACCTCCCGGTGGCGGCGGTTTTCGTCTTCGACCACCGTCGTCACCGTGAAAGCCACAAAATCCCCGTCGGGCGCGACGGCCACTTCCCCCACGCCCACCAGACGGTAGTACAGGTCCGGCTCATACCCTGGGCTCTGCGCCGCGATCCCGGCCGGAGTGACCGGGAGGATCGCCACCACCAGGGCGGCGGTGAGAAGGAACTGCCGCGGAGCGCCGCTGTTCGGCCCACCACCTCCACTTGCCATTTCCGGCTCCCTTCGGCGTTGTTGGAGCATCGGCGGGGCGCACCACTGCAGTCTGCACCGCCGCCACCATTCCGCGATTCCCCACCCTGGCGGGTAACCAGGAGGGTCGCAAGACGCGAACGCCAACGTAGGCAGCGCACCCATTCGGCTCAAGTCGGAGTCGCATGGCCCGACACGCGCGTGCCCCGGGAGCATCGAGCAATCGCCGGGCCACGGCCGGTCGGGTCGGTTGCCAGCCCCGTTGTCGCAGCCCCGGTACCGCAGCCCCGGTACCGGACAGTGCCGATTGTCCCGCGACGTATTACTTTGATCCGGATACTAGGGATTTCACCTCATCACCTGGAGGTCCCCGTGAGACGCCCCCCGGTTCACCTCATGCACTCCATCCTGCCCCTGCTGCTGGCAGCGAGCATCCCCGCCCACGCAGACGCCCAATCGGTACGGGGCCGGCTCCTGGACCCCGACGGAGAAACCGGCCTGGGCAGCGCTATGATCGTCCTCGAGGACCGCAACGGCAACGAGATCGAACGTGCCCTGTCGCGCGGCAGCGGTCTCTTTCAGTTGAACGCCCCCGCACCGGGCAGCTATCGTCTGAGAGCCGAGCGGATCGGTTACGCGACCACCCTCTCCGACTACTTCAACCTGGAGGCCGGCGAGACGCTCACGCAGAACCTCGTCGCCGCGGTGGAAGTCATCACCCTTGAAGGCCTGGTGGCCGGTGGCGAACGCAAATGCACCGTGCGGCCGGAAGAAGGGCTGGCGGTCACGCGTGTATGGGACGAGGCGCGGAAGGCGCTGAGCGCGGCGGCATGGACCCAGGAACGCGGCTACTACCAGTACGAGATGATGAATATCATGCGACGCCTGGAGCCCGAACACAGGAGGGTCATCGACGAACAGCGGAGCTACAACCGTGCCTACATGCAGGCCCCCTACGTGTCGCGGCCGGCGGACTCCCTCGTCAACGGGGGATTTGCCCGCATCACCCCGAGAGAATCGCTGTATTGGGCACCCGATGCCGAGGTCCTGCTGTCCGACGCCTTTCTGGACACCCACTGCTTCAACCTGAAGACCGACGCCCAGGATGCCCCGGGACTGATCGGGCTGGCCTTTGAGCCCGTACCGGGCCGGCGCCTGCCTGATATCGGCGGAACGTTGTGGCTCGACCTGAACACGTCCCGGCTCGAGCGTCTGGACTTCACGTACAGAAACCTCAACCTCCCGCGAACGATCCTGACCAGCGGCATCGGGGGTTCGCTGGAGTTCGAAGCTCTGCCCAACGGCACCTGGATCGTGAACAGGTGGAGAATCCGCATGCCCAAGGCCGGCATGGGAACCAACCTCATATCGGGGGGAGGCACGGCGGTTCTCGAGGAGATTATCGTCCAGGGAGGCGACGTCATAAGAGTACACGGCAACGAGGGTACGGTTCTCGAATCAGACCTCGGCGGCGGGATCGCCGGCGTGGTCCGCGACACCTTGCGGGCCGGGCTGCCCAATGCCCGGGTCTTCGTGGTGGGAACCGGGATCGAGTCGTTCACGGACGCCGAGGGGAAGTTCCAGCTGGCGAGGCTTGATCCGGGCGTCTACTCGGTCACCTTCAGTCATCCCTATCTGGAGCCGTACGCCTACACTCCCGAACCCTTCGAGGTGGAGGTGCTCGCCGACACGGATACCCCGGCTCAGGTCAGCTTCACGGCGCCCAGGGTGGACAGGATCATCCGCGGACTGTGCAGGGACGTTGAGCAACCCGAAGCAGCGGTGTCGGTGGGGCGGGAAGTTTCGACCAACGGCATCCTGGTGGGCCGGGTGACCGATTCCGGCGGCAATCCGGTGCCGAACGTGATGGTCCGCATTCTGTCGAGCCAGTTCGACGTGGGAGGACCCGTCCTGAGAACGGACCGGGGCGGCGTCATCGTGTCGACCAACGATTCGGGTTACTACCGCGCGTGTTGGATGCCGGTCGACTCTCCGCTCGATGTGGCGGTCCTGGATCCGGATGAGACGGATCCCTCGGATGTCGATGCGGCCAGGCTTCTGACCGAGGAGCAGGAAGTCATCCTGCGTCCCGCGTCTCCGCTGGGAAGGCTTGATTTGCGGATCAATCCGATGTGATCCGTCGGCGGCCGACTGCTTCGCGTCGCAATCCGCCCTTGGTGTGGCCGCCGCGCGAGTAGAACGTCGGCTTGCCCCGTCGTTCGGCATTGTCGGCTGCGTCACGTCCGGCTTACCATCAGCGAACTCTTCCACCAAGCCCCCCTGCTACCCCTATCGAGAATTCCGTGACCGTACGCACGCTTGCGCTGGCGGGACTGGCCTTCGCGGCCGCGCCGCTTCCAGCGTCCCCCGCGCACGCCCAGACCGAAGAGGGCGACACCATCACCCTGCCGCCCGTCGTGGTGTCCGTGCTTCGGTCGCCGGTGCGGCTGGACCGCCTCCCCTTCGCGGCCTCGGTGATGGCCGGCCCCGACCTCGCGGAGGGCACCGCCGGTCTCTTCATCGAGGAGGCCCTGCACGCCCTGCCGGGGGTGAGGGTGCAGAACCGTTACAACGCCTCGGTCGGCGAGAGGATTTCGATCCGCGGTTTTGGCGCCCGCTCCCAGTTCGGCGTCCGGGGCATCAAGATCCTCGTCGACGGGATTCCGGCCACCCTTCCCGACGGCCAAACCACCCTGGATCACCTGGACGTGGGTTCGCTGGGACGGGTGGAGGCGCTGCGGGGGCCCGCTGCCGCGCTGTACGGGAACGGCGCGGGCGGGGTGATCCTGTTTCGTAGTGCAATGCCGTTCGGAGGCGCCTACCGGCAGCAGGCGACGGTCGTGGCGGGCTCCGACGGGTTGCTCAGACTGCAGGCGACGGGCTCGGGGACGGCCGGCGGGATCGGTGTCCGCGCCAGCGTGGCGCGTAGCGTATTCGACGGATTCCGGGACAACGTCTCCGACTCGGGAGAAGATCCGTACAGCCGGGCGGAACGGACCACCGTCAACGCCGCTCTGACCTCGGCGGCCGGCGGCGGCACCCTGGCGCTCCAGCTGAGCGGACTCGACCTCGACGCGCTCAACCCGGGTTCGCTTCCGGCCGACCTGTTCGAGGAGGGCAGCAACCAGGCGTGGGGCTTCAATGTGGCGCGGAAGACCCGCAAGGACGTCAGGCAGGGCCAGGCGGGGGTGAGCTGGAGCGGGCCGCTGGGCGGGCTCGACGGCGTGTTCTCGGTATACGGGGTGAGGCGGGAGCTGGACAACCCGATCCCGACCCGGGTGATCGACCTGAAGCGAAGCGGGGGGGGCGTGCGCGCGGCGCTGGGCAGGGAGTGGGGAGGGGGCGATCGGGCGGGCCGGGTGGACTTCGGGGTGGAGGGCGAGTTTCAGGGCGACGACCGCCGGAACTACGCCAATCAGGGGGGCGAAGCTGGGGACCTGCAGGTGGACCAGCAGGAAAACGTGCGGGCCATGGCGGTCTTCGGGCAGTTCCGTCTGCCCCTGGGCACGCGCCTGGAGACGATGGGGGCCCTTCGTGTCGACCGCTTCAACTTCAGCGCGGATGACCGGCTGGTGGGAACCGACAACCCCGACGACTCCGGAGACCGCGCCATGGGCGGCATCAGCCCGTCCTTCGGGCTGCACCTGGACCTGGGCGATCACGGTGTCTTCGCCTCGGTCGCCCGCTCCTTCGAAACGCCCACCACGACCGAACTCGCCAACCAGCCCGACCGCGCCGGAGGCTTCAATCCCGGACTGGAACCCCAGCGGGGATGGACCCTCGAAGGCGGCCTCCGCGGCACGCTGGGAAACCGCGCCGCCTACGATATCACGGTCTTCAACACGACCCTGACGAACCAGCTGGTCCCCTTCGAGGTCCCGGACGCGCCAGGACGGACGTTCTACCGCAACGCCGGGGGGTCCCGGGTTCGGGGGTTCGAATTCTTCACCCGCACCGAGCTGTCGTCACTGCTGACGGCTCGGCTCGCGTACGGGTACGTTGACGCCCGCTTCAACGAGTTCACCGTCGGCGACGACACCTTCGACGGCAACCGCGTCCCCGGCCTCGCCCCGCACCGGCTGGAGGGCGCGTTGCGGATGGGTCGCGGGGTGTGGTACGGCGAGGTACGCGTCGAAACCAGAGGCGAGGTCCCCGCCAATGACGCCAACGACGCCAACGCCGACGCCTTCACCCTCGTCGAGTTGCGTTTCGGGGCCACGGGCGTCCGCGCGGGAAATCTTCGCCTCTCACCGTTCGCCGCCGTGACCAACGTGACCGATGCGCGCTACGCCTCCTCGGTCGTGGTCAACGCCTTCGGCGGGCGCTACTTCGAGCCCGGGCCCGGCCGTGGTGGCTATGTGGGGCTGTCGCTGACCTGGGAATCTGCATCGGAGCCGCGCTGACCGTTTTCGCAGGCGGCCCCGTCTTGCACGAGCCACAGACTGTTGCCGACCGGGCGCTCCCCAGTGGCGTCCGAGGGACTGCTGACCATCCATCCCCCCACGGTCATTGCCGACGACCCGCCACCGTCGAGGTTGAGCGCCTCCGCCACGCCGAGGGCCAGGAAGAGTTCCGTCAGCTCCGGCAGCGACATCCCGGCCGAATGGGGCATCTGGCGTCCGTCGACCACGACCAGCCAGAGAATACCGCTGCCGGGGTCGAAGCCCACCGCCGTGCGCGGATGACGCGCGGCCGCGAAGTCCGGCCGGTCCCCCACCTCGAGGTCCCCCACCCGGATTCCACCGTCCAGCAACTCGGGGAAGCCTCCCACGACCTGAAGCCCCTCCGTCGCGGCACGGTTGTCGGCGGACGAGGCATCGGGTCCGATCCGGGGAACACGGCCTCCGTCCCACGCAATGGCAGGCCGGCGCGAACTGCGTTCCGTCTCGGACGTGACCTCCGGCCCCACCGGAGCACCGCCCGGGGAGAAGAAGTCTCCGTTGACACCGGCCAGAGCCACCACCTCGCCGTTCGGTGACATCGCCGTCACGGTCTTGCGCATGCGGGTCGTTCCATCCTCCGCCAGCGCGGGGACCACGACGAGTTCGAGTTCGCAACGGTTGAGGTCGGCCGCCAACAGGTGGAGCGCCCACGGACCGCGTGGGGACCAGGCAAAGTGGTAGGAGACACCGTCCGAAACCGCGCTGCCCCGCACGGAATCGGGCGCCAGCCATTCGAGCACCGCCGCGGGCAGCGGCGGGTCGGCATCGACATGCCGGTCCGGCGCCACACAGGCGAAAACGGCGAGGACCGCGATCCCCACAACATGGAGACACGCGGGGCGCGCCAGGCGAACAGGATTGTGCGCCACGGGTATCATCGGGTGAATTCCGGCCTGGTCTTCTGGATTCGGATGATCGGGCCGGCTTCTCCATTCCCGGTCTGGAAACCACCCCGTCGAACCAGTATACTCCCGCATCATGACCCTGTCGCCCCCCGCCCCCGCCCGCGCGCTCCGGCCTCTCCTCGCGGCGGCGATCCTCGCCACTACCATGACCGTCGCCACAACCGGCGGCGCCTCGGCCCAGTACCGCTTCGGAATCTCCCTCGGCGGCGCGAGCACGGTGGCCCTGGTGGTCGAGCACCGATGGGCGCATCAGGGCCTCGAAGTGCAGGCGGGAACCTGGCAGTTCCGCGACCTGAGCCTTTCGGTCACCGCCAGGCAGTACGTCGGCTCCTACCAGGTCGAGCCGTTCGTGGGTGTGGGGCTGTGGGGGATCGTGGCCCGCGCGGAGGAGGGCACCGGCTACGGCCTGATCGCTCGCATCCCGACCGGCCTCAACTGGGACATCGGGTCGCGGCACGCGGTGTCGATGAACATCTACCTCAATCGGGCTCTCGCCCTGAAACGCCCGGATCCGGAGGATCGGCGGCCGCCACGCAGAACGCTGATCCCGCTGCCGGAGTTCAGCTACAGGTTCCAGTCCGGAGGCTGAGTCACCCCACCGGCTCCATCCCCACATACTTGAGCCCGCTGCCGGTGTTGAAGAGGACCACCTCGTCTCCGGCATCGATGAGTCCCATCTCGCGCAGCCGGGGCACCGCCGCGGCCGTGGCCCCTCCCTCCGGCGCCGCGAAGATCCCCGTCGCCGCCCCCATCCTCCCCACCCACTCCTCCATTTCGCCGTCGGGCACCGCCACCGCCCCGCCCCCCGACTCCCGGATCGCGCGCAGAATCAGAAAGTCCCCCACGGCCCCCGGCACCCTGAGCCCGGCCGCATACGTTGCGGCGCCCTCCCACATCCCCGCCTCCCCCACTCCGCGTTCCCACGCCCGCACCATGGGGGCGCAGCCCGCGGCCTGGACCGAGAACATCCGCGGACGCTCGCCCCCGATCCAGCCCAGCGCCTCCATCTCCGCAAAGGCTTTCCACATCCCGATCAGCCCCGTGCCGCCCCCCGTGGGGTACACGATCGCATCCGGAAGGCGTCCGCCCAACTGCTCGAACAGCTCATATCCCATCGTCTTCTTCCCCTCCAGCCGGTACGGCTCCTTGAGGGTGGACAGGTCCCACCATCCGGCCTCGTCGCAGCGTTGCCGAACGATTCTGCCGCAATCGCTGATCAGACCCTCCAGGAGCTGCACATCGGCTCCCAGCGCGCCGATCTCGGCCAGGATGGGCACCGGCGTGTCCGTCGGTACGACGACGTGGACCGGCATCCCGGCGGCGGCGCCGTAGGCCGCGGTGGATCCGGCCGCGTTGCCCGCGGAAGGAATTGCCAGCTCGCGCGCGCCGAGCTCCAGGGCGCGGGAAACGGCCATGCACAGCCCGCGGTCCTTGAATGAGCCGGTCGGGTTCTGTCCCTCGTCCTTGATCCACAGCCTCCCCACCCCAAGCGAGCGGGCCATGCGGGGCGACTCCAGCAGCGGCGTGAACCCCTCGCCCAGCGTGACCCTGCAGGCCAGGTCACGCACCGGCAGCACCTCTTCGTAGCGCCAGAGCGTGGGTGGGCGGCAGGCGACGGCCCAGGGGGTGAAGCGGTCCCGGATGGCGTCGAGGTCGTAGCGGGCGAGCAGCGGCTTGCCGGCCGGTGAGAGACCGATCAGCTGCTCGGACTCAAAGGTCTCGCCGGTGGCGCCGCATTCCAGGAAGGCGGCGCCGGGGAGGTCGGGGGCTGGGTGGCTCATCGAGGGGTCTCGGGGTTGGGGGGGGGTGTGAGGATGGTGGCGCTGAAAGCTGGCCTCCTCGCTGCCGGGGTGGAAGACTGCGGGGACCAGCAGCCCGTGGAAAAAACCCTCCCGGCATTCGAGCGGCGATGCATCCGTGCTGGATCGCTTCGCTTCAGGCTGTTCATGATGTCAAGGAAACGTTACATAATGTAATGTATAGTATACATACTGCCGCTCAAAGGCTTCGCTCTGCGTTGCTCCTCGGGCAAACATCTCTGCTATTCCCCTCTCGTCGCGCCTTGCCAGCCCGGCGGCTCACCGCTCCCGGTGCTCGCAGGGCTTATCCACGGACTGCCCGGGCAACCCTAAATTGTACTGACCGCGTCTCATGGGCGACGGCAGGGAAGCAGGGCTTGTTCCAGCGGGAACAGTCCATCCGGTTCAAACGTGCCCACGGGCACCTCAACCTGGATCCAGAGACATCGAAGCCCAACTGATTCGCCGCGCGTGCGAGGGAGACGGCCGGGCCGTCCGGGCCCTCTACGACCGCTATTCCCCCCGGGTGTACGCCGTGGTGCGGCGGATCGCGGGCGACGATGATCTGGCGGAGGACTACGCCCAGGAAGCGTGGATTCGAGCCATTCGGGCTCTTCCCACCTTCCGCGGCGAGGCTCGCTTCTCCACCTGGCTGCACCGGATCGCCGTAAATTCGGCGCTCCAGGCGGTCAGAAAGGAGAAGAACAGACGGAAACGCGAGGTGCCACTGCCCGACGTCATACCGGTGCCGCCCCGCATGGGGGACACGCTCATGCAGCGCAAACTGGAGGAGGCGCTCGCACAACTCCCCGACGGAATGAGAAAGGTTTTGATTCTGCACGACGTCGAAGGCTACACCCACGAAGAAATCGGCACCGCCCTGGGGGTGACCTCGGGAACGTCCAAGTCCCAGTTGTTCAAGGCGCGGGCGAAGATGCGGCGCATGCTCAAAGGATACGAAAACGAAACACATCCCAAGGAAATCGAAGCATGGAGCGTTTGAATCTGGAACAGTTGGCTCGGCTGGTCGATGAGCCGCCGACGCCGGAAGAAAGGGCGGTCCTGGAGGGAAACCCCGGTCTGCGGCGGGAGCTGGATGCGCTACGGTCCCAGACCGAGGCGCTGGGCGATCTCCCCGCGGTGCTTCCCCCTCCCGGTGGCTGGCACGAACTCGAGAAGATGCTCATGGCGGCGGGCCTTGTCTTCGGCCGCCGCGACAACGTCCACCTGTGGCGGAAGTGGCTGCAGGTGGCGGCCGCCCTGGTGATCTTCGTCGGCGGCACCGCTTTCGGCTGGATGACGGGCTCCGCCCCGGACGGCATCGGCAGTGAGGGTTCCGGGTCAGGGTCGGCGTCCTATGCGTCGATCGAGGAGGGCATCGCGGCCGTGGACGAAGCAGCCAGACAGTATAGGACCGTCTACGGAGAATTCCAGCAATTCGTGAGCGCCCAGGGGCTGCAGCGTCGTTCCCGGGATCCCGCCGCGGAACTGGCCGCGCTCGAGACGGTCATGGCCGCCAGCCGCGCGGCCATGGAGCAGTCTCCCGGCGACCAGTTCTGGCCCGAGCTCTTCGTACGCTCGCTCGCGGAGCACGACCAGACCATCCGGCAGTTCATGGCGGATTGGCGCTGATACCGTGAACTCGCGTCTTCGTCCCGTTCCGCGATCACCCGGCCTGCTCGGGGTCCTGGCGGCGGTGGTCGCGAGTGTTTCGGCGGTGTCGGCTGCGAGCGCGGCACAGGATACCCTGGACCTGCCGGAGCAGGGATGGATCGGGATCAGCCTCGCCATGGTTGAGGTCCCTCCAGCCGAGGCTCTCCAGAGTTCTGTCCGGTTCCTCGTCGGCGGCGTCTACCCGAACAGCCCCGCCGACCTCGCGGATATCGTTCCAGGCGACTGGTTTGTCTCCATCGACGGGAATCCGCTTTCCACCTACGAAACATGGCTGCGTTTCACCTCCGACCTGCAGCCGGGGCAGCCTGTCCTTCTCGTCGTCGGACGAAACGGGGATCGAAACGAGGTGACCGTGGTCGCGGATCCGGCTCCGGCATTCATCGCTCCCAACCCCCTTGACCGGCTGGAGCGTACCATGGCGCGGTTCGACTCCATCGTGGACGCGTTTCTGGGCTACTCGCCCGCCGCCGTACCGTGGCCGTGGCACACCCCGGGGATCATCTTTCACGAAGGGTTCGAAGTTGATTCGGCCACGTTGACCGTCAGAGTCGGACCGCAGACCACCACGGGAAGCGTGGTCGTGCGGCCCCACGAAGACGGGAGCGAGGTGACCGTGAGGCTGCAGCAGACCGTCGTCGAGGGTGCCGAGGCGGAATTGCTCCCCTCGGTCGGCGGTGGAGGGACGGGGTTGACGATGGGGCTGGACAGACTGGTCGAGGGCCGGCTTTCGGTCCTGACCCCCCGGCTTTTTGACGGCCCCGCGTTTCTGGTTCTGGGAGGCGTCCTGGTGCGGGATCTGACCACGGAACTGGGGCGCGACTACTTCGGAGTCGAGAAGGGCGTCCTGGTCACCGACGTAGTCCGGATGAGCCCGGGGCTGCAGGCGGGGTTCCGACCCGGCGACGTCATCGTGTCGGTGGAAGACAAGGCCTTCGAGGACGTAAGGGGGTTTCGTCTGCTTCTGGACGAACTCGATACCCCTATTGAACTTACGGTTGTTAGGCGCAAGGAGTCGATGAAGATCGTCTACCCGCGGCCGCGAGGGTAGTCGGCGGCGGCGTCCCTATCCGCTACTCGTACCGCAGGGCGTCGATCGGATCCAGGGTGGAGGCGCGCCGGGCCGGCCAGATCCCGAAGAAGAGTCCGATCACGATCGAGAAGCCCATGGCCACAATGACCGCTTCCACCGCAACCGCCGTGTCTCGCTCATAGAGCCGGGTCACAAGTTCGGCGCTGCCGAAGCCGAACCCCACTCCGAGAATCCCCCCCAGGAAACAGAGCACCAGCGCTTCAATCAGGAACTGGACGAGGATCGCCTTGCGGGTGGCGCCCAGCGCCTTGCGGACCCCGATCTCGCGGGTCCGTTCGGTGACGCTGACCAGCATGATGTTCATGATGCCGATGCCGCCCACCAGCAGACTCACGCCGGCGATGCCCACCAACAGCATGGTAAAGGTCTCGGCGGTCTCGCCCAGGGTCTCAAGAAAGTCGGAGGCCTGCTGGATCCTGAAGTCGGCGTCCTCGGTGGCCCGAATGCGGTGTTCGCGCCGGATGATCCGGTCGATTTCGCCCCAGGCCGGTTCCAGCTCCTCCGGCGAAGGCGCGGCAACGTACACGGCGCGAAGCCAGTCGCGGTTGCCCATCACTCGGTACAGGGCCGTCGAGAGCGGAATGTAGACCTGCTCGTCCGGATTCTCCCACCCCATGCTGCCCTTTTCTTCGAGCACGCCGATCACCTCGAAGCGGATACCGCGAATCTGGATTTCGCGACCGACGAGAAGCGCGGCCGGGGTGCTCAGTGCTTCCGGAATCGAATAGCCCAGCACGGCGACCCGCCGACGGCCCTGGAGTTCTCCTTCGTTGAAGACGCGGCCGTGCTCAAGGTGCCGCTCGTGCATGTCGAAGAAGGAGGGCCAGGTCCCGACCACCTGATTGGAGGAATTCCACCTCAGGTACGAAATCTGCAGACGGGTCTCGGCCTCCGGGGCGATGTCGTACATGGCCCCCATCTGGTCGCGAAGAGCCAGCGCATCGCTCTCTTCCAGGCGTGTACTTCCACCACGCACACCGCCCCACATGTTCTGCCCGGGACGTATGGTGAGAACGTTGGTCCCCATACGCTCGATCTGCGCCTGCACCGCCCGCTGTGCGCCCTCGCCCAGGGCGACCATCGTGATAACGGCACCCGTGCCGATCACGATGCCCAGCGTGGTGAGGCCGGAGCGCAGCAAGTTGGCCCGAATCGACGCCAGCGCGACGTTGATGGTTTCTCTGAAGATGAACATGGAGGAAACCCCTTCTGGCTATGTTGTCAGGTGCGAACGAAGCGGACGTTCATGGGATCAGAAGGGCCGCATGCGTTGCCGCATCCGCTCCATCTGGGCCTGCTGCCGGGCCTGCAACTGGGCGGCTCCGATGAGGGCCAGCTGTTCGCCCGTCTGCAGTCCCGCGAGGACTTCGACGTAGTCCCAGTCGCTCAAACCGATAACCACCGGACGCGGCTCGATGTTGCCGGCATCGTCGATCACGAAGACGACGGCAGGCCGGTAGGGCAGGTCGTTGCCTCCGCCCATGGCAGCCATCATCCCGCCACCGAAGCCACCGCCAAAACCACCTGCACCGCGACCGGCCCCGGCACCCTGCCCTCCCATGCCGGCAGGCCGGTCTCCGCCCGCGGCAGCGCCCGCCTGTGCTCCGCCGCCGTCCGCTCCGGCATTCATTCGCCCCGCACCACCGCCGGCGCCACCGGAGCGACCCCCCGACTGCCCCTGCATCTGACTCCACAGCGCGCGAACGGAATCCTGGGAGATCTCACCGGACATCATCTTTTCCCGTATCTCGTCCATCGACGGCATGCCATTCGATTGCGCGGACTCCGTCTCCGCGGCATCGGCCCCTGCTTCTCCGGATTCCGCCTCTCCGTCGTCCGTCGCCGAACCCTGCGCTCCACCACCCGCCCCACCCCCAGCACCACCGCGACCGCCCGGGAATCCACCCGCGGCCATCCTCCCGCCTCCCGAGTTGGCGCTTTCCAGCTCGGCAAAGCGGGCGGCGGCCTGCCCCATCAGGGGCCCGAACGCCCGGAAGTCGACCGACACCGCTTCCGGATCCATGCCCAGCACCTCGGCCGCGGCCGCTACCTCCTGGGGCTGCACGATCGCGTTGTTGGGCACGGCGAGCGTCTCTGCCCGCTCGTCCACGAGCACCTCGACCTCGGCGTTCATGCCCGGCTTCAGAAACCCCGACCTGTTGTCCAGCAACACGATCACCGGGAACATGGTAACGTTCTGCGTCGCGACCGCCTGCGGCTCGATCTTCTCGATGTATCCCTGGAAATCACGATCCGGGAACGCCTCCACGCTCACGGTGGCCGGCAGTCCCGCCTCGAGCTTGCCCACGTCGGTCTCGTCGACCAGGGTGCGCACGCGCATGTTGTCAAGGTTGGCCATGATGAAGAGCGTGGTGCCGCCCGAAACGTTCTGCGTGGCCGACTGGATCACCTGGCCGTATTCGACCTGCTTTTCCAGGATCGTGCCCGCCATGGGCGCCGTGATCGTCACGTCCGCGCGTTTGAGCGCCGCCAGCTCGCGGTTGGTCGTGGCACGAACCAGAGAGGCCTGGGCGTTGGCATACTCGAGCTCCCGCGATTCGTTTTCCTGCTGGGAGATCACCTCCGCGGCGAGGAGTTCCTTGCTGCGTTCCAGCTGTTCCTCGGCGAGGTCCATCCGTACCTTAGCCACGCCGTGGTCGGCGACCGCCTGATCCCACGCGTTCTCCACGTCACGGGGATCGACCTTGGCCAGCGTGTCGCCGAGCTCGACCTCGTCGCCCGAGTCCACGAAGAGCTCCAGGATCTCGCCGGAGGCCTTGGACTTGACCTCGACCTTCAGGACCGGCTCCAGTTGCCCGCTGGCTTCCGCGGTGATCCGCATGCTGCGGAGTTCCGCCGGAGTCGACTGAATGGAGATGCCTTCGGTTTCTTCCGCCGTCTCGCAGGCCATGGTGCCGAGCAGGACCAAAACCGCCCCGGCCCGGGCAGCCGCCGGTAGTCTTCGGCCAAGGGCCGTGTCTCGCTTCAGATTGCGCATCAGATTTCCATCCCTTCGTTCATGAAGTCGCGCTCCACTAGCCCATCCTTGAGATGGACCTGGCGGAACGCCGCGGACGCGATGTCCGATTCGTGTGTTACCAACAGTATCGTTTGGCCGGCGTTGTTGAGCGCGGCCAGGGTTTCCACGATCTCGGCCGAGGTCTGCGAGTCCAGGTTCCCCGTGGGCTCGTCGGCGAGGAGCAGCGCCGGATCGTTGACCAGCGCCCGCGCGATCGCCACCCTCTGCCGCTGCCCCCCCGACAGCTCCGGCGGCTTGTGATGCATCCGATCCCCCAGACCGACCCGCACCAGCTTCTCTTCGGCGCGCTTCTTGCGATCCTTTGCCCGCATGCCCGCGTAGATGAGCGGCAGCTCGACGTTGTGGAGCGCCGACGCCCGCGGAAGCAGGTTGAAGGTCTGGAAGACGAACCCGATGTCGCGGTTCCGCACCCGGGCCAGCTGATTGTCCGAGAGCTCGGAGACCTCGCGGTCGTTGAGCCAGTAGCTTCCGGCCGTGGGCGTGTCCAGACAGCCGATCAGGTTCATGAAGGTGGACTTGCCGCTCCCGGAGGGACCCATGATCGCGACGAATTCGCCGCGGTGCACCGTCATGTCCACGCCCCGCACGGCGCGCACGGTCTCGGCGCCCAAGACGTAGTATTTTCGGAGGTTCTCAGTGCGGATGATGGCGCCGTTGCGCACCGAGCCGTTCGTTGGGGGCGTCATGGCGCCCCTCCCATTCCCGCGTTCCTCATCTGGCAGTCCGTGGATAAAGCCGGCCGAGCACCGAGAGCGGTGAGGCGCCGGGCTGGCAAGGAGCGACGTGAGGTGAATAGCAGAGCAATTCGCCCGAGGAGCGACGCAGAGCGCCGCCGTGGAGTCGCAGAATGTATGCTATACATGACATATTGTAATGTTGTCTTTACGTCGTGAACAGGCGAAGCGAAGCGTCCAGCGCGGATGCATCGCCGCTCGAATGCCGGGGGGATTTTGTCCATGGGCTGCTAAAGTTCCCTTCCGACGATTGATTCGAGTTCGGCCTTGGCGAGCGCGTAGTCGTACCGGGCCGCCACCAGATTGGCGTCGGCCTGGTCCAGCGCCACCTGGCTGGCGAGGAAATCGAGGATGGTACCACCGCCGGCTTCATAGCGCACCCGGTTGATTCTCAGGTCCTCCACAGCAACGTCGAAGGCCTCCTGCGCGATGGCGATCGCCTGTTCCTGGGTCTCGATGGTTCGGAGCGCGGCGTCCACTTCCTGCCGCACACCCCGACGGGAGTCCTCTTCGGTCAGGCGGGCCACGCGCCGGCTCTCCGTCGCTTGGCTGAGGCTCTGTTCGCGGCCGAAACCGTCGAAGAGCGTGTAGCTGCCCGATACCCGGAAACTCCAGCTGGTGTTGCCACCCGTGAACGACCGGTCCTGGTTCGCCCAGGAATAGTTGGATGTTGCCGAAAGAGACGGAAGGTACGAACTCCTGGCACTCCCCAGAGAGGACCTGGCCACGGAGGCCGCCGCCTCGGCGGCGCGGACGGCGGGCGATACCGACACGGCAAGAGCGATGATCTCCGACTCGGACAGCGCAAGGGGCGCCGGGGACAGGTCGCCCATGTCGGCCGGAGCGACGGGACCGTCCATGCCTACCTGCCGGCCCAATGCAAAGTGCGCCGCCCGCAGCTGGTTCTCCGCCTGCAGGAGTGACTGGCGTGCATTCGCCAGCTCGAGGCGTGCACGCAGAGTATCCGAACGTGTGGCGGCAAGCCCGCTCAAGCGGGCCCTGGTGATTTCCAGACTCTCTTCCGCGCGTTGTCGGCTGGCTTCCGCCACCCTCACCAGGTCACGCTGGCGCAACGCGTTCATGTAGAGGGTGGTGGTCTGCAGCACGATAGCATAACGCTGGCTCTGCAGGCGCGCCTCCGCTTCCCGGCGGGCCGAAGCCGTACGGTCCAGCTCGTGGTACTTGCGGCCGCCCTGGAAGAACTGGTAGTTCGCGCTCATGCCCGCGCTGTACGAATCGCTGCTGCCCTCGACGATGCGCTGAGTATTCTGATCGAAGCGGCTCGAACTGTTCACCGAGGCGCCCGAACTCATGCTGACGGTGGGCAGAAATGACCCCAGAGCGCGGCGGCGACCGCTGCCGGCGTTGATCACGCTCGCCTGGGTCTGGGCCAGCTGGGGACTGTGGATCTGGGCCAGCTCGATCGAGCGCTGGAGCGACACCGTCTGCATGCCTTCCTGCGCGGCGGCTCCAGTGTCCAGAGCGGGCGCCAAGAGCACCATGGCACACGCCATCCAAATCGACTTCTGTCTCATGTTATCGTTCTCTCCCATCATCCGGACCACCTCTGTCGCGCCCGTCTCCAGACCCGTCGCGATCGCGATCCCCGTTTCCGTATCTCACGGCCAACAGCGAGTCGTAGAGGACGCGATGTTCGGGCGCCAGGATGGATTTGATCGAGTCCCGTGTCTGGCGGAAGAGCTCCCGCTGCCTCGGCCGGTACGTCTGCTGGTACTCGTCGTTCAACTCCTGCACGCGGACCCGCATGGGCTCGAATTCGCCATACAGCGCCCGCATGCGGACCATGAAGTGTTGAATGATCTCCTCGACTTCGGTGCGTTTGCCGGGCTCCAGCCCCAATTCGTCGATCACCATGCGGCGTTCGCTCCGGTCGCGCCTGGGCTCGGCCTCTCCCTCATCCGACTGATCGGAGACGACCTGGCTCCTCTGCCACGCCACGCCCCCGAAAAAGCCGGCGGCCAGGGTGACGACAAGGAGCGCGATCGAAAGAACGCTGGCTTTTCTTGCACCCGCCATATTACGGAACATTCCCTTCCACCAGGGCCATGAAGGCCACCGGGTTCGCAGGGACCTGGCCGCCCACTACCCCCTGCAGGGCCCCGTCTTCGATTTCGGCTGCGAGCACATCCTCCAGAACCAGGGGCGGCGCGGCATCGGCCGCGTAACGCACCTCGCTGCCGACCAGGAAGGCAGCAACAACAGCCGCCGCGGCGGCCACCGGGATCAGACTTCGGGACCAGCCGGAGAGCACCGCGGCCACCGACTCGCGGGCGAGCCTGCGCCGCCTTGCCAGCTCGAAGGCCGTGCGCTCCATGACCGTGGCGTGGAACCGCTCCCAATAGCCTGGCAACCGGTACCCCGGGTCCACGATCTCCAGCGAGGCGCGCACCTCGCGCGTGCGACTCGCGTTCGTGTCGCCAACCGGGGGGGAGCCCCGGCCCGCCTTCCGATCTCTGTCTTTCGTGTTCATCTCAGAGGCCCTTTCCGTAGTCTTTCCACTCGGACAACTGAACTCGTAACGCCTTGCGCGCGAAGTGCAGGTGGGACCTGACGGTGCCGGAGGGCATGCCGAGCCTTTCGGCGATCTCGGCGTGCTTCCACCCCTCCAGGTCGTGAAGGAGAACGATCTCCCGCTGCACCTCGCTCAATGTACTCAAAGCCTCCGTAAGCCTGCCCCGCAGGGCTGATATGTCGGCGGCGCGCTCCGGACTGGGGCCGGAAGAGCTCGCGCTCGCCGGTATCTCGTCCCCTCTCCGCAGGCTCTCCCTGCGTATGAGGTTGCGAGAGCGGTTCCGCACGATCGCCAGAAGCCAGCCGGCGAACCGGGCCGGGTTCCGGCACTCGTCGAGCCGCTCCAGAGCGACCATGAAGGACTCCTGGGCCGCGTCCTCGGCGTCCTGATGTCGGCCGATGACGGACAGCGCCACGGAGTAGGCCGGCCGCTGGTACCGCAAGACCAGCTCTCCGAAAGACTCCCCGTCGCCGGCGCGCGCCTGGCTCACCAACTCGGCGTCCGAGTGATCCTTCATTACTTGGAACAAGACACCTGTAGCACGTTTCCCGTTGAGCACTTCCGGGGCTGCCACAAGGTGGACAAGAGCCAGGGACCTGGTGTTAGCGCCGCCACGCGGGGGCTGTTCAACGGTATCGGCGCCGGAAACGCCCGCGTCCCCGAGGCTTCCCGGCCGAAGAGGCGGACGCCCGCACTGCGTCAGGGTTGTCAATCGCCTTCGTCACCAATTCCCTGAGCGCGCTTTCGTCCACATCGTCGAGGGCCGACGCTACCAGATAGTGGGTACCCTCGGGATTCGGGTGGTCACCGGGTGCTTCCAACCCGACGCTGAGCAGCCGGGCCCCCGGTGTGTTTCCGGCTCCTACCGTGGACGACCCCTTGACCAATACGTTCCATACCTCGTTCCCGACCTCGACCTCGCGGGAGGGGATCTCTGCAACCGCACCATCGGTAAGTTCGCGGGCGGGCGCCGGAACACGGCCTCCCGGAGGGGTTGGCCTTCGCCGACGCACCGGAGTACGTGGCGCGGGTCCGGGGTTGTACCTCCGACTGCGCTGCATGGCTTCCCGCACCGACGCCGGGCGCTCGGACGCCGGCGGGGACGCGCCCGCGGCGTGTTCGTCGTCCGCTTCGGCCTGCCCCTCGTCCGACCGGGTCGGCGGAGGCTCCGGTTGCCGCCGGTCGGCAGCGCCGTCGTTCACGTGCTCTTCCATCCGGTCGTGGAGCTGCCACCCGTCCCCACCGGCACTACATCTTCACCGAAGAACATGCGGATGTACTTGGCCTGGATGGGTGTCACCCTTCTGACGGCCCAGACCAACTCGACGTGGTTCGGCTCGACGGGACGTGCCAGCAAACGCAAGCCGGCCTCCTGGGGCAAACGGTTCCCCTTGCGGTGATTGCAGGTGGAGCACGCGGTGACGACATTCTGCCAGGTGTTGTCTCCGCCCCGCGAGATCGGGAGGATGTGGTCGCGCGTGAGGAACTCGCGGTTCTTCAGCTGCCGCTTGTGGCGCCGACAGTACTGGCAGGCGTAACCGTCACGAGCGAAAAGGAAGGTGTTCGTGACCTGCCTCCGGAAGCGGCGCGGGACGTGCACGTAACGCACCAGCCGGATGACCACCGGGCAGGGGTGGTGCACCCGGACGGAGCGGAAGGCCCGGTGCGCATCCTCTTCGAGCACCTCGGCCTTGCGGTCCAGCACAAGGCGGATCGCCCTTCGGGAAGGGACGATCATCAACGGCTCGTATGACGCGTTCAACGCCAGACAGCTCACGCCTGCCTCCTCAATGAAGAACCAAAGCCTCAACGCTCGCGGGACCTACCATAACGAGAATAACGCCAAGCAGGGCGCGGTGAAATTGCCGCGGGCGGCAAGAGCGGCGGAGACGCAGCATTGGCAAGGCGCCGCAGTCACATGAGATGCAGGGGGTCGCGGTCGAGCGAGACGCGCACATCGGATCCCCTGGCCCGGAAGTTCGCCGCGACCGACCGAAGCGTCCGCCCGATGCCCGCGACCCCGCCCCGAAGCAGAACGTGCCAGCGGTAGCGCCCATGAAGCCTTTCAATCGGGGCTGGGGCCGGCCCCAGCACTTCCACGCCCTCGAGGCGACGGTCCCGCAACCACTTGTCCAGCGATTCGGCCGCGGCCAGCGCGTCGGCCTGGACCGGGCTGTTCAGAAGGATCCTGGCCATGCGAAGGTGCGGCGGATAGGGAGGATCGGTCCTCGCCCCCAGTTCGCGCTCAACGAACCCCCGGTAATCGTGGGCAACCGCCGCGCGCACCACATAGTGGTCCGGCACGTAGGTCTGAATGACCACCTCGCCCGGCAGACTCCCCCGCCCCGCCCGCCCCGCAACCTGGGACAGCAGCTGGAAGGTCCGTTCACAGCTCCGGAAGTCGGGCAGATGCAACCCGGTATCGGCGTTGATGACCCCCACCAGCGTCACCCGGGGGAAATCGAGGCCTTTGGCGATCATTTGCGTCCCCAGGAGGATGTCCACCTCCCCCTTGCGAACGCGTTCCAGGATGTTCCGGTGCGACCACTTCCCCCGTGTCGTATCCATATCCATGCGCGCGACCCGCGCGCCCGGTAAGCTCTCGAGCAGGACGCGCTCGACCTGCTCCGTACCGAGCCCCCCGTAAGTCATCTCGCGGGAACCGCAGCGGGGGCAGCGCGTCGGCGGGTCCTCGGCGTGGCCGCAGTGGTGGCAGATCATGCGCCGCCGCGCCCGGTGCAGCGTCATGGACACCGAGCAGTCTATGCACTCGCCCACGGCGCCGCAGCTCTCGCACAGGGCGAAGGTCGCGTAGCCGCGGCGGTTGAGCAGAAGGATCGTCTGTTCCCGGCGCGACAGCCGCCGCCGCACCGCGTCCGCGAGCATTGGCGACAGGATGCGCGGGGGGGGAGGGGGCGGGGTGGGGCCGTCATCCGGGGCCGGCCGGAGACCGCTGGCCGCCGGTGGCGCCTCGGGCGGCCGCACCCTGAGGTCGACGACACGCACTCCGGGAAGGACACCGCCGCCGACCCGGTCGGGCAACTCGAGGAGCGCGTATTTCCCCGAGCGCGCGTTCAACCAGCTTTCGAGCGAGGGGGTGGCCGAGCCCAGCACGCAGACCGCGCCTGTGCGCCGGGCGCGCACCACGGCCACGTCGCGCGCACTGTACCGCGGTGCTTCGGACTGCTTGTAGCTGCCGTCGTGCTCTTCGTCCACCACAATGGCGCCCAGGGCCGAGACGGGGGCGAAGACGGCCGAGCGGGCACCCACCGCGATGCGCTTTTCGCCGGATCGCAATTGCCGCCAGGCGTCTTGGCGTTCGCCGTCGGAGAGCCCCGAGTGCAGCACGGCCACCAGGTCGCCGAAGGCCTGCCGGAAACGGGCGACGGTCTGAGGGGTCAGCGCGATCTCGGGCACCAGCACGACGGCGCCCCCACCCCCCCCAACCACCCGCCGGATCAGCTCAATGTAGACCAGTGTCTTCCCCGAACCGGTCACCCCATGCAGAAGAAAGGCCCCGCCCCCGTCCCCCAGGCCGGCCCCGAGCCGCGCCAGAACCTTGCGCTGGGCCGGCGTGGGAGCGTGCGCCGGCTCCTCCTCGACCTCCTCGTCCCGGAAGGGGTCCCGCACGACCACCTCCTTCCTCACCCGCACGAGCCCCTTCTCCTCCAGCCCCCCGATCACACCGCGGCTGAAACCGCCTTCCAGCAGCGCGGCCAACGCCTGGCTTCCACCGGCGCCCACGAGCTGTTCGTACGCCTCACGCTGCCGCCTCGCCCGGCCGAAGATCCGGTCCAGTTCTTCAAGGGTTCCCATCGAGTGGGCAACGCGGACCATCGCTCGACGCGCGGGCGCCGGCTCCGTGGCGGTGGGGTTGGTCATGCGCGCGGGGAGCATCGCGCGCAGCACGACTCCGAGGGGCACCACATAGTACTTCGCGACCCACTGCGCGAGATTCCACAGCTCGGTGTCGATGGAGGGTTCCTGCTCGAGTACCGAGACCACATCCCTCAGGCCCGGCACCTCCGACCCGGGACCCAGGACCCAGCCCACCACGGTGCGGTTCCTGAAGGGCACGCGAACGCGTGTGCCCGGCCGGGGAACCGGTCCTGCCAGGCGATAGTTGAAGGCCCGCGGCAACGGGACCGGCAGCGCCACCTCCACGAGCGAACCGCGGCTGGGCGGCATCAGGCGGCCATGGTCGGGAACAAACGCCCTGGCCGCCCAGGACGCCGGACGGGCGGGCGGTTAGCCGGCTTGCGAACTCCGCAGGGGATCACAGCAGCAGAAACACATCCTGCTGCGGCTTCGTGACCGTGACCTCCGGCCCGCCCGGACCCATGAACACATTGATCTCGGTTCGGAGCCCCACATCGTCCGGGATGTAGATGCCCGGCTCGACCGAGAAGCCCACGCCCGGCACCAGCACGCGGTCGTCGCGGGTCTCGAGGTTGTCCAGGTTGGGGCCGCGGCCGTGGATGTCGAGATCGATCGAGTGGCCGGTGCGATGGATGAAGTACTCGCCATACCCCGCATCGGTGATGATGCGGCGGGCCACGTCGTCGCCCTCGAAGCCGCGCAGCACTTCGCCCCGGGCCCAGCGCGCCTGCAGCGACTCGACCACGCCGTCGCGCGCGGCCTTCACCGTTGCCCACAGCTCGGCGATCCTTGGCGGCAGCTCGCTGCCCAGGTAGCCCATCCACGTCTGGTCGGCGGGCACGGAGTTCTCGTGGAAACCGCCCCACAGGTCGATCAGGAGGAGGTCGCCGGCCTGGATGGGTTCACCTGTCTCGCCGGGGTCGTAGTGGGGATCGGCCGCCTTTGGGCCGATCGCCACGATGCAGTCCGCGTGAATGGGCGCGCCGCGCCGCGCCAGCTCGTCGCGGATCCAGGTGGAGAGCGCGCCCTCGGTGATGGTCTCGCCCCGGGACACGTGGTCGGCGGCGCGTGCGAAGGCCTCCCGGGCCAGGACCTTGACCAGCTCCGACGCGCGGCCGTGTTCCTCGCGCTGAACCGGGGTCCACACCGCGTAGAAGGTCGAGACCAGGTCGCCGGAACTGTGAAGCTCGACACCCATGTCGACGATCACGTCGCGGATGCCGGCGGGGAGGAGGTCGAGGTAGGGGACGTCGGCCCGCGCCGAGGTCTCGGTGGCCACCCGCGCGCACCCGTCCAGCAGGTCGCGCAGCCGGTCCACCATTTCAATGCGGCTCGAGTAGCTCTCGCGGGGCCAGTCCAGGTGGCGCCAGGACGAGTGCTCGATGGCGTGGATGAGGAGGCGCGGGGGACCCGACGCGGGGACGAGGGCGAAGCCGCGCCGGGTGGTCCACTCCAGTCCGAGCAGGGCGCGTCCGATCGGGTTGCGGTCCTTGAAGTCGTAGAGCAGCCAGCCGTCCAGTCCCATGTCGCGGAGCGCGGCCTGTACCCGGGCGACGCCCTCGTCCGTGGTCAGCAGAGCCCGCGAGTCACCCGCCTCCGGCTTCATAGTTGCGCTTCCTCCATCTCTTCGAGTTCCGCGAGGGCCGCGTCCAGCCGGTCCCGCTCGTCTTCGGTGATTGCATCGGTCCCCGCCACCGCCATCGACGGCCGCTTCAGCCGGCGCAGCGCGATCACGACCAGGCCGAGACCCAGCAGCAACACCGCCGGAGGCACCACCCAGGCCAGCAGGCCGGATCCGCTCGCTTGCGGCAGCGCCCGGTACTCCTCGCCCCAGGCCGCCACCATCCACTCGACCAGGCTGTCCGCGCTCAGGCCCGCCCGCGCTCCGGCCTGTAGGCTGTCGCGCAGCGCCTCGGCATCGCTTGTCGGGCAGACTTCGAGCATGAACCCGGGACAGAACGGAGAGCGGAGCTTCGAAATCGCCTCGCTCGCCTCGGGGTGGAGTTCCTCGGCAACCGCCGCCGCTTCGCGTGAAGCGAGTTCAGCGGCTTCCGGCGGGAGGTCCGCTCCGCACGCCGACACGAGCACCGCGAACAGCGGCGCGAACCATCGTCCGCCTTCGACTTCCTTCACTGTTCAGACATCCATCGCGACCCCCGCAAGCGCCCGGATCACGGCCACGCATCCCGCACCCGTGCGCTGCGGGTCGTAGCCTCCCTCCAAGAATACCACAACGCGACCCCCACAGCAGTCCTCCGCGGCCTCCATCACCATGAGCGTCGTCTCGTGGAGGTCCCCGGGCTCCAGCAGCTGGCCGCCCAGCGGATCCCCGGCCAGAACGTCGAAGCCGGACGACACCAGGATGAAGTCGGGCTCGCAGCGCGCAACCGCCGTTTCCAGCGCCATGCGGAAGACCCGCAGATAGTCGGGCCGGGGCGTCCTCGGGCTCAGCGGCACGTTCAGGGTGAACCCCTCCCCCTTCCTCCGCCCCGTCTCGTTCGCGGCCCCCGTACCCGGGTAGTGCGGGTACTGGTGGAGCGACAGGAAGAACACGTCGGCGTCCTCGTAGAAGGCGTCCTGGGTCCCGTTGCCGTGATGAACGTCCCAGTCCACGATCAGGACGCGTTCGGCCTCGCCCCGCGCCCGAAGGCTCGCGGCAGCGATCGCGATGTTATTGAAGAGGCAAAATCCCATTGCGCGGCCCGGCGTCGCATGATGCCCGGGAGGGCGCGCGGCCACGAATGCGTTGCGATACCGCCCCGCCACCACCCCGTGCACCGCCTCCAACCCCGCCCCCACCGTCCCCAGCGCCGCCTCCCACGACGCCCCCGACACGCGCGTATCCGCGTCGATCGCCACCGGCTGGCCAAACTCCCGAGCCTGGTCCACCACCTCGCGCACCGACTCGATCAGCGCGGCGTCGTGCACCAGCGCCACGTCCTCCACGCTCGCCACCTCCGGCGCCACCTGTTCCACCCGGCCGTGCAGCGCCACCAGGTCCTCCTTCAGCGCCGACGCAATCGCGCGAAGCCGCCCCTGGTGCTCGGGATGCCCCCAGCCCGTGTCGTGCAACACCGCCGAGGGGTGCATGAAGAAGGCGGTGGGGGGTGACTCTGGCGCAGCGCCGGGATCGCCGGCGGGATCCACGCGGGGCGAGCCGGAATCGTCCAGTACGTGCCCCCGCACCTACTCCACCCCCACCGGCTCCGCCACCCGCGCGATCCGCTCCTGGATGCTCAGGATCTCGGGCCGGCGCGTCCGCATGGCCGTCACGGCGTCCACCGCCGCGCTGGTCGCCGACATCGTCGTCAGGTACGGCACCCCGTACGCGATCGCCGCGCGCCGCATGGCGTAGTCGTCGTACTGCGACTTCTTGCCCAGCGGCGTGTTGATCAGCAGCGCCACCTTCCCGCTCACGATCCGGTCGACGATGTGGGGCCGACCCTCGCCGACCTTGTGAATTCTTTCACAAGGGATGCCCAGCTGCGTGAGATGGTTGCGCGTGCCACCCGTCGCGAGCACCCGGAACCCCAGATCCGCCAACCGCCGCACCAGCGGCGTCACCGTGGGCTTGTCCGAGTCGTTCACGGTCACGATCACCGACAACCCGTCCTCCCCCTCCGGCAGCCGGTTCCCCGCCGACACCTGCGCCTTGGCGAACGCCATCCCGAAGGAGTCGTCCACGCCCATTGCCTCGCCCGTCGAGCGCATCTCCGGTCCGAGCAGCGTATCCACGTCAAACCGGTTGAACGGGAACACGGCCTCCTTCACCGCGACCCCGTTCACCTCCGGCTCCGACGGCACGCCCAGATCCGCCAGCTTCTCCCCCGCCATCACCCGCGCCGCCAGCCGCGCCAGCGGCACCCCCGTCGCCTTACCCACGAACGGCACCGTCCGCGATGCCCGCGGGTTCACCTCCAGCACGTACACCTGACCGTCCTTCACCGCGTACTGCACATTCAGCAGCCCCACCACCCCCAACTCCAACGCGAACCGCCGCGTCAGCCGCCGCATTTCGTCCAGCTCGGCACGGCCCAGCAGATACGGCGGCAGTACGCAAGCCGAGTCGCCCGAGTGCACCCCCGCGTCCTCGATGTGCTGCATGATCCCGCCGATCACCACCTCGGTCCCGTCCGACAGCGCGTCCACGTCGGCCTCAAAGGCGTCCTCCAGGAAGCGGTCGACAAGCACCGGGTGGTCCGGCGACGCCTTGACCGCCCGCGCGAAATACCCCTTCAGCGACTCCTCGTCGTACACGATCTCCATGGCGCGCCCGCCCAGCACGTACGACGGCCGCACCAGCACCGGAAACCCGATCTCCCGAGCAATCACGAGCGCCTCGCCCTCGCTCATCGCCGTCCCGTTCGCCGGCACCCGCGCCCCGATCCGCCGGCACACCTCCTCGAAGCGCCGCCGGTCCTCCGCCCGGTCGATCGCGTCCACCGAAGTCCCCAGGATCGGCACCCCCAGCTCGGCCAGCGCGTACGCAAGATTCAGCGGCGTCTGCCCCCCCAGCTGCACGACCACCCCCATCGGCCGCTCCCGCTCCACGATCTCGACCACGTCCTCCAGCGTCAGCGGCTCGAAGTACAGCTTGTCGCTCACATCGAAGTCGGTCGACACCGTCTCCGGATTCGAGTTCACCATGATCGTCTCGAATCCCGCCTCGCGGAGCGCCAGCACCGCCTGCACGCAGCAGTAGTCGAACTCGATCCCCTGCCCGATCCGGTTCGGCCCGCTGCCCAGGATGACGATCTTGCGCCGGTCGGTGGGGTCGGATTCGTCTTCGGATTCGTAGGAGGAGTAGTAGTAGGGGGTCGCCGCGGGAAACTCCCCCGCGCAGGTGTCGACCACGTTGTACGTCGGCCGGATCCCCCACTTCCAGCGCCGCGACCGTATGGCGGCCTCGTCCACCCCGCGCAACGCCGCGAGCTGCGCGTCCGCGAACCCCTCGCGCTTCATGCGCCGCACCGAGGCCGCATCGAGGGACGGCAGGTCCCTGAACCAGCGTTCCATTTCGAGGATCTGCACGAGCTGGTCGAGGAACCACGGGTCGATCCCGGTCGCGCGGTAGAGCCGTTCGATCGAAATCCCCGCCTCCAGCGCGCGCTTCAACTGGTACTTGCGCAGCGTCGTGGGTCTCCGCACCGCGGCGAGCAGCGCCTCCGGGTCATCGGAGTCGAGACCGTCGTCCTCCAGAGTCTTCCCCGTCACCCACCCGATCCGCCCCACCTCCATCCCCCTCAGCCCCTTCTGCCACGCGCTGCGGAAGGTGCGCCCGATAGCCATTGTTTCGCCCACCGCCTTCATCTGCACCCCCAGCGTGTCGTCCACGTCCGGGAACTTCTCGAAGGCGAAGCGCGGGAACTTCACCACCACGTAGTCGAGCGCGGGCTCGAAGGATGCCGGCGTCGTCTTCGTGATGTCGTTGGGCAGCTCGTACAGGTGGTACCCGACCGCCAGCTTCGCCCCCACGCGCGCGATAGGGAACCCGGTCGCCTTGGACGCCAGCGCCGACGACCGCGACACGCGCGGGTTCATCTCCACCACCAGCATCTCGCCGTTCTCGGGGTTCACCGCAAACTGGATGTTGCACCCCCCCGCTTCGACCCCGATCTCGCGGATGATCGCGATCGCGTCGTCGCGCATGCGCTGGTACTCGGCGTCGGAGAGCGTCTGCGCGGGGGCCACGGTGATCGAGTCGCCCGTGTGCACCCCCATCGCGTCGAAGTTCTCGATCGAGCACACGATGATCACGTTGTCGAGGCCGTCGCGGACCACCTCGAGCTCGTATTCCTTCCACCCGATTACGGAGCGGTCGATCAGGACTTCGCCGATCGGGCTGGCGTCGAGCCCCTTGCGCACCTGGGCCTCGAACTCGGCGAGATTGTACGCGGTGCCGCCGCCCGTGCCGCCCAGGGTGAACGAGGGGCGGATGATCGCCGGGTAGCCGGTGTCCTCGATGATCGTGAGCGCGTCGTCCAGGCTGCGCGCGAAGCCCCCGTGGGGGACCGCGAGACCGATCCGATTCATCGCCGCGGTGAACTCCTCGCGGTCCTCGGCCATCTTGATCGAACGCTCGTCGGCGCCGATCAGCTCCACGCCGTGCGCGGCCAGCACCCCTTGCTTGTGAAGATCCATCGCGATGTTGAGCGCTGTCTGTCCACCCATCGTGGGGAGCAGCGCGTCGGGCTTTTCCCGCTCGATCACCCGCTCGACCCACTCGGGCGTCAGCGGCTCGATGTAGGTCCGGTCGGCCAGATCCGGGTCCGTCATGATCGTCGCCGGATTGGAGTTGACCAGGACGACCCGGTACCCTTCCTCCTTGAGCGCCCGCACGGCCTGGGTGCCGGAATAGTCGAATTCGCAGGCCTGCCCGATGACGATGGGACCCGACCCCAGGATCAGGATCGAGTCGATGTCTGTGCGTCTAGGCAAGGTGGATCCAATGTATACTACACTTTACATTATGTAAAGCAATGATTACATTGTGGTGAACCGAGCGAAGCGCGGATGCACGGCCGCGCGCATGCCTGGGGGTTTTGTCCACGGGCTGCTACTCGGCGCTCTTGGCGGATTCCTTCCGAATCGCGGTGCGGAGGGCCACGGCGAGGCCTCCCCATACGAACGCCATGATGACGATCATGGTGATCCAGGTTGCGGTGGTCATTCTCGGACCGGCTCCCTTCGACTGCGCGGTGGGCATTCTGGATGGAGGCCGCGGAAGAGGGCCCGTCGTGAGGACCGGACGGGGGGGCTGTTCCGGGGCCGGACTAAGGTGCGCGAAGGGGGGCGGCGGGGCAAGGCGGGTAACGATGATCCAGCAGTGACGGGAGGGGGCACCTTTGAATTGTACCAGGTCTTCAAGGAGGCGGAGAATGGTGAGATCCAAATCGGGATTGTTGGGCGGTCCTTCCATCAACAACGCAGTCTACGTATCGTTGAAAACGTGCTGTTCGTAGAGACCACGGTCTTCACCAGGCACCTGTCGACACACCTTGACGACAACGGTTTCGCGGCCCTGCAGGCTTTCCTCAGCGTTCACCCCGATGCCGGCCCGATTGTTCGCGGGTCGGGGGGCATCAGGAAGCTCCGCTGGAGGTCGAGGGGACGTGGCAACCGCGGTGGAAGCCGGGTCATCTACTACTGGCTGCCGCGCGAGGACCACATCTACTTGCCGACGATCTACGGCAAGGGGGTGAAGCAGGACCTGACGGCGGAAGAAACCGCGGCGTGGCGCAGAGTAGTCAAGGAGATCGAGAATGGGTGAACGGAAAATCGCCAACGAGGTGCTTGGAGCGCTTCGGGAGGTCCAGGAGCACAGGGCCGGGAAACGTACGTTGCGAACGACCAGGGTACCGAAACCGATGCCGGGACTCTCTCCGGATCGGATCAGGGGGATCCGGAAGGAACTCAACCTGTCGCGGGCCGTGTTCGCATCCATGCTCCGCACGCCGGTCCGGACGCTGGAGGGCTGGGAACAGGGCAGGTCGAAACCGCCTTCTTCCGCCACCGCGCTCATCCTGATGGCGCGCAAGTACCCCGACACCTTCGAGCGGCTGGCGTCTCTGTAGCCGGAATCACCGACTATCACAGAACGAGGTACAGGATGGCTATCAGCCGACGCGATGTGGACCGGAGGGCGGTGGACTTTTCTGACGTGGCTGCCCGGGGCCGGCTGCCACCGGTTCATCCTGGCGAGATCCTGAGGGAGGAGTTCCTGAGACCGTTCGGGCTGAGCGTCTATCGGCTCGCCCAAGCGCTCCGGATTTCCCGGCCACGCCTCAACGAAGTCGTCCGGGGCAGGCGGCGCGTCACGACGGATACCGCGCTTCGCCTGGCACGCTATTTAGGGACGACGGCCGAGTTCTGGATCCGACTTCAGGTTCGCTACGACCTCGATCACGCCGAATGGAAGCGCCGGGAGATAGAACGCGAGGTAGAGCCTCACTCGTTGCCGGCCGTCTGAATCCAGCAAATCGGTTCACCACCCTGAAGCGCCTGTTGACATTCACGACACTGTGTCGTTACGATTGATTGTCGTGCCCCGGAACAGGAACTCGAACCCGCAAACCCAGGGATCCGCCAAACGATGCTCCCACTTCCCAACGCCGAACTGGCGGTCATGGAGTTGCTGTGGAGGAAGGGCCGCCTGACGTCCCGCGACATCATGGACGAGCTGTATCGGGATGCCACCAAGCCCCAGCACGGCACGGTGCAGCGCCTCCTGCAGCGGCTCGAGGACAAGGGATACGTGGCGCGAGACCGCGACCTGGGCGTGAACGCCTTCGCCCCCACCCTCTCCAGGGAGAGCTACGCGACCGGTCAGTTGGAGGTGCTTGCGGAACGGCTGACCGGGGGCTCACTTGCGCCGATGCTCACGCGGCTGGTCGAGCACAACAAGCTGCCCCGCACCGAGATTGAGAGGCTTCGACGGATTCTGGAGGATCACGATGAGTGACATTCTGCTTCAGATCGGCGGGACCAAGCTGGTCCTCTCGGGCGTGCTCGGCTGCGCGGCGTGGGTGGTGCACCGGCGCTTTCGCCTCCCTGGCATCTCCTACCTGATGTGGCTGCTGGTGCTGGTGATCCTGCTGGTTCCCGCGGTCATGCCGGTTCCGGTGCTGCCTGTTGCGGCGGGCGTGGAGACCGGGTTGGGGCTGGTGTCGGCCGGATCCTCCGAGGCCGCGGGCAGTTCCGGGTTCTACGGGACGGCCCTGGGATCCTGGCTCGATGCAATCGGCAAGCGGGGACTGGTGTTGGCATGGCTCCTGGGCACCGCCGCGCTCCTGGGCTGGTCGCTCTGGCGGGCAGTCCGGTTTCGGCGGACCCTCACGCAGGCGCTGGAGCCCGCCCCACCGGAACTGCAGCGTCAGGCTGCCCGGATCAGCCGGCGGCTGGGCCTGTCCCGGGTCCCCGAAATCGACACCACGCATGCGCGCATATCGCCCATGGTGTGGTGGACGGGCGGGCGGGTCCGCGTACTCATCCCCAACTTCCTGCTGGCCGAGTCGAGCGACGAGGAAGTCCGTTCGATCCTGGCACACGAACTCGCCCACGTGCGGCGGCGGGACCACCTTGTGCGATGGCTCGAATGGGCCGCCTGCTCGGTGTTCTGGTGGAACCCGGCGGCGTGGTGGGCGAGTCGTCAGCTCCGCGCCGCCGAGGAAGCCTGTTGCGACGCGCTCGTTCCAGCTGCCGCCGGATCCAGACCGAAATCCTACGCGAGCGCGCTGCTGCGCGTCGTTGATGCCGCAAATGAATCACCCATGCTCCGCGCGCCGGTTATGGTGAGCCCTGCCAGCGGTGTCGGACAGACCGGATCTCTCGAAAGGAGAATTAAGATGATCGTTGAAAGCAACACAGCCACAGCCCCGCGATGGCTGCGCACGGCGGCCTGGATCGCGGTGATCTGCGCGCTGCCGCTCGGCCTGGTGTACTGTGGCCAGCCGGACACGGCCGCCACACCCGACGGCGAGACGACGGAGACGGCCGATGTGGTGGCCGATGACGCCGCCCAGGCCGACGACTCCGACGACGCGTCCGAGGATAGGCGGACGGCGAGGATCAACCAGCTCGGCCGCGATCTTCGCGCCAGGGTCGCAGCAGGCGAAATCACCGAAGAGCAGGCCCGCCAGCGCATGTCCAGGATGCGCCAGCGCATGGCAGCTGCCGGGGGCGGGACGGCCGGCGACCGGGAATCCGCGGATCAGCCATCCGAGGCGGACATCACAGACAGGATCAACCAGGCGCTCCAGGATCTGCGCGCCAGGCTCGAAGCGGGCGAAATCACCGAAGAGCAGTACAACGAGCGGCTTGCCGGGATCCGGCGGCGCCAGGAAGCCGCGCGGAGCGAGGGACGGGGGTCATGACCATGCCGACCCACTCACGCCTGCTCCGCTCGGCCCTGTCCGTCGCGGTCCTGCCCCTCCTGTCGCTCGCCCTGGTGTCCTGCACATCGGATGTGGAACCGGAAGAGGAGATGCTCGACATCGAGGCGCTGCAATCGGCCCTCGACGAGGCTCACGCCGCCCACGACGACCAGGCAGACGAGACCCTGGACGACATCGAAACTGCCGCCCACAGGCAGATCCGAGCCGAAGTGTCACGCGGAGCCCTCAGTGGAGAGGAAGCCCGGCGGCTGAGCGGCACGATCACCCGACTGAAGGCGCGCTTCAATGGAGCGGTCGAATCCGGACGGCTTACGTTGGAGGACGCCTGCGCTCATTTCCGCGCGGAAATCGTGCGCCTATTCGAGGCGTTGCGCGCCGAAAGAGAGCGCCGACGACGCGAAGGCCGCGGGTAGCGCGCAGAATCCCGGTCCAGCCCGGGGCAAAGTAAACTTAACTTAACCTTCGTCCCGGATCCCGAAGAACGACTCCCGCCGGGCGAGCGCGCTGCGCAGCACATCGGGCTCGGCGCGGACGAAGCGGACAGGCGTGCCGGGCCGGGCCTGCGCGAGGTCGTCGAGCGCGATTGGATCGACGGAACCGAGCTTCGCGTAGCCGCCGATGGTCGGGCGGTCCCGCATGAACACCAGCGGAAGGCCATCGCCGGTTACCTGAACGGTGCCGTCCACGAGGGGGGTCGAGTCGAGGACGCGCGGACCCGTGGTCAGGGGAGGACCGGCCAGACGGCACGCGGTGCGGTCGCTCGCGGAATCCACGGTCCATGTCGAATCGAATACCCGCATGCGGTCGTCGCGCGAGAACTCGGCCCACTCGTAGCCGCTGACCAGGGGTATCGTGAGCGAATCCGAGACCGGGGGAATCAGTTCGCCGGGCAAACGCCGCACCGGACACCGGTGGCCGGGCGCGCGCCAGCGCAGTGGTTCGCCCGGACGGATGCACCGGCCCAGCAACCCGGGCAGGCCGTCCCGTGCCACGGCCGACGCGGAACCGAACGCCGTGGCGACGTCCAGCCCGCCGGGGAAGGCGAGGTAGGCGCGCAGCCCCACCGCGCCGTATCCGAGGCGGAGGAGCTGGCCAGGCTGAACGCGAAGGGTGCGCCACGCGCCCGTCTGCAAGCCATCAAGGGTGGCCGCGCACCCCGCCCCGGCGATCGCCACAACGGTTTCAACTGCGAAGCGCAGCGAGAAGCCGCCCAGCGTGATCTCGAGCGCGGCCGCCGCAGGGTCGTTGCCGAGGAGCCGGTTGGCCCACAGGTATGCCCGTTGATCCATGGCCCCCCCGGGAGCCAGACCGGCGCGGCGCCCGGTCCGCCTCCCCAGATCCTGGATCGAGCAGAACGGCCCGGGGCGATTCACGACACCGTGCGCGCTCATCCGCACTGCGCCTCGTAACTATCGCGATCGATCATGCGGAACTCGACCGTGCCACCCGGGCGGAAGCGGGCGATCCGCTCAGTAGGGTCCTCGAACAGCGCCGACGGGACGCGACCGACGAGACGCCAGCCACCCGGGCCCGCCGCCGGATAGATGCCGGTGCGCCGGTCCGCGATCCCCACCGAGCCCACCTCCACCCGTCGGCGCGGCGTGCGCAGGCGCGGCATGGCGATCCGCGGATCCACGTCGCCCAGATATGCGAACCCCGGCGCGAAGCCGGTCGCCAGCACGACGTAGGTGGTGCGGCTGTGGAGCCGTGCGACCTCCGCCACGCTCAGTCCCGCGCTCACTGACAAGTCCTCGAGGTCCGGCGCCAACTCCGGGTCGTAGCAGACGGGAAGCGAAACGGGATCGCCCCCGTCGATCTCGGGGACCTTCACAACGCACTCCTTCAAAGCGGCCGACAGGCGGGCCTCAACGTCCACCGGGTCCCAGCTGTGGGGCGAGCCCTCGATCAGCAGCCGGTTGAACGCCGGGATCGTCGCGCGCACATCCGGGAGGGCGTCACGGGCCAGGCGCTCCAGGCCAAGGACGCGCGCGATGCCGTCCCGGTCGGCGGACACCGGCAGGGTGACCAGCGCGCTGACCGGGCCCGGGAAGGTGATCACTCGCCGCGGGGCAACAGCTCCCGGATGCGCCGCAGGACCTCGCGCGCCGACGGGTTGTCGCCGTGTACGCACAACGTCTCGGCCTGCACGGGGAGTGTTCCGTCGGGTGTCTCCACAAATCTGTCGAGAAGATTCGCCACGTGCGCTGCGACCGCCTCGTGGTCGCTCAGAACCGCCCCCTGCGTCGAGCGCGGCTGGAGGCGTCCGTCGGAAGCGTAGGCCCGGTCGGCGAAGGCCTCGAAGGCCAGTTGCAGCTCCGTGTGTCCGAGCATGGCCGCGTGCCGCTCCCGGTCCGGCGTCGCCTGCAGAACGAAGGTGAGCGATGGATCCACGGCGGCGACGCCTTCGGCCAGCCGCGTGAGGAGCCGGTCGTCGTTCATCATGGCAAGGTACAGGGCGCCGTGCGGCTTGACGTGGTGGAGGCACGTCCCCAGTGCCACCGCAACCGCTTGAAGCGCCCCGATCTGCGCCTGGATCTCGCGCACGAGCGATTCGGGTGGCCAGTCCAGTCTAAGACGCCCGAAGTTGCGACGGTCGGGATACCCGGGGTGCGCGCCCGGCTGAACGCCGTGTTCGGCCGCCAGCGACAGCGTGCGCGCCATCGTGTCCGGGTCTCCCGCATGGCCTCCGCACGCGATGTTGGCCCAGTCGATGAGCGGCATCACCGCCTCGTCGGTCCCCTTCTCCCAGGGCCCGTAGCCTTCCCCCATGTCGCAGTTGATCAGCATGCGGTAAGATACTCGCTTCGGAACCACGTCCGCACCCGCCCCCCAACGACGCTCCGATGGAGACCAGCCGTGACGACTTCCACCACGCCACACCAAGCGCACACGCCCATTTCCCTCCTGGCCATGGCTATCCGCCAGGCTCTGCGCGGAATCCGGTTCCGCATCGCGGCCGCGGAGATCCGCAAGGGCATCGCCGCGGGCGAAATCACCGAGGAGGAAGGCCGGGGGCGGCTGGCTGCACTGCGCCAGCGGACGGCGGAGGGCCGCGGCGAGGGCGGACTCTAGAAAAAACACCCCCGAGAGGGTCCCACCGTCCCGTCACGGGGTGCGGCGGGCCCTCCGCCGCGCCGCCATGTCCTCCCCGCGAACCTCCAGCACATCCCCCACTGTCCGGAGCCCGTCGATCACGTTCTGGATGTGCTCGGCGCGCGGCAGCCCGATCAGTTCGACGCCGAGGTGGACGGCCTCCCTGTGGACCCCGCGTGCGAACGCCTTGTCCTTCAACTTCTTGGCCACCGACCTGGGCTTCAGGTCGTCGATGCCGTTGGGGCGGACCAGGCAGCAGGCGTAGACCAGGCCGCTGAGTTCGTCGCACGCATAGAGGACGCGCTCAAGGGGCGTTTCGGGGGCTATGTCGGTGCGGTCGGGGTAGCCGTGGGTCAGGATCGCGTGGACGACCTCATCGGGATAGCCGAGCTCGCGCAGCCGCGCGACGCCGATGTGGGGATGCTCGTCGGGGTGCTTCTCCCAGTCCAGGTCGTGCAGCAGCCCGGCCAAGCCCCATAGCTCCTCGTCCTCGCCCATCAGACGGGCGTAATGGCGCACCGCCGCCTCGACGGCGTACATGTGCTTCCGGAGCGCTTCGCTGTCGACCCATTCCTCGAGCAGGGCGACGGCATCGGATCGGGTGGGCATTGCGGATCCTTTCAGTGTATGAGAGAAGCGGGAGATGCCGCTAAGCGCCATCGAGAACGATTCAACGGTGGCACGGACCGAGGACGACAGTCAACCATGCCCCCCCATTGGACGACGAACCCGCAATCCGCCATTAGTTTTCAACGGCGCTACACCAGAGGACCCAGGCCCGATGTCACCCAGACCCCACCCAAGAGACCCACCGCGAACATCGTGGCGCCCTACATCCTGGATCCGCCCCGCCCCCCTCCTCATCCCCTTCCTGGCCGCCCTGGCCACCGCCCTCCCCCTCTCCGCCCAGAGCGCCTCGACCGGCGGCCTGCGCGGCCGCATCCTCGACCGGGACGGCACCCCCGTCGAGGCCGCGCTCGTCACGCTCATCCACACCCGGACCGGCGTCGCCAGCACCGCGCTCAGCGTTGCCGACGGCCGCTACACGCTGCGCGGCCAACGCCCCGGCGGCCCCTACCGGGTCACCGTCACACGCCTCGGCTTCCGCGAGTTCACCCGTGAGGACATCGAACTTCTGTTGGGACAGTTCGTGGATCTCGACGTCACCCTGGTCCCGGACGCAATCGAGATCGAGGCGCTCGTCGTCGAAGCCGAGCCGGACCCGGAGTTCAACCCGGGGCGTATCGGGATCTCCACCCTCGTGACCTCCGAGGTCCTGCGCGAACTCCCCACCCTGACCCGCAACTTCCTCGATTTCGCGGCGCTGTCCCCCCTGGTCCGCACCTCCAAGGAGGGCGTGTCGGTGGCCGGCGCCAGCTACCGCTTCAACACCCTCAACATCGACGGCGCGCTCAACCAGGACGTCTTCGGACTGTCCACCAACAGCATCGCGGGCGGACGCGCCGGGGCCCGGGTCATTCCGCTCGAGGCCGTCGAACAGTTCCAGGTCGAGGTCGCGCCCTTCGACATCCGCCAGTCGGGGTTCACCGGCGGCGCGCTGAACGCGGTCACCAAGTCGGGAACCAACGAGTTCGAGACCTCGGCCTTCGGCTTCTATCGCGGCAGCGGACTGGTCGGCGAACTGGTGATCGACGACGTTTCGACCGTGCCGGAGCTGTCCACCGCGCGTGCGGGTTTCACCGCCGGCGGACCCATCCGCCGCGACCGCGCACACTTCTTCATCGCCGGCGAATGGGAGCGGGTGCGCGAACCGCCCAGCGGTTTCCACGTGGGCGAGTCCGATCCGTTCCGGCTGTCGCTGGTGCCCGACTCGGTGGCCCGCATGAGGTCCCTGCTGCAACAACTGGGGGCGGACCCGGGGACGTCCGCGTCATTCTCGCTGGAGAACCAGCTCGCGAACCTCTTCGCGCGCGTCGACTGGAAGCTCGGCGACCGTCACGACGCCATGCTGCGCTACAGCTTCGCCTCGGCCGACGACGACCCGGATCCCAACCGTCTTCCCGACGCCGCCTACGAGTTCTCGTCGGGCGGCAGCGAGATCCGGTCTCGCAGCCACTCCGCGGTCGCCAGGCTCGTCTCGTCGCTCGGCAACCGCATCTCGAACGAGTTCGCGGCCAATGTGCAGTTCCTGAGCGACAACGAGACCGCGCGGTCCGCCTTCTCCCAGGTGGAAGTCAGCGTGGACGGCAAGGTCGGCGATCACTGGGTGACGCGGGACGTGCGGGCCGGGGCCGACTTCTTCGCACAGGACAACGGGCTCGAACAGCGGATCATCCAGCTCTCCAACAACCTGAGCTACGATGTGGGGACCCATCAGCTGCTTTTCGGCGCGGCCGGCACCTGGTTCAACTTCGACCGCCGCTTCGTGCCCGGCGCTTTGGGCTCCTACGAGTTCCACAGCCTCGAGGATCTCGCGCTGAACCGGCCGGACCGCTACGAGGTCACGATCCCGCTGACGGACCAGGGCGCGGCCCCGACCTTCGGCGTGCGGGAGCTGGCGCTCTACGCCCAGGACGAATGGGAGGCCCACGACCGGCTCACGTTGCGTGCCGGGGCGCGCGTGGACATCCCGACCTTCGCGGGCCGCCCCGAGGCGAACGAGGAGCTGGAGCGGGAACTCGGGATCGATGTCTCGCGGCTCCCCGACAACCGTCTCAACTACTCGGTGCGCGCGGGACTCAACTGGCGACCGTTCGAGGGGACACAGCTCAGGGGGGGGACCGGTGTGTTCTCTGGCCGGCCGGCCTTCTCCTGGCTGGCCAACGCCTTTCAGAACAACGGGCTCGCGGTCACGACGATCCTGTGTAGGGGCGACCAGGCGCCGGCCTTCGATCCCTCCGGACCAACGCCTACGGAGTGCGTGGGCGGTTCGGGGCTGGGCGAGTCGCCTCCCATCATCAACTACTTCGATCCGGATTTCCGATTCCCGCAGGACTGGCGCACGACCTTCGCCGTCGACCAGCGGCTTCCGGGCGGTGTCGTGCTCTCCGCCAGCTGGATCTCCAACATCGCGCTCCGGCAGATCTTCATCACGAACGAGAATCTGAGTCCTGAACCCCACCCGGGAGGTCCAGAAGACGGCTTCGGGTTTGGGCTGCGCGACGTGTGGGGAAGCCCGGTGACGGGCAACGACGAGCAGCTGTGGGTGGGAGGCAGGATCAGCGACCTGTTCGGACCGGTGCTGCGGGTCGGCAACCGGGACGGCAACTATTCCTACGCCGCCACGATGGAACTCCGAAAGGACTTCGGTAGCGCCCTGGCGCTGCGGGCTGGCTACTCCCTGACACGATCCGCCAACCTTCAGGACCTGCTGTCCATCGACGTCACGTCGAACTACGCGACGACGCCGATCGGCCGCCATCCCAATGAACCGGTTTCACAACGATCGAGATTCGACCGGCCGCACAAGGTGGTCGCCAGCGCCCGGACGAGGCTCCTTCCGCGTCTCGGCGGAACGGAGGTCAGCATGATGTACGTGGGTCAGTCGGGCGTTCCCTACTCCTACGTGTACGACGGCGACCTGAACGGGGACGGCTTCAACGGGCCCCGCGCCGCCCGTCTGGCCAACGACCTGATCTACATCCCGCGCGCAAGCCGTGAACTCCCGTCTCTCATCGTGAGCCAGATTCTATGGGAGGGCTTTCTCCAGGAGGAGGAATGCCTGCGCGAGCAGTGGGCCCGCATACTTGCGCGGAACACCTGCCACACGCCCTGGTCGCATCGGCTGGACCTGCGGGTCTCGCAGACGGTCGAGGTCCGTACCTTCAAGGCCGACCTTACGCTCGACATGCTCAACGTCCTCAACTTCCTGAATCCGTCATGGGGAGTCGTCCAGGTGGCCAACCCGGTGGTCCAGTTGTTCCGGGTACGCCGGGACCCCGACGACGGTCTGCGGGCCCGCTACATCGGCGCGCTGCGGAGGGACCGGGAGACTGGCAGGGTGCGGGCGGCGCGACCGTTCGCGCCGGAGGTGCCCACGTCCCAGTGGCGGGCCCAGTTGGGCGTGCGGGTGTCGCTGCGGCGCTGAGATGGACCAGATTTGTGGTCCGGCACTCGCAGTGCGACTGTGACCGGTTGATGTCGGCAATGCTTGCCGCGGGCCTGCTCGCGTCGACGAGACCGCGTCTCAGACCACGCTCGAAGGGCAGAGATGCGAAACCGCGCACCGGTTGCAGCGCGGCCGGCGGGCGTTGCACACCTGTCGGCCGTGAAAGATCAGCAGGTGGGCGAGCATGGTCCACACGCGCTGTGGAAAGAGCACCATCAGGTCCTTCTCGATCTTCACCGGGGTCTTCTCGGCGGTGAAGCGCATCCGCCGCGACAGCCGCTTGACGTGGGTATCCACGACCACCCCTTCGTCGATCCCGAAGGCGTTGCCAAGGATGACATTGGCCGTTTTTCGCCCGATCCCCGGCAGCGCGGACAGTTCCTTCATGTTCCTCGGCAGCTCGCCGCCGTGTTCCTCGATCAGCGCGTCGGCCATGCCGATCAGGTTGCGGGTCTTGATGCGGAAGAACCCTGTCGAGCGGATCACCTCTTCCAGTTGCTCCGGTAGGGCCGCGGCCAGGGATTCGGGGTCGGGATAGCGACGGAACAGCTCGGGCGTGACCATGTTCACGCGAACGTCGGTGCACTGCGCGGAGAGGATGGTGGCGACCGCCAGTTCGTAGGGGGACGCGTGGTCGAGCGCGCATTTGGCGTCCGGGTACTCGGAGAGGAGAATGTCGTAGATCTCGCGGGCGCGGGCGGTCCGTTTTTTCTTTGATTCGCGTGGGGTCATCGGGGGGTCGGAGAAATCACAGTGGGATGGCGGATGGCATATGGGGCATGGCGGAGTATATCCGGGGCATGGCGGAGTATATCCAGGGCATGGCGGATGGGTTTAACGGATACCACCGGGTTAGAGGACGGTGGAAGGAAGCGTCGTCGGCCGCGGGCCCGCGTCATTGGGCTGGGGATCGCCGTCCGAGGTGGAGGGTGGCGGCGGCGAAACCGGCTCCGGCCTTTCCCGCGCGAACCGGCCGAGCACCAGCGCCACGAGCTTGAAGACCTCCGCGGGCGTGCGGATCCCCACGAGACCATCCAGCTCGGCGCCGGGCAGCGAAGTCGAAAAGTCGCCGCCACCTTCCCGCGCGGGGCCCGACGCCCACCCGGGGAGCGCGTCGAGGGGTTGGGGGGGGACGGAGACAACCACGTATCCGGGGCGGTCCTTTCGCATGCCGGCCACCATGGCCACATGAAGCGCTCCCTGTTCGTCGCCGTGCCAGAAGAAACCGTCCACGGACTCCGGCGGCTCATCCGGGGTATCGATCCAGGCCAGATGCTGGGGAAGCTGAACGTACCCGGCGCGTCCGGCGAGGGTTTCCGTCCAACCGGGCCCGGTGTCTTCCTCCACGTCGGCGGTGTCTCGCGACCGCTCGGACCCGCCGTCCCCCACCCCACCCTCCCCCCGCGGGGCGGAGGAGGGTTTCGGCATCGGACAGGCCCCCGCTCGCGACCCCACACCGAGCAGTTCACGCAACGTCTTCCGCCCGGCAAGCACCACCCCCCCGCCCGTCCGCCACAAGTGGTACGCGAAGAACACGATGCCCGCATGGTCGTGGGCCGACTCGGGCCCGGCGTCCTCCTCGCGCAACTCCGCAACCGCACCCTGTACCGCACCCATCAACACGAACGCGGCCGGGTTGCCTGCATCCACCCCGCGTTCCTCCGCTTCGCGCGTGATCGCCGTGAAGCACCGGTCCGGAATCTCCGGGTCCGGGAGCAGGAGCTCGTAGGGGGTGAACCGGGCGTAGGCGTCGTGGATGGCCAAGGTGCGGCCCCGTGAAGCCTATCCGCCGCCGCCGCCGGGATCCGCCGCGGCCTCCCCACCCCGAGCGGCCTGGATCCGGCGCACCATCCACCCGTTCAGCGCGAAGAGCGCCAGCAGCACCACCGCCCACTGGATCAGCACCGAACCGACGTTGTACGACGAGAAGAGGGTCCAGGTCTCGGCCGACCAGAAGTCATCGCCCCCGGCCTGCACCAGCCACCACACCATGAGCACGGCCGCCTCGACCAGCACCAGTCTTATGGCCCAGTCCCACCACTTCCCGATCCGGACATCCGAATCCGCGGTGTTGATGAACTTCTCGCGCCACTTCGTCACGCCGTACTTCATCACGGCGAAGGCGAAGAAGAACCCCGAGAGCATCAGGCCCACGCCCCAGACCCAGTCCTGGTTCTGGAAGACCCCGATCCGCATCGCCGAGGGAATGCCAAGCAGGAAGCCGGCCGAGCCCACCATCATGATCGCGCGGCGCCGGGTCAGCCCCAGGTCGATCAGGATCCGGGACGCCAACTCGATCATCGCCACCAGGCTGGACCATGCGGCGAAGACCAGCGCCAGGAAGAAGAGCCCCATGAAGAACTGCCCGGCCGGGATCTGCGCGAAGAGCTGCGGCACCCAGATGAAGGTCAGGCCCTCGTTCCCCGCGCCCACGATTTCGTTCGCCGCCTCCGGCATGACGGAGAAGATCGTGCACAGCACCATGATCCCCGCCAACAGCGACATCGAGTTGTTTCCGAAGCCGATCACGAAGGCGTTGAGGGCCGTGTCTTCGCGCGCCCGCATGTAGACCGCATAGGAGAGGACCAAACCCCAGCCGGCACCGGTATCCCACGCGTTCTGGGTCAGCGCCTCGAGCCAGATCTTCACGTCGCCGAGCTGGCTGAAATCGGGGGTGAAGAGGAAGGCCAGCCCGTCGGACGCGCCCGGCATGGTCAGCGCCTTCACCGCCAGAACGATCACCAGAACCACCAGCGAGGGGATCAGGAAGCGGGCTGCGGTCTCGATGCCGCGCACCCCCTTCGACACGACGAATATGCCCAGCCCGACCGCGATCGCGTGGAAGAGTACGGCCTGCGGGGTGGAGTTGAAGGCGTCCCAGAACCGGCTCGGCATCGCCGTCGGGATCTCGCCGCTCACCGTCGCGAAGAAGAAGCGGATCGTCCACCCCATCACCACCGAGTAGTAGAACATGATGGCGACCGCGACCCACGCCACCCACGCCCCCATCCAAGCGAACTTCGGCCCGATCGTCTTGATGAAAGACCCGACCGTGCCGCGCCGGGTGGCCTTCCCCATGCCGAATTCGAGGATCAGCAGCGGGATCGACCAGAGGAGCAGGAAGACGACCCACGCCACCAGAAAGCTGCCGCCCCCGTTGGAGGCCGCGATGCGGGGGAAACGCCAGATGTTTCCGGTGCCGATCGCCATGCCGAGCATGGCCAGGAGCATTCCCCAGCGGGTGGTGAAGACCTGGGATCGGGTGGACACGGTGGGCGGCTCCTGGGTTGGGGGGTGCGTGGGACCGCCGACATACTACCGCGTGGCGGGGCCGGGCGCACGGGTCATCGACGGCCTGCGCGAACCTGCCGGGAGATGATCGGCAACCGAGAGCGTGGTCGGACTGGTCGACCGGGGCCCCCTGACCCTGCCGCAAACCGCCACGAACGCCGGGGGAACCGAGGGACCGCCGGACCGACATCGCCCAAGGTGGCGGTGCTACGTTACTCTCTTCCTCCCTCATCAACTTGGCGTGGAACGCGTTCTGTAGTGGTCAGCACCAGTTCCGGGGTCAACCCCCCATCGAGGATCAGGTGCCCGCCGTCAAAAAAACCGGGCATTCCTATTGCGTAGCCATCCCCAATTGTCGTCGACGACGATGGGGCTCGCCGTGACGGACGCTGGATCCAGAACATATCCAACGGTAGTGCCGTGTCTCACACTCACAAATACCCGCCCGTCAACGAGAATCCCGACGTGGTTTACCATACGCACGAGCAATAGCTCTCGTCCCCCAAACGTGCCTCCCAGCTCACGTTGTTCCTCAAGTAATGGATCTCGCAGTTCCCTGGGAAGAAACGCGATTCTGACGGGCGATTCGTCCAGATCGTAACTGACAAGCGCCAAGTGGCGCCCGTCAAGAACGTGCACGATACCGTCCTGCGTGATGGCCACGAGATTGGATGTCATGCCCGCCAGACCTGCGGGTCCCTGGATCTCAGGCCGAAAGTCAACCGGTATTGGCGCAACTAGCCACCGCCTATCTTCGGCGGCGCGCAGCAGGTAGTGTCCTCGGGAGAGGATTGGGAAGAACTCTCCCAGGTCCGAATGAACTGCAAACGCCATAGCGTAGCGACCGGCGGGTTCGGAGACCCGCAAGAGGTCTCCTTGGGGGCCCAAGTAGGAGACTCGCCCGGTGGACATGTCGAAGATGCCCATCGTATCTCCCAACATCGACAATTGTGAAGGTGCCTGGAATTCACCTGGCCCCTCGCCGACGCGTCCCACAACACGTAACGGATTCAGGACGCTGTCCAAGAGCACGATGTGACGGTTCAGGCCGTCAACGACCGCCCAGCCGGATGGGGTCTTGTCGACGTCAAGAATCGACCCGAATAGGATCTGCGTTTCATCGTATCCGTCCTCGAATTCACCTTGACCGAAGCGGGCCTCAACCCTGCGGATCACATATGCGGAGTCGCTTGCCTGGAAGTATACGGGCTGCGCAAACCGAGGCGAAGAGCCTTCACACGCACCGCAGAACGCGACGGCAAATGCGGCCAAGCTCAGTCGGGAAAGCACTTCCCGCATAGCAACAGGACCACACATGGGATGTTGAAATCTAAGGCCACACCTGTTGGTAGGTATCACACCTAATCATATATGTTCGCCCGTTCGACATAAGGTAATGGGGTGGTCCTACTTCGTTGGACAGTTCGAGGGCAAAGTTAAGGTGGATTCCGGCTGAGTTTGAGAGCCCTCGGGAACCTTTGCTTCGTGAATCGTAAGCCCCGCTCGCCGGGAGGGGAACCCGACCGGCGAGCGGGGCTTGGTAGCGGTCGGGGAGCGCGCGCCCAGCGGGCGGACTGTCCGCTGGGCCTCCGGCCCGCGGCCTCATGGGTGTGCGCTCCGGTGCGCGGACACATGGACGGACGGGAGCCTGCGGGCGCTCGGCACCGGCCGGCTGGACGCAACGCGGCTTGGTCATGCCGCCCTCGCGCTGTTGCGGTAGGTCTCGCCCGGCGTCCGCCCGCCCAGCGACGAGTGCGGGCGCACCTCGTTGTAGAAGTCGATCCACGAGCCGATGATCCGCTCGGCATCCAGCCCGTTGCGGAGTTCATGCAGGTACACGGCCTCGTACTTCAGCGACCGCCACAGCCGTTCGATGAAGATGTTGTCGAGGAACCGGCCCCGGCCGTCCATCGAGAACGCCACGCCTGCCTCCAGCACCCGGTCGGCGAAGGCCGCGCTGGTGAACTGCGCACCCTGGTCGGTATTCAGGATCTCCGGAGTCGCCCGGATGAGCGCGTCGTCCAGGGCCCCGGTGCAGAACGACGCGTCCATTGTGTTGGACAATCGCCAGGAGAGGACGTGCCGCGTCGCCCAGTCCATCACGGCCACGAGGTAGAAAAACCCTTGGCTGACAGGGATATAGGTGATGTCCGCGCACCAGACATGGTCCGACCGGGAGATCTCGAGGTCGCGCAGCAGGTAGGGGAAGATCCGGTGCTCCGAGTTCGCCACGCTCGTGCGCGGCCGCCGGTAGACCGCCTCCATCCCCATGAGCCGCATGAGCCGCCGGACCCGGTGCCGGCCGGCCGTGACACCCTCGCGGCGGAGATGCCGCATCATCTGCCGGCTCCCGTAGAACGGATAGTCCATGTGGAGCTCGTCCATCCGCCGCATCACCGCCAGGTTCTCCGCGCTCTCCCCCTTCGGCCGGTAGTAGAGCGACGATCGGCTCACACCCAGCAGCACGCTCTGCCTCGACAGGCTCAGCGGTCCGTCCGGCTCGATCATCCCCATCCGCTCCGTCCGGCTCAGCGCTTCAACCCGCGCCGAAAAAAATCCCGCTCCACCGTCAACTCTCCGATCTTGGCGTGCAGCTCGTGGATCTTCGCCTCATGCTCCTTGGCGAGCTTCCGTCTCCCGCCCTTGGCGAACACCTCCGGCACGGCATCCAGCAGCTGCCGCTTCCAGGCGCTCACCTGATTCGGATGAAGCTCATGCCGTGCCGCGATCGCCTGTACGCTGTCGCGCTCCTGGAGCGCCTCCAACGCCACTCGGGCCTTGAACTCCGCCGTGAATCTCCGTCTCTTTCTGGCCATCTCGGTGCCTCCTGTTCCATAATGGAATCCACCTTAACGACCTGTCCTGGACCTACCCCGCTTTCACGGACGGTTATGTTTTGGTGTTGATGGTGTCTGATAATGGTTTCTTTTTCTCGCTCTTTCAACGGTGGAGAGGGGTAACGAGCGACCCCGACGAAGCGAGCAGGCCGGAGAAGCCCGGAGAGCTTCGGCCGCCCCGGAGCTGCAGGTTCGCTTCAGGCCGCATGGTTGAGTTTCTCGAAGTCCGCCGGCGATTCGTAGCCGAGCGCGGAGTGGAGTCGGCGGGTGTTGTAGAAGCCCTCGATGAATTGGAAGACTTCACGCCGCGCCTTGGCCACCGTCGGAAAACGCCGCCGGTCGATGAGTTCGCACTCGAGCGTGGCGAAAAAGCTCTCACACATAGCGTTGTCGTATGCGTCGCCCACCGAGCCCATCGACTGCGCGATGCCCGCCTCGCGACAATGCTCCCCGAACGCCAGCGACGTGTACTGCGAGCCTTGGTCGGAGTGATGGACGACTCCACCCCTCGGCTGGCGGCGGCGGACCGCCATCTCCAGCGCGGCCCCGACCAGCTCGGCCTTCATGTGGGGTGCCATCGCCCAGCCGACGATCCGCCGGCTCCAGGCATCGAGCACCACGGCGAGGTACAGCCAGCCGGTCCAGGTGGGCACGTACGTGATGTCCGCCACCCACAGTTGGTCGGGACCCTTGGCCGAAAAGTCCCGGTTCACCAGGTCCGGCGCGGGCTCGGCCTTGGCGTCCCTCTTCGTCGTGCCCGTCTTGAATCGCCTCCGCGTCACGCCCTCGATGTCCAGCTCCCTCATCAGGCGTGCCACTCGCTTCCGGCTCACACGCTCGCCGTCGGCCAAGAGCGCCGCGTGGATCCGCGGGCAGCCGTAGGTCTCGTCGCTGTCGCGCCAGATCGCCTTGATCCTGACCTTGAGCTCGGAGTCTCGCCCCGCTCGCGCCGAGGGCGGACGGTTCAGCCAGCCGTAGTACCCGCTGGGGGAGAGACCCAGCACCCGGCACATGGCTGCAAGCGGAAAGGTTGCCCGGTTCGCCTTCATGAACGCATACCCCCGCCAGGGATCGATTCGCTCTCCCTCGCGAACCAGGCCGCGGCTTTTTTTAGGATGTCCCGCTCCATCCTGAGCCGCTTGACTTCCCGCTTCAGCTCCCTCATCTCCTTGCGTGCCTCCGTCGTCAGACCGTCACTGCGCCGGCCCTCGTCCAGGTCCGCCTGCTTGACCCAGTTCCGGATCGTCTGCTGCGAAGGCTCGAACTCGCGTGCGAGAGACCCCGGACTACGCCCGGCTCTCACCAGCTCGACGATACGTTCCTTGTACTCGGGCGGATACCGCCCTCGTCTTCTTCCCGCCATGACTCACCTCCTTGGTTGAACCCAATGGAAAGGTGTCCGTCATAGCGGGGCAACTCCAGTCCAAAAAACCGGGACCACCTCATAATGGCCAACCCAGGCATCGAGAGAATAGGAATACCCTTGGGAGACAAGCGTTCCCGTCATCGGGGGATCGTCTTCTCCAGACGAGACATACGGTGAACACGGCCCGCCCTGGCTATGGAGCGCCTTCGGCTGGCCGACAACCACGGCAACTAGAATCACCACCGGTGCGAGACGGGCGAGAACTCTGGAGAACATTATGATACCTCCTTTAGGGTGAGGGAACCTTCTTGGGCAGTTGATGGGATTTGCTGGGCCTGCGCCCCCGGCGGGGAACTTATCAGGACCGCAACAAGAGAGACGTTCACGGCCATCAGAGCAACCGTGGTCATCCATGGTTTCGCGAACAGCCCGGCACCGGGCGTGTCTCCTGTCCGTTTCGGTGATCGATGGATCAGTCGTGAGTACATCCTGTCTTCTCCTCATTTCTCTGGAGGTGTTCGGTCTCGGGCTCCCGCCGCTGACGGGGAAGCGCCCTCTACCCATAGAGTGCCATGAACGCCCAGATCTGTTCAGTTCGATCAAATCCGACTCCGTAGGCCGCTCCCCCGACCCTCGGCACTCCAGGCGAAGAAGTCATGGAGGAGTCTCCCCCCCCCGCTTGGAACATATGTTCCCTGAGCTTCCGAATCGCGGCCGCCCGATGCCGTCGCACCGTCGCTGGCTTCACCCCCAGCTCCCGGGCGATCTCCCCATCCTCCGTTCTCTCGCACACCAGGCGAAACACCTCAAGTTGCCTCTTCGTCAGCACTCGCGGCGCGGCTTCCAGAACCCGCTCGGCTCGCGCATCCTCGTCTCTTCCCGCGCCGGGGTCCGGAAACAGGTTCTCCCGAATCTCGTCCCCGTTCTCCCGGCGCAGCCGACGCCGGCGTGCCTCCATCCTCAACAAGCCGGACACCAGATTCCGGGTGATCCGGACCATCCACGCCCACGGATTCCGGACCATGTCCACCGCGGCCGGGTCCGAGCGGGCTATGGAGAGCGCCGTCACGCACGCCTGCTGCACGATGTCCTTCGCAGCGTCCCGGTCATCCAAAACGACTCACGCCGCTCTCATCATCGTGTCCCACCACCTACCCGCCCATTCGAAGCGTTGTCCAATGAGAAATGATCATGAGCGGGGAGCCGGTTTCCAACGGGAAGTGAGTATCCATGTCGCAAGCCGGCGGGGCGAGTCGCAGCTCCAGTGCGAGCGGGTCCGGGGCAGAGGTATGACGTAGCCATCAGGCGGTGGCGGGCGGTTCCGGCGTCCACAGGCGATCCTGCTGCACGAGGGCGTTGGCGAGGACGACGAGCTTTCTCATGACGGCCGTGATGGCGACCTTGGGCGGCTTCCCGGCTTTGACGAGTGCCGCGTACTTCCGTCCGAGGGCGGGATTAGCGCGGATGGCGGCCAGTGCAGGCATGTAGAGCATCCGGCGAGCCTTGTCCCTTCCGCCCTGGATGAAGCTGCGCCCCCTCCAGGTACCGGACTCCCGGGTCACCGGAGCCAGCCCGGCGAGACTGGCGGCCTGGGGGCCGGTCATGGTGCCCAGTTCGGGCATGTGAGCGATCAGGCCCGCAGCGGTGACGCCGGAGATGCCCGGGATCGAGGTCAGGATCTCGCAGCGGCGCTTGAGCGTCTCCTCGCTTTGGAGAAGCTTGGCGATCACGGCGTCGATGCGCTTCAGCTGACGCTCGATTTGCGCCAGACGCTCCTTGTTGACCCGCTTGGCCAAGGGGTGGCGCAAGTGATTGCCGCGGTTGAGAGTACGAGTCCGGTCCGCCACCAGCCCATCGCGCACCAACCTCAGTTCGGCGAGGTCGCGCTCGTTCCCGGACGTTGCCTTGGTCGGGCGGAGATCGTCGATCACGGCGGCCATCCGCGCCAACGTGCGCGCGTCGATCGCGTCGGTCTTTGCGCGTCGCCCCTGCGATCGGGCGAAGCAACGGACCTGGTACGGATTGATGGCATAGAGGGGAAGTCCGGCCCTCAGCAGCACCTCCTCGAAGTCGCGATGCCAGGGCCCGGTGGGTTCGTAGGCGATCCGGCCGGCCTCGGGGCCGATCCAGGCGATCAGCTTCCGGAACCCGGCCGTGTCGTTCGAGAACCGGGCGGCCCTCCCCTCGGGCGCGGCGTAGGCGTCGAGCCAGGCTTTCGAGATGTCGATCCCGACGGTATGCTCGGTCATATTCCCTTCTCCTGTGCTTGTCATGCGAGCCATTATGCTCAGGTATCCATTCAGGACGTTGGGAAGGACGGTGGCGACCAAACTCACTTGCGGCCCCTTACGGCCAAGCCTGAAACGATCCGACCACCGCCCCCCTTCGGCGCCCCGCGGGGCGCCGAAGGGCCGGGTTTTCCCTGCCACCCGGGTCTGAGACTAACAGACAAGCATGAGCGGGGGTGCGAGCAGATCATGGGAGCATGATCGTGACACTCAGCACCGAACGGATTCGCACCGTCGACGACATCCGCGCCTTCCTCGGCGGGAGCGAGGGGGCGGACATCGCCCCCCACGACCGTGAGGCGGCGTACGCGTTCATTGAGCGGACGCTGGTCCGGTTCCGCTACCACTTCGGCCTGTCGAGGGCCGGGAAGGGCCTGGTCAGGAAGTACGTCGCCAAGGTCACCGGCTACTCGGACGCCCAGCTGACGCGGCTGATCAGGCAGCAGCGCCGCACGGGCCGCATCCGCGACCACCGGCTGCGCCCTCCTTTGCGTCCCTTCGCCACGGTCTACACGACCGCCGACGCGATACTGCTGGCGGAGGTGGACGAGGCCTTCGGCCAGCTCTCGGGACCGGCGACGAAGAGGATCCTGTGGCGCATGTACCATGTCTTCGGCGACAAGCGCTTCGAGCGCCTGGCGGGGATTTCGAACGGCCACATCTACAACCTGCGTGCCCGCCGGGCGTACCGGCGTGCCCGGACCACGTACCGCGCGACGCGGGGCTCGTCGTCGCCGATCGGGCAGCGGCGCAGGCCCCGGCCGGAGGGCCGCCCGGGCTTCGTGCGGGTCGACACCGTGCACAGCGGCGACCGCGACGGCGAGAAGGGGGCCTACGTGATCAACATGGTCGACGAAGTGACGCAGTACCAACAACTTGCGTCGGTTCGGCGGATCACCGAGCAGTTCATGGTCCCCGTGCTCGAGGAGCTCGTCGGCGCGTTCCCCTTCCGCGTCCTGGCCTTCCATTCCGACAACGGGTCGGAGTACATCAACCACCGGGTCGCGGAGATGCTGAACAAGCTGCACGTCGAAGAGTTCACGAAGTCGCGGCCCCGGCGCTCGAACGACAACGCGCTGGTCGAGTCCAAGAACGGCAACGTCGTACGCCGGTGGCTGGGGCGCAGCCACATCCCGGAGTCTCTGGCACCGGATGCCGACGCGTTCCTGCGCGACCATCTCTCGCCCTTTCTCAACCATCACCGCACCTGCCTCTTCGCGGTCGAGGTCGAGGATGCGAACGGGCACCGCCGCAGGAAGTACCCCCAGGAGCTGGTCATGACCCCGTACGAAAAGCTCGGATCGCTGCCCGGGGCCGACGGCTTTCTGAAGCCCGGCATCACCTTCGAGCAGATTGACGCCGCGGCGCACGCCGTGGACAGCCTCAAGGCGGGCCAGGAGGTCCAGCGGGCCCGCAAGGCGCTCTTCCACCTCATCGCCAAGGCGCTGAACCCCGCAGCATGACCGGCCCCGCCCGCCCCTCGGCTCGCTCCGCTCGCCTCGGGGCTGGCGGCCCTTGCGCCGCCCCCTCCCCCACCCCACCATCCCAACCTCCATCCACCCCTCACCATCACACCCCCCAACCTCGGCCCCTCCCCCCCGGCTCGTTCATGATCATGTCCGGGTTGGAAAACACTTTCGACCACCTTCGCCTCCACGCCGGACGCCCCGCGCCCGTACCGACCTAGACCCGGCTCGTCCCCGTCGTGTCGTCCCGTCATGGTAGCCTCTCCGGCTCTCCAACGACGAGTCGCACCCGGCACCACCATTTCCCATCGTCGGACGGCGATCCGCTTACCGTCGCCTCAATTCAATTCAAGCACGCTACGCGCCGCGCCCGCGCGCCGCAAGGGTACGATTCCGATGCGGTTTCGATGCGGTGTACGCTTTCGGTGCGGCGCTTCATTCATCTCTCGCCGCGCCTTGCCGGCCCTACGCCTCGCCGCCCTTGGTGCTCGAGCTATCCGCGTACCACCGCGGCCCTCCTAAAGCCGCTCCCGGATCCAGCCCACCACGTGGTCGAGCCCCACGCGCTCCTGCGCCAGTGTGTCCCGGTCGCGAATCGTCACGGTGCGGTCCTCGGAAGTCTGCCGGTCGATGGTGACGCACCACGGCGTCCCCGCCTCGTCCTGCCTGCGGTAGCGCCGCCCGATCGACCCGGCCTGGTCGTAGCCGGCGGGTATCCTTGCTGCGCGCAACGCCTTCAGCAGCTCCTGCGCGATCTCGGGCTGGCCGAACTTCTTCATCAGCGGGAAGACCGCGGCCTTGATCGGCGCCAGCCGCGGATCGAGCCCCAGCACCACGCGCGGCTGCCCCTCCACCTCTTCTTCGCGGTACCCGTCCACGAGCGCCACCAGCGCCGCCCGGCCCACCCCCATCGCCGTCTCCACCACGTAGGGCACGAAGCGCTCGCCCGAACCCGGGTCGATGTACAGCAGACGCTTGCCCGAGAACTCCTGGTGGCGCGACAGGTCGAAGTCGGTGCGGTTGTGGACCCCTTCGAGCTCCTGCCACCCGAAGGGGAACTCGTACTCGAGGTCCACGGCGGTCTTGGCGTAGTGGGCCAGCTCGTTCGGCCCGTGGGCGTGCTGCCGCAGCTTTTCCGGACGGATGCCGATCTCATGGTGCCAGGCGATGCGCCGGTCGAGCCAGTAGTCGAACCACTCGTCGTCGCTGCCGGGCTTGACGAAGAACTGCATCTCGGCCTGCTCGAACTCGCGGGTGCGGAAGATGAAGTTCCCCGGCGTGATCTCGTTGCGGAAGGCCTTGCCCAGCTGGGCGATCCCGAAGGGGACGCGTTGGCGGGAGGTCTGCTGGACGTTGAGGAAGTTGACGTACGATCCCTGGGCGGTTTCCGGTCGCAGGTAGACCACCGAGGCATCCTCCTCGACCGGCCCCATGAAGGTCTTGAACATGAGGTTGAAGAGGCGTGGCTCGCCCAGATCGCAATCCTTGTGGGTGCCGGGGGCGACCGAAGGCTTGCGTGGGCAGCCCGCGTCTTCGATGTGGTCCGCGCGCCAGCGCTTCTTGCAGGTCTTGCACTCCAGCAGGGGGTCGGTGAAGCCGGAGACATGCCCCGAGGCCTCCCAGACGCGCGGGTGCATGAGGATCCCGGCGTCCAGGCCCTCGATGTCGTCGCGCGCGTGCACCATGGTGGACCACCACGCGTCGGCGACGTTCTTGCGCAGCTCCACGCCGAGCGGCCCGTAGTCCCAGACCGACGCGGCCCCTCCGTAGATCTCCGAAGACTGAAACACGAATCCCCGCCGCTTGCACAGCGAGACGATCTTCTCCATGCGGTCCGGCACGGCCTGTCCCCGATTGTGTAGTTGGTGTGTAACCCGCAAGCGGGCTCTGGTGGAGCGGCCCGGCAGTCGAGCAGCGCGGCTCCTCGCAGAGCGTCTAAAGTTACCGAAGTGGCATTTCGGGGGAATCGGTGAGGACGGAACCCAGTTCCCTCTGGTCTCCGGACCCCGGACCCGCGCCCGCCTCGCCACCGGCCGGTACAGCCTCCAGCCCCGTTGCCTCGGCGCTCCAGCTCCACAGCCGCTCCTGCGCCCTCGTGTCGCGTCCCGTCGCAGAGGGCGCGGCCCGCGCGCCCTTATGAAAGTACAGACCGTTCAGGTCCTCGTCGCGCCGTCCCACCGCCAGCTCCGCGACGACCGGACCGGCCTTCTCCGTACGCGACGTTCCGACTCGCGCCGCGACCCCGCCACCCGGGATCCGGCCCAGGTAGTTGCGCAGCAGCCCCGTGTCGTACACTCCCGGATGCAGCGCCGCCGCCTGCACTCCGGTCCCGGCCACTCGCCGGGCCAGCCCCGCCGTGAAGAGTACGTTGGCCAGCTTGCTCTGCTGATAGGCCTGCCGCCTCCGGTAGCGCCGACGCTCGAAGTTGGGGTCGCGGAAGTTGAACGGCGGGCCCGAGTGGGCGGCCGACGCTACCGTCACGACCCGGCTCGGCGCGGGTGCATCCCGGAGCTGGGGGAGCAGGAGGTTCGTCAGGAGAAAGTGACCGAGGTGCGTCACCGCAAGTTGCAGCTCGAATCCGTCACGGCTTTCGACCCGCTTCGGGGGAAGACTGGCAGCGTTGTTGACCAGAGCGGAGATGGGCGCCCCCGTCCCGGTGATCCGTCGTGCCCCCTCCCGAACGGATTCGAGCGAGGCCAGGTCCGCGACGACAAGACGGTGATTCCCCTGGCTCACGGGTGAGTGCAACGATTCGAGCGCCGCCCGGCCGCGCTGCTCGTCGCGGCACACCAGGATCAGGTTGTACCCCCGGCCCGCCAGATGCCGGGCCGTGGCCAGCCCGACGCCCCGGTTGCCGCCGGTTACGATCACCGTCCTCATCGCGTCTCGCATTCAGTTGTGAGGTCCGCGGGGTGTCGTCCCATGTGGACACCCCGGCCATGGTCGGGACATATTTCACATTGACCCCGCAACTTGAAGCATCCGGACGGTCGGCCGTCCGGTTTCATCGGTATCCACGAGGAATGAAATGAAGCTGAACTTTTCGGACAAGGCCCGCGACATGGTGACGTCCTTCATGGATCTGGAGGAGGACGGGCTGCAGGCGCTCAGGATCGCGGTGGAAGGAAGTCCTTTCGCGCCCAACTACGAGCTTACCCTGGTGGATTCCGACAGCCGCGCCGAGTCCGACCTGGAGGTGGACGCGGGATCCTTCACCGTGCTCGTGGACAAGGCGAGCGCGGAGCGGCTGAACGGCGCGAACGTGGACTTCGTCGAGACCATCCAGGAGAGCGGCTTCCAGATCACGCCGGATCCGGAGGCCGTCAAGGAGGCCATGGATGACGCGGGCCCGGCGGGCAAGTTGGCCGACCGGGTCACACATGTGCTGGAAACCGAGATCAACCCGGCGATCGCGGCGCACGGCGGCGTGATCAACCTGGTGGACGTGCAGGGCACCGAGATCTTCATCGAGATGGCGGGCGGCTGCCAGGGGTGCGCCATGTCACGCATGACCTTGCGCCAGGGGGTAGAGCGAATGGTGTCGCAATCGGTTCCCGAGGTTACGGCGATCCATGACGTGACCGATCACGCCAGCGGGGACAATCCCTATTTCACGTGACCGGGCTTTGGGGGTCCGCAGACTCCTGTTGGAGGCCGGGAGAGGGCGGGCCGGGACGGCGGCGGGCGCGGGGCCGGGCGCTGCCGCGGGCTGACGAGGGGTGCCGCACCGCACGCTGATCCGTGACGCCGCGGTGGTTCTGCCGGGGGAGACCGCGCGGACCCCGGTGCTGATCGTAGGAGGGCGCATCGCGGCGGTCGGCGCGGCTGCGCACACCCGCGCCGACGAGGTGGTCGACGCGACCGGGCTCCACCTCATGCCCGGAGTCATCGACGACCAGGTGCATTTTCGCGACCCCGGCCTCACCCACAAGGAGGATCTGCGCACGGGCAGCCGGGCGTGCGCCGCGGGGGGAGTGACCTCGTTTCTGGAGATGCCGAACACGGATCCCCAGACGGTCACCGTGGAGGCGCTCACGGAGAAGCTGGCGCTTGCGGCGCGGCGGTCGGTGGTCAACTACGGCCTCTACATCGGCGCCACGACCGACAATCTGGCCGAGCTGCGGCGCGCATCCCGCACCCCCGGCATCAAGATCTTCATCGGGTCGAGCACGGGCAATATGCTGGTCGACGACCAGGAGCGCCTCGAGGAGATCTTCGCCGAAACCACGCTCCCGATCACGGCCCACTGCGAGGACGAGGCCACCGTGCGCGCCAACCGGGCCGCATTGAAACCACCGCTCACCGTCCACGACCATTCCCGCATCCGCGACCACCGCGCGGCCGCGACCGCCACCCTGCGCGCCATCGATCTGGCCCGTCGCCACGACCACCGCTTCCACGTCCTCCACGTGTCCACCGCGGACGAGGTCGAGATCCTGGCCCGCCAGCGCGACGGCCTCATCACCGCCGAAGCGTGCCCACACCATCTCCTCCTCGACGTGACCGACTACAGCCGCCTCGGCACCCTCGCCCAGATGAACCCGTCACTGAAGACGGCGGAGGACAGGGAGGCGCTCTGGCGCGGCCTCGCCGGGGACGCCATCCAGATCATCGCCACCGATCACGCGCCCCACACCCTCGAGGAGAAGGCGGCCCCCTACCCCGATTCCCCCTCCGGGGTGCCCGCGGTCGAGGTGGTGCTGCCGCTCATGCTCAACGAGGTCAACCGGGGGCGGTGCACGCTGCAGGACCTGGCGGCGTGGATGTGCGACCGTCCGGCCCGCATCTGGGACATCGTTGGGAAGGGGCGGATCGAGGAGGGGTGGGACGCGGACCTGGTGCTGGTGGACATGTCGGCCGGGCGGACGGTGCGCAACAGGGAACAGCGGACAAAGTGCGGGTGGAGTCCGTGGGACGGGACCGTGCTCGAGGGATGGCCGGTGCGCACGTGGGTGGGGGGCAAGACGGTCTTCGCGGGGGGGCGGGTGGAGCGGGAGGCGGTGGGGCGGGAGATCGTCTTCGATCACGCCCGGGGGGGATACCGGGCTACGCGGGGTTCTACCTGAAGATCGGGTAGAGAATGCCGGCCTGCAGGGTAAGCACCCTGTGCTTGAGCGCGCTGCCGAAGTCCCCCGAAACGTCCAGAAACCCCGATGTGTACAGCACGCCCAGCGAAATCCCGCGGCCCGCCCACATGCCGACCTCGACCGCCCCTCCCAACGCCATGCCCAGGTCGACGTTCGACCGCTGGGACGCCAGTGGACCGCGCGCGTCACAGTTCCTGATCGCCTCGTACTGTTGGCCATGTATGTAGCCCGATTCCTTCACCCCGCAGCCCAACTCCCAGCTGAGCGCGGGACCCGCCAGCAAGACGACCGAGACCTCGTCCGGCGACTTGACGCGCAACCTTCCCAGCGCCGTGAACTCGAGATAGTCGGTTTCCAGGAGGACATCGGAATTCCAGTCATAGGTACCGAATTCCCGCCGCCCTCCCTTTTTCGAGTACGCCCCACCCACTTGAAGGCCCCAGCGGTTCGACAACTGGAAAGCGACCGCCGCGCCGGCCGCGAATCGCGTGATCCCCAGCGACTCGGTCCACTCCGGTGGGACCGCGACGCCGAGGAAATCATTGAGCGAACTCCCGAAGTCCATGGACGCCGAGTTCACGCCCCCCGTGAGGATAAGAGTGGTCTGACCGGCGGCGGGCGTCCCGGACAGCAGGAGAAGGGCGAAGGCCAAGGTTGGTGTTGCGGCAACTTTCATCGGGCTGTCTTCCTTATACCCCCCACCAGCGGATAGTGATCCGACCCGAAGGTGGTGTCCAGTGTACGATAATCACCCCGCCAGCCGGGCGGGAGCCGGAACATGAGGTAGTCCGCCTGGCGCAGCCAGCCGCCGATCTCAAAATGGTGGGTGGGCCGGGGGTCGGGGTGTTCCGGCTGCGGGAACCCGGTTCTGGCAAGGGTGTAGGCACCTTCGCGGCGACCTCGCACCCAGGTGTTGAGGTCGCCGCCCAGCGCGAAGGCGTCGGCTTCCGAGCAGTCCGGGAAAACTCCCAGCAGCCCTGCCATCTGTCTCCTCCGCCCACTTCCGAGAGTACGCCATGCGCGGCCCCACGGGGCACGGTTTTCCAGATGCACCGAACACAGCGCCACTCGGCGGCCGCCGATGTCCACCTCCGCCGCCACCGCCACCCTTCGCTGCCGCTCGAACGGGAGTTCCATGGCGCACGCCGAGGAGAGCGGCACGTTGGCGAGGATTGCGTTGCCCCGGTCCTCCGGCGGGCCGCCATCCGGTCCCCCGTTCCTCATGGACGGGACGTAGAGCAGGGACAGCGAGGCTTCCCGCGCGAAAGACACGATGTCGGTGCGGTCCTCACCCCGCGACGTGCCCGTGATGCGGGAGGCCCAGGCGCTGCCGGCGGCCACCTCCGGAAGATCGGGGCCACTGGAGAAGACCTCCTGGAGAAGCAGCACGGTCGGGACCGCCTCCGCGCCGGCGTCGGGAGCGATGCGATTCCACAGCGCCCGGATCGCCCCGGCCCCCACCTGCGCATTCCAGACGGCCACCGTCAAGGGCAGGTTCGGGGTGCCGATTGCGGTGGCATTGCGCATCCGGACCGGCCCGACCGCGGCCCGCCAGCGCGCGAGTTCGGCCTCGTCGCGGCCCGTCGCCGCAGGGATCCACCGGACCGGCGGCGCCGGTTGGCCGCGTGGGTCCAGGCTTTCCTGCCATCGGTCGCGCAAGTGCAGCCACGCCTTTCGTTAGATTGTTCAGCGCCGCCCCCGCCCCGCCGAGCGTCAATCCGCGTACAAGAATCGCCACTTCATGAACGATAGCAGGAAGCCTACCGTCCTGATCATCCGCGACGGCTGGGGTGTCGGCCCGTCGGACCCCGCCGGGATCGAGCGGCAGGGCAACGCGGTGGCCATGGCCCGGACGCCCGTCCACGACCGGCTGCTGGCGGAGTGCCCGTGGAGCCTGCTCCGGACTTCGGGTGAAGCGGTCGGTCTGCCGCCCGGCCAGATGGGCAACTCGGAGGTCGGGCACCTGAACCTGGGCGCGGGGCGGATCGTGCATCAGGACGTGACGCGGATCTCGAAGTCGATCTCGGACGGGTCGTTATTCGGCCTCGGCGAGCTGGCCACCCTGGCCGCGACGCTTCGCCGGACGGGGGGCGCCCTCCACCTGATCGGGCTGTGTTCGGACGGGGGTGTCCATAGCGAAATCGGCCACCTGCACGCACTCCTGGACTGGGCCGACCGCGCCCGTATTCCGGTCCGCGTGCACTGCGTCACCGACGGGCGCGACACCTCGCCTACCTCGGGGATCGGGTGGATCGAGGAGCTGGCCGCGCGGACCGCCGCGGGGCACGACGCGAGGATCGCTACCGTGTCGGGTCGCTACTTCGCCATGGACCGAGACAGGCGGTGGCCGCGCACGGAACAGGGTTACCGGGCGATCGTCGAGGGGTACGGGCCACCCGTGGACGACGCCGCCGGGTACGTCGCCCGCTGCTACGCGGAAGGCATCACGGACGAGTTTCTGCCGCCGGTGGTGGTCGGAGAATCCACCGGCATCCGCCCGACCGACGGCATCCTCTTCTTCAACTTCCGAGCCGACCGCGCCCGCCAGCTGACGGCCGCGCTCACCGACCCCGTCTTCCCCCACTTCCCCCGGCCCCGCGGCACCTTCGACACCTTCGTGGCCATGACGCGCTACGAGGACGACTTCCCCCACCCCATCCTCTTCCCCCCGCGCACCCTTCACAGCACCCTTGGCGAGGTCCTTGCACGCACCGGCCACCCCCAGCTCAGGATGGCCGAAACGGAGAAATACCCGCACGTCACCTACTTCTTCAACGGCGGCGTCGAGGAGCCCTTCCCCGGCGAGGAACGCCACCTCGTCCCTTCGCCCAGGGTCGCCACCTACGACCTCCAGCCCGAGATGAGCGCGCGGGAACTCACCGACGCGCTCCTCCAGCACCTCAACGAGGGACGGCACGACTTCGTGCTGGTCAACTATGCAAATGCGGACATGGTGGGCCACACCGGCAGCATCCCGGCGGCGATCCGGGCGGTGGAAACGGTCGACACCTGTGTCGGCCAGCTGCTCGAGCGCATCGACCGAGCGGGCGGCACCGCGCTGGTCACCGCCGACCACGGCAACGCCGAGAAGATGCTCGACGAGCACGGCAACCCCTTCACCGCGCACACCACCTTCCCCGTGCGTCTCATCCTCGCCGGCGACGGCCCCACCACCACCACACTGCGCGACGGCATCCTCGCCGACGTGGCGCCCACCATCCTCGACATCATGGGCATTCCCCAGCCGCCGGAGATGACCTGCCGCTCCTTGCTCGGGGCGCCGCCCCGGGATAGTCTGGGCGGGTCATGAACGGCAACCTCTTCACCCGCGTCGTCGACCGCATCACCGGCCGCCTCGGCCGCTTCATCTCCTGGCTGACTCTGGCCATGGTCCTGATCGGCGCCTACAACGCCATCGCGCGCTATCTGGGGCGGTTCATCGGGGTCAACCTGAGTTCCAACCTCTACCTGGAGCTCCAGTGGTACCTCTTCTCGCTGATCTTCCTGCTGGGGGCCGGGTACGCGCTCAAGGAGAACGCGCATGTGCGGGTGGACGTGCTGTACGGGCGGCTGCGTCCGAAAGCGCGCGCGAAGATCGACGTGATCGGTTCGGTGCTCATGCTGATCCCCTTCTGCATCTTCGTGCTGTGGGTCTCGTGGCCGTCGATCCTCAACTCGTGGCTGGTGCGGGAAGGGTCGCCCGACCCCGGGGGGCTGCCCCGCTATCCGCTCAAGGCGGTGATCATCGTGGCGTTCGTGCTTCTGCTCGTGCAGGGCGTTTCGCAGTTCATCAAGGACCTCCAGGTGCTGCGCGGACGGGACGGGGACGACGACGACGTCCGGGACGAAGACACACGTTCCGGACCCCACGCCGGCGGGGTCGGCATTTAACAGCCCGTGGACAAAATCCCCCCGGCATTCGAGCGGCGATGCATCCGCGCTGGACGCTTCGCTTCACCTGTTCAAGACGTAAAGACAACATTACAATATGTCATGTATAGCATACATTCTGCGACTCCAAGGCGGCGCTCTGCGGTGCTCCTCGGGCGAGTAGCGCTGCTATCCCCCTCTCGTCGCGCCTTGCCAGCCCGGCGCCTCACCGCTCTCGGCGCTCGGGCGGCTTCATCCACGGACCGCTAGATGGAAGCCAACATCCTCGCTCCGCTGATGTTCGTGGTGGTCTTCCTGATCATCTTCAGCGGGTATCCGGTCGCATTCGCGCTGGGCGGGGCGTCGCTGCTCTTCGCCTTCATCGGCGTCGAGCTGGGCATCTTCGACTGGAACCTCCTGTACGCCATGCCCGAGCGGATCTTCGGGGTGATGTCGAACTACGTGCTGCTGGCGGTGCCGTTCTTCATCTTCATGGGACTGGTGCTGGAGAAGGCGAGGCTGGCCGAGGACCTGCTGACCACGATCGGGACGCTCTTCGGGCGGCATCGTGGGGGGCTGGCGCTGGGGGTCGTGGTGGTGGGTGCCATGCTGGCGGCGGCCACGGGGGTGGTGGGCGCCTCGGTGGTGGCGATGGGGAGCATTTCGCTGCCGGTCATGCTGCGCTACAAGTACTCGGCGCGGCTGTCGTCCGGGGTGATTCTGGCGTCCGGGACGCTGGGGCAGATCATCCCGCCGAGCATCGTGCTGGTGGTGCTCGCGGACCAGTTGGGGATCTCGGTCGGCAACCTGTTTGTCGGGGGACTGATCCCGGGGCTGATGCTGGCCGCGATGTACGCGATGTACGTGGGCGCGGTGGCGATCGTGAAGCCCGAGGCCGCGCCCGCGCTTCCCCGCGAGATGACCGACATCCCCTGGCGGGAGCTGCTGACGAAGGTGGCGGTGGTGATGCTGCCGCCGCTGGCGCTGATCCTGATCGTGCTGGGGTCGATCTTCATGGGTGTCGCGACCCCCACCGAGGCCGGCGCGATCGGGTCGGTGGGCGCGATCGCGCTGGCCGGGGCGCGCGGGCGCATGTCGATGAAGGTGCTGCGCGAGGCGTCCGTGGGCGCGACCAAGCTGACCACCATGGTCATGTTCCTGCTGATCGGGTCGACCGCCTTCGCGCTGGTCTTCCGCGGCCTCTACGGCGACATCTGGATCGAGGACCTGCTGACCGGCCTGCCCGGCGGTAAGATCGGCCTCTTACTGGTCGCCAACCTGACGATCTTCATCCTCGGGTTCTTCCTCGACTTCTTCGAGATCGCCTTCATCATCATACCGCTGCTGGCCCCCGCGGCGGCCATGCTGGGGATCGACCTGGTGTGGTTCGGCGTGATGATCGGGATGAACCTGCAGACTTCGTTCCTGACGCCGCCGTTCGGGTTCGCGCTGTTCTATCTGCGCGGGGTGGCGCCGCCGGAGGTGAAGACGACGGACCTTTACCGCGCGGTGATCCCGTTCATCATCATCCAGTTGATCGGGCTGCTGCTGATCATCCAGTGGCCGGTGCTGGTGACGGGCCTGGTGGACTGAGGGGAGCCGGGGAAATCCCCGCTGGACCGCATGAACCTTGCGATACCGGCCAATATACATCATGATACATACATCATGATGACACGCACCCAATTGTCCTTTGAGCGGGAGATGTTGCGCGACGCGCGACGCCGCGCCGCCGACCGGGGGATTTCCCTGGCGGAGTACGTGCGGCGGCTCGTTGCGGCGGACCTCGAAGGGGACGAAACTCCGGCGGATCCCAGCGCCATCTTCAACCTCGGGCGGTCGCAGGTCTCGCACATCGCCCGGCAAAGGGATTCCATGGTCGCGCGGGCGTACCGGGGAGGGCAGTAGTCCGTGGATGAATCCCCGCGAGCACAAGGACCGGCGAGGCGGCGGGCGTCCAGGGGCCGCCCGGGACAGTGACGCTCTTCGTCGACACCACGGTGTGGTATGCGGCGGCCGACAGCGCCGACCGGAGCAACGCACGCGCATGCGAAATCCTGAGCGCCGGGGACCGGTTGATGACCACCGATCACGTGCTTGTCGAGTGCTGGACGCTGCTTCGGTCCCGCATTCACCGAGCCGCGGCCGAGACGTTCTGGGACGGACTGCGCACCGGGATTGCACAAATCGAGTGTGTAAAGACCGCGGACCTGCACGCCGCGTGGGCCATCGGGCGGGCGTTCAAGGAGCACGATTATCCGGTTGTCAACCGGACAAGCTTCGCTGTCATGGAACGCTTGGGCGTCGAACGCGTTGCATCATTTGACAACGGCTTTGCGATTTACCGGTATGGGCCTCGGCGCGGGCGGGCTTTCAAGGTTGTGCGCTGACTGCGGTCCTATCCTACCGCGTCCTCCAGACCCCGCGCGGGGTCGAGGGCCAACAGGAACGGCTCGACCGGCAAGCACAGGATGCCCCGGCGGACCAGCCGGTGTTCACCGCAATACAGGAGGATCCGGCGGGCCTCGGGATACTCGTCCCCGAACGCGGCCAGGCCTCGGAGATCGGCTGGGCGCACACGGTTGGCGTTCATGACATCGAAGGCCCAAAGGCCCGGTGTTCCGTAGAGCACGAGGTCCACCTCGGCGCCTCCGCGTGTGCGCCAGTAGTGGAGTTTCGCATCGCTACTTGAATACGAGAGCCAGGCGCGAAGGTGTTGCGCCACCAGACCCTCCAGTGCGGGTCCGGCGATCTCGGCCGGCCGGTCGAATGGGCCCGCGGGACGGAGACTTCGGAAGACGCCGCAATCGAAGTAGAAGAACCTGGGGTGCGATACGAGACGACGTTTGGCGCGCCGGGTGAAGACCGGCAGCCGGTAGGACAGCAGCAGGTCCTCGAGGAGTTCCAGGTATCCCGCAACGGTGCTGCGGCTCGTCTCGCATTCCCGTGCGACTTCGCTGACGTTGAGCGTCGCCGCGTGTGAGAAGGCGGCGGCTTCCAGAAACTGGGAGAAGCTCCCGATGTCGCGCACCAGGCCCTCGGCCCGGACCTCCTGTTCCACGTAGAGGGCGGCGTAGGCGGCCAGCGCGGCCTTCGGATCGTCCGATGAAACCACCGTCGCGACGTTGCCCCGCTGCAGGCTCCCATCGAGATCGAACCGGTTCCCCAGTTCGCCGGCCATGAATGGATGCATGGAGCACATCACGGCGCGGCCCGCGAGCAGGTTCACCCCTCCACGGCGGAGCTTGCGGGCGCTGGAGCCCGTCAGGACGAACCGGTGCCCCTGGAAGACGTCACCACGCCCTACGAACGCTTCAAGGCCCTGCCCGACGCCGAAACCCTCCTCCGCCCCGGCGTAACTCTCGACGCCCTCGACCAACACGCCGCCGCAACAACCCACCTCGCCGCCGCCCAAGCCGCCCAACACGCCCGCGACGAACTCTTCCGCGCCATCGGCCAGGCTCGCAACTCCGTGGCATGACCCGCCTCGCGCCGACCGCTGCCCGCCCGGAGACCCTCCCGCAAACCGGCCTCTACCAACTCGCCGGTTGCCCCTCTCCCCTGTTCGAAGAGATAATGAAACACCCTCAACCACTACCTGCCCCTTCCCCGGGCCTCGCCCCTCACCCTTCAGAGCTCCCCGAGTTCAGGCTTGTCTGTTAGTCTCAGACCCGGGTGGCAGGGAAAACCCGGCCCTTCGGCGCCCCGCGGGGCGCCGAAGGGGGGCGGTGGTCGGACCGTTTCAGGCTTGGCCGTGAGGGGCCGCAAATGAGTTTGGTCGCCACCGTCCTTCCCAACGTCCTGAATGGATACATGAGCATCAAGGCTCGCATGACAAGCACAGGAGAAAAGGGAAGATGACCCACTCTACCGTCGGGATCGACCTGTCGAAAGCCTGGCTCGACGCCTGCGCCGCGCCCGAGGGGAGGGCCGCCCGGTTCTCGAACGACATGGCCGGGTTCCGGAAGCTGATCGCCTGGATCGGCCCCGAGGCCGGCCGGGTCGCCTACGAACCCACCGGGCCCTGGCATCGCGACTTCGAGGAGGTGCTGCTGAAGGCCGGGCTTCCTCTCTACGCGATCAACCCGTACCAGGTCCGGTGCTTTGCCCGATCGCAGGGACGGCGCGCCAAGACCGACGCAATCGACGCGCGCACGCTGGCGCGGATGGCCGCCGTGATCGACGATCTCCGCCCGGCCAAGGCAACGTCCGAGGACGAGCGCGACCTCGCCGAACTGAGGTTGGTGCGCGATGCGCTGGTGGCGGACCGGACTCGTACGCTCAACCGCGGCAACCACTTGCGCCACCCCTTGGCTAAGCGAGTCAACAAGGAGCGTCTGGCGCAAATCGAGCGCCAGCTGAAGCGCATCGACGCCGAGATCGCGAAGCTTCTCCAGAGTGACGAGACTCTCAGGCGCCGGTCTGAGATCCTGACCTCGATTCCGGGCATCTCCAGCGTGACGGCGGCGGGACTCATCGTCCACATGCCCGAACTGGGCACCATGACCGGTCCCCAGGCCGCCAGCCTCGCCGGGCTGGCTCCGGTGACCCGGGAGTCCGGTACCTGGAGGGGGCGCAGCTTCATCCAGGGCGGTAGGGACAAGGCTCGCCGGATGCTCTACATGCCTGCGCTGGCCGCCATCCGCGCCAATCCTCCCCTCGGACGGAAGTATGCGGCACTCGTCAACGCCGGGAAGCCACCCAAGGTCGCCATCACGGCCGTCATGAGAAAGCTCGTCGTCCTCGCCAACGCCCTCGTGCAGCAGGATCGCCTGTGGACGCCGGAACCGCCCGCCACCGCCTGATGGCTACTTCATACCTCTGCCCCGGACCCGCTCGCACTGGAGCCGCGACTCGCCCCGCCTGCTTGCGACATGGATACTCATCTCCGCGTTGGAAAAGACTCTCTCTTTCTTTGCTTTTTGGGCCAGCTGTCCGTCGGACGAATTTGGCCCGATTCCCAGTGTGAGGGTTCCAACTTGTTGTTTCAGCTTGGTTTACGGGAATCGGTGAAGATGCCGGGATCCGCTGAGTGTGCGACTCTACCCGAACCCGAGAGTCCCCCGTCCGGCGGCCGCGCACCCCCGCCGGGAACCTGGCAGCCTGTGCCGCCGAAAACCGTCGCCGCTTATCTTGGGCCGAAGTCCTGCTCCGGTGAGGTTGGCAAGCGATTCCGGCGCGGTGACATCGTTGGAGCCCCGGGGTGTACGTCATTGGGCACGGGTCATGGGCGGACGCGGAGGAGGTGGAGTGCCTTGGCCTGGATCGGTGTGGGGCGGGCTAGCCCAGCCTAGCCTGGAGGGTGTCGGCGGTCATGGCGCCGAGGACGGCGGGCCTGACGCCGTTGCGGGTCAGGGTGGCGAGATCGCCGAGCAGGGTCTGGGAGCTGTGGACCGGCAGACCGTGTGTGGCGGCCGCCTTGTCGCGGGCGGCCTTCGGGCGAGGCGCGTGCGGCTTCGGCGGCGGCTGGCTCGTCGTCGGCGAAGAGCACGTGCGCCAGCGAGCGGTGCATGTGCCACTCGACGTAGTAGGCCTGAACCACTGTCGTGGCCGCCGGGTGGCGTGCATGTCCACCGCCCTGCAGGCCGGGCTCACCTGCCGAGGGTGAAGTAGTTCGCCTATCCCGTCATCATCCGGTTCAGGCGCGCTACAACCTCCTCCGCGGACCGGCCCATGTACCGTCGGGCCGTCTGCTCGCTGGTCCTGTAGCAGATCTCCGAACGCTCACCCTGCGCGGCCGGGGTGCCGATGTGTCGGCTCCCGTCTGCGGGGCGATGGTTCCAGCCGATCTGATACCCAAGGAAATCACAGGACTCCTCCGAATCTGGACATCGGAGGCATCGGGTGTTCCGGGCGGCGACCGGGTGGCTTCAGTTTGCCCATGAGCCGATTGACCACCGCCAACATCATCTGCGCCGGGGCTTTTCCGACCATACAGGCGGCACTCGCGTACCCGCTTGGGTAGTCCGCGCCCCCCTACAACTCGAACGCGAACCCCGCGTACCTCAATTCAGCCGTGCCGAACCAGCGGTATGACGCCTCCTTGAAGTTGCGCCAGTGGTCGTACACCTGGCGGTACTGCGCGTCCGCCGCCGCGTACTCCTCGAGGATCTCCTTGATCGTGGTCCGCGCCCGCCCCATGATCTCGTCGGAGAAGGGGCGCAACTGGGTGCCGCCCGCGATGAGGCGCTGGAGCGCGGCCGGATTCCGGGCATCGTAGGTGTAGAGCATCCGGCGCGCCGACGCTTGCGCCGCGACCTCGAAGACGGCCTTGTAGTCGGCGGACAGGCTGTCCCACGCGGTCTGGTTGACTTCGAAGGAGACCGAGGCCGACGGCTCCCACCAGCCCGGGTAGTAGTAGTACTGGGCGGCCTGGTGGAGACCGAGCTTCTCGTCGTCGTAGGGCCCGACCCATTCGGTGGCGTCGATCGCGCCCCGCTCCAGCGCCTGGTAGATCTCGCCACCGACAAGGACTTGGACGGTCACCCCCATACGGTCCATGACGTCACCGCCCAATCCCGGGATCCGCATCTTGAGGCCGACCAAGTCCCCGGGCGAGTTCACCTCCTTGCGGAACCACCCCCCCATCTGCGCGCCGGTGTTCCCGCCCGGGAAGGTGATGATGTTGAAGTCGGCGAAGACGCCGCGGACCACGTCGAGGCCGCCTCCCTCGTTCAGCCAGGCGTCCTGCTGGCGCGCGGTCATGCCGAAGGGGACACCGGCGTCGAAGGCCAGCGCCTGGTTCTTGCCCGTGTAGTAGTAGCTCGTGCTCTGCCCAACCTGCACGGTCCCCTGCTGCACGGCGTCCATGACCTGGAGACCGGGGACGAGTTCGCCCGCGGGATACGCACGGATTTCAAAGCGGCCGCCGGTCAGCGCCGATGTGAGCTCGCCGATCATCTCGGCCGAACCGTAGATGGTGTCGAGGCTGCGCGGGAAGCTCGAGGCGCACCGCCAGCGGACGCGCTCGGCGGTCTGGACGGCGGGGGCGCCCTCGAGGGTGTCGTCGGTGTCGGCGCCGCATGCGGCGAGGAGGCCGGCACCGGCGGCACCCGCGGCGGCGTGCGAGAGGAAGGCGCGGCGGGAGGGGGGGTCGGGGGGGGTGGCGGGGGGCGGAGGGGTGGCGGGGGGCGGGGAGGTCTCTTTCGCGGTCTTCTTGCTCATCGGTGTGCTTTCGAGGGGTTGGGGGACTCGCCTGGGCCGCCTGGCGGGGCCGAATCGGTGACGGTGTAGAGTAGCACGGGGGCGGGGGGCGGGGCGAGTGGGGGGCGGTTCTGGGCGGGGTTCTGTGGGTGTTGTGGGTGGGGCCGATGGTGTTGCCTTGAGGGGTCGCAACCCAGGGCAATCACTCGGTGGTCACTTGGAACCCGGCGCTCAACCCCTTTCGTAGCGCTCCCGCTCAGTCTCTCGGGCAGTGTGAACTACATCGACGATGGTCACGACACGGGCGGACTCATCGACGAAATAGTAGAGGACATGCCGCATGACAAAACGGGCGCGGATGTCCTCGAGCTCGAACTCACCGACGACCGAGAAGGCGTATGGGTGGCTTTCGAGCGTGACGGCGCTATCCATGACCCTTGTCAGCCATTGGCCAGCCCGACCGCGGCCCGAATCCCGGGTGATGTGGCGGGTGATCCGCCTCATTGACCCGAGTGCCCCTGGGGAGAAAACAACCTCATAGTGGCTCACTACTCCAAGCCGAGCTCGTCCGCCAGTCCGCGAATGGCTTCCTTGGCGGGGACGCCACGCTCACCAGCCCGGTGAGCCCGGATCGCCTCGCGCCACAGGTGTCCGCGCTCGGCCGAGTGGACCAGAAAGTCGTAGCGCTCGGGACTCATGACGACCATTGCGGCCTGGCCGTTCTGCGTGATGGTCTCGACCCGACCCTCTCGGATCCGATCGAGGTGCTCGCCCGTGCGCTGCCGGAAATGGCTCAGCGGGTAGGTGTCCTTGGTGCGGTGCATTCAAGTCTCCGTACGTAATTTGTATTGAATTCAGTATGACACCATTGAGCTGACGTGTCCAGTCGAACGCGCCACCTCTGGCCAGGCGCACGTCCCCCCCTATCCGATTCACCAACGAGGAATAGAGAGAGAAGAAACAGTAGTCTACGGTTTACAAAAGTAGGGTCAGGGGGTGGCGCGGTGCCCTTAGGGTCCGGTGCGTCAATTCCACTCGCTTTCGCGGCGGTGCTCAGTCCGGCTCCCGTAGGTCCGTTTCCACCCCCTGCCCTCCGAACCGGACGTGCGGATTTCCCGCATCCAGCTCTCCAGTGGGATCATGCCACTCGCACGCGGAACGCCGGTTCGGGGTCACACTCACGGTGCCGGTGGCTTGCGTTCCTCCGGCTGCCAGAGGCTGCACGGCTTCACCCGCGCGGTGTCCCTCGCCGTCGCGCCGCCGGGCCTGTTCACGCCCCGGCGGCACCGAGCCTCCATTCGGCCCGGCCCCTTCGCTTACGCATGTGATGCTTCGGAACTCTCCGCCCCTTCACGCGGGGTTCGTAGGCAAAGCCACTCCCGCAGGCTTTCGCTCCTCCGTCATCCCTCCACACCTGAGGCCCCTTTCCTCGACGGGCACTACCCCGCGTCTCCAGTACTACGGGCCTCTCCGCCACCCTGCCGGCCCGGCCTGCCCCTCGCGGGGTCCCGGTTGCCGCGTGCACGGCACCGGCAGGGCTTCCCGTGTTGCTACGCTTTCCATCTTCCATGCATGCCGACGCCATTACCCCGGCGGAAACCGGCCGGTGCTCTCGTCGCTCTCTTCCCGGCCGGTCGGCGGCCTTCCCCTGTTTCCAGGAGGGTCGACTTCCGCAATAACCGTTTCGAGGTCTGCTCGGCGTTCACTCGCGTTCCGGCCTGCATGGTCGCTGAGCCGCCCAAGGCGGCCCTTCTACCGGAGTGCTTCAGCCCATGTCGTTACCTCCATGAACCGCTCTGGCCGCTACCAGCCGGAGCGATAGCTGGGTGGGATTCGCACCCACCAGGAAAGCGCGCCTTTCCACGGCGCACTGTCATGTCTGGTTTACAGTGTTTGCGCTTCGCAACCGGGGCATCGATCTTGAGGGAAACTCAAGCACTGGAGCGAGGAAAGTCATGAAGATCACACGCAATTCGACAATCACGAGCACCGTCGCGGCCGCACTCCTGACCGCCCACGGGCTCCTGGGCCTTCACGTTCCCCTTGGCGCCCAGTCCTTCTCCCCCGACCGGGAAGCCGTGTGGGCGGCCGCCGGCTTCGGGGCGGCGATCGCGATCGGTGACGGCGAGATCTTCGTGGGACGGACCGGTGGCGGGGTGGCGGGCGCGATCTACCCATCGCCGGGGAGCATCTACGTGTTCGAGCGTGCGGGGGACGGTTGGGAGTTCGCGTATGTCATCAACGGGGACGATGTCGAGATCGGCGACGAGTTCGGGGCGGCGCTGGCGGTCGATGGGGACCGGCTGGTGGTGGGATCGCCTGGGCGTGGTGAGGGGCGGGGTGGTGCCTATCTCTTCGAGCGGGGGGACGAGGGGCGGTGGGCGCAGACGGTCGGATTTTTTCCACCGGCTGAAGGGATTCGGGGCGCGGGTACCGCGGTCGCGCTTTCCGGCGACGCGGTCTTTCTCGGGGCGCCCTCCGACGCCGGTCCGGGCGCGGTGCTTCGGTTTTCGGCGACTGGCGGTTCCGCTGCTGTCCTCCCCTCCCCCACCCCCACCACCCCCGACCGTTTCGGCGCGTCCCTGTCGCTCGACGGCCGCCACCTCTTCGTCGGCGCGCCCGGGACTGATGGCGATCGTGGCGCGGCCTACATCTTCGACGCCGACTTCCCGGCCGGCGGCGGCGCCCCAACGGTCACCCTGGCGCTCGACGACGGTCGAGGCGGCGATGTCCTCGGCACGAGCCTCGCCGCGTCGGGCACCTCCGTGCTCATCGGCGCACCCGGCGCGGATGCAGGAGCCGGCACGGCGGCCCTCTTCAACCGGGATGCCAACGGCGCGTGGAACGAGTCATCCCGCCTCTCCTTCCCCGAGGAGGGCCCGGCAGGCTACGGCTCGGCGGTCGCCTTCGACGGTCGCAGCGCGTGGGTCGGCGCGAGCGGAGTGGGCCAGGGCGCGGGCGGCGCGCAGGTCTTCCACGTCGCCGAAGCCACCATGTCGCTGGAAAGCGAAAACACCATCCCCGCCCCCGGCTTCAACAGCGGCGCCCTCTTCGGCTCCTTCGTCGCCCTGCGTGACGACGTGGCCGTAGTCGCCGCCTCCAACGCCGACATGCGGCTCGGCGCCGCCGTCGTCTTCGAGCGCGAGGACGGATCCTGGGTCGAGGGCACGACCCTGCGCGAGACCACCCGCACCCTGGCCGCGGTCACGGGCGGGGAGGCCCCCTGCACCGACGGCGCGACCGGTCCCTTCGACTGCTCGCAGATCGACCTGGTCGCCTTCGTGCCGCTCGACGCGCTGGGCGCCGATCCGGGCACCATCCTCAACGACATCTGGGGCTGGACCGACCCGGTTACCGGACGGGACTGGGCGCTGGTGGGACGCTCCGACGCCACGGCCTTCGTCGACGTCAGCGACCCCGCCAACCCCCGCTACGCCGGCGAGCTGCCCCTGACCGAAGGCGCCACCGAAAACCTCTGGCGCGATATCAAGGTGTACCGCGACCACGCCTTCATCGTCGCCGACGGCGCCGGATCGCACGGCGTGCAGATCTTCGACCTCACTCAGCTAAGGGACGCCTCGGGGCCACCCGTCACCTTCGCCGAGACCGCCCGCTACGACGGCATCCACAGCGCCCACAACATCGTCATCAACGAGGAGACGGGGACGGCGTACGCGGTCGGGAGCAGCATGGGCGGCGAGACCTGCGGCGGCGGCCTCCACATGATCGACGTGCGCAACCCCGCCGAACCCGCCTTCCTGGGCTGCTTCGCCGACGGCACCACCGGCCGCGCGCGCACCGGCTACTCCCACGACGCGCAGTGCGTCATCTACGAGGGCCCCGACGAGGACTACCAGGGCCGCGAGATCTGCTTCGGCGCCAACGAGACCGCGCTGAGCATCGCCGACGTGACCGACCGCGAAAACCCCGTCGCCATCGCCCGCGGCGAGTATCCCAACGTGGGCTACGCGCACCAGGGCTGGCTGACCGAGGATCACCGCCATTTCTTCATGGGCGACGAACTGGACGAGGTGCAGGGCGGCGTGGAGCGGACGCGGACGCTGGTCTGGGACGTGGCCGACCTGGACGATCCGCTGCTGCTCAAGGAGCACTTCGCCGAGACGGGCACAATCGACCACAACCAGTACGTGCGCGGGAACCGGCTGTACCAGGCGAACCTGATGAGCGGGCTGCGGGTGCTCGACATCAGCGATGTGGAGAATCCGGTGGAGATCGGGTTCTTCGATACCGTGCCGGATGATTCGGGGCTGCCGGCGTTTGGGGGGGCGTGGAGCAACTACCCGTTCTTTGAGAGCGGGATTGTGGTGGTGTCGAGTTGGGGGGAGGGGTTGTTTGTGGTGCGGGTGCGGGGGAGGGCGGTGTCGTAGGGTGGGGGTCTCCGACACGAAGCTGCCGCCGGAGCGAGCGGCGAATGAGCGAGATCATCTTCGAGGTGATTGAGGACGAAGTCGATGGCGGTTACTCAGCCAGTGCGATCGGATACGGGATCCACACGCAGGGCGATTCGGTGGAGGAAATCCGCCGGAACGTCCGGTGCTGATTCCGGCCCATGCCGATCAGTGATTCCATTTCATGCCGATCACCGATTCCAGAGTATGCCGATCAGTGATTCCAGAGCATGCCGATCACCTTGGAGTGAGCGAGTAGGAGCGCTGGAGAACCTGCTGTAGCGACACCCTCTTCCATCCTCGCCAGAGGTTCCTTGAGACGAGGAGAAAGAGGGTGTCACAGAAGAGGTTGTCCATGCGGAAGATTCGAGAAGTGCTGCGTCTGAAGTACGAGGCCGGGCGCAGCCACCGGGAGATCGCCAGATCGCTCGGCATCGCCAACAGCACGGTGAGCGATTACGTGCGGCGGGCAAGCGCCGGGGGCTTCTCCTGGCCGTTGCCGGAGGGGCTGGACGACGCCGCGCTTGAGGCGGCGCTGTTCCCGCCCCTGCCACCGTCGCGGGTTCCCCGGCCGGAGCCGAACTGGGAGCAGGTTCACCGGGAGCTTCAACGCCACAAGGGCGTGACGCTGCAGCTGTTGTGGCTGGAGTACCGGGCGGCGCATCCGAACGGCTACGGGTACAGCTGGTTCTGCGAGCGCTACAGGGCGTGGCGGGGACGGATCGACGTGGTCATGCGGCAGGTGTACCGGGCGGGCGAAAAGGCGTTCGTGGACTACGCGGGCCCGAAGTTCGAAGTCGTGGACCGGAAGACCGGCGAGGCGCGGGACGTCATGGTCTTCGTCGGTGTCCTCGGCGCGTCGAACTACACCTTCGTGGACGTGACCCGGAGCCGGTCCCTGCCGGACTGGACGATGTCGCATGTCCGGATGTTCGAATTTTGGGGCGGGGTGCCCGAACTCGTGATCCCGGACAACGAGAAGGCCGCGGTCCACAAGGCCAGCCGCTACGAGCCGGACTTGAACCCGACGTACCAGGAACTGGCCACCCACTACGGAACCGCAGTGCTGCCGGCGCGGCCCCGGGCACCTCGGGACAAAGCCAAGGCGGAAACCGCAGTCCAACACGTCGAGCGCTGGGTCATGGCGCCGCTGCGCAACCATACGTTCTTCTCGCTCGGCGAACTCCGCGACGCCATCGCGCCGCTGCTGGCCGCGCTGAACGAGCGGCCGTTCGACAAGACCGATGGGAGCCGCCGCAGCTGGTTCGAGGATCTCGACCGGCCGGCGCTCAAGCCGCTTCCGGCCGAGCGCTACGAATACGCGGAGTGGCGCAAGGCGCGGGTCAACATCGACTACCACATCCAGGTCGAGCACGCGCTCTACAGCGTCCCCCACCCGCTGGGCCGCTGCGAGGTCGACGTTCGGCTCACGGCCCAGACCGTCGAGATCTTCCACAAGTACCGCCGGGTGGCCGCGCACCTACGGGTCCACAGGAAGGGCGGATACGCGACCGAACCGTCGCACATGCCCGCCTCGCACCGCGCCCATGCGGGTTGGACGCCGTCCCGACTGATCGCCTGGGGACAGAGGACCGGATCGCACACGGCCGCGTTCGTCGAACAACTCCTCGACAGCCGGCCCCACCCCGAACAGGGCTACCGCAGCTGCCTCGGGCTCAAGGCACTGCTGCGGGCCTACGGCGCCGAGCGCCTGGAGGCCGCCTGCCGCCACGCGCTGGACATCGGCACGCTGAGCTACAAGTCCGTCAAGTCCATCCTCGCGACCGGCCTCGACCAGGCCGACGACCAGCAGTACACGCTCTCCCTCCCCGGCCACCACGCCAACATCCGCGGGCCCGGGTACTACACTCCCCAGAATGGAAAGGAGTCCTGACCATCATGCTTCGCCAACCCACCCTCGACCTGCTTCACGAACTCCGGCTCTCCGGCATGGCCGAGGCCTTCCAGGAACAGGCCGCCATGCCCGACATCGCCGAACTGTCCTTCGAGGACCGCCTCTCCCTGCTCCTCGAACGCGAGAAGACCGAACGGAAGCAGCGCCGCTACCAGCGACTGAAAGGCCACGCCAAGCTCCACCTCGACGCGACCATCGAAGACATCAACTTCAAGGCCCCTCGCGGACTGGACAAATCCCTCGTGCTCCGCCTCGCCTCCGGGCAGTGGATCCGGGACGGCCAAACCGTGCTCGTCAGCGGTGCCACGGGCTCGGGAAAATCCTACTTGGCGTGCGCGCTGGGCCACCAGGCCTGCCGCGCCGGAATCTCGACGCGCTACTACCGCGTCTCCCGCCTGCTTGACGAACTCACCCTCGCCCGCGGCGACGGGTCGTATCCCAAGGTCATCCAGAGGCTCGCCCGGACGTGGCTCCTCGTCCTCGACGACTGGGGGCTCGCTTCGCTCTCGGGACAGGGACGGCACGACCTCCTCGAGGTCCTCGACGACCGCTACGCCCGCCGCGGCACGCTGCTGGCCAGCCAGGTCCCCGTCGAGCACTGGCACGAGGTCGTCGGCGATCCCACCTTCGGCGACGCCATCCTCGACAGACTGCTCAACAACGCGCACCGCATCGCCCTCAAGGGCGGATCGATGAGAAGGCTCTACGACTCGACGAAGGAAGCCGACGCCGTCCCCGGCGACGCCTGATCCGCCGAGAGACCGGGCTCAAGCATGCCTCTGGAAGCGCGTCTCTCCCTGCGATCGGGGGTGAAAAGACGGAAAGACAGCTCTGAGCGGGCCGTGCGGCCGTCCGGGCGTTCCGTTGCGGCCGGCCCGGATCCGTCCGCACCCCCCAATCCGGGACAAATGGCCCGGTTCCCTCGCAAAACCGCTCTCCAGAGCGCCGTAGAGGCCGTCCGAAGACCTTCGCCCTACCTACACCCCTCCGGAAAAACCGGCCCGCCGGCCGTCCCAGCAACACACTGCCAACGGTCCCTTCACACTCGACGACTACCCCCTCCAACCCCTAAACTTCAAACCCGTAACCCGACCCCAGCGCCCCTATGGACCTCCGCTCTCCTCCAAGGTGATCGGCATGCCCCGGAATCGGTGATCGGCATGGCGGAATCGGTGATCGGCATCGGCGGAATACGGATCCGGGAAGCTGTTGACTGCTACTTCGATGAGACGATGGAGCGGCCGGGGATCATCCGCTTGCAATTTGTTCGAGATGAAGTTCTTGTCCCGTGAAGCTGCCTCGGAACGTCAGCGGACGAAAGCTGACGGTGGGTCGCCTGGGGTGCAGACTGGAGTGGCCATCGATGATCGGTAGCTGACCCGCCCAGCGTTATACTACGGCGAGACGCTCCGGTCCAACCCCTCCGGGAGACCGGAGGAACCCCCCGACCCGCAGGTAGCCCTAGTGTAGTGTCCGAAACATAATGCACCTATGCTGAGGCGGCTGCGAGCGCCTTCCGGGCCCGCTCCACCTTCTCCAGAATCTGCGCGGCCGACTTCGTCCAGACGAACGGCCGGGGGTCTTGGTTGTAGGTCTCGAGGTACTCCTTCAGACACGATTCGAGGTGGGCGACGGAGTGGAAGACGCCGCGGCGGATCTGCTTCTCGGTCAGCGTGCTGAAGAAGCGCTCGACCAGATTCAGCCACGAAGAGCTGGTCGGGACGAAGTGGAAGTGCACGCGCTTCGTGCCCTCGGCCCACTCCCTGACCTTGCGGTGCTTGTGGGTCGAGTAGTTGTCCAGGATGATGTGGATCTGCTGCCCCTTCGGCACCTCCTTCACGACCTTGCGGAGGAACCGGAGGAGCTCCTGGTGCCGGTGCCGCCGGTAGGTCTCGCCGATCACCTCGCCCGACGCCACGTCCATCGCGGCGAAGAGCGATGTGGTCCCGTGGCGCTTGTAGTCGTGCGTCATCGTCCCGCAGCGGCCCGGCTTCGGCGGCAGTCCCGGCTGCGTCCGGTCGAGCGCCTGCACCGAACTCTTCTCGCCAAAGCTGAACACCACCGCGTTGTCCGGCGGGTCAAGGTACAGCGCCACAACGTCTTGCAGCTTCTCCTCGAAGCGCGGATCCGTGCTCACCTTGAAGGTGCGCCACAGATGGGGCTTCAGCCCCGCCGAGCGCCACACCGTGTTCACGAAGCTGTGCGTCGTGCCCACCGCGCTGGCCATCGACCGGCACGACCAGTGCGTCGCGTCCGGCGGCTTCTCCCGCGTCGTCCGGCGGATGATCTCCGTCCTCAGCGCCGCCTGCGCCTTCGGGCACCGGCCCCCGTGGTTGCCACCCCGGGGACGCTCCTTCTCGATCCCCTCGATCCCCTCGTCCGCGTAGCGCCGCCGCCAGCGGCCCACCTTGTCCGTATGCGTCCCCAACTCCCGGGCGATGGCGACGTTCGTCATCCCGCCGGCCGCCATCAGCACGATCCGCGACCGCTCCCGCAGCCGCACCGTCGCGCTCCTCGACCGCGACCAGCGCTCCAGAACCTCCCGGTCCCCCTCCGCAAGCTCGATCCTGACCGCCTTCCGCATTTGGCTCCCCCTCGTTTGCTCAAGGTCTCCCGATCCCGCACGAAGATGGACCATAACCCAAGCCAGCCCGGATTAACAGGGGTATATCACGGACACTACACTAGCTTGGCCACCCGGCCCTGTCTGTCCGTATCCACCCCATACCACTCCCCCAGCGGCGCATCCGTCAGCCAGTTGGTGTTGTCGACCCAGTTCGGACCGTCCGTCGCGTTGTACAACGCCACCAGCGCCGTCCGGTCCGCCGACTGCATGACGGTCACACGCGCTTCACCGGCCGCGTCCCCCGCCGTCGCCGTGACCGTCACCGCACCATTGCTCACCGCCGTGACCAACCCGGACGTGTCCACCACCCCGACGGTCGTATCAGCGCTCGACCAGGCAACCGGAACCTCTCCATCGCGCGCCCGGCCTGATCGCGCACCTCGGCGGTGAGCTGCGTGGTTTGTCCCAGCGCGATGAGCACCACCGAGTCGGGGGTGACGGCGACGGTCGTGGGCACCGGAGCCACAATCGTCAGCTCCGCGCGGCCCGTGAGCCCTGCCGCCGTAGCCGTCACCTGCACCTCTCCCGCACCAACCCCGGTCACCAGCCCGGACGTGTCCACCACGGCCACCGCCGTGTTTCCCGACGCCCATACAAACTCGACCCCGCTCACCACCTGTCCGTACGCGTTGGTGGCGGTCGCCGTCAGCCGCAACGTATCGGCCTCCACAACCGTGGCCGTGGCCGGGCTCACCGTGACGGTGGTGGGCTCAGGGACATCGCGTGGCGGCTCCGTGGTCCCGTCCCCGCACGCGTACGTCCACAGAGCGACCGATACGATGGCCGAAAGGAACAGCAGCAGTCGTTGACGTCTCATTTTTCGTACTCCAGATTCAGGTGAGCAGGATCAGGGGCAATCGCCACCGTCCAGAACGTGCATCGCCGAACCCCCGCTTCCCCGCAAACGGCTCCATCCCAACCCCGGCAGCGGCCCCGAGCGACTTTGCCAACAACATCAGGCACGGCGGCCATAGGTCGATCTACCGTCCCGCGTGCAGCCGGTTGACGAGATTCCTCAGGCAGTACTGTCCGATCCGGTTGAGCGCACCCTCCTCGCGCTCCTGCATGATGTGCATCACTAACATCAGCACCGCGGACTGCAGGAGGGCGAGCAGGGTCGTGTAGAACGCCACGCCGAGGTCGCCGGTGACCTGTTCCATCATCTCCGGACCGATGGACGCTTCGGTGATGCTCGCGCCGGCGAACATGAGCCCGGCCGTGCGCATCGCGAACGCGATTCCCAGCACCGTGCCGACGAAGCCCAGCGTCGGGATCAGCCAGATCACGTACCTGAGCATGTTGTACCGAAGCTCGATCTCGTGATGGTACAGCTCGATCGACAGCTCGATCATCGAGGTGACCTGACCGACCGATTCGCTGTTGCGGAACTGGAGGAGCGCGCCGGTCAGCAGGCGCTGCAACAGGTAGCGGCCCTCGGGATCGGACTCGACCACCCCGTCGTGAATCGCTGTGACATCCCCTTGGCGCAGAACCGTTCGATCGTCCTCGGGAAGCAGTCCCAGTTCGAGCTGGTTACGTTCCCGGCGGCCCGCCAGGTGGCGCACCACGAGCTCGCCGGCAGCCAGGCAGAACGCGAGCCACATGAGGTTCTGGATCGTGAACGGATATGGGAAGATGCGGGTGTTTCTGTCGATCAGCAGTTCGGCGCCCACGCTGTCGTCGCCGGCCGGGAACACGTAGGAGAGCACGCCGACGAGGGCGACCGCGAACAGGAGCGAGCCGAACAGCACCACCGCCCGGAATGGTACGTGATCGTCCCTCGGCGGTCGCCCGGACGCGCTGTCCTTCACCATCGCCAACTCACCGCCCGCCCGCTTGTTGGTCCGCGCACCTCGGCAGATTCACCCCGTCCATCTGGGGATTGATGCTCGACTCGAAACGACTCAATCCCTCCGGTATGCAACCCGACAGACGATTGTGGCTGAGGGACAATCGCTTGAGGTTGCCCAGGTTGCCCAGTTCGGCCGGAATGCTCCCGGAAAGCTGGTTGCGCTCGAGGGACAACACCTCGAGGCGCGCGAGTCTGCCCAGCGCGGGCGGTATCCGGCCGGCGACCCGCGTGCGCGACAGGAGCAGGCGGCGAAGGTTGCCCAGGTTGCCCAGTTCGGCCGGGATGCCGCCGGTCAGCGGGTTGTCATGGAGGTAGAGATCCTCGAGCTGGGAGAGGGAACCCAATTCGGCCGGTATCTCACCGGAAAGAAGATTGCCCTGCAGATACAGGACCTCAAGCTTGGTCAATCCGCCCAGCTCGGCGGGAATCGCGCCGGAGATCCGATTGTCGGCAAGGTTCAGGTACTGCAGATCCGGCAGATGCCCCAGCGTCGCGGGAATTTCGCCGTCCAGGACCCGGCCGGCGAGGTCGATACCCGTGACGGCGCCCCCCACCAGTTGCACGCCGGTCCACGACACCCAGTTCCGGTCGCGGCTCCAGTCCAGCAATCCCATCGTGCCGGCAAGATCGTCCGCGGAGATCAGAAGCACTTCACTATCTCCCTGTGCCAGCGCGAACCGAAGCCGGGCGTCGGCAAGCCGCTCGGCTTGTGCCAGGTGCTCGGCTTCCGCGCGTTCCTCCTCGGCGAGACGTGCCTCCTCGGCCTGCCGCGCCTCCTCAGCCAGACGCGCCTCCTCCGCCAAGCGCGCCTCCTCCGCCTGCCGCGCCTCTTCCGCCTGCCGCGCCTCTTCCGCCTGCCGCTCCTCCTCTGCCAGTCGCGCCTCCTCCGCCAGTCGCGCCTCTTCAAGACGTTCGGCTTCGAGACGCTCCGCCTCCAACCGCTCCGCCTCGAGCCGCTGCTCCTCCAGCTGGCGTTCGAACTCGAGCCGCTGCTCGTCCGCCGACCGACGTGCTTCGGCCAGTCGCGCCTGCCGGGCTTGCCGCCGCTCTTCCACCAACCGTTGCGCCTCGGCCTCCCGCTCGGCAGCCAGCCGCGCGTCCTCGGCCTCCTCCGCAACCGCCCGGCCCGCCGTGAACAGCTCCGACAGACTCTCGCGGTCCAGGTAGCCGGTCTCCTCGATTCCCTGCGCGGCCTGCCACTGCCGCAGTGCCGCGCGGGCTTCCGGTTCGAGCACTCCGTCCGGCTCACCGGAGTAGTGCCCCTCGGCCGACAGACCCGTCTCGACAAGCTCGATCGTCTCCGGGCCGAGTTCCAGACGGGCCTCCGTCGCGGCAGCCCGCTGCTCCGGCGTGAGCGAGCTGTTGCGCGCCACCGAAATCATCACCGCCGCTCCGACGGCGACGAGGGCCACCCCGGTCGCGTAGAACATCCGTCGCCGGTTGATCCGGACCGGCGGGGTCGCGCGCCTCCGCCCACTCGCAACCGCGGGCGCGGATCGTCCGGCCGGCATTCCGGACAGCAGGTCCCGCCAGACCCTCAGGTCCCGTGGCCGCGCCGTCTCGTCCATCCGCATCGCGGCTTCCACCGCGAACGCGAGCGCCGGGTCCACCGGACGCCCGGCGGCCGCCGCGAGATCTGGCAGCGTGTCGCGCCGGGCACGCTCGGCGGCGTATACGGGCTGCTTGCCCGTCAGTGCGTAGTACCCCACGCCTCCGAGCGCATAGATGTCGCTCCACGGGCCGCGTTCGGCAGTCGGACTGTACTGCTCGATCGGCGCGTAGCCCGATGAAGGCGCCGTCCAGAGCGACTCCGTGACCGGGCCGACCCGCGATGCCGCCGATCCGAAGCCGACGAGCACGGGCTCGCCGTCCCGCGACCGAACCATCACGTTGCCGGGACGGATGTCCAGGTGCAGCAGGCCGAACGCGTGAACCTCGGCCAGCCCGCCCGCGAGCCCCTCCAGCATCCTCCGGACCCTGTCGTCGGTCAGCGGACCGGCCGCAACCAGCTCCTCCTCGAGGGTGCGCCCCCCTACGTGCTCCGTGACCAGGTACGCGGTGCCGTTCGCCTCGGCCACGCGATGCACCCTGGCGATCGCGGGGTGATCGACCCTGGCCAGGATGCGGGCACCCGCCAGGAACCGCTTCAGCCCATCGGCATACGCCGAGGCCCAGTCGGCCGACCGGGGACCGACCGTTCCGTCCGCGGCGCGCGCGCCCCAGGCCCGCGGCAGATACTCCGTGATCAGGACCGTGCGATCGAGGTGCGGCTCGCGGGCCAGGTACGCCGTCGCGACTCCGTCCCCACCCAGTTCGCGCTCGATCCGGTATTCGCCCAGGAGAAGAGTCCCCGGGAGGATGGAATCGGGAGAGGGAATGTCGGCCATCAACGACTCCAGACAACCCCGAACCGCGTGCGCGCGCCATCGCGGTCGACGAAGAGGCTGACGGGCGAACCGAAGGCCGATGATGCCGGATGCATGGAAAGCGACCTGGTCCGCGTGAGTTCCTCGACCTCGCCCATCTTCTGCGAGGCCAGAATCCATTGAGCGAAGCCCCAGACACCCAGGACGCCACCGACGCCCGTGATCCAGTTTCTGGCCCTTTCGGCCTTGTCCCGCTTGTTGACGGCGTCCTGGAACTCCGAAGCGCTCTCAAAGTCCTCGGGCACCGGATCCGAGAAGTACGGAACCCACTCGACCGTCGCGAAGGAGGCGCCGGCCAGCAGGGCGCCCCAGAACACCTTGCGTCTTCCCAAGGAACGGCTCAGCGACGCTTCGGCGTACTGTCGGTCGAGGGTCGGGGTCGTTGCTTCCGGGAATTCCCGCTCCAGTTCGGCCATCTTGCGCCACCCCAGGACGTAGCGGCCGATGCCGTAGGTGGCCAGGGCCGCGCCCCCGATGATGGCCAGTTTCTTGACTGACGCGGCGCTTTCTTGCTTGTCCAGCGCGGCCTGGTACGCGGCCTCGTCCTCGTATTGTTCCCGGTCCTCCACCTCGAAAGCAATCGAGATGGTCACCTCCGCCGTGGCCGCCAGTCCCGCGCCCAGGGCCGCTCGCTTGAGTCCCGCCGCCCGGTTCGCCTTGGCGGTCGCGTGTTGCTCCGCGACGCCCGGTATCGCCATGCCGCCGCCGGACGCTCCCGGCGAAACTGGCGTTGCCGCCCCCACCACGGAGACTTCGCTGGCCAGCACGTACCCGACCAGATTCTCCTGGCCCGGCGGTCCGGGAACGGACACGGCGAAATAGGGGCCGTATTCGCCGACCCATTCCAGCACCGTGCCGGCCGCCAGCGTGGTGATGACCGGGCTCGCGTCGTTGGGATCGAGCCTGACGACGGTCTCATTGGCGACGACTTCGACCTGCTGCGCCGAGGCCGCCTCCGACGCGGGACCGGCCGCAAGGAACGACATCCAGACGGCGACCTGAAACAGGATGCTACCTCGCGTTGTCTTCATGTTCCAATGCCTTTCGTGATTTTTTCGTGTGCGACACATGGCAGTCCTCACCATCTCAAGCCGATTCCGAACTCGGTGCGGGCGCCCCGGCGATTCGCGAACAGTTCGACCGGTACCTCTGCGACGGAGGGTCCGAGCGGAACGGAGAGCGCCGCCATCCTGGCGGTTGCCTCGATCCGGGACATCCTCCGGGCCCCGAGCACCCACTGCGTCACGCCCCATCCGCCCAGGCCGGCCCCCAACATGTAAGCCCACGTCCTGGCGGACTCGGCCCGGTCCCGCCTGGACTCTGCCGCCCGGAAATCTTCCGGATCGTCGAAGTCCTCCATGTCGGGAGCATCGAAGTACGGAACCCACTCGACCGTCCCGTACGCGACGAGCGGCAGCAGGACGGCCCAGACCAACTTGCGCTTGCCGGAGGAACGCATCCTGAACGCATCGGCGTACTGCTCCTGCAGCGACGGGCCCGCCGTCCGCGGCAGTTCGAGTTCCAGACTCCGCATGTTCCGCCAACTCATTGTGACCTGCGCGACTCCCCAGGCGCCCAATGCCGCGCCCAGCCCCGTGGCGACGGTTCTGGCGGTCTCCGCCGCATCGCGCCGGTCCAGCGCGCTCTGGTAGGATTCGGCGTCCTCGAAGTCTTCGGGGACCGGTACCTGCAACGGAGGCACGAACTCAAGGGCCGCGTACGAGCCGCCGATGATGGCGAGGCTCCAGATCACCTTGCGCACGCCCGACGTGCGACGCCGCCGCTGGTCCTCGTATTGCGCCTCCAGCCCCGGAACGCCGATCAACGTGCCCGGCACGCCCGTCGGCACTGGGGCGACGGGCGGCGGCACCCCCGCGCCCACCAATTCGACCTCGCTGGCCAGTACATAGCCGATGACGTCGTCTTCGCCGGGAGGACCCGCGACCGACACGGCATACCACGCGCCCGACTCGCCGACCCAGTCGAGCAGCGTCCCGGAGGCCATCGTGGTTATGACCGGGCTCGTTTCGCTGGGATCCAGCCTGACCTCGGTGCCGTCGGCGAGGATACGAACCTGCTGGCCACCGGCATCCGCGGGGAGGACCGCGACCAGAATCAGCATCACGGCCGCGGCCCTCATTGCCGCGGGAATGGATTGGAGATGATCCGGCATCGGTGGGTTTCCTCCAGAATCAGGGCGAGAGAGCAATGCACGTTCCCGACCGGCTCGAAGCCGGGGCGCGAACGCGTACGAGATCGTCATGGCTACATACGGTCGGCATCACAACAGTGAGAGCAGGAGGTTGACGGTCAGCGAGCCGCCGACGTCGCGTACGAACTGACCCCCTCCGGCGTTGGCCACCGACTGCAGGAAAGCCTCCACCTGAGGATCGGCCAGGCCCTGCGAGTTGATGTAGACCGTGGAGACCCGGTGGCCGGGGAGCCGCCCGATCGCGGCGGCGGTGGCAATGGACCGGTTCACCTGATCGGGGTAGGCGGGCTGGTCGGTCACAAGAACGATGACCCTCTTCTCGGCCTCGGGCCGCCACGGCATGCGCGCCGCCTCCGTCAGCGCCTCCAGGAACGCCTCCGGCGGGTCGTCGTTGCCGCCGCGACCCAGGCCCATCCGCACGTCAAGGTTGTTCACGAACCCCCTGAACGCTGCCCGCTCCAACGTGGGGCCGGAGATCCTCCGCAGGGAGAACGTCGTCGTGGGCCTATCCCATTGGCGGTCTCCGAACGCGACCAGACCGATGGCGAAGCTGGGTGCCATCCGGCTCAGGAGGTCGCTCAGCTGTCCCACTTCGGCCTTGAGGGCGGCTACTTGCGGTCCCATGCTGCTGGTGATATCAAGGGCGATGACGAGGTCCAGGTGGGGCAGTTGGTAGGTCGCGGTCGGCAGTGCGGGGTCTGGATCGGGTGCGGGACACGGCACCGGATCGGGAATCGGCGGGCATACCGGGCAGTCGACGGGCGCGGGGCCGGCCGGCGGTGTTTCGGGCACGGTGGCGACGGGCGCGGGGGCCGGTGAAGGGGTGGCAACCGGCGGTAGCGGCAGGGGCAAGGCGGGGCACACGGGACAGACGATCGGTTCCGGGCACGGAGTCGCGGCCAGCAGCGGGATCGGCTCCGCGGGCTCGGACCGCGAGGCGTCGGTGATGAGGGGGAAGATGATGATTGAGATCAGGATGAACGCGCCGAGCGCGGAGGCGAAGAGGTCCAGCGACGACATGCCGAAGAGGCTCAGTTCCCTGCTCTTGCGTCTCATGATGCGATTCCGGCGTCGAAAATTATTTGGGTCCCGATGAATCCAAGATGAAGTGCGTCGCGTGTAGCCACAAGAGAAGTCTCCACTTTCAGGCTTGTCTGTTAGTCTCAGACCCGGGTGGCAGGGAAAACCCGGCCCTTCGGCGCCCCGCGGGGCGCCGAAGGGGGGCGGTGGTCGGATCGTTTCAGGCTTGGCCGTAAGGGGCCGCAAGTGAGTTTGGTCGCCACCGTCCTTCCCAACGTCCTGAATGGATACCTGAGCATAATGGCTCGCATGACAAGCACAGGAGAAGGGAATATGACCGAGCATACCGTCGGGATCGACATCTCGAAAGCCTGGCTCAACGCCTACGCCGCGCCCGAGGGGAGGGCCGCCCGGTTCTCGAACGACACGGCCGGGTTCCGGAAGCTGATCGCCTGGATCGGCCCCGAGGCCGGCCGGATCGCCTACGAACCCACCGGGCCCTGGCATCGCGACTTCGAGGAGGTGCTGCTGAGGGCCGGGCTTCCCCTCTATGCCATCAATCCGTACCAGGTCCGTTGCTTCGCCCGATCGCAGGGGCGACGCGCAAAGACCGACGCGATCGACGCGCGCACGTTGGCGCGGATGGCCGCCGTGATCGACGATCTCCGCCCGACCAAGGCAACGTCCGGGAACGAGCGCGACCTCGCCGAACTGAGGTTGGTGCGCGATGGGCTGGTGGCGGACCGGACTCGTACTCTCAACCGCGGCAATCACTTGCGCCACCCCTTGGCCAAGCGGGTCAACAAGGAGCGTCTGGCGCAAATCGAGCGCCAGCTGAAGCGCATCGACGCCGTGATCGCGAAGCTTCTCCAAAGCGAGGAGACGCTCAAGCGCCGCTGCGAGATCCTGACCTCGATCCCGGGCATCTCCGGCGTCACCGCTGCGGGCCTGATCGCTCACATGCCCGAACTGGGCACCATGACCGGCCCCCAGGCCGCCAGTCTCGCCGGGCTGGCTCCGGTGACCCGGGAGTCCGGTACCTGGAGGGGGCGCAGCTTCATCCAGGGCGGAAGGGACAAGGCTCGCCGGATGTTCTACATGCCTGCACTGGCCGCCATCCGCGCCAATCCCGCCCTCGGACGGAAGTACGCGGCACTCGTCGAAGCCGGGAAGCCGCCCAAGGTCGCCATCACGGCCGTCATGAGAAAGCTCGTCGTCCTCGCCAACGCCCTCGTGCAGCAGGATCGCCTGTGGACGCCGGAACCGCCCGCCACCGCCTGATGGCTACGCGGCATCTCTGCTCCAGACCCGCTCGCTCTGGAGCCGCGACTCGCCCACTGGGCTTGCGACATGGATACTCTCCCGATGCGGCTGGTGGCGTATCCGACGGCGACCAACGAGCTTGTGAAGCGATTCACAAGCGGCGGAAACCGTGCGGGATACCCAAGGGAGCGGCCTGATATCGGGACGGAAATCGGGTCGGATCCCATACCCGCCTTCAGCGCCGGGCCTCCACGTTCGCGAAGAGGCCGTTGGGCGCCCCTGAATTCGCGGTGACGATCTCCGGGAAGCCGTCTCCGTTCAGGTCTCCCACCGCTACGCCATAGGCGGCGCAGTCCTGGCAGCCGAAGCGGAACTCGTCGAAGTCACGGCCTTGGTTGCCCCGGTTGAAGTAGACGGCGTTTTGCGCGGCCACGTTTGCGACGATGATGTCCAGGTCTCCGTCGAGATCGAGGTCGGCGAGGCGAACGGCGTAGCTTTGGTCGCCGCCGGGGTCGAATTGCCCGCTGCGTTCGAAGCCTCCTGCTCCGTCGCCGAAATACACCGCGTTCGGTTCACCGATATTCGCTGCCACGATGTCGGGGTGGCCGTCGCCGTCCACGTCGCCTACCGCCACGCCGCGCGTTTCGTCGGTTCCGGTTCCGTAGGCGGTCGTCCGGGCGAAGCTGCCTGCGTCGTTCCAGTGGATGGCGTTGGGCCCGCCGTCGCGGTTGGCGAGCACGAGGTCGAGGTCCCCGTCGTGGTCGAGGTCGGCGGCGGCGACATCGATGGTGGAGTCGTCCCCGGACCCGAAGGGGATCCCGGCACCGAATCCCCCGGAACCGTCTCCGTGGAAGATGAAGTTCCGGCGTCGGCGGTTGACCACCAGGATGTCGGTGTGTCCGTCGCCGTCGAGGTCGGCTAGTGTCATGCTTCGCGTCGAACTTGGGCTTCCGAAGGTGGGGCCGGGTTTGAAGTGGCCGTTACCGTCGTTGAAGTAGATGAGGTTGCGGGTGCGGTCGTTTCCTACTGCGATGTCCAGGTCTCGGTCGCTGTCGAAGTCGGCGAGGGGGGCGGCGTAGGTGCCGGCCTGTTCATCTCCCAACCGCCGCGCGAGGGTGAAGGCGGCGCGACCGTCGTTGAGGTAGATCCGGTTCTGTCCGGGCCAGTGGCGGCCGTTGGCGACGACAGCGTCGAGGGCACCGTCGCCGTTTACGTCGGCGAGGCTTATTGCGGCGGTGAGTTCGCTGCCGGCGCCGAGGGATCTGAGGGGGCGGAAGGTTCGCTCGTGCTGTGCTGCGAGCGGGTTTGCGGTAGCCGTGTGGGCGAGAAGCGCAGTCACCGCAAGCAAGCGCGCGAGAGGGATCGGGGTGATCGTCATCCTGCGCCAGTCGTCACCCCAGATCAAACCGATCCAGGTTCATCACCTTGTCCCACGCAGCCACGAAGTCACGCACGAAGGCCTCCTCCCCATCATCACACGCATAGATCTCCGCGAACGCCCGCAGCTCGCTATTCGAACCGAAGACGAGGTCCACGCTGGTCCCCGTCCACTTCAGCGCACCCGCCCCACGATCACGCCCCTCAAACCGGTCTTCGCCCAACCCGGACGCCTGCCATTCGACACCCATGTCCAGCAGGTTCACGAAAAAGTCGTTGGTCAACGTCCCCGGCCTGTCAGTGAAGACGCCAGATTCCGACCGCCCGAAGTTAGCATTCAAAACCCGCATGCCACCGACAAGCACCGTCATCTCGGGAGCGGTCAGGGTCAGCAGGTCCGCCCGGTCCACCAGCAGCTCCGCCGACGGCCGCCCGTTGCCGTTCCCACCGTAGTTGCGGAACCCGTCCACCCGGGATTCGAGCACCGCAAAAGACTCCACATCCGTCTGTTCCTCCAACGCGTCCGTGCGCCCGGGCGAAAACGGCACCTCCACCTCGTGCCCGGCGTCCCTGGCCGCCTGTTCGACCGCCGCACACCCTCCCAACACGATCAGATCGGCGAGCGACACCCTCTTCCCCCCCGACTGCGCTCCGTTGAACTCCCCCTGGATCCCCTCCAGCACCCCGAGCACCTTCGCCAACTCCGCCGGCTCGTTGACCTCCCAGCCGTTCTGCGGCGCAAGCCGAATACGCGCCCCGTTCGCCCCACCGCGCTTGTCGGTCCCTCGGAACGTCGACGCCGACGCCCACGCGGTCGAGACCAGCCGGGAGACGGACAGCCCCGATGCGAGTACCCTGCCCTTCAGCTCCGCGATGTCCCCGGCGTCGATCGGCTCATGGTCGACCTCGGGGACGGGATCCTGCCACAGCTGCGGCTCGCACGCTACCTCGGGGCCGAGATAGCGTGCGACGGGCCCCATGTCGCGGTGCGTCAACTTGTACCACGCGCGGGCGAAGGCGTCCGCAAGCTCGTCGGGGTTTTCCAGGAATCGCTGGGCGATCGGCGCGTAGACCGGGTCCATCCTCAGGGAAAGGTCGGTCGTCAGCATCATGGGGGCGTGCTTCTTCGACGGATCGTGCGCATCGGGCACGGTGTCCACGGCGGCCCCGTCCTTCGGAGTCCACTGCGCCGCGCCGGCGGGACTCTCCACCTGCTCCCAATCGTAGCCGTGCAGGTTTTCCAGGAAGTTGTTGTCCCACTCCACGGGGCTGGTCGTCCACGCGCCCTCGATCCCGCTGGTGACGGAATCGGCGGCCTTGCCGGTGCCATACCTGTTCCTCCAGCCCAGGCCCTGCTCCTCCAGGTCGGTGCCCTCGGGTTCGGGACCGACGTGGCGGCCCACATCGGCGGCACCGTGCGCCTTGCCGAAGGTGTGTCCGCCGGCGATGAGCGCGACCGTCTCCTCGTCGTTCATGGCCATGCGCCGGAAGGTCTCGCGGGCCGCCGCGAGGGGATCGGGTTTTCCGTTCGGCCCCTCCGGATTCACGTAGATCAGGCCCATCTGCACAGCGCCGAAGGGCTCGTCGAGTTCGCGGTCGCCGCTGTAGCGCTCGTCTCCGAGCCACGTGTCCTCGGCCCCCCAATCGATGTCCTCCGGTTCCCACACGTCCTCGCGGCCGCCGCCGAACCCGAGCGTCCTGAACCCCATCGACTCCAGGGCGCAGTTGCCGGCCAGTATCATGAGGTCGGCCCAGGAGATCTTGCGGCCGTACTTCTGCTTGACCGGCCAGAGCAGGCGGCGAGCCTTGTCCAGGTTCGCGTTGTCGGGCCAGCTGTTGAGGGGCGCAAAGCGCTGGGTGCCGGAGCCGCCGCCGCCGCGGCCGTCGCTGATCCGGTACGTGCCTGCGCTGTGCCACGCCATCCGGATGAAGAGGGGCCCGTAGTGGCCGTAGTCGGCCGGCCACCAGTCCTGCGACGTCGTCATCATCTCGAAGAGGTCCTTCTTCAGGGCGTCCAGGTCGAGTGACTTGAACTCCGCGGCGTAGTCGAAATCCTCGCCCATGGGATCGGGTGAGCGGGAGTGGCGCTGAAGAGCTTTCAGGTTCAACTGGTTCGGCCACCAGTCCTTGTTTGTCGTGTGCATGTCGTTGTTCTTCCTGAGGGTTGAGCGGGGGTGGAGAGGCGTGCCCCGGTCCGGCACACCCGGGGTCGTCTGGACAATATACGAAGTGTTCTCGTCGCGCCCCGGCACGGGGACTCCGCGCCCCACTTCCGAACCCCCGGCCTCCCACGCGCAGAGCCAGCCCTCCCTGACCGTCGGTGACGCCACCTCATCCGGGATTCGCCGCTAGCTGTCGCCAAGGATTGACAGGTGCGCATCGCATTCGCGCACACCCTCCTCGACGCCCGCGAACCGGTACAGCTTGGCCGCCCTCTTCCACAGCCGCCGCGCCCCCTCCACGTCGCCCAGCTCCTCCGTCAGTGCGGCCATGGGCCGGAGGGCGTTGGCGTGGTCCAGCGGATGTGCCGTCCCGGCCTGATCGTACAGGTCAAGCGCCTCCTGGTAGCAGCGTCGCGCGGATTCGGGCCGGCCCAGGCGATGGTTTACCTGGCCGAGGTGCCGTACGGCGTGTGCGAGCCGTAGTGGATCGCCGGCCTCCCTGGCCACCGCGACGGACCGCCCGAACAGAATCCGGGCCTTAGCCGGGTGATCCAGGTCCAAGGCGACGTGACCGAGCTTCCCCAATGCGACGGAAAGCTCCTTGCCGGCACCTGCCTGCTCGCAGATCTCACAGGCCCTGACCAGGTCAGCCTCCACCCGTGTCATGACGGTACCCCGGGTCACATGGTCGGTGGGTGGCGATTGCAGCACTCCGCGACGCGCTCGCCACGCCTGCGCGATGAGCGCCCGGGCGTGCTCCGCCCCGCCTCCAACCGGTTCGGAGTGTTGCGACTTCGAGTGCCCGGGGTCCACGACCTTCACCTTGCGCGGGGTTTCGACGGGTCTTCCCCTTCCGCTGGTGGCTCGGCAGCAATCACGGCGGGCTCCTCATGCCGACTCCCCCGTATAGAACGCCGCCGTCCGCCTCGCCGCATCCCGCGCGGCCTCCGGATCCTCCCCACCCTCCACCGCCGCCTCCCCCCAGCGCTCGCTGCTGCCCGTCATCAACGCCTTCCCGTCCCGCGAAGTCGCAAACTCGACCGTATCCAACTTCGGTTCACCCGGCCGGGCGATATACAACGCCAGCCCCAGCAACCCCATCTCCCACCCCACCCCCGCCGCCCCCGCTCCGTACTGCGCCCAATGTTCCGACAGCAGCGCAGTATGCGTCACCGTCAGCCGCACCCGCCCCACCCCGTCGTCCGCGACCCCCGCCTCCACCCAGCTCACGTCCCCCCCAAACTCCCACGTGACCGCGACACGAGACTGCGGTTCGCACTCTTTGATCACTCCGCCTGCGTTCCCCTCCAGCTGGAAGCGCCCGCCAAGCTCCAACTCGCCGCTGACCGGCATGAACCAGCGTGGAATCCGCTCGCCGTTCGTCACGGCGTCCCACAGGTCCTCGACCGAGGTCGCGTAGCTGCGGGACAGCGTGACCGCGCGGGCGGGTTGGCCATCGCGCACCGGCGAAGACACGGAGCGTTCTACTGCGCGGAGGTGATTTTCGACATCGAGTTTCATGGCTTCCACGGATTGTTGGTGTCGATTGCCTGTTCGCGGGGGCTGGAGCTCCCGCGAAGATCAACCTTCAACACTAAGGCCCCAGCGACCCGATTGGAATCACGTTCACTCCGTCCTCCCGCGTGTACCCGTATCCACTGCTCACGATTACGCCCAGCGCCGCCGGTTCGCCCATCCGCTCCCAATCCACTCGACCGGCCAGCCGGAGCAGGCTGCGCGCGCCTTCGTCCACCCGTCGCTCACCGAGCTTCACCTCGAAACCGGCCCAGCGGCCATCGTTCCCCTGCACGATTGCGTCCACCTCCAAGCCGCCCTTCTCCCGGTAGTGAAACACTTCGGCGTCCGCGGCCTGGGCGTAGACCCGCAGATCCCGCACGACCATCGACTCGAAGAGAAGCCCCAGGAAATCGAGGTCGCGGAGCAGCCGAGCGGGTGTTGCGCGAACGGCGGCCACGGCGAGAGAGGGATCCGCAAGGTGCCGAACCGGTTTGCGTCTCAGGACCGACCTCGACCTGAGGTGCGTCGGCCAGGCAGGCTGGTTCTCCACGATCATGATCCGTTCCAGCGCCCGCATGTAGTCGCCGGCGGTGTGTTCCTTGATGGCGGACACACCTTCGCCTGTATCGGCCGCGAGGGTAGCGATCGCGGCGGGGGTTGCGACGTTGCGGGCCAGCGATCGAAGCAGCATCCCCACCCTCACCGGGTCCCTCCTCCTGCCGTCGCCATTCGCTATGTCCAGGCGCCGGATCTCGTCCAGATGATCCCTGTTGGCGCGCAGGGCCACTGGAGTGCTGCGCCCCAGGTTGACAGGCCATCCGCCCACGGAGATCAGCTCCGCCAGGTCGTCCAGGGGGATCACCGACCGGCCAGCGGCGGCTCGTACACCGTCCAGGAGGCCCGCCAACGAAACCTGGCCGGAAGAACGACCCAGCTCGAACAGCGAGAGCGGACGCATGCGAAGGCGCGTCAGGCGTCCGGCCCCCGTATGCCGAGTCGCATCGTCGGCCGGCACCGCGGAGCCGGTAAGAATGAATTGACCCGGGAGGCGGCGATCGTCCACCGCCCTACGCACATGATTCCAGATCGCCGGTTCCAGTTGCCATTCGTCGATCAGCCGCGGCGCGGCGCCGATCAGGATGCGGGCAGGCTCCAGGCGGGCCAGTCGTCGTGCCACATCGTCGACATCGAGCCGCACTTCGCTGGCCGCGACCTGCTGCGCCGTGGTGGTCTTGCCACAAGCCCGCGGACCTTCAACGACTACCGCTCCGGTGGCAGCGAGGCGTTCGTCCAGCTCTCGGTCGACAATCCTGGGATGATAGGCCATGGGCACTCTGTGGGACTTGGAATCGGAAGGTCGCGGGGTTTGGATACTAATCGTCGACGGGGATTCCGGGAAGGGCTCAACGGCGGATTCGGCAAGACTACAGCGGCAGGAATGGCAATCCTTTGGCGGCGGAAACGGCGGACAACTACCGGGACAGAATCGGCCGACCAGCATTCCTGCTGTCAACTACACTTGACAAAATGTAAATCACAGTTGACAATCAATCCGACTCGCAGAGGGACCGGTCGTGGTGTCCGATCGCGGAAACGGCCTCCGAGCCGGGATCCTTGGGACTCCGGGGCCCTTACTCCTACCGCCTCAGCGGCCACATCTGGATCATCTCCACGTCGAGTTCACCTTCGGCGTGCCCCAGCAGGTAGTTCTCGCCGATCTCGTAGATCTTCAGCCCCGCCGGCGTCTCCACGAATCCCAGCACCCTCCCCTCCGGGCTGAATACCGTCCAGACCGGCGCGGGACCAGCTTCCTTCGGGGGTTCGAATTCGCGGACCCACAGGTAACCGGCCGCATCGGACATGATCTCCGCGAAGGCGGGGAAGTACTCCTCGAGCTGGCTTTGCCGCACATTCTTCAGATCGGCCTCGAGCGCCTTCCGCAGATCCTCCCTGAGTGTCGGACTGACCCTGATGTCCTCCGGTCTGGGGACCCGGGGGACATGCTCGCGCCGCACGATTCGCACCAGCGTTCCGTCGGCGGCGAAGGCCTTGAGCTCGTACCTGTCGTTCGGACTCACGACCACCAGGTCCCCCCAAAGGCCGAGTTTCAGTTCCCGGCTGAAGTACAGAGACCGGCGGCTGCGGTGGAGACCCAGGGACATGTGCAGCCCACCGTCCCCGTCCAGGACTTGGACTTCGGTCTCGCCCGCATTCTCCCTCGCTGCAAGGATCGCCAGGATGGTTCCATCCCTGCGCACCAGCTCCGGCCGCGCCACCTGCCACGGCCTCTTGCCGGCGCCGGGACGGTTGAACGAGCGCCCGAAGTTCCCTTCGGAATCGAATACGGAGATGGTCTGCGCGTCCGAGTACCACGCGACGATCGAGTCGCCCGGCCAGGGTTCCACGTCGCCGAGACTCGCCCGGGGGAACTCACCGGGCCCTTCGCCCAGTCCGCCCCACGCGGCCAAGTACGTCCCGGCGACGTCGAAAACCCTCAGCTCGCTCGTCGAACGGTCCGCCACGACGATCCGCCCGTCGGCCAGCTTCGTCGCGTCCCACGCGTAACGGAACAGGTACGGATCCTCGCCATCCATGTCGCCGATCGATACGTCCGGCTCCGGCCCGATCACCCAGTCGAGCCGCGACCCCTCTTGGGGCTTGGCGTTCTCGACGATCCGGATCCCGGCGCTGTCCCGGGCTTCGGAGAAGGGGAGACCGGACCGGTCTGCGATCAGGGAGTCGGCGCTCTGGATGTCGGCGTTGCCGGTAGTCTCGGCAGAGGGGGCGCCGGTCTGGCCCTGGTCCTGCCGGCAGGCCAGCACACCCAGGGCAACGAGTACGGCGGCGAGTCGAGCCTTCATGGCGGTGTTCCTGTCGGAGTATTCGGCGGGAGAGAGCGACTGCCCGGGACATTGGCCGCTCCCGGGGCCCTGCATCTTGACCCGATCCAAGCGGCCCCGCTACCCTGCCCGGCAGATCGCATGAGCCAGTCGGTCGAACCTGCGGCCCGCGCCCGGCTCCAGGGCCCATCTTCCGGAAGCGATCGAGTCCGATTCGGAATCACGAAATGTCAACTGCGGTTGACAAAATGTAAAGTACAGTTGACCATCAATCCTAGACGAGACGCCCCAACCATGACAACCGCCCCCTCCCCCCACCCCACCCTGCCGGCCATGCTGCTCGCCTGCGCCGCCCTGGCCACCTGCGGCAATCCCGACGCCACCGACACAGCCGACGCCCCGGACCCCGCCGACGCCGCCGTCGCCGCCATGTCCCTCGAAGCCTATTCGGCCGCCATCCAGACCCTGTCCAGCGACGAATTCGAGGGCCGCGCCCCCTCCACCGCGGGCGAGGAACTCACCGTCAACTACCTGGTCGAGCAGTTCCAGGCTGCCGGCCTCGAGCCCGGCAACGGCGACTCCTTCTTCCAGAGCGTCCCCCTCGTCGCGCTCACCGAGCAGGGCACCCCCCGCCTGACGGTGCGGGCCCCGCAAGCCAGCCTGTCCTACAGCTGGCCCGACGAGTTCGTCGCCTGGACCAGACGCGTCGTCGAAAACGAGTCGATCAGCGACTCCGAGATGGTCTTCGTCGGCTATGGCGTGGTCGCGCCCGAGTACGGCTGGAACGACTACGAGGGCGTCGACGCGGCCGGCAAGACCGTGATCATGCTGGTCAACGACCCGGGCTTCGCCACCCAGGACGACGCGCTCTTCCGCGGCAACGCGATGACCTACTACGGCCGCTGGACCTACAAGTTCGAGGAGGCGGCCCGCCAGGGAGCCGCGGGCGCGATCGTCGTGCACGAGGAAGCCGCGGCGGGATACCCGTGGGCAGTCGTGAGCGGCGGCTGGACCGGGCCGCAGTTCGACCAGGCCGGCGAGGACGGCAACATGGACCGGGTCCAGGTCGAGGGATGGGTGCAGACGGACGTGGCGCGCGAGATCTTCGCGGCGAGCGGTTTCGACTACGACGCGCTGGCGCAGGCGGCCACGCGTCCCGATTTCCAGGCCGTCCCCCTCGGCGCCGCGGCGTCGGTGGCCGTCTCCTTCGACATCCAGCGCTCCGAGTCGAAGAACGTGCTCGCGCTGCTGCCCGGTAGCGAGCGGCCCGACGAGCTGATCATCTACACCGCCCACTGGGACCACTTCGGCGTCGGCGACGAAACCCTGGAGGACCCGATCTTCAACGGCGCCTTCGACAACGCAACCGGGACCGCCGGACTGATCGAGCTGGCGCGCGCCTTCGCGGCGCTGCCCGAGCGTCCGGCCCGCTCCGTGCTATTCCTGGCCGTGACCGCCGAGGAGCAGGGGCTGCTGGGGTCCGCCTACTACGCCGCGAATCCGGTGTATCCCACGGCGAGCACGGTGGCCACGATCAACATCGACGGGGTGAACGTGGATGGTCCCATGAACGACATCACGATCGTCGGGATGGGGGCGTCGGAGCTGGACGACTATCTGGAGGCGGCGGCGGGGAGGGTGGGGCGCGTCCTGCGGCCGGACCCCGAGCCCGAGAAGGGTTTCTACTACCGCTCCGACCACTTCAGCTTCGCCAAGGTCGGCGTCCCCTCGATCTACACCGATTCGGGGATCGACCACGTCGAGCACGGCGAGGAATGGACGCTGGCGCGCCGCGCGGACTACACCAGCAACCGGTACCACAAGGTGACCGACGAGTTCGACCCGGAGTGGGATCTGACGGGGGCGCTGGATGACCTGGAGCTGATGTTTCGTGTGGGGTATCGGCTGGTGACTTCGGATGACTGGCCGAACTGGCGGGAGGGGAACGAGTTTCGGGGGATTCGGGATGGGGATCTGGGGGGCGCCGGGGGCGGATGATGCTGACCCACCTCACGATCCGCAACTTCAAACGATTCGGCTCGGTGGACATCGAGCTCGGGAGCCCCGTCGTCTTCATTGGGCCCAACAACTCCGGCAAGACCTCGGCCATGCAGGCGCTCGCGTTGTGGGACATCGGCCTCCGGCGGTGGAACGAGAAGCGATCCGGGCAGGTGACGCCGGAAAAGCGGCCAGGCGTGGCGGTCAACCGACGGGACCTTGTCGCGATCCCAGTGCCACATGCCAACCTGCTGTGGCGTGGACTCAAGGTCCGTAACGTGCACAGGTCGGACGGCAAGACAACGACCAGCAACATTCGGATCGATATTACCGTGCAAGGGTTGGGTGAGAACCAGCCATGGGAATGCGGGCTCGAGTTCGACTACGCCAACGAGGAGTCCTTCTACTGTCGGCCGCTCAGGCTCTCGGAAACCCGGAACCCGGAGCGGATGCCTGTTCCGAAAGCGGCGAATAATATACAGATCGCTTTCCTCCCTCCGATGTCGGGGCTGGCAGCCACGGAAACACGGTTGGATCACGGGGCCGTGAACGTCCGGGTCGGGGAAGGGCGCACCGCCGAAGTGCTACGCAATCTTTGCCACCGCGTCCACCGGGACAACTCGCGCTGGGCGGACCTGGTCGGACGGATCCGCGGATTGTTCGGAGCTGAATTGCTCGAACCACGATATATCGCGGAGCGTGGCGAGATCGCGATGAGCTACCGGGAACACGGCATCGAGCTTGATCTTTCGTCTGCCGGCCGGGGCCTGCAGCAGACGCTGCTGCTTCTGGCGTACATGCACGCGAACCCCGGCGCCGTGTTGCTGCTGGACGAGCCGGACGCGCATCTCGAGATCCTTCGCCAGAGACAGACTTATCAGATGCTGACAGATACCGCCCACGGGACCGGCAGCCAGATCATCGCCGCCAGTCATTCCGAGGTCCTTCTCAACGAGGCGGCGGGCCGGGATCTTGTCATCGCGTTCGTGGGCGCCCCTCACCGCATGGACAACCGCGGCAGCCAGGTGCAGAAAGCCCTCCGGGAATTCGGGTTTGAGCACTACTACCAGGCCGAACAAACGGGCTGGGTCCTGTATCTGGAGGGATCGACGGATCTGTCGATCCTGCGGGCGCTCGCCAGTCGTCTTGATCACGGTCCCGCACTCAGTGCTCTGGAACGCCCCTTCGTTCACTATGTGCGCAATCAGCCGTCCGCGGCGGCAAATCACTTCCATGCGCTGCGAGAGGCGCTACCCGAGCTTCGTGGAATCGCCCTGTTCGACCGTATGGGCAAGAAGTTGGCGGATGCTTCCCCGCTCGAAAACCGGATGTGGGAGCGGAACGAGATTGAGAACTATGTGACTACGCGACGCACGCTTGAGCGATACGCTTCCGCGTCGGCTCAGGATGCCACGCCCGGGCCGCTGTTCGCACCCTCCGAGCAAGCCAGGCGGACCAGCGCCATGCACGAGTCCATCGATGCCATCGAATCAGCTTTGAAGAGACTCGGGAAAGGTTCTCCGTGGGGACCGGACATCAAGGCCAGCGACGATTTTCTCGACCCGCTCTTCGCGGACTATTTCGAGCGGCTGGGCCTTCCCAACGTGATGCCGAAGAAGAGCTATCATGTACTCGCCCGGCACGTCCCGAGAGAGGAGATCGACGCGGAAGTAGTCGAGAGTCTGGATGCTATCGCGAGGGTCGCCGAGAGTTCGGAAGGACGTGGGTGACCGGGGCTTATGTCAACCACACTTTCCATTATGTAAACTCGGGTTGACCCCTTACTCCGCCTTCGGCAGCAACCCCGCCGCCCCACCCCCCCTGATATACAGCTCCCGCTTCGGATACGGGATCTCCACCCCGGCCCCGGCGAAGGCCACCATCGCCTTCTCGGTGATCTCGTCCGCGATCCGGCGCCGCGACCGCGCCTCCATGATCCACACGCGCAGCTGCAGGTTCACCTCCGACGGCCCGAAGCCCCGCACGATCACGATCGGGGCGGGGTCCAACTTGACGCCCTTCACCGTCGGGGCCACCTCCTTCAGCAGCCCCTTCGCCCGCTCGATATCCGACTCGTAGGCGCACGAGAATGGGATGCGCAACCGGATGTCGTCCCCCGACATCGTGTAGTTGATGATGTCGCGCCGCATGATCTCGTTGTTGGGGACGACCACCACGAGGTTGTCGGGATTGCGGATCTTGGTCGCGCGCAGGCCGATCTCGATCACGTCGCCCCATGTGCCGGTCTCGCGGGGCGCGTTCCACAGTTCGATTCTGTCCCCCACCTTGAAGGGACGGTCCATGATGAGGAGGACGCCCGCGATCAGGTTGGAGAGCGTGTCCTTGGCGGCGAAGGACAGGGCCAGACCCATCACGCCCGCGCCTCCCAGCAGCGGCGCGATGCTGATGCCCAGCTGCGGGAGGGCGAGAAGCACGCCGACGGCAATCACCAGGAACCGGACGAACCGGTTGACCATCGGCAGGGCCGTCTCGTCAAGGGCGGTGTCGGTGCGGGACATCACCTTCTGCTCGAAGGTGGCCATCACGTGGCCGACGAACCGGCTGATGGGGAAGAAGACGAGGATCGTCCAGATGCCCCACACCCAGTCCTGGGGTTGAACGTCGTTCGCCACCCACTCGCCGCCTTCGGGAGGTGCCGTGCCAAGGGGCGGCACCCATTCGCTCAGCAGCTGCGAGATGGCCCACGCAACCACCGTGAGGCGGACCACCTTGCGGAGCGACCGCAGGAACTCGTCGTCCAGGTCGGTTTCGGTCCGGGCGGCCAGCCGCTTGTCGAGGCGGCGGAGTATCCAGCCGGCCACGATGTAGATGATGCCGGCCGCTGCGAGGACGATGAGGCTGGGCAGCCAGCGGGGCTCGACGTAGGCGAGCGCGTTGGTCCACAATTCCTGCAGAGTCAAGGGGGGATCCACCCTGCTATCGCCTCCGAATCACGGGGAGCGCCACGTTGCACCGGTGCTACGTGGTCGCATGCTAATCCGTTGAACCTGCCCACGGCGCCCGAACGGAGCAACTGCGCGATCTCCGCCTCGTCGAACCCGTACTCGCCGAGGACCTCTTCCGTGTGCTCGCCCAGCCGCGGTGCCCCGCGTTCCAAGGTGACCGGAGTCTCCGACAGCTTGACGGGCATGCCCAGCGTCTCCACCGGCTCCCCGCCCTGCTCCACCGTCACCACCATCTCGCGCGCGGTCGTCTGCGGGTGCCGAAGCGCCTCCAGCATGCTCGACACGGGGCCGGCGGGAACGGCCGCCTTCTCCAGCCGCCGAAGCCAGGTCTCCGACGAGGCGGACCGCAACCGCAAGGCCAGCACGTCCCGCAACGCATCCTGGTTCTTCATGCGCACTTCGTTGGTCGCGAAGCGCGGGTCGTCGGCCAGCTCGTCGAGCTCCAGAGCATCCAGCAGGCGCAGCCAGTTGACCTGGTTCCAGCCCCCGATGGTGATCCAGCCGTCGGCCGTCGGGAAGGCTTCGTAGGGGGTGGCGAGAGGATGGGCGGAGCCCAGGGGACCGGGTGACTCGCCCGTCGCCAGGGTGACGGCCGACTGCCAGAAGGTCTGCACCAGACCGGCCTCGTAGAGCGAGGTGTCGATGCGTTGGCCGACACCCGTCCGCTCGCGCGAGTAGAGCGCCGCCACCACCCCCATCGCCCCCAGGATCCCGGCCGTGATGTCCGTCAGCGGGGGGCCGCACTTGACCGGCGGCCGCCCCGGCCCCTCCCCGGTCACGCTCATCAATCCCGTCATGCCCTGGGCGATCAGGTCGAAGCCGCCGTGGTCCGCCAGCGGCCCCGTACGCCCGAACCCGGTGATCTGGCAGTACACCAGACCCGGGTTCGCCTCCCGCAGCGATTCGTACCCCAGACCGAACCCCTCCATCACCCCCTTACGGAAGTTCTCGATCACCACGTCGCAGCCGGCGAGCATCCGCCGCACCACCCCCTGCCCCCCCTCCCCCTTCAGGTCCACCACGATGCCCCGCTTCCCCCTGTTCATCATGACGAACGCTCCCGACGCCTCAACCCCCTCCAGCGGCACCAGCGCCCGGGTCGGATCGCCGCCCCCCGGCGACTCCACCTTCACCACATCGGCCCCCATGTCCGCGAGCATGCGGCCGCAAACCGGCCCCGCCATGATGTGCGCCAACTCCACGACCCGGATCCCGGCCAGCGCCCCGCCTCCCCGCCCCCCCCACCAGCCGCTCCGCTCACGATTTCATTACCGATTTCGCTACCCTTCACGTAACGCTACTCCCCCGAAAACCGCGGCTCACGCTTCTCCACGAACGCCGCCGTCCCCTCCCGGTAATCCCGCGTCCGGAACGCCTTGTACGCCTCGGCCCGCTCCTCGTCGGTCAGCGGCCGCTCCTCCGCCAGCCGCCTCACGAACTTCTTGTGCCATCGATTCACCAACGGCGCCCCACCGGCGATCCGACGCGCAATCTCCCCCCCCACCCCCCCAACCTCCCCATCCCCCACGACCCTGCTCACAATCCCCATCTCCCGCGCGCGACCCGCCCCCACCAGGTCACCCGTCAGAAGAATCTCCAGCACGGCACCCGCCCCGGCCGCGGCCAGCAGCGGCGCCATCTCCTCGTACGCCATGGTCGCGCCCAACCGATTCACCGGCGCACCGAACCGGCTCGATTCCCCGCACACCACCACATCGCAGCACGCGGCAATGATCAACCCGCCCCCCACGCAAATCCCCCGCACCACCGCCACCGTCGGGTGCGGACAGTCATACACGCCCTCCAGCCCCCGCCGAATCGCCGCCGCGTACCGCTCCACCTGCTCCGGCGTGCCCCGCTGCGCCTCAAACGCCCCTATGTCCGACCCGGCCGAAAACGCCCGTCCCCCCGCCCCCTCCACCACCACGCACCGCACCCCATCATCCCCCGCCAGTCCCCCGAACACCTCACCCAACCGCTCCCACCCACTCCGGTCCAGCACGTTCAGCTTGGCCGGATGATCAAGCGTCACCGTGACAATGCCGCCCTCGCGGCCGGCGACCACCCGCGACCGGCCTCCCCCGCGGTCCTGCTCCTCCGCCCTCTCCGGCGGCTGCCCGCTTTCCACACTCCGCTGTTCGCTCATCGGTAAAGCCATTCCACCAGCGCCATCGAGAACCCGGGTACGTACGTCACGATCCCAAGGATGGCGACCAGCACCGCAATGAACCAGAGATTCGCGCGCGTCACCCGCCAGATGTCGGCGCGCGCCACCGAGCACGCCGTCACCAGCACCGAAGCGACCGGCGGCGTCTGCTGCCCGATGCCCAGGTTCAGGGTGACGATCAGGCCGAAGTGGACCGGGTCGATACCGGCGGCCTCGATCAGTGGCATCACGACCGGGACCACGAGGATGATCGCCGCGGCCGAGTGCAGGAAGAGCCCGACCGCCAGAAGGAAGAGGTTGAGCAGGGCCAGGATCGCGAGCTTCGAGTCTGTGAACTCCATGATCGACGCGGCGATTTGCTGCGGCACCCGGACTTCGGTCAGGAAGTCGCCCAGGAGCGCCGACGAGGCCACCAGCAGCATGACCACCGCGGTCTGGTGCCCGCATTCCAGGATCGCCTTCCTGAGCTTTGCGAAGTTCAGCTCCCGGTAGACCACCCCGCCGATCAACAGCGCCGCCACCACCGCCAGCCCCGCCCCCTCGGTCGCCGTCACCCATCCACCGAAGATCCCGCCCAGGATGACCACGGGAAGCAGCAGCGACCACCCCGCCTCGCGGAAGGTCCGCCACACGCGCCGCAGCTGAAACGTTTCCTCCATGGGCAGCTTCGCGCGCCGCGCCCACAGGTACGCCACGAACATCATGAGAAGGCCGCCCGCGATGCCCGGGAGGATCCCCGCCACGAACAGCTCCACGACCGACGCGCCCGACATCACGCCGTAGAGAATCATGGGAATGGACGGGGGGATGATCACCGCCAGGGTGGCCGACGACGAGGTCACCGCGGCCGCGAACTCGCGCGAGTAGCCGCGCTTCCGCATGGCCGGGATCAGGATCGAACCTAGCGCGGCCACGTCCGCGACAGCGCTCCCCGAGATCTCGGCGAAGAACATCGACGCCGAGATGCTCACCATCGAGAGCCCGCCACGGATGAACCCGAAGACCGCCGACGCGAAGGCCACCAGGCGACGCGAGATCCCCGAACGGTTCATGATCGCGCCCGCCAGGATGAAGAGCGGGATCGCGATGAGGGGGAACTTCGTCGACCCGGAGAACATGAGCAGGCCCGCGTTGGGCAGCGACGCCAGGCCGCCGGTGGCCGCGATCGCCACCACCGCCACGAGCCCCAGCGCCACCGCGATCGGCACGTTGACCAAGATGAGGAGCAGGAGGAGCAGGACCAGGGCGACGGTCACGGCAGAGCGCCTCGGTCCTCGCCGCCCTCACCTCGGAGCGCATCGGACAGGCTCAGGAGCTGGGCCACGATGAAGAGCACGGCCCCGATCGGGATGACCGACTGCGCCAGCGTCGCGGGCACGACCGGCATGCTCACCAGCGCGGTCCCCGCCAGCGCGTCCTGCACCCGCAGGCCGGCCCACGCCAGCACGACGAAAAAGCCGATGACCGCGACTTCGCCCACGATCAGAACGCAGGTGCGCGCCGGACCGCGCAGCCGCTCCACCAGCACCGGAACCCCGATGTGTCCCCGCGTCAGCGCCACCAGCGCCGCGCCGTAGTAGGTGAGCCACGCCAACAGGATCGACGCGGCCTCGTCGTACCACACCAGCGCCGCCCCCGCCTTCCGGAAACCGACGCCCAGCACCACAACCACGGCCAGCGCCGCAACCAGTACGATCACGACGACCTCCAGCACCTTCCGAAAGACCCGCCGCGCCCCCCTCATCCCCGCCCCCGTCCGGGACCGCGCCGCCGGGGACTGGGTCACAAGAGGCTGGCGGCCCGTGGACAAGATCCCCCCGGCATTCGAGCGGCTCTATCCACGGATTGCTGTCAATTGGCCAGCATCAGGGCCCGGTCGATCAACTCCCGCCCCGTCGCCACATCCGACGCGAACTGGTCGTACACCATCTGGCTGACGCCTTCGAAGGCGGACTTGTTCGCCCAGTTGACCGAGATATCCGTCTGGCCCAACTCCACCAGAAGCTCGCGGTCCAGCCGCTTCGCCGCGTCGTATACGAACCCCCTCAAGCCGCGCGCCTCCTCTTCGACAACCGCGCGCACGTTCTCGGGCAGCTCCTCCCAGTGTTGGGAAGACACGGTCACGTACGCCGGCGTGTACACGTGCTCGGTCAGGGAGAGGTCGGTCTGCACCTCGTCCAGCTTGGCCGCGCGGATCTGGGCAAGCGGGTTCTCCTGTCCGTCCACGACACCGGTGCGCAGCGCGAGCAGCACATCCGAGAAGGCCATCGGGACGGGGTTGGCGCCGAACTGCTGGAAGAGCTTGACCCGCCACGTGCCCCGGGGCGTGCGCAGCTTGATCCCGTCCAGGTCGTCCGGAACGCGCACGGGGCGCACATTGTTGGTGACGTGGCGGTAACCGTTCTCCCACACGGCCAGGATCCGGTAGCCCTCGGCCTCCGCGAGCGGCGCCAGCCTGGGCCACACGATTCCCTCTTCGATACGGGACATGTGCTCGCGGTTCCGCACAAGGTAGGGCATCTCGAAGAGCCCGAACTCCGCGATCCGCGACGACATGATCGACGAGGGCAGCGCCATGTCGACGGTCCCCAGCTTCAGCTTCTGCAGCAGGACATCGTCCCCCCCGAGCTGGCTCGATCCGTAGACGACCACCTCGGCCTCGCCGTCCAGGCGTTCGTTCACGCGCCGAGCGAACTCCTCCGCGGTGAGCGCGAAGAGCGATCCGGGCGCGCCGACGTGACCGAAGCTGAGCTCGAGGACCGCCTCGGAGGGGGATCCGCTGCCACAACCCGTCGAGAAAACCGCCGCGGCCGCAAACAGTCCTTGTACAATCCCGCGCGCCCAATGGGTGCGGCGAGGCATCGGGCCAGGGTCCTCTTGCCGGGGTCTGAAATCCCCTACCCCAAACTCACGCCCGAATCCCCCTGCCGTCTGCGACATTGCGCCCTGCTGCCTCCCGGTTTCCTGGTTTGCTTGTGGGACCCAAGGATTATTCACAATTTGCCATATGTTTACCACCCCGCCCCTGGCGGAACGGCTCCGCGACACCGTGGAAGGCCCGGTTCGCTTCGACGCGCTCACGAGGGGGCTGTATTCGACCGACGCATCCATCTACCAGATCGAGCCGGTCGGGGTGGTGCTGCCCCGCACCCTCGGCGACATCGACGCCACCATGGCGATCGCGCGCGAGGAGGGGGTGCCGGTGCTGCCCCGGGGCGCGGGAACGTCGCAGTGCGGACAGGCGGTCGGGCGGGCGCTGGTGGTGGACACTTCGCGGTACCTGCGCGGGGTGGGCGCGGTGGACCGGGAGGACCGTTCGGTGTGGGTGGAGCCGGGGGTGGTGCTCGACCGGTTGAACCGCCGTCTCGCCCCCACGGGCCTCTTCTTTCCGGTGGACGTGGCGACCGCGAGCCGGGCCACGATCGGAGGGATGGCGGGCAACAACAGCGGCGGGGCGCGCTCGATCCGCTACGGGATCATGGCCGACAACGTCCTGGCCATCGAGGCTGCGCTGCCGGACGGGCGGGTGGCGGTCTTTAGGGGGGAGGAAAGCGGCTGGGGGGACACCGTACGGTCCGCCGGGGGGCGCACGGCTCCAGGCCTTGTGGGCGAAGCCGCTCCAGACAATGCGGCCGATCTTGTCCGCGCGATCCGGACGATCGCCTCGCGCGAGGCCGATGAACTGGAGCGCCGCGTGCCGAAGGTCCTCCGTCACGTGGCGGGGTACAACCTGCACCGGCTGTTGCGCCCGGGCGCCTCCACGGCCGAGTTGCTGGTCGGCTCCGAGGGCACCCTGGCCTTCTTCCGCAGGATCAAGCTGAAGCTGTCGCGCCGTCCGACGCGGCGGGTCCTGGGCGTCTGCGCCTTCCCGTCGCTGTTGGACGCGCTGGACGCCGTGCGGCACATCGTCGAACTGGACCCCCACGCGGTCGAACTGATGGACCATACGCTGACCGGGCTGGCCCGGGAGAATGCGGCGTTCCGTGCGACGGTCGACGAGTTGTTTCCCCCTGCGGCCCACACGCTGCTGCTGGTGGAGTTCGCGGGGGACGAGGAGGGGGCGCTGTCGGGGCGGTTGTCGCGTCTGGAGGAAGTGGTGCGGGGCATCGGGTCCGGGTGCGATGTGACCCGCGCCGAAGACCCGGCCGCGCAGGCCGGGATCTGGGCGGTGCGGCGCGCGGGACTCAACATCGTGATGTCGATGAAGGGCGACCGGAAGCCGGTCTCGATCGTGGAGGACTGCGCGGTTCCGCTGCCCGTGCTGGCCGAGTTCGGCGCCGCCGTCGAAGAGATCTTCGCGCGGCACGGCACCGGCTCGACCTGGTACGCGCACGCCTCGGTGGGGTGTTTGCACGTGCGGCCGTCGCTCGACATGAAGGACCCGGCCGACATCCGGGCCTTCCGCGCCATCGCGGAGGAGGTGCACGGGGTGGTGGGGCGGTTGGGGGGCTCCCATTCGGGCGAACACGGGGACGGGATCCTGCGCTCCGAGTTCATCGAGACGGTGCTGGGGGGACGGTTGGCGGGCGCATTCCGCGAGGTGAAGGAGGCCTTCGACCCCAATGGCATGATGAATCCGGGGAAGATCGTGGGGGCGCCCCGCATGGACGACCGCGAGCTGTTCCGGTACGGGCCGCGGTATCCCCGGCGCGTGGAGCTGCCGACCGTGGGCGACTGGTCGGAGAGCGGTGGGTTGGCGAGGGCGGTCGAGGCGTGCAACAACAACGGGGCGTGCCGGAAGATGGACCCGGGCGTGATGTGTCCGTCGTATCGCGTGACGCGGGAGGAGCGTGATTCGACGCGGGGCCGGGCGAATGTGCTGCGTCTGGCGATGACGGGGCAGCTTGGGGGGGGTGGGGGTGGGGGGGGGCGTGGCGGGGGGCGTGGGCGGTGGGGAGAGGGGCGAGGGGGTCGCGGTGACGGCATTCCCGCGGGGCGCGGAGAGGGGCGAGGTGCCCCGCGAGGAGTTTCGGTGGCGGGGCTGGCGGGGGACGAGGTGGCCGAGGCGATGGAGCTCTGCGTGGGCTGCAAGGCCTGCAAGCGGGAGTGCCCGGCGGGCGTGGACATGGCCAGGATGAAGGCCGAGACCCTGCATCTGCGGAACCAGCGGCGCGGGATGCCGCTGCGGGAGCGTCTCTTCGCCTCGCTGCCGCGCTTTGCGCCGGTAGCGGCGCGGGTCCCCGGGTTGTTCAACCTGCGGAACCGGAGCCGCGTGCTGCGGTGGGCCGGCGAACGGGCGCTCGGGATCGCGGCGGCGAGGGAGCTCCCGGAGTGGCATGCGCGGCCGTTTCGGGACACACCGCCGACCCGGACCCTCAAATCCGCCGTGACAGATTCCGTGACAGATTCCCCCATGAATCTGGCCAAACCATCGTCCACAAAGGGGGGTGGAGCCCGGTCGGGACAGCCCATAGCCCTCTTCGTGGACACATTCCATAGGTATTTTGGCACGAACGTCGTCCGCGCAGCCTGTAACGTCTTTCGTCGTCTCGGCTACGAATTCGTCGTTCCACGCCCCCCAACCGCCCCCCGCCGCCCCCTCTGCTGCGGCCGCACCTGGATCTCCGCCGGCCTCCTCGACCACGCCCGCACGGAACTGCGCCGCACCATAACCTCCCTCGCTCCCCTGGCCCGCCAAGGCATCCCCATCGTCGGCCTCGAGCCCTCCTGCCTCCTCACCCTGCGTGACGAAGCCCTCCACCTCTGCCCCGGCGACGATGCCCGCCTGGTGGCCGACCACGCCTTCCTCACAGACGAATTCCTGGCGTCGCGGTCCGCCCCCACCAGTGCGCCGAACGGCGACCCCGCCGGACACCCGGACGCGACCCCCGCAATGGTCGCGGACGGCGCGGAAGTCCACATCCACGGCCATTGCCACCAGAAGGCCGCCGGGACCGAAGCGGCCACCGCCACCACACTCACCGCCCTCACCGGCACGACTGCCACCCCGATCGAATCCAGCTGCTGCGGAATGGCGGGATCCTTCGGCTACACGGCCAGACACCTGCGCACCTCCCGCGCAATGGGCGAACTGGGACTCTTTCCCGCCTTGCGGGCCACACCCCCGTCCGACACCGTTGTGGCGAACGGGTTCAGCTGCCGCGCGCAGATCCATGCCGGAACCGGGTGGCGCGCACGGCACGTGATGGAGGTTCTGGCAGAGCGGATGGAGCTCGGTCGATGACGCGATCAGGACGACGGGGACGGACCTTCCGGCAAGCCGCCGTCCGCGGAATCGGCACACTTGCCGCGGCGTGGACCATGGGGGTCCTGTCACTACCGACCCCCGGCACGGCTCAGGAACCCGCCCGCGAGATTCCATGCGAGAACGGAACCGCCGGCGGCTACGCCTGCGACCGCGTGGACTTCCTCTCCCGTCTGTCTCGGGAGGAACTGGGCGCGGCCGACAGCATCCTGCTCAACGATGTCTGGGGGTGGACGGATCCGCGGACCGGCGGGGAATACGCGCTGGTGGGACGCATGGACGGCGTCGCCTTCGTGGAGGTGACCGAACCCCACCGGCCCCGCTACCTGGGGAGCCTGGCCGCAACCGCCGGGAGTCGGATCACGATCTGGCGCGACATGAAGGTCTTCCGGGACCACGCGTGCGTCGTGGCCGGCGGCGCGGGACCGCACGGCATGCAGGTGTTCGACCTGCGGCAGCTCCGGGAAGTGACCGAGCCCCGTGAATTCACGCCCACCGCTCGCTACACCGGCGTCGAATCCTCGATCAACCTGGCGATCAACGCCGAGACAGGGTTCGCCTACCTGCTGGGTTCGTCCGGCGGGGAGACGTGCGGCGGAGGCGCGCACATCGTGGACATCGGCGAACCGCTGGACCCGGTGTTCGCCGGCTGTTTCGCGCACCCCGGCACGGGCCGCCGGCTCACGGGGCCCACCCACGACGCGCAGTGCATCCTCTACCATGGCCCGGACGAAGCGTACCAGGGACGCGCAATCTGCCTGAGCGCGAACGAGACCGCCATTTCCATTGCGGACCTCACCGACAAGCGGGACCCCACTCCCATCACGACCGCCCAGTATCCCCGCATCGGCTATGCCCACCAGGGCTGGCTCACGGAGGATCACCGGTACTTCTACTCCACCGACGAAGTGGACGAGATGGTGGAGCTGGTGGAACGGCAGCGGACTCTGGTCTGGGATGTCTGGGATGTGGACGATCCCATCCTGGTCACGGAGTACTTCGCGCCCATCGGCGGTCCCGAACACAACCTCTACGTCCACGGTGACCGGCTCTACATCACCGACAGACGGGCCGGCCTGCGCGTGCTGGACATCGGCGATCCCGAGAACCCCGTCAATGCGGGTTTTTTCGACACGACATCCCCGGGTGCGGACACCTCACGGTTCGTGGGGGCGTGGAGCGTCTACCCGTTTTTCGAGAGCGGCAGCGTGCTGGTGTCGAGCCGGAGCGGGGGGCTGTTCGTCGTTCGTCCCCGGTAGCCGGCGGCAGCACGTGGGCGCCGCGGGAGCAGTCCGGCGCTGAACGGCTGTACCGTGGGAGGAGTCGTCCAATCGTGGATGGTGGCATACATTACCGAACCCATTTCCACTTGCCGAGCGGAGGATCTCGCCGTGCGTATTCGTGAATTCCCGGGGAAGTCGTGTTCCCCTGACCACCGCCGGTCCAACCGACTGGCGCCTGTTTTCGCTGTAACCGCCGTCGTTGTTGCGGCTTCGGTGTTCGCGACCGTGCCCACACCTGCCACCGCCCAGGCCTTCGGCGGCGCCGTCCTCATCACCGGCGACTACATTCTTGTCGGCGAAGCGGCCCACGAACGGGAGCCCGGCACCGTATGGGTCTTCGCGCGCGACGGCGACGAGTGGACCAACGTCGCGGCCCTGAGATCAACCGCCGACCTCGAGGGGCGGCCCCGCACGCCCCAGACAGGCGACGGCTTCGGCACGTCTCTGGCGCAGTCGGGCGACTTTGTATTTGTGGGAGGCGGCGGGCTGTCGGTCATGCGGTATCACCTGCGGGATATCGGAAACCCGAGTCCGGACCCGGTCGTGTGGATCTGGGTCAGCCACGCCTCGGGAGTCGGGGATATGCTGGCGGGTCACGGAGACGACCTGATGGTTGCCATGGGGCGGATTGAGACCGGCCAGGAAGTGCAGATGTACCGGGTCACCGGAGACGGAGAGCTATCGGAGACCGGGGATTTCATCGCACCCCGGGCGTCAGGTCCGGTTGGCACCCCGGTCGCACTGGAGGGCAACCTCCTTGTCGTCGGCAATCCCGGCGAAGATGCCGTCCATCTCTTCGAGAGGCCGGCCGACGACGGCGAATGGGAGTCGACCGCGATTCTCTCACCCTCGGACGAGACAGGCCCGCCCTCGTTCTTCGGATCCTCCCTCGTCATTGCAGGGGGCGAGATCCTGGTCGGTCAGATGCGGGAAGGGGTCGTGCATCGCTATGCAAAGGTGGACGGCACCTGGCAATCCGTCGGAACTCTGGAGCCGGAGGACGAGGAGATGCGCCCCGGTTGGGGAAGTTCCCTGGCGGCGGACGGCGAGACGCTGCTCGTGGGCGGCGCCCAGCGGTTTCAAGCGTACCGTCGCGACGAAGGATCCTGGGTTGCCGCGGGCACGTCGCCGCTCTACTACGACGCGGAGGAAGGACCGGCCTTCGCGCGGACAACCCTGTCGCTGGCGGGGCAGCTCGCGGTTGTAGCCGACCCCTCCGCCGATTTCGGAATGGGAGCGGTGCTGGTGTTCTCCAACGAGTCGGGCGACTGGGTACGATCGAGCCGCCTAGTTGCCGAGCACGCCCCCCTCCCTGCCGTCACCGGCGGCGAAATCGCCTGCGACGACGGCGAGGCCGCCGACTATGACTGCGATCACGTCGACCTGCTGTCCTTCCTGCCGCGCGAGGAAATCGGGACCGCCCGGGGCGCCCGCCTGAACGACATCTGGGGCTGGACCGACCCGGAGACCGGGCGCGAGTACGCGCTGGTGGGCCGGATGGACGGAACATCGTTCGTCGACGTGAGCGACCCCTACAACCCCCGCTACCTGGGCAACCTGGACCGGACCGATGGGAGCCCGGCCAGCACTTGGCGCGACATCAAGGTCTTCAAGGACCACGCCTTCGTCGTGGCCGACGGCGCGGGAGAGCACGGGATGCAGGTCTTCGACCTCACCCGGCTGCGCGACGTGACCGAGCCGCGCGAGTTCGAGCCGACCGCGCTCTACACCGGAATCGCTTCCTCGCACAACGTGGCCATCAACGAGAACACGGGTTTCGCCTACCTGGTGGGGTCTTCAGGCGGCGGCGAGACCTGCGGCGGCGGATCGCACATCGTGGACATCAACGACCCCCTCAACCCGGTCTTCGCGGGGTGCTTCGCGCACGCCAACACGGGACGGTCCAACACGGGCAACTCCCACGACACCCAGTGCGTCATCTACCACGGGCCCGACGAGGACTACCGGGGCCGCGAAATCTGCGTGAACTCGAACGAGAACGCGCTCTCGGTTGCGGACGTGACCGACAAGGACAATCCCGTCGCGGTCGCCAAGGCGGATTATCCCAACGTTGCCTACGCACATCAGGGCTGGCTCACCGAAGACCACCGCTACTTCTACTCCAACGACGAGCTGGACGAGGTCAGCGGCCTGGTCGAGGCCACGCGCACCCTGATCTGGGACCTGGCCGACCTGGACGATCCCGTCATGATACGGGAGTACTTCAGCTCCACGAAGGTCACGGACCACAACCTGTACGTGAAGGACGACCGCCTCTACATGTCCAACAACCGGGCCGGCCTGCGCGTGCTCGACATCAGCGACCCGGAGAACCCCGTCGAACTGGGGTACTTCGACACGACCCCGTGGAGCGCGGACGAGTCGGGGTTCGACGGCACCTGGAGCGTCTATCCCTACTTCGAGAGCGGGACCGTCCTGCTGTCGAGCCGGCGCGAGGGATTGTTCCTGGTGCGGCCGCGGGCGCGGAGGTTGATTCCGTAGACAAAGAACACCCCGTCACGACATGGCCAAAACCCTGACGTAACGTAAGGGTTGTCCCCCTGAGCGGTTCGGACGACGGTCCCTATTCCGGCTGTGGCACAAACCGGATATACGGCAGCGGCTGCTCCCAGCCCTCCGGATACTTTTCCTTCGCGTCCTTGTCCGAAACGGCCGGCAGGATGATCACGTCGTCCCCCCGTTCCCAGTTGGCCGGGGTGGCGACCTGCTCCTTCGCCGTCAGCTGGACCGAGTCGAGCAGCCGCAGGATCTCGGCGAAGTTGCGGCCTGTGCTCATCGGGTAGGTCAGCGTCGCCTTGATCCGCTTGTCGGGACCGATCACGAATACCGAGCGGGCTGTGGCGTTGTCCATCGGGGTGCGGCCCTCGCTGGTCTCGCCCGCGCCGGCCGGCAGCATGTCGTATCGTTTCACCACCTCGAGCGTCGGGTCGCCGACCAGCGGGTAGTTGAGCGCATGGCCCTGTGAACGCTCAATATCCCAGGACCAGACCTTGTGATCGGCGACGCCGTCCACGCTTATCCCCAGCACCTTGCAGTTGCGCTTCTCGAATTCGCCCATCAGTCCGGCCATCGTGCCGAGTTCAGTCGTGCAGACGGGGGTGAAGTCCTTGGGGTGGGAGAAGAGGATCGCCCAGCCGTCGCCGATCCAGTCGTGGAAGCTGATCGGGCCTTCGGTGGTGTCGGCGTCGAAGTCGGGGGCGATGTCGTTGATTCGCAGCGTCATGGTCGTCCTCGTGGAAGCGGTAGTCGTTGCAGTGGTGGGGATTGGACGATAGCAAAGCGGAGGCGGGGACGCTACGGACTCGGAAGGTCTCGCTCCGTGGTCCGAGCTGAATGGCGCTCAGCGGCCGCGGATGACCCGCAGGACGTTTCCATTCCGGTCGATGATGATCTCGGGTCCGCGGCCGATATCGTCGCTGAAGTCGAAGGCCAGCGTCGCATCCAGACTCACCCGAGACAGCTCGCGCGACTGGACATATACCGCCAAGTCTCCACCCTGGGCGGTAAGCGTGACTTCCGTGAACTTGCCCGCGTCGGCGATTTCGTCCTCCATCCCGTACCAGCCATCCCTGTATACCCAGGTCTCACGTTGGGCGTATGAACTCCTGCGAGACGGTGTCCCCGAAGTGATCCGTCGCCGTCACCGTCAAGGTCGCGGAGCCTTCGTTGCGAGCGTTGAGGTCTAAGGTCTTGCCGTTCTGCGAGGTCGAAACGACCGCGGGATGCGACGACTCGAGCGGATTCGGAATTGATGCGCACGTCATGAGTAGTCCCCCAATCCCCGATTGAGAGAGTCCTGGCTGGTCAGGCGGTGCCCCTCCTCAGCACCCGCGTCCCGCCCCTGAGTGCATAGGCCTCATACCCCACTGTCTGCAGAAGGTGCGCGAGTTCCGCGGACTGGATACCGTTGTCGCAGACCAAGACGTAGGAACTGTCCTTGTTCAAGGATCCCGCCACGGCCGGGAAATCCCGCGGCAGCACCCGGCGCGATCCCGGATGGCGCCAGCCGTCGTCGTGGTGTGCCGGCCGACAGTCGATCACGCGGGCGTTGGCCGGAACCGCGTCGATCCAGAGGTAGTCGCGATTCAGGTCGGCGTCTTCCACGGCCCTCACGTCCAGTATCTTGCGCAACTCAACCGCCCGGTCCACCAGCGCGACGTCCACAGGTGCCTCCTCCCTGTCCACCGCGCCCACCTTCGCCGCCGTGACCGGCTTGCCCTCCAGGATCGCGCAGTACTCGCGGACGCGGGCCGAGAGCGCGGCCGTGCCGATGTGCTTCGCGATGCGGATGATCTCCTCCTTGTCGAAGCCGACCAGCGGGCGCAGCACCGGAAGGGCCGCCACCGCCTCGATGGCGCGCAGGTTGCGCAGCGTCTGGGACGACACCTGACCGAGCGACTCGCCGGTCACCAACGCGTCCGCGCCGATTTCAACGGCCACCTGCCCGGCCGCCCGGTACATCAGCCGCTTGAGGACGACCTGCCAATAGCGCGGCGTCACCCGGTCCTGGAGTTCCCGCACCGCTTCGCCGAAGTCCACGATGTGTATGCGTGGACGGTCCCCGTAGCTCCAACGGTCGGCGAGCACCCTGGTGACCTGGATCACCGACCGCTCGAAGGCGGGGCCGGCCAGGTTGCAGAAGACGTAGTCGAGAGCGACTCCCCGCTTGAGGAGCAGCCACGCCGCCACCGCCGAATCGAAGCCGCCGGAGATGAGGCACACCGCCCGCCCCTGCACCCTGAGCGGCAACCCCCCCGGTCCCTCGACACGGCTGGAGAAGAGGTACGCCCGGTCGTCGCGCACCTCGACCGAAACGGTGACCTCCGGGGTTGTCAGGTCGACGGTGCCGTACGGGTTGAGCGCCGCGCCCAGCTGGACACAGATGTCCCGTGACGAGAAGGACTGGCGGCCGGTGCGACGCGCGGCCACCGCGTACCGGCGGCCCGTAACCGCTTCACGGTACGTTTCGTGCCCGACCCGCACGATGGTCTCCAGGTCGGCTGGAACCACGGCGTCCACCTCGGAGAAGGAGCTGACCCCGAAGACGCGCGCCGCCGCCGACATGGCGTCCGCCTTTGGAACCGTCACGAACAGGCGGCTCCAGCGGTCGATCACGCTACCTCCAGTACCACTTGAATTCAGAGCATCTTTCAGATTGACCACCAATTGCTTATGGAATCGGCGGCGCGTGCGGTTTGACTTTCTGGCGACCTCGGCCGCCAAGCGCAAGATGAATCGGGCCTCGTCGCTGGCCACGGATTCCACCCGGGGGCTCCCGTCACCGGCCGCCTGGCCGTCCGCTCCGGTGTCCGGCGTTCCGCTCATGCTCTCAGTCCCCGGCAGCTTCCACGGGCCGCTTCAGTTCCAGGACAGCCCGCGCAACTGTTCCACATCCAGATTCCCACCACTCAACACGCAAACCGTCTTCGTCCCGGGGGACGCGTCCACCAACCCCTCCAGCAGTGCCCCCACCGGCGACGCGGCCGCGCCCTCCGTCACCAGCTTCGCCCTCGTCATCAGCCAGAGCACCGCGTCGAAGATCCGCTCGTCCGGCAGCGTCACGATCTCGTCGACGAAGCGGGAAACGACGGAGCAGGTGTGATCCCCCACCCGCATCACGCGCAGGCCATCAATGATGCAGCCGACCTCATCAAGCGTCACGCACCCGCCCGCCTCCACGCTGCGCTTCATGGCCGGCGCCCCCGACGACTCGACCCCGATCATCCGAATACCCGGTCTCACCGACTTCACCGCCATGGCAATCCCGGAAATCAGCCCCCCACCCCCGATCGGCACAACCACCAATTCGGCCTCCGGGAACTGGTCCATGATCTCCAGCCCCACGGTGCCCTGCCCCGCGATCAGGTCGGGATCGTCGAACGGATGGATGTAGGTGAAGCCCTTCGATTCCACCAGCTCGAGTGCCTTCTGGTTGGCTTCGTCCCAGATGCTGCCGTGGAGAACCACGCTGGCCCCGTACCCTTCGGTGGCCGCGATCTTGGAGCGCGTGGCATTCTCGGCCATCACCACGACCGCACGCACACCGTAGTGCCCCGCCGCGATCGCCACGCCCTGCGCGTGATTGCCCGCCGACGAACAGATCACACCCCTCGCCCGCTCCTCGTCGCTGAGCCGGGCGATCTTGTTGAGCGGTCCCCGCACCTTGTAGGATCCTCCGCGCTGAAACAGCTCGGCCTTGAGGCGCACATCGAACCCGCACGCCTCGCTCAGCGAGCGGCAGGTCATCATCGGCGTGCGATACACGTGCGGGGCGACATGGCGGCGCGCAGCCTCGAAGTCGGCCAGGGTCAGCGTGAGACCCGGTATGCCCGCCCGCCGGGTCCCGGCGCCACCGGCCATCCCATCAACTGCCGCAACCGCATCCCTCCCCAACCCCTTCACGAGCTGATCCCCGGCAACTGCACAGGCCCGTCAAGCCACCCCCGCACCGCGTGCGGCCTGTACGGCGCCTCCAGTTCAGCGCACTCCTGCGCGGTCAGCGTCACCTGCACCGCCGCGCACGCCGAGTCGATCTGTTCCACCCGCGTAAACCCCACCACGGGCGCCACCACCGCCGGCCGCGACAGCAGCCACGCCAGCGCCACCTGCGCCGGCTCGTCACCCCGCCGCCCGGCCACCCGCACCGTGGCGTCCACAACGTCCCAATCGTTCTCGTGATCATAGAGTTCACCAGCCAGATCGTCGTTGGCATCCCGGAGCGAGGCAGCCTGCTCCCCGCGCCTGCGCTTCCCCGTCAGGAGCCCCCGCGCCAGCGGCGACCATGGAATCACCCCGATCCCCTCCGCCACGCAGAGCGGCATCATCTCCCGCTCCTCTTCGCGGTAGACGAGGTTGTAGTGGTTCTGCATGGAGACGAAGCGCGCCCAGCCGCCGCGTTCCGACACCGACAGCATCTTCATCAGCTGCCACGCGTACATCGACGACGCGCCCAGGTAGAGGACCTTCCCCTGGTGGACCAGTTGGTCGAGCGCGGCCAGCGTCTCCTCAACCGGGGCACCCGCGTCCCAGCGGTGGATCTGGTAGAGGTCGATCCGCTCCACGCCGAGCCGCCGAAGCGACGCCTCGCACGACTGGATGATGTGCTTGCGCGACAGACCACCCCGGTTCGGCCCCGGCCCCATCCGCATCTTGACCTTTGTGGCAACGACCGCCTCGTCCCGGGACGCGAACTCGCGCACCGCCTTCCCGGTGATCTCCTCGCTCACTCCCAGCGAGTACACGTCGGCCGTGTCGAAGAAGTTGATGCCGAGCTCGACGGCGCGCCGGAAGAAGGGCATGGCATCGTCCTCCTCGAGGATCCAGGGGCGCCACTCGCGGCTGCCGAAGCTCATGCAGCCGAGCGCGATGCGCGACACGACCATGCCGCTGTCGCCGAGCCGTGCGTATTGCAAGGGTTTGACTCCAGGGTTGGGGAGAAGGGGGTAGCGGGCGGAGGTGGATGATACCGCCGGGCGGGGTTGCGGCGCACCCCCCGGTCAGTACAGACGCGGATCCCAGCGCACGTCCACCACCTCGGCCACCCGCACTCTTGCATAGTCGGGATGGGCCGGATTCAACACGACGTTGCGGCCCCACGGCCGGGCCACCAACGAGGGCACCACCAGGGCAAGCGACCGCCCCGAGTCGACCCACTCCCGCCCCACCTCGTGGGAGCAGACCCTCCTGCGCCAGTCCGGGTGTTCCGTTTCGGCGAAGGTGTGCGCGTCGGCGTCCGCCGGAAGTACGATTCGGGACGCAACCTGCCCGGTCGGCACACTTCTCGCAACGACGCGAGCCAACATTTCAAGGATGGTGCCTTCGTACGCCGCCGATGTGTAGACCACGGGGACTCCCGGCGGATTCCACCTCCCGGCACGTATTGCGGCCCCGGCACCGCTCAGCGCAGGGAACCGGCGGTCGTGGATCCTGTAGACTTCCCGGGGCTTCAAATCGGCAAGCCGTAGTAGAGACCCCAGAGGATGTCCTCCACATGCCGCACCCCGACCTCCGACAGGGCCAGTTCGATGGGCTTCACACCCCCCAACATCGGATGCGGATGCGTCAGAAACTCGGCCGCCCCCTCCTCCTCACCCCAGACGTAGACGGCCAGCGCCACCGTAGCGGCCACCCGCAGCACCGCTTCCCCCTCCTCCCGCTTGAGCAGCTTGCGCCGCTTCCGGGTGGCCCGGGGCACGATCCTGTTCACGAACTCGGAGGCGCGCCGCACCCCGAAACGCTTCAACTCTGCCTGAAGCACCTTCACCGCCTCCACCGGGAGCCCTGCCTCCGCCACATGGCGCAACTCCTCCAAACTCTCGGGGTCGCCGTATACCGGCCGTGCCTCGCGCACCAGCCGAGCCGGGAGATCCGCGGGGTCGTAGCCGCACGCACGCACTTCTGATTCGTTCATATGACCTCCATCTTCGGTTCATATGAACGTAATCCCGCATGACGGAGCCGTCAAACCCCGGCAACGTCCCTACCAGCCCGTGGACAAGATCCCCCCGGCCTTCGGGCGGCTTTATCCACGGACTGCTACGGATACAGCCGCCGCATCTCCCATCTCCCCGCCCCGCGCCGCCGGTACTCGAACCGGTCGTGCAGCCGCGACGCCCCCTCCTGCCAGAACTCGATCGCGTCGGGCACGATGCGGTAGCCGGACCAGTGGGGCGGCCTCGGAACCTCGCGGCCCGCGTAACGCGCCTCCACCGCCGCGAGCCGGGCCTCGATCGCCGCCCGGCTGTCCAGCACCCGGCTCTGGTCCGAGGCCCACGCACTAAGCCGGTTTCCCCTCGGGCGGCTGGCGAAGTAGGCATCCGCTTCGGCCGCCGACACGGCTTCGACCGCGCCCCGGATCCTGACCTGGCGCCCCAGTGGCTGCCAATAAAAGGTCATGCCGGCCCTCCCATGCCCGTCCAGCGCACGCGACTTGGCCGACTCCAGGTTGGTGTAGAAGACGAAACCCCGTTCGTCGAAGTCCTTCAGGAGTACCATCCGGCCTTCCGGGGTGTCGCCGGGGCCCAGCGTGGAGAGGCAAACGGCCTCGGCGAAAACGTTCCGCGAGTCGGCCTCCGCATCGGCGAACCAGCGGCCGAACTGCTCGACGGGGTGGGGCGAGAGGTCAGCGCGCTTCAGAGACGGGCTCGCGGATGACATGATGTCGGGACCCACTACGGCACACGCGCGGCGCGGCCGAGCTGGAAGGCCAGCGATTCGCCGATGCCCTCGAAATCGAACCGAAAGCCGGTGCGACGGGCCGCCTCCGGGAGCACGCGCTGACCGTCCAACAACAGCGCCTTCCCCATCTCGCCGAACATACCGCGCACCGCCAGCGACGGCACGGGCAGCAGGGTGGGACGGCGGAGCGCGTGACCGAGTTTGGTCGTGAAGGTGGCGTTGGTTACGGGGTGGGGGGCGGTGCCGTTGACCGGCCCCCGCACGGAGGTGTCGACGAGGGCGTGGAAGATCAGGGCGACGAGGTCGTCGTGGTCGATCCAGCTCACGTACTGGCGTCCCGACCCCAGCCGCCCCCCGATCCCCATCTTGAAGGGCAGGAGCATCGTGCCGAGCGCTCCGCCGGCCGGACTGAGCACGAGCCCGGTCCTCAGGGTGACCACGCGCACCCCCGACCGCCTCGCCTTGAACGCTTCGCTCTCCCATTCGCGGCAAAGTTCCGCCAGGAACCCGCTTCCGGGCCGGCTCCGCTCAACGAGCCGTTCGCTGCCGCGGTTCCCGTAGTACCCGATGGCCGACGACGAGACAAAGACGCGCGGCGGATCGCGCAACCGGTTCAGCGCGTCCGCAATCACCTGCGTCCCCACGATCCGGCTCTTCCAGATCGCCCGTTTCCTGGCCGGATTCCACCGCCCCCGCGACAGGCTCTCACCCGCCAGGTGCACCAGCGCGTCCACCCCCTCCAGCCGCGTTCCCTCAATCTTGCGCTCCATGGGGTCCCAGTGGATCTCGCCCAGATCCCGGTCCGGCCGGCGCCGCACGATCGGCAACACTTCGTGGCCGCCCGTCGTCAGGAAGTGGTGCAGCGCCGACCCGACGAAGCCGCTCGCACCGGTGATCGCGACTTTGAGCCGGGGTCCGTCGTACGTGGCGTGACGCGCCAGATCCTGCGCGAGGCGCTGGTTGCGGAACCGGAAGAGCCGCTTCATTTCGCCCTCGAGGGTGGATCCGGCGAGCGCGGCGGTGGCTGCCCCAAGGGGCGGATCGTACCGGATCCGGTCGCGGATCAGACAGGCGCCGCTTCCCCGGGGTTCGAACTCGTGACGGTGTTCCCACGACCCCATGGGGCCCGACACCTGTTCGTCGGTGAAAAGACTGCCCGGTTCGAAGTCGGTGTGGCGCACCTTGAAGTCCACCTTCACCGGACCCCGCTTCACCTTCACATGCACGGTGCCGCCGTCGCCGATACCCCCCACGCGACCGACCACCCGCGCGTCCTCCCAGGGGGGCATGAGGCGTTCGAGCGCACCCGGGCGCATGTGCCAGTCCCAGACCTGCTCGACCGGAAACGGCAGCTCCTTCTCGTGGTTGAATCGGCGCATGGCGAAGCCTCAGTCCCCCCTGCCCCACCAGTGGATCCCCGCAATGGAGGACCGGATGGCCTCGACACCGGCCCCGGGTCCCCCCGGATGGCCGAAGACCGCCGAACCCGCCACCAGGACCGTCGCACCGGCCTCCGCCAGCGCCGGCGCCGTCTTCGCGTCCACCCCACCATCCACCTCCACCTCCACCCGTCCCCCCGAGCGCGCCTCCACCATGTTGCGGGCGCGCGCCACCTTGTCCACCGACTGCTCGATGAAGGCCTGGCCGCCGAAGCCCGGGTTGACCGACATGATGCACAGCAGGTCGATCTCGTCCAGCACCTCCTCCACCGCCGCGAGCGGCGTCGACGGATTGAGCGCCACCCCCGCACGCTTCCCGAGTTCCCGGATCAGGCCCAGCGTGCGGTGCAGATGGACCGTCGCCTCGGCGTGCACCGTGATCACATCCGCGCCGGCCCGTGCGAAGTCCGCGACGTAGCGGTCGGGGTGCTCGATCATGAGGTGCGCGTCCACCGTGCGGGAGGTCACCCCGCGCACCGCGTCCGCGATGAGCGGTCCGATCGTGATGTTCGGCACGAAATGCCCGTCCATCACGTCGACATGGATCCACTCCGCGCCGGCCTCGTCGACCGCGCGCACCTCGCGTCCCAGCTCCGCGAAGCTGCAGCTGAGAATCGACGGGGCGATCCTGATGCTCACGGGCCGGAGTCCTTGGGCAAATCCGCCCGAGCACCGAGAGCGGCGAGGCGCCGGGCCGGCAAGGCGCGACGAGAGGAGAATAGCAGCGCCATTCGCCCGAGGAGCAACGCAGAGCGAAGCGATCCGGCGCGGATGCATCGCCGTTCGAATGCCGGGGGGATTTTGTCCACGGGCTCCTAACCCCTTTTCATGCGGCGCACGCCCCCCACCCCCGCCACCACCGCCTCCGTCGCCACGCCCAGAAACAGCCCGCATTCCACCACCCCCGCCCGGCGGCCCAGCCGCCGCTCCAGCCCGGCGGAGTCCTCGATCCCCCCGGTAAAGTGGCAGTCGATGATCACGTTCCCGTTATCGGTTCGGTAAGGGTGGCCGTTGCCTCCATCCCGTACCCTGGGCTCGGCCCCGAGGTCCCGCAACCACCCCACGTGGCTCATGTGGCCGAACGGCACTACCTCGACCGGAAGGGGCGCGATCTCGCCCAGACGCCCCACCAGCTTGGAGTCGTCCACGATCACCAGCATCCGGACCGAGGCCTGGGCCACCATCTTCTCCCTGAGCAGCGCGCCCCCCAATCCCTTGACGAGGTCGAGCCCGGGGTCCACCTCGTCCGCGCCGTCGACGGTTAGATCGAGGGTGCCGATCTCTTCCAGGGTGGCCAGGGCGATACCCAGCTTCCGGGCGGCCCTCTCCGTGCGCACCGAGGTCGGGACGCCCACCACGCCGGAGAGCTCGCCACCGGCGATGCGCGCGCCCAGATGTTCCAGGAAATGGGCCACCGTGGAGCCCGTGCCCAGGCCCAGACGCATGCCGGATGCGACGCTCCGGGCGGCGTCGCTTCCCGCCATGCTCTTGATCTCTTCTGCGGAGGTGGGGGCCAAGGCCTCGCGGGGCTGGGGGAACTGGAGGGGATGCGCGGCGAAATCTACCCGTTCGCGGGGGCGGTCACCAGTTGGAGGGCGGTTCAGCTACCGGACGGAAATCGCCATCTTCTCTTGGCGCCGGGCGGCGTCGCATCTCCCGCCGCCGCCCGTCACATCGACATCCAACGGCCGGACCCCCCGGGGTCCCGGGAACAAACCCGTGATCATCGTCGCCAGAAAAAACATCACCGCCGACCAGCTCGACTACATCCGGGAACGGATCGAGTCGCTGGGGCTGCGGACCCACATCTCGAAGGGCGTGAGCCGCACGATTGTCGGATGCATCGGAGACGAGGCCCGGCTGTCCGACGTGCCACTGCTCTCCATTCCGGGCGTCAGCTCGGTGCACCCGGTCATGCGTCCCTACAAGCTGGCCGCGCGGGACTTCTCGGCGGACCGGACATCGCGCGTACAGGTCGGCAACCGCACCTTCGGCGGGCCTGCGTGCCTGGTCGCCGCCGGTCCCTGCTCCGTGGAGGGTGCGGAGATGATGGCCGAGACGGGGCGGGCGGTGGCGGCGGAGGGGGCCGCGCTGCTCCGGGGCGGCGCCTTCAAGCCGCGCACCTCTCCCTATTCCTTCGACGGACTCAAGGAGGAGGGCCTGCAGATTCTCGAGCGCGTCCGTGAAGAGACCGGCCTCCCGGTCGTCACCGAGGTGCTCGATCCCCGGCACGCCGAGCTGGTGGCCGGGTACGCCGACATGCTGCAGATCGGGGCCCGAAACATGCAGAACTTCGCGCTGCTCAGGGAGATCGGGCAGCTGCAGCGCCCGGTCCTGCTGAAGCGCGGCATGTCGGCGACGCTCAAGGATCTTCTGCTAGCGGCCGAGTACGTCATGAGCGGCGGCAACATGGACGTGGTGCTCTGCGAACGGGGCATCCGCACCTTCGGGGGCGAGATGCGCAACACCTTCGACCTGGCGGCGATCCCCTGGCTCAAGCTCGAGACGCACCTGCCGGTGATCGCCGATCCTTCGCACGCCGGAGGGCGCCGCGACCTGGTGGCGCCGCTCGCCTATGCGGCGCTGGCGGCCGGGGCGGACGGGCTCATCGTGGAGGTGCACCCCGACCCGGAGACGGCGGCCTCCGACGGCGACCAGTCGCTCACCTTCGCGGAGTTCGCCGACATGATGCAGGGACTGGGTGCGTTTGCGGAGGCGGCGGGGCGGTCGGTGTAGCGCGCCGGGATCGGCGCTGGTGAGAATGTAAATCCGACTTTACATAATGTAAAGTTAAGTATACTTTTTTCCCCTAAGGCAACGCTTCAGGGACCGGCGACAGCCTCTTCCAGCGCCCTGGCCAACGCGTCGAACTGCACCTCCAGCGCCGCCGCCGCGGTACCGCCGCGAACCGAGCGCGACTCCACGGACGCCGCTGGGTCGAAGACCTCGTACACATCGTCGGCAAAGGCCGGATGCACCGCGTTCATCTCCTCAAGGGTGAGCCGGCCCAGCTCCCTTCCCACGTCCTCCGCCACCCTAACCAGTGCGCCGGCCACGTGGTGCGCCTCCCTGAACGGCACCCCCCGCCGCACCAGGTAGTCGGCCAGGTCGGTGGCCAGCATCTGCGTGCCCATCGCCGCCGCGAGACGGCCACGGTCGAGGGTCAGACCCGCGACCGCGCCGGTGATGGCCGGCAGCACCACCGCAAGGGTGTCCACCGAGTCGAAGACGGCCTCCTTGTCCTCCTGCAGGTCCCGGTTGTACCCGGTCGGGAGTCCCTTCAGCACCGTCAGCAGTCCCACCAGGTTCCCCACCAGCCGTCCCGACTTCCCGCGCGTCAGCTCGGCCACATCGGGGTTGCGCTTCTGCGGCATGAGCGACGAACCGGTCGTGTAGCCGTCGCCCAGCCGCACGAACCCGAATTCGCTGCTGGAAAAGAGGACCAGGTCCTCGGCCAGCTGCGACAGGTGCACACCGGTCATCGCCGCGCCGAAGAGAAGCCGCGCGGTCCAGTCGCGGTCCGAGACGGTATCGATGGAGTTCTCGGAGACCCCGCCGAAGCCGAGATCGTCCGCGAGCGCCTTCCGGTCGATATCGAATGGGCAGCCGGCCACCGCTCCCGCACCCAGCGGCAGGACGTCGCACTCCCGCAGCACCGCCCGCAGGTGTTGCAGGTCGCGGACCAGCGGCCACGCGCGTGACAGCAGCCAGTGGGCGGCGGGGACCGGCTGCGCCTGCTGCAGGTGGGTGAATCCCGGCATCGCGATGCCCGGGTTCTCGCGCGCCTTCCCGGCGATCGCCTCCACCAGCGCCGCCAGCCGGTCGCGGAGCGCACGGATCGCGTCCTTCCCCCAGAGACGGAACGCGGTGGCGACCTGGTCGTTGCGGGACCGCCCGGTGTGGAGTTTGCCGCCCACGGAGCCGATCTCTTCGATGAGCATGCGCTCCAACACGGTGTGGATGTCCTCTTCGGGCAGTCCGGCCGGACCGGGCAAGGCCTCCAGCCGCGTGGCGACTTCGGCCAGGCCCGCGTCGATCCGGCGGGCTTCCTCCCAAGTCAGGATTCCCGCCCGCTCCAGTCCGCGCGCCCAGGCCCGGCTCCCCCGGACATCGTGGGGCCACAGGCGCCAGTCGACGTCGAGGGACCGGTTGAGGGGCTCCATCTCGTCGGCAAGGCCACCCTCGAAGCGCCCACCCCAGAGGGCGTGGGCCGCACGGTCGCTGGGCGGGCCGGAGCCGGGGGGTGGGGACGAACCGGCCAGCGAAGTCAGTCGCCCTGGGCGTGCGCCACCTCGGCGGCGGGCCGCCAGCCTGCGGTTGACACTCCGGCCGGCAACGTCGGAGTCTTCGCGCGCCGCTGCGCCGCCACTGCGCGCTGGGGGAGGGTAAACAGCTTCACGAAGCCCGACGCGTCGGCGTGCGCGTAGCCCTCCGAAGCGCCGAAGGACGCCAGGTCCAGGTCGTACAGCGAGACGGGCGCCTGACGCGCCAGGACCGTCGCCTGTCCCTTGAAGAGGCGCAGCCGCACGGTTCCCGTCACGTTCTCCATGAGCGAGTCCACCGTGGCGTCGATGGCCTCCCGCTCCGGCGTCCACCACCGTCCCTCGTACACCAGGTCGGCGTAGCGGGGCGCCAGCGAGTCCTTGAGCGCCAAGGCGCCGCGCGACAGCACCAGCTGCTCCAGCTCCTGGAGCGCGGTGAGCAGAATCGTCCCTCCGGGTGTTTCATAGACGCCCCGCGACTTGATCCCCACCACCCGGTCCTCGACGATGTCGGCGCGGCCCACCCCGTGCTCCGACCCCACCTCGTTCAGCTCGGTCAGGAGCGTGAGAGGCGACAACGGATGTCCGTCGAGGGTGACCGGGAAGCCGGCTTCGAAGCCCAGCTCCAGATCGACGGGCGTATCGGGTGCGTCCACGGGGTCGCGCGTCCATACGAACACATCGCGCCCGGGCGCGTTGGCGGGGTCCTCGAGGGGGCCCCCCTCGTGGCTGATGTGCCACAGGTTCTCGTCGCGGGAGTAGAGCTTGTCCTCGTCGATGCCCTCGAGCGAGATTCCCCGGGCCCGCGCATAGGCGAAGGCGTCCTCGCGCGACGTGATGTCCCACTCCCGCCAAGGCGCGACCACCTTCAGTTCCGGCGCCAGGGCGGCGAAGGACACCTCGAAGCGGAGCTGGTCGTTCCCCTTGCCGGTGCAGCCGTGGGCCAGTGCGTCGGCCCCCGTACGGCGTGCGATCTCCACCATGCGGCGCGAGATGACCGGCCGGGCCATGGCGGTGCCCAGCAGGTACTTCCGGCTGTAGACCGCGCCGGCGCGCAGCACCGGAAGGATGTAGTCCGCCAGGAACTCCTCACGCAGGTCTTCGCCGAAAAAGGCGGATGCGCCCGTGGCGAATGCCTTCGTCGCCAGCTTGTCCACCCCGCCCCGCTGCCCCACGTCGGCCGCCATGCAGACAACGTCCGCCCGATAGTTTTCTCTCAGCCAGGGCACGATCACCGAAGTGTCGAGCCCTCCCGAGTATCCGAGTACGATCTTCACGGCTTGCAACGATTCCTGTTCGAGTGCCCCTGAAACCGCACGCGGGCCGGAACATGGGGGCCGTACGTCTCCCGCCAAGGCCGTACGGTACTGTCAATCCCCATGCTCCGGACCCGCTGAACGATGTCGGGGCGTGGTAATAATATGCAGTCTCAGTGAAATAATATACATATTCGCCATCGTGTCAACCGCCACGGCGAGGACACGGCCGCGGGCACCGACCGGATGGACAGCGTCCGACGCCCATCTGACCGGACCATGAGGCGGCCCCGGCGCTCGGGAGATAGTATTACCGCGAGCCGCCGGCAGCCAGTTCCCTGATGGCGACCGCGACATCCCGAGCGGCGCTTCCATCCCGCAGAATCACGAGCACCGTGTCGTCCCCGGCGATCGTTCCGACCAGTCCCTCGAACTCCTCCCAGTCGATCCCCGACGCCACCGCCTGCGCCGCCCCACTCAGAGTTCTGACGACGATCAGGTTGCCCACGGGTTCGGCGGACACGAAGAGCGCCGGCAGAATCGAGTCCAGCGGCGCGAGGTTTTCCCATTCCTCGGGAAGCGTGTAGTGCGGCTTCCCGTCCGCGCCCACGACCTTGACCAGCCGCAGGTCACGGATGTCGCGCGACAGGGTCGCCTGCGCCACCGGGAACCCCTCCGCGGCCAGACGGGCACGCAGGGCCTCCTGGTGCGGGACCCGGTGCTCACGGATGATCCGGAGCACCTTGGCCTGCCTCCGCCGCTTTCCCCCCGACTTCACGCCGCCCTGCGAAGCGGTCCAGCGCGGATGCACCGCCGCTCGAATGCCGGGGGGATTTTGTCCACGGGCTGCGCGGCCTTCGTGGCCGTCAGAAGTCGTACTGGACCCGCAGGAGGAGGAGCCGTCCCACCTCCGGCGCTCCCACGAACTCGCGGTGCATGTTGTTCAGGACGTTGTTGGCGGTCACGGACAACCGGGTTCCGCGCCGGAAGGGCAGCGCGTAGCTGACCGACGCGTCGACCACCTCGTAACCCGTGACCTCGCCGGTGTAGACACCGGAATTCATGGGGAAGCCGTTCGTCATGCGCATGCGCCCCTGCAGGGTGAACCCCGCGGCGCGGTCGTCGAAGGTGAAGCCGAACGACCCCTTGTTGCGCGGAGCATTCAGCGCGATGTCGTGCAGCCCCGTGCAGTCGTCGTCCTCTTCCTCGTCGAAGCAGTCGTCGCTCATGAAGGAGTAGTTGCCGTTGATCCGGAGGCGATCCGAGACCAGGATCTGCGCCGACAGGTCGGCTCCCCAGTAGTCGACCTCACCGAAGTTCCGGTAGGTCACAATCAGGTTGTGATCCTCCGACTGGTCCGGGACGACGGTGCCGATGGGAACCTGAGCCAGCTGCGATACGATCGCGGCGACTTCCGCCTCGGTGATCGCCCCCGCCTGAATGAGGGGCCCGAGACGGTGGAACACGAACGCCCCGGTGGACAACGGATCGAGAAAGACGTTGGGCGTCTCGACGCGCAGCGGGCCGACGAAGTTCTGGATGTTGGCCTTGTATACGTCGGCGGCCAGCAGCACCCGGCCTCCCAGCAACCCCTTGTAGCCCCCCTCCATGGTGGTGTAGATGGTCGGCTCAAGGGGGTCGACGGCGGTCGGCCCGTCGTCGAGAGGGTACTCCTGGGTGTTGATGTCCAGCCGCCTCAGGACCGTACCGATCGCCGGATCTTCGGGGATGGCGCCGGGCATCTGCAGGAACGACACGATCGGCGCGAGTTCGGGGGCGAGCTGGGCCAGAAGTTCCAGCAGGCCGTCCCAGAAGAGCGCGGCGTTGGCGGGCAGCTGTCCCGGCGCCAGCGGAGAACGCATGCAGAGCAAGTTGAACCCGCCCTGGCACGTGTTGTTGAAGGTGTAGCCGGACGAAGGCACTCCCCGCGCCTGGACGGCAAAGAAGTCGACCGGCGGAGGGAGCCTGGCCGCGATGATGTCCAGGAAGAGATTGTTGGCGGTCGGCGTGCCAAAGGCCTGGTTGTAGGTGAGGCGGAAGTTGTGGTCCTCCGTCGGCTTGAACACCAGGGCCGCGCGCGGCGAGATGTTCAGTTCCTCGAGCCGGCTGTGGTCGTCGACGCGGATGGCCGCGACCAGGTCCAGCTTGTCTCCCAGCGAGGTCTCCGAGTGTATGTACCCCCCGATCTCGCCGATGAGGTCGTCGTCCTCGTTACGGCCGTTGATCGTCCCGCCGGTGCGGGGTTCGGTCCGCTGCCAGTCGACGCCGTAGGTGAAGCTCTGCCGGGAACCCAGGTCGAGTCCGTACTGGACCTGCGCCGCCATGGTGCGCGACTGGTCGACGACCGGCTGCCCCGTGCGGAGCCCGAAGGTGCCGTCCTCGGTGGGCGTTCCGGCTCCCGCTCCGGAGTTCGTCATGTTGAGGAAGTACTGGGCGAAGAGCCGGCCCTTGGAGAGGCGGGTCTGCACGTAGTTGTACCCCCAGTTCTTCACCTGGAAGGCGCCGATGCCGGTCATCTCGACCCCGCTGGCCAGTGTCGAGGTTCCCCCGTTGAGCACGAGGTCGCCGTCGCCGGCGAAGCGGAAATCGAGACGCGCGTCCACGGAGTAGCGTTTGCTGTCATTGTCCCGTTCGCAGATCTGGCACCCGGCCTTGCGCGCCGCCGCTTCCACAATGTCGTCGTATTCCCAGTCGTCGCCCTGCATGTACTGCCCCGAGATCTTGAGCCCGAAGTTCTCGGTGGGGGCGTGGGCCGTGCGGAACTGGCCGTGGAAGAGGGACCGTTCCCCTGCGGCGAGCGAGGCCGTCGATCCCTGTTTGTCGAGGGGAGACGAGGTGATGAGGTGCATGACGCCCGATGCGGCGTTGGGACCGTACAGAGCCGCGCCGGGACCGAGCGAGACCTCGATTCGGTCGATGTCGAGGTCCGTGGTCGGGAACATGTTGTAGGCGTTGAAGCGTAGCGACGGGACCCGCGCATAGCGGTTGTCGATGATCGTCAGAAAGGTGCCCGAGAAGACGTTGTTGAAGCCGCGGGCCACCACCGTGCCCTGGGTCAGGCCGGTCTGGACCCGGTCGATCCCGGGCAGCGTCGTCACGTGATCGGCCACCGTGACGGCCGCGATTCGCGCGACCTCGTCGGCGGAGACCGTCGAGATGGATGCGGGCGCGTCCAGGGCCTTCTCCTGGCGGCGCGAAACGGTGACCACCACCGGATTGAGGATCACGGCCGTGGAACGCACTGAAATGTCGATGTCCGCGCTGCCACCCGCGGGGACGCTCACGTCGTCAACACGCGTGGTCTCGTAGCCGACGAGCTTCACCACCAGGGAATACGTGCCGGGCGAAACGGTCAGGGTGAACCGGCCCTCTTCGTTGGAGCCCTGCGGGCTTCCCGCTCCAAGCGCTTCCACCGAGGCCCCGGCGAGCGGCTCGCCGGTTTCGGCGTCGATGATGCGGCCGCTGATGGTCCCCTGTTGCGCGGAAGCGGCCCCCTCCGGGAGGCTGATGGCGAGGGCAACCGAAAACAGAATAGTGAACCGGAATGCAACGCTCATGATTCCCTTCCTTGGCGCGGGCGACGTACGTTGTCCTGCCTGCCGAAGTTATGGAATCGCACAGGCAAACACAATCGGGGCGGGATGCTCCGTTTGGGTCGGCGCTCACACCACCGGCCAGGTCCAACTAAGGGGAACGCGCATGCCGGATTGGCTGAGTCGGGAAGACTTCGCGCTGGCCAGGGGCCGCGTGGCCGGCGTCGTTCACCGTACTCCGCTGCTTCCCTTCCGGACCCTCGGCCGATCCAACGGTACGTCCCCCTGGCTGAAATGCGAGAACCTGCAGAAGACTGGCTCCTTCAAGGTGCGGGGCGCGCTCAACGCGATCGCGACGCTCAGCCGCCGGGAGCGGGCCCGGGGCGTGATCACGATCTCGGCCGGGAACCACGCGCAGGCAGTGGCGTGGGCGGCTGGGCGGGCGGGTGCGCGCGCCGCCGTGGTGATGCCCGAGGGGGCCGCGCGGTCCAAGGTCGAGGCGGCCATCGGGTATGGGGCCGAGGTCCAACTGCACGGGGACGCGGCGGAGGCCTTCCGTGAGGCACGCAGGCGCGCGGGCGAGGAGGGGCTCGTCTTTCTGCACCCCTTTGACGCGGCCCCGGTGATCGCGGGTCATGGCTCGACCGGGCTCGAGGTAGGCGAGGACATTCCGGGAGAGGCGGTGATCGTGGTGCCGGTGGGGGGCGGTGGCCAGATCGCGGGGATCGCGGGGGCGCTGGCCGCGACCGGAAGGCTGGCCGGGCGGGGGCGCGTGCGCGTCTTCGGGGTCGAGCCGGAGGGGGCACCCGGCATGCGCAGAAGTCTCGACGAGGGCCGGGCCGCCACCCTCGACGGTGTCCGCACCATCGCCGACGGGTTGGCGCCACCCATGGCGGGGGAGCTCAACTACCGGTATGTGGCCGAGTTCACCGAGGACGTGGTGCTGGTGAGCGACGGGGAAATCCTGTCCGCGATGCGATTGCTGCTGACCCGCGCCAAGCTGGTGGCCGAGCCGTCGGGGGCCGCGGCGGTGGCCGCGCTGATGTATGGCCGGGTCCCCGTTGTGGCGGGCGAGACGGTGGTGGCGCTGGTCTCGGGCGGCAATGTGGACGACGAGATGGTGGTCCGTGCACTGCACGAGGGCGAGCCGTGGCCCTGATCGAGATCGAGGGGGCGGAGAAGCGTTATGGGACTGCGGTCGCCCTGGACGATGTCTCGTTGCGGGTCGGGACCGGGGAGTGCGTGGCCCTGGTGGGGGAGAGCGGTTCCGGCAAGACCACGCTGCTACGCGCGATCAACCGGCTGACCGCGCTGGACCGGGGACGGGTGGTGGTGCGGGGCGAGCCGGTCGATACCCTGGATCCGGTGGCGCTGCGCCGCTCGATCGGGTACGTGCAGCAGGACGGCGGTCTGATCGATGTCGCAGCCGTGCGGCGGGCCAACGAGCGAGTCGAGGTCGAGGGGGCCGCCATCGCGGACACCGCCCGGGAGTTGCTTGGCGTGGTGGGGCTGACCGATCCGTCCCGGGGGCCGCAGGGCGAGGTCGACAACCCTCGCGGCTCACTGTTGCGCCCGGGCGACGCCTCCATGCTGCTGGCCCTGCCGGTGCACATGTGGGAGAACCGGACGGAGTTGGCGCGGCAGGTCGCCCGCCACCTGTTGCTGGTGCTCCTGTCGCTGGGGGCGGCGATCTTCGCGGTACTTCCCGCCGGGGTCGCGCTGGAGCGGCGCCGGTCGCTGGCCGAGGGCGCGATCCGCCTGGCCGGCCTCCTTCAGACCATCCCCGGAATCGCGCTGCTTGCCTTCATGATTCCCGTCTTCGGGATCGGGGTGGCCCCAGCCGTCATGGCCTTGTACCTCTACTCCCTGCTGCCGATCCTGCGCAACAGCTACACGGGGATCATCGAGGCCGCGCGAGGGGGGTGGCGGAGGGGAGGCGGTAGGGTGGCCCGCAACGCCCGCTTCGCTCGAACGGTGTTCCACAGGATCACACTGTAAACTCGGGTTTACAAAATGTCATGTCCAGTATACTTTCCTGCCTTCTCACACGGAGGTGACCCACGTTGAATATGCTACGCCGCTACCTGCTCCCGGGCTTCGTCTTCCAGTCGGTGGTGATCGCCGGCGGATACGGTACCGGACGCGAACTGGCCGAGTTCTTCCTTTCGCGCGGTCCCCTCGGGGGACTCCTGGCGATGGCCTTGGCCACGGTCGTGTGGAGCGCGGTGTGCATCGTCAGCTACGAGTTCGCGCGCGTGTTCCGGGCCTACGAATACCGGAGCTTCTTCCAGAGACTGCTCGGCCCCGGCTGGGTGGCCTTCGAGGCGCTCTACGTCGCGCTGATGATGATCGTTCTGGCGGTGATCGCCGCCGCCGCCGGATCGATCACGGAAGAGACCTTCGGGCTCCCCTATCTGTCAGGCGTCGTCGGAATCCTGGCGCTCGTTGGATTCCTGGTCTTCGGCGGCAACCGGGTGATCGAACGGGCGTTTGCGGGGTGGTCGGGGGTGCTGTACGTGGTGTACTTCATCTTCTTCGTGATGTGCGTGCGCAGCTTCGGCCCGGCCATCCAGGAATCGCTTTCCAGTGGTGGCATCGAGGGAAGCTGGATCCTGGGTGGTCTCCAGTACGCCGGATACAACTTGGGCGTGCTCCCCGCCGTGCTCATCACGATCCGCCACCACCGCAACCGCAGGGACACCTTCATCGCAGGACTGCTGACCGGTCCGATCGCGATGATTCCCGCACTCCTCTTCTTCTGCGCCATCGCGGGCGAGTATCCCGGTATCCTGACCGCGTCGGTGCCGGTCAATCACATGCTGGAACTGCTGGGTTCGCGCTCCTTCCAGATCGTCTTCCAGGTCATGCTCTTCGGCACCCTGGTCGAGACCGGCGCCGGACTGATCCACGCCGTCAACGAGCGCATCGCCCGTACCTTCGCCGAACGCAACCGGGCGCTTCCGGCGCGAACCCGTGTGGCCGCGGCGCTGGGACTGCTGGGTCTCGGCGCGGTGATCGCCCAGTTCGGGCTGACGGATCTTATCGCCAGGGGCTACGGGATGATCACCTACGGCTACCTCCTCGTCTTCGTCCTGCCGGTCCTCACCTGGGGGATCGTGCTTATACGCCGCCAGCGCGCAGCCGCGCAAACCGCCTGATCGCGACGATTCCGGCCGCCGGCCCCAACGCCAGCACCGGGAAGGCCCACCGCCACCCCACCGCCCCCGCCACCGACGGCACCGCCTGAACCGTCACCGAGGCCAGCAGAAAACCCACGCACGTCTGCAGCGTCAGCGCGGTCCCCGCCGCCCCCTCGGGCGCCACCTCGGTAACGAGCGCACTGAACTGGGCCGAGTCCGCCACGACGAAGAAGCCCCACACCAGCGTCACCGCCGCCACCAGCGCGAAGGCCGTCCCGAAGAGCGGCGCGATCGCCACACAGCACAGCCCGCTCACCGCCATCGCCCGCACGACCACCCGCTCCCGCCCGATCCGGTCCGCCGCCCATCCCCCCCACACGCACCCCACGCCCCCGGCCGCCAGCGCCCCGAAGCTGGCCAGCTCCACGAAGGCATGGCCGTGCCCCGCCGCCTCGCTCGAAGCCGCCAGGAATGCCGGCACCCACGCCCACATGGCGTACAGCTCCCACATATGGCCCAGGTAGCCCGCGGTGGCCAGGCGCGTCTCGCGGTGACGCACCACCCGGGCGGCGAGTCCCCACGAGAAGCGTCCCCGGGTGAAGGGGAAGGGACCGTCACGATAGAAGACCGCCACGAGCGCCGCCCCCAGCACCGCACCGCCGGAAGCTCCCAGCAGAGCGACATGCCCAGGAGTTCGGCAACCACCAGCAGGGCGAGGATGCGCCAGCGGCGGGGATCGGCGTCCGGCTGCGGCGAAGACGCGGCGTGGTTCGTCGCTTCGCCGGCCTCCCTCCTCACACCTCCGGCTTCTCGGCCAACAGCCCCGAGCCGTCGACGAGCAGCCGCAGCCCATCCGGCCGGAGCAGCACCAAGGCCTCTTCGCCCGGCTGCAGGCCGCACTCCAGAAGCGCTTCGCGCAACCGGCCCATCTCGGGCCCGTTCGGGTCGTAGGACCGCCAGATCACCGAGGCGTCGTCCACCCCGCGAGGGTGCTCGAAGGGGATCTTCACGGACCCGTCGAGCCCAACGCCGAGGTGCTGGGCCACCGCCACCGACACCTTCTGGCTGTTGCCTTTGAGGTGATGCAAACCGACCCGGAAGCGGAGCACCGGCGTACCGTCCGCCGACCACGCGACGTCGCGGGCCCGGCCAAGATCCCGCACCGGAGCGACGGGCGCGGCCACGATCCGCACCACGTCGCCGTCGACCTCGAACTTCCGCGTACTCAGGTAGTTGCGGACCGTCGCGGGGAGGACCTCGAATCGAGCCGGGATATCCTCGAGCAGCGAGGTGACGCTCGTCTCGCCACCAGCCTCTTCGATTCGCTTGACGATCGCATCGACTACGCCCTCGTAGGGGTCGTCGGTCCAGTCGCTCAAGCCCCACTTGTCCTTGGTGAACCGGACGAAGAGCGGGTCGGAGGAGAGAAGGCTGGACAGCGACGAGTTGTCGTTGAGCCCGGCGACATCCGCGATCATTTCTCGCGTGGAAGCCTCGCCGATCTCGCGCAGGGCCAGGTACACGCGGGCGCGGCGCGTGCCGCGCAGGACGAGGCTGCCGCGGATCCGTACCAGCCGTGCGTTGCGCGCGAGAGCGTCCCACTCCGGAATCCCCACCGCCCCGATCCTCGCCCGCAGGGAATCCTCGTCGATCACCCCCGCATCGTTCGCAAACCCGGGGGCAACGCTCCGGGCCCGCTCGATCAACACCCTGAACACCTCGTTGCCGACCACGTTGTCCAGGTACTCGTAGCCGCCCGCGTTCATGATCGCGACTTCGACCGCGGTCCTCCACCGGGACGGAGCGTCGCCCACCAGCAAGCCCAGAATCTTCTCGAACTTCTCGGGCCTGGCAGCCACGCCCACCGCCTTCTCCAGCCAGGCAGCCGCCCTCTCGATGGTTTGCGACGCGGCCCGCTCCACCTCCCAGCGGAGCCTGACTTCCAACTGGCGCACGCGCTCACGGCTGACCCCGAACTCCTTGCCCAGCACCGCCAGCTTTTCCGGTACGCGTGCATATGTACGCCGTCGCGCAATGGTGCGACGCCGTTCGTCCATGCCCTCCAGCACGCTCGCAAACTCCCGCCCGATCTGGATATCGGCCCGGAGTGCGTCGGCCGCGGCAATCAACTCGACGTTGCCGGCCGTGTCACCGAGTCCGCTCTGCTCGAGAAGAGTTGCGATGTCGATTTCCGCGAGATCCGCAAGGGTCTCCGCACCGTGGAACAGCACGGCGCAGCCGAGCAGACGCTCCATCGCGTCGTGGTAGTCGCGGTCGGGTGTTGGGCTCATCGGGAATCGACGCAGGGTGAAGAGAAGACTTCTAACATACCAGAGAATAGGCCATCTCGTCAACTAGCAGTCTGCCAAGGCTGCGCTTATGCTTCAGACATGAGCCAGCGCACGGCCGTCCGCACCCACACCTTCACCGAGTCGGTCATCCGCGAGATGACACGCGTGGCACGGCGCCACGGCGCGATCAACCTCGCACAGGGCTTCCCCGACTTCCCCGCCCCCCGGCTCCTGAAAGACGCCGCCTGCCGCGCCATACAGGACGACGTGAACCAGTACGCGATCACCTGGGGTACGCCAGGCCTGCGCGCCGCGCTGGCGGCGAAGTACGCCGAGTGGTACGGGCTCGAGGTGGACGCGGAGAGTGAAATCACCGTCACCTGCGGTGCCACCGAGGCCATGGCTGCCGTCATGCTCGCGGCCATCGACCCGGGCGAGGAGGTGGTCATCCTCGAACCCTTCTACGAGAACTACGGCCCCGACGTGATCCTCTGCGACGCGGCTCCGGTCTTCGTATCCCTGTCTCCGCCCGATTTCCGCCTCGATCCGGACCGCCTCGCGAGTGTGGTCACCAATCGGACCCGCGCCCTCGTCATCAACACGCCCAACAACCCTGCGGGACGTGTCTTCAATCGTGACGAACTGGGCGCGGTCGCCCGGATCTGCACCGAGCACGATATCCTCGCGATCACGGACGAGATCTACGAGCACATCATCTTCGACGGCGAGCACATTCCCCTGGCCACCCTCCCCGGCATGCGCGACCGGACGGTCATCATCTCCGGCGCGTCCAAGACCTTCAGCGTCACCGGCTGGCGAATCGGGACGATCGTGGCGCCCGCCGCGCTGAATTCCGCGATCCGCAAGGTTCACGATTTTCTCACCGTCGGCGCACCCGCCCCGCTCCAGGACGCCTGCGCGGCCGGCTTCGATTCGCTCGGCGGCGACTACTACGAGACTCTGGCGCGCGATTACCGGCAGCGGCGCGACATCCTCTACCGGGGACTGCGTGACGCCGGCTTCCGATGCCGCCCCCCCGAAGGCGCCTACTACATGATGGCGGACTTCTCGGCGCTGAGCGCCCTCGACGACACCGCGTTCAGCACCTTCCTCGCGCGCGAATGCGGCGTCGCTCCGGTGCCGGGATCCTCCTTCTACCACCGGCCCGGGGACGGGCGCAACCTCGTGCGCTTCGCCTTCTGCAAGCAGGCGGCGACCCTGGAGCGCGCGGTTTCGCGGCTGCGCCGCTTCTTCGCGTGAAGGCCTCCCCCCGCCCCCGGCTCCTCGCCGCGGTGGCACGCCCCGGTGTCATTGTCGCGGGGATCCTGGCGCTCTTGGCGGGCGGCTTCGTGGTGGTGGGAATCCTGCTTCCGGGGACCGTCGAGGTGACGCGTTCGGTCGAGATCGAGGCCGCGCCGGAAGCCGTCTTCCCCCTGCTCAACGACCTCGAGCGCTGGGCCGAGTGGACGCCGTGGGGCGAGGTGGAGTCTCGCCTCGAGGGCCCCTCGACGGGCGCCGGGGCACGCCGTGTGTGGGACGACCCCGGGGTGGGGCCGGGGTCGCTGGCTCTGGTGGGATCGCGTCCGCCGTCGGGTGTCGACTACAGGGTCGAGGTGGAGGACGGGGCGATCCGCTTCGAGGGCACGATCTCGGTCGAGGCGAAGGGAGACGGGTCGGTCGTGACCTGGACCGAGCGGGCGGACCTCGGTTGGAACCCCCTGCTGGGATGGACAGCCCTGACCATGGACGAGTCGCAGGGGCAACAGCTGCAGGAGAGCCTGGACCGGCTGAAGGCGCGGGTCAAGGCGGGAGCGTCGCACTAACAACCCGTGGACAAAACCCCCCGGGCGGGGTGCGGCAACGGGCCGCTACAGCTTCTCCAGCGCCCGCGTGATCAACTCGTCGTTGGTGTCCGTTTGGCGCATGACCCGGAGCAGCTCGTCCATCGCTTCCGCCGGCAGGGACGAGGACAGCTGGCGTCTCATCGCACGCGACACCCGGAGCGCCTCGGGCGAGAGCAGCAACTCCTCCTTGCGGGTCGCCGACGCGCGCAGGTCGATGGCGGGGTAGATGCGGCGGTCCGCCAGCTCCCGGCTCAAGACGAGTTCGCTGTTCCCCGTCCCCTTGAACTCCTCGAAGATGACCTGGTCCATGCGGGACCCGGTGTCCACGAGCGCGGTGGCGACAATCGTCAGCGACCCGCCCCCCTGGTCCTCCTTGATCAGCCTGGCGCTGCCCAGGAACCTTTTCGGCTTCTCGAGCGAACTGGCGTCGAGTCCGCCCGAAAGCGTCCGGCCGCTGCCCTCCTCGATGGTGTTGTGGGCCCGTGCCAAACGGGTGATCGAGTCGAGGATGATGACCACGTCCTTGCCGGCCTCGACCCTGCGCCGGGCGCGAGCGAGCGTCATTTCGGCGACTTGGCAGTGACGTTCGGGGGTCAGGTCGAAGGTGGACGCGATGACCTCGCCGAAGCCGCACATCTCCATCTCGGTGACCTCCTCCGGTCGCTCGTCGACGAGGAGGATGATGAGCTCGCACTCCGGGTGGTTCTTCTCCACCCCTTCGGCCACGGCCTGCAGGATGGTCGTCTTCCCCGCCTTGGCCGGCGCGACGATCATGGCCCGCTGGCCCTTCCCCATCGGACAGAAGAGGTCGACGACGCGGTTGGTCATGTCCGGCTCTCCCGCGTGAATCCTGCCGCACTCCAGCTTGAGCTGCTCGCGGGGGTGCATCGCGCTCAGACGGTTGAAGTCCGGGCGGCGGGCCGCGCTGTCGGGAGGGAGTCCGTTGACGAGATCCAGGAAGCGCAGCGGCGGACTCTTGCCGTTGCGCGGCCGGCGCCCGACAATGCCCGCCAGTTCGTCGCCGGTGCGGAGTCCGAACCGATGGATGAGACGGGACCCGACGTAGATGTCGTTCTTCCCCGGTACATACCCGTCGGCGGCGCGACGAATGAAGCCGGAGCCACTGGGCAGCACATCGAGGATGCCGAGGAGTTCTCCGTGCTCCCTGTTCCGCATGGGGCCTTCATGCGATTGCGAAGGGCCCCGCCGGCGGCGTGGACGACCCCGCCCTCGCCGGGGCCGCCGAGGTTGCCGGTCCGGTTGCGGGTCGGGAACCGGCGCCGCTTCCGCTGCCGCACCGGCCTGGGGAGCCGGGGTCGTTCCCCCTGGCGAGCCGGTTTCAGGAGCTGGTGCCGCCTCGGGTGTCGCGGACTGGGTCGCTTGGCCCTCCGCGCCGACGGAGTTTTCGGGTGTAGGTTGATCGGTCACGGTCGTTGCACCTTCCGGAAGAACGCCTTCCAACTTGAGCGGTCGTACGGACCCCGCCGGGCACTGCTGGTTCCCTGACGACGATGGCGGCCCCCTTCGCACGGGTAACAGCCTCTAACGACAGACAATCACCCGGAAGTGGGCCGGAGGGTCCGAAAAGCACGCCGCGCGGATCATCATCACACGAGGGTGGTACAGCGCGGCGCCAATGCAATCAAGATTCACTTCTGTGGCGCCGTTGGCAAGTGGCTGGCGAATCTCCCCGTGTCAAACCGGAATAGAAATGTCCGGGGGTAGAGCGAAATAGAAATGTCCCCCCCTGGGTGGGTGTTTGCCACCCCCGGCCAGCCTGAGCGGGTTGGGGGTGGGGTGGGTAGTGGGACCCCCCGATCGGAGGGACGGGCATGCCCGGCCCGGAGATCGGGGGGTTGCCGGCGGTCGCGTTGGTCTGGGTCACACCCTGCCTTGCCCGGACGGTGTGGGTCCACGAGGCGGTGATCATACCGATCCCGCATCCGATTTCCGGCGAGGTCCCCGGCCATCAGCGCCGCTCGCGAGTCCGGCATCCGGCAGATCGGCAGGCCGTCCGTTGCGCGCAGCCTCTTGTTCCGCGAGGCGCTTGTCCCGCCGTGCCATGGCCATCCGGGCACCCCCGTGGATTTGCTTTCGCCATGGATGGTCCGGTGGGGGCTTCGGCGGCTTGGACCCCGGCTTGCGGGGCTTCGCGGGCTGAGTCTTCGTCGGTGTTGCCGGGGGACGGGCCCGACCCAGGGACTCGACGGCCAGGTAGCGTTGGCCGATCCGGAAGTGGATGTCCCCGCAAAGTCGGCGCTCAACGACGACCTCGTCACCGGGCCGAACACCTCGGGCCTCCCGCTCCGGGATCTGCCAGTACCGGTTCTTGAAGCGGATGATGAAGTCACGGGCCACCTTCCGGGTCTCCGTCTCGGCAAACAGGGCCTCCAGATCTATGCCGGGCGGCAAGGGCCGGTGCGCGTCGAGGGCACTCTGGGGCGCGACCACGAAGCGCTCGTTCCAGAACGGAACCCAGGAATCGGCCAGGAAGCGGTTCGCTGCGTCAAGGGTGGAGATCCCTGCCACCCGCATTTCCTTGATCAGGCGGTCCTGCGCCGTACCGAAGGTCCGCTCGACTCGTCCCTTCGCCTGGGGAGAGCCCGCCAGGATCACCTCGACCCCCAACTCGCCCAGCGCCCGGGAGATGATCGTATCGGTCCGCTCCTCCTTCTTCGCCAGCCACTGCCCGAAGTGTCCGGCGTGGTCCGTGTAGACAGCCAGGGGGCGGCCGTGGCGCTGCAGGTATCCGATGATCGCCCGGCGGTTCTCCGCACCGTCGTCGCGCTCGACGAAGCGGGCCATCATCAGCCGGCTCGTCGCATCGTCATGGATCGAGATCAGCACCTGGTCGCCCGCAGCCCGGTCCTCCAGCCACGCATGCACCGAGCTGTCCCACTGTTCCAGCTCGCCCAACGCCGCCCGCCGCGGACGCCGGCTGCGGTGCTTGGCCCGCCTGCGCTGCCGCTTCCACAGGCCGGCCTCCATCATCCAGCCCCGCAGCGTGTCCGGGCTCACCCGCAGCGCGAAGCTTCTCTCCAGGTGCTCCGCAAGCAGCGTAGGCCCGAAGTCTCGGTACAGCGGTTCCCTCGCGACTTCCAGCGCCCGCTCTCGAAACCCCCGCGGCAACGCCCTGTTCGACCGCCGCCCGCGCAGTCCGTGCACTACGGCCGCATCGCCCTCAGCCTCGAACTTCCGGCGCAACCTGCGAAAATGCCGTCGCGTCACCCCGATCCGCGCCGCTCCCGCAGCCGCGCTAAGCACTCCCTCCTTCACCTGTCTCAACACCGAGATGCGATCCCTCTCCTTCAGACTCAAGTCCATTTGCTCCTCTCCCGGATCCGGTTCCGTCGTTGACCGAACATGATCCGAAAGAGGACATTTCTACTTCGCTAAGGGAGGACATTTCTAAATCGGCGCGACAGGCTGGCGAATCTCCCCGCGCTGTTGATCCCCCGCCGGCCGGTCCGCCGGCGCCACGCCCGGGCTGTCCCAGGTTGCCGGGGCACCTGTCCCGAGATGAGGACACGAGCCCGAACACCCACGGCGACATGGCACGCTATATTACTGTCAAACAACAGCTTATAAGTGTGTCGCTTTCTGGCACGCTGAATGCATCAGGATGAGGGCGAATCCCTCTTGCAGGAGGTGGCGACATGAAGCATATGAGACGAGTCCTTTTTTCGGCTGCACTGCTCGCCATCCCGGCGACGGGCACGGCCCAGTTGACGGGCCACGTTTCGATCGGGATCGGCCTGGCGGCCCAGACCCAACCGGCCTTTCACCCCGGGTTCGGGATCGGTCTGGCTCACCAGCCAGCACGACCGGGCACCTACCTGGGTATCGGCTTTTCCGCGGGTATCGGCTCTTCGGGCTATTCGAACCACCATGGGTACGGCCATCACGGCGGCTGGGACCCCTACGACTGCTGGGGTTTCGTCTGGTACGAACCGTGGTTCGATTGCGGTCCGTACTACCCGGTACCCTGGTGGGGCTGGCATCGTCCGGCATGGGGGTTTTTCGGCTATTTCGGCTGGCCATCGTACCGGATCGTGCACCATCGCTGGTACGGGTTTCCCCCGCGCTGGCACGGTGGATGGAGCTGGTATCCGGACCACTACGGCTGGGGCTGGGGGTGGGACCGATATCGCTACCGGCCCCGGGTCCGCTACGTGTACGATGAGTACGACGGTGGCGGGTACGCGACGCCCCGTGGATACCGGACGGGCGGTCGTGCGACATCCCGCGGCGGCGACCGCATCGTCCGAGGCTCTCCGCTCTTCGGTCCCCGCTACAAGGAGGACCCCCGGAAGGCCCGCGTGACCGACAATGCCACCCGACGGACTCCGGATGACGCGCGGCGCGCCCGCCCGCGGGACGGCACCAAGGCCACGACGACCCGTCCCGGCACAAGAACCGGCGTGCCCACGACGCGCGGAACGCCAACCCGCACCGCGAAGCCAAGGCCCACGCGCGCGGCGCCTCCGAAGGTGAGAACACGCCCCGAGACCACGACCCGGGTCCGCCCCACAACCACCCGCACGCCAACCTCCAGGGCGAAGCCCGCGGGCACCCGGCGGAAAACGCCCACGGCCAGGCCGGCGCCCACGCGGCGGTCGGGCCCAACCGTACGCCCTCCCGCGACCAGACGGTCCTCGTCCACGGCGCGACCCGTCCGCACCCGCGCCCCGGTGTCGAAGGCGCGACCCACCACATCCAGACGGTCGCCACCCAAGGTGCGCCCGGCGCCGTCGAAGCGGCCCGCGCCCAAGCCCAAGGCATCAGCGCCCAAACGGCCCCCGTCCAGGCCCAAGGCGTCGGCCCCCAAACGGCCACCGTCCAAGCCCAAGGCGCGGCTGCCGGCGCGGCGCTCCGGCAGCTCGAAGAAGCCCCCCCCGAGGCGAGGAGGCAAGGACTGACCGAACCAGGTCGACTCTTCCTCCGAACCTCATCTGCATCCCGCAGATGTCAAGTGGTCTTTACATAATGTAAAGGCCGCTTGTCATTTTCAGGCGTGTGTGGCATCCACCGGAACACCGTCCTTGACCAGCGCTTCCAAGGGGCTGGCGCCCATCCAGTAGCAGAGTTCGGCCGGATCCCCGACTCGCCACAGCGCCAGGTCGGCGCGCCTTCCGGGTTCCAGCCGGCCCCGGTCGTCTTCCAGACCCAGCACCTTCGCCGCGGCCGCGGTGAAGCCAAGCAGCGCCTCCTCGGGGGTGAGACCGAAGAGGATGCAGGCCAGGTTGAGGATCATGCCCACGTTGGTGATCGGCGACGATCCCGGGTTCGCGTCGGTGGCGAGCGCCATCGTCACGCCGGCCCGGCGCAGGGTGCCGACGGGCGGCCTGCGGTCCGCCCCCAGGGTGTAGGCCGCGCCGGGGAGGAGGACCGCGCACACATCCGCCTCCGCCATGGCGTGGACACCGTCGCGGGACAGATACTCCAAATGGTCGGCCGAGCGGGCCCACACGGCCGCGGCCAGCGCGCCCCCGCCCTGGTCGGTGAGCTGGTCGGCGTGGAGACGGCCTTGCAACCCGGCCGCGATCCCGGCTTCGAGGATGGCGCGGGACTCGTCCGGGGTGAAGGCGATGTCCTCGCAGAAGACGTCGACGGCGGTCGCGTGGCCCTGGGCCAGGGCGGCCGGGATGATCTCGTTCACGACAAGGCGGACGTAGTCGTCGCGTCGGCCCGAGTATTCGGGGGGGAGGGTGTGCGCGGCCAGCAGGGTGGGCGAGATGTGGGCCGGGACGTGGCGGGCGAGACCGGTGGCCACCTCGAGCATCCGGAGCTCCGTGTCCAGGTCGAGGCCGTAGCCGGACTTGACCTCGATGGTGGTGACGCCCCACGCCGACAGCTCCCTTGCCCGTGCGGCGGCGCGCGCGGTCAGCTCCTCGTTCGAGGCTTCTCGCGTGGCGCGGACCGTCGACATGATTCCCCCGCCCGCCCGCGCGATCTCGGCGTAGGATTCGCCGCGGAGGCGCCGGCGGAAGTCTCCGGTGCGATCGCCGCCGAAGACGATGTGGGTGTGGCAGTCGATGAAGCCGGGGGTCAGCCAGGCGCCGCCACAGGGGATGACTTCGGCGGCGAGGCGCTCCCGTGGCGCGGGCAGGTCGGCGGCCCTTCCCACCCAGGCGATCCGGCCGTCGCTGGCGGCAATCGCGCCGTTGCGCACGATGCCCAGCGAGGGGTCGGTCATGGTCGCCAGGTGGATGTCGGTCCAGAGGCGGTCCCAGCTGGGTTCGGGCATTGGCTTCGGTCGCCTCCGTCGGGTTGTCTCGGTTTGCCGCGCGGGGACTCGCCGCCGATCGCACCGGCTGCCCCTGCCCCGCGCTCGCGTTGCGAGCCAGATTGATGCGCGTGCGATCACGGGATCGCAAGATGGACGAGAACCGGCCGGATGGGCAATCGCGGTCCGTCCGGCAAATCAACGCCTGACCGGGGAGTGAAAATGTCGCCGAAGGCCGCACCTAGTCGTGCCTTCCGCTTCGAGCGGCTCCTGGTGGGGGACCGCTGGGAGCGCGATGTCCGGGTCGAGGTGGACGCGGGCGGGCGGATCGCGTCGCTGGAGGCCGGGGGCGCGCCGTACGGGTGCGAGACGGTGACGGGATGGGCCGTGCCTGGGGTGCCCAACGTGCACAGCCATTCGTTCCAGCGGGCGCTCGCGGGGCTGGCCGAGGGACGCGGGCCGGACTCGTTCTGGGGTTGGCGCGAGGTCATGTATGCATTCCTGGAGCGGCTGACGCCGGACGACGTGGAGGCGATCACCGCGCAGCTCTACATCGAGATGCTGAAGGCGGGCTTCACCTGTGTGGGCGAGTTCCACTATCTGCACCATCCGCCGGGCGGGGGTCGGTACGACGATCCGGCCGAGATGAGCCGGAGGATTCTGGCGGCGGCGCGGACGGCGGGGATCGGGTTGGTGCACATGCCGGTGGTGTACGAGGTGGGGGGATTCGGGGGGGAGGCGCTGGAAGGTGGGCAGCGGCGGTTTCGGCTGGATCTGGAGGGGGCGGGGCGGATGCATGAGGAGTTGGCGGGGGACTTTGCAGAGGCGGGCGCGGGGATCGGGTGGGCGTTGCATAGCCTGCGGGCGGTGTCGGCGGAGTCGTTTGGGGGGGTGGAGGGGGCGATGGAGTCGGTGGGAGCGATGGGCGGGGCGGGGGTGGAGGGGGGCGCGGGTGGAAGGCAAGCGCGAGGGACTGTGGCGGGCACGCGCGCGGCACCCGTGCATATCCACGTGGCGGAACAGGAGAGGGAGCTGCGGGAGTGTCTGGCAACACGTGGGGGACGGCCGGTCGAATGGCTGCTGGCGAATGCTCCGGTGGACGAGCGGTGGTGCCTGGTGCATGCGACGCATGTTGGCCGGGAGGAGATCGCGGCGGTGGTGGGGCGCGGGGCGGTGGTGGGGCTCTGTCCCACTACTGAGGCGAACCTGGGGGACGGGCTGTTTCCGCTGGGTGATTTCGCGCGGGCGGGGGGGAGGTTCGCGATCGGGACGGACAGCCATGTGTCGCGAAGTCCGGTGGAGGAGCTGCGGTTGCTGGAGTATGGGCAGCGGCTGGTGACGAAGAGGCGGGGGGGGTTGGGGGGTGGGAGCCGGGGCGGTGCGGGATCAGTGTCGAGGGACGATGGGGCAGGGACCGCGAGGGAGGGGGCGCGGTTTGGCGGGGGATCTGGCGGCGGCGTCTTGGAGGGGGCTGGAGGGGCGTTGTTGGCGCACGCGTGGGCGGATGGTTGCCGTGCGCTGGGCTGGGAGGGGGGAGGGGTGGAGTGCGGGAAGCGGGCCGACCTGGTGGTTCTGGACGCCGGGCATCCGGCGCTGGTGGGGCGCGATGGGGCGGCCGTGCTCGATTCGTGGGTTTTTTCCGGGACCGACAACCCGGTCAGGGACGTGATGGTGGGGGGTAGCTGGGTGGTGAGGGACGGGCGCCACCCGCGTGAGGAGGTTGTGGCGGAGGCGTTTGCGGCGGCGGTGGGGGGGGCGGGGTCGTGACGGCGCGACCGACGGGGGGAGCGTTGTCCCGGTCGGCGGCAACCGTCGCACTGGCCTTGGCGATCGCCTGCCAGCCTTCTTCGTGCCCAAGGCTTGTCTGTTAGTCTCAGACCCGGGTGGCAGGGAAAACCCGGCCCTTCGGCGCCCCGCGGGGCGCCGAAGGGGGGCGGTGGTCGGACCGTTTCAGGCTTGGCCGTGAGGGGCCGCAAATGAGTTTGGTCGCCACCGTCCTTCCCAACGTCCTGAATGGATACATGAGCATCAAGGCTCGCATGACAAGCACAGGAGAAAAGGGAAGATGACCCACTCTACCGTCGGGATCGACCTGTCGAAAGCCTGGCTCGACGCCTACGCCGCGCCCGAGGGGAGGGCCGCCCGGTTCTCGAACGACATGGCCGGGTTCCGGAAGCTGATCGCCTGGATCGGCCCCGAGGCCGGCCGGGTCGCCTACGAACCCACCGGGCCCTGGCATCGCGACTTCGAGGAGGCACTGCTGAAGGCCGGGCTTCCTCTCTACGCGATCAACCCGTACCAGGTCCGGTGCTTTGCCCGATCGCAGGGACAGCGCGCCAAGACCGACGCGATCGACGCGCGCACGCTGGCGCGGATGGCCGCCGTAATCGACGATCTCCGCCCGGCCAAGGCAGCGTCCGAGGACGAGCGCGACCTCGCCGAACTGAGGTTGGTGCGCGATGCGCTGGTGGCGGACCGGACTCGTACGCTCAACCGCGGCAGCCACTTGCGCCACCCCTTGGCTAAGCGGGTCAACAAGGAGCGTCTGGCGCAAATCGAGCGCCAGCTGAAACGCATCGACGCCGAGATCGCGAAGCTTCTCCAGAGTGACGAGACCCTCAGGCGCCGGTCTGAGATCCTGACCTCGATTCCGGGCATCTCCAGCGTGACGGCGGCGGGACTCATCGTCCACATGCCCGAACTGGGCACCATGACCGGTCCCCAGGCCGCCAGCCTCGCCGGGCTGGCTCCGGTGACCCGGGAGTCCGGTACCTGGAGGGGGCGCAGCTTCATCCAGGGCAAAAGGGACAAGGCTCGCCGGATGCTCTACATGCCTGCGCTGGCCGCCATCCGCGCCAATCCTCCCCTCGGACGGAAGTATGCGGCACTCGTCAACGCCGGGAAGCCACCCAAGGTCGCCATCACGGCCGTCATGAGAAAGCTCGTCGTCCTCGCCAACGCCCTCGTGCAGCAGGATCGCCTGTGGACGCCGGAACCGCCCGCCACCGCCTGATGGCTACTTCATACCTCTGCCCCGGACCCGCTCGCACTGGAGCCGCGACTCGCCCCGCCTGCTTGCGACATGGATACTCATTTCGGGCCCACGATTCATGGCTACGGTCCCTCCTTCTTTCCTCGCTCCGCCGTGCCGCCTTCGGGGCGAGGGCGGCTGATACCCGGATTTCCCGGGAGGGTCGCCGTGGACCTGATGGAGGTGGACGCGAATACGGGTCAGGTCCTGTGGACCCGGGGGGTCGAGAACCTCGTCGCCGCGTGCCCGCTCCTCAGGCCGGGTCCCCCGAGGCCGCAGGGCGGATGGGTTCTGATGGGGTTGTGGGAGTGCGAGGGCAAACTGGTATTCCTGGATCACCACGATTCGCAAGACGCCGCGGTCTTCGATTCTCCAACGTATGTCGCGGAGTTGCCGAACGAACGCGATGTCGCCACCAACCTCGATCGCGACGATTTCTCGTACTTCGACATATGGGTGGATACCGATCACACCGCTACGGTGCGCATTCGCGACCGGCTGATGGGCTACGACCTGATGGGGTCGACCCTGGTGGCTCTGGTCGAGCGGAAACCCGGACCCGACGGAATTGCCCAACGGGCCATCGATTGGTACGACATCGGCGGGCTGGAGGTCGGCCGCCCGACAGGATGACCGCCGGACGCTGCCACCCCACACTCATCCCATCGGTATCCTGATCCCCTTCGCCCGCGCCGTCGCCAGCGCCTCGTCATAGCCCGCATCCGCGTGCCGGGCCACACCCAGCCCGGGATCGTTGGTGAGTACCCGCTCGATCCGCGCACGCATCTCCGCGGTTCCATCCGCCACCAGCACCTGCCCCGCGTGCAGCGAGTCCCCGATCCCCACCCCACCCCCGTGGTGGAACGACACCCAGCTCGCACCAGACGCGGTGTTCAGAAGCGCGTTCAGCACCGGCCAGTCGGCCACGGCATCCGTCCCGTCCTTCATCCCCTCGGTCTCGCGGTACGGAGACGCGACCGAGCCCGTGTCCAGGTGGTCCCGCCCGATCACGATAGGGGCGCTGATCTCGCCGCTTGCGACGAGGTCGTTCATGGCCACGCCGAACCGCGCCCTATCCCCCTGCCCCAGCCAGCAAATGCGCGCCGGCAGCCCCTGGAACGCCACCTGGTCGCGCGCCATGCGGATCCAGCGGCACAGGTGGTCGTCGTCAGGGAACATCTGGAGGACCAGGTCGTCGGTGCGGTGGATGTCGGCGGGGTCGCCCGAGAGCGCCACCCAGCGAAACGGACCCTTGCCCTCGCAGAAGAGGGGTCGCACGTAGGCCGGGACGAAGCCGGGATAGGCGAAGGCGTCCTCGAAACCGGCCTCCCGCGCGTAGCCGCGCAGGTTGTTGCCGTAGTCGACCGCCACCGCGCCGCGCCTCATCATCTCCACGATCGCTTCGCAGTGCCTGCGGATCGATTTCATCGAGTGTAAGCGATATTCAGTTCGATCGCGATTTCGTAAGACGGTTGCCTCATCGATCGAGAAACCGTAAGGCACGTACCCGTCCACCGGGTCGTGCGCGGAGGTCTGGTCGGTCACGATGTCGGGCGTCACCCCCCGCTCCAGCAGCTCCGGGAACACATCGGCGCAGTTGCCCACCAGCCCCACCGACAGCGCCTCCCCCGCCCCCGCCGCCCCCAGCACCCACTCGACCGCCTCGTCCAGATCGTGCGACATGCGGTCGCAATACCGCGTCTCGATCCGCCGCCGAATGCGCTCTTCGTCGACCTCGACCACCAGGATTGCCGCCCCGTTCATGGTCGCCGCGAGGGGCTGCGCGCCTCCCATCCCCCCCATCCCGCCGGTCAGGATCCACCGCCCCGCCAGCGATCCGCCGAAGTGGGCGCGCGCCATCGCGCCGAAGGTCTCGTAGGTGCCCTGCAGGATCCCCTGCGTGCCGATGTAGATCCAGGAGCCCGCGGTCATCTGGCCGTACATCATGAGGCCGCGCCGCTCCAGTTCGTGGAAGTGCTCCCAAGTGGCCCAGCGGCCGACCAGGTTGGAGTTGGCGATGAGGACGCGCGGCGCGTGGAGGTGGGTGCGGAAGACGCCGACGGGTTTGCCGGACTGGACGAGGAGGGTTTCGTCGTCGGCGAGGGTCTCGAGGGTGGCCACGATGGCGTCGAAGGCGGCCCAGTTGCGGGCGGCGCGGCCGGTGCCGCCGTAGACGACGAGGTCGCCGGGTTTCTCGGCCACCTCCGGGTCGAGGTTGTTCATGAGCATCCGCAGGGCGGCCTCCTGCGTCCATCCCTTGCAGCGCAGGGTGGGGCCGCGGGGGGCGCGGATGGTGGGGGAATCACACATCGGCGTGGGCAGCGCCTCCTTCACGCACCAGGGCCATGAGCGATGCGATGTCGCCGCTCAGCACTCGGTCCTCGTCAAGCCGGGGAACCCGGGACCGAACGGTCGCCAGCGCCGCTTCCACCCCGTTCCCGGCGCGCAACGGGCGGTGGAAATCCACGGCCTGGGCGGCGCACAGAAGCTCCACCGCGAGCACCACTTCCAGCAGCTCGATCGTGCGGCGCACCTTCCTCGCCGCCGCCATCCCCATGGAGACGTGGTCTTCCTGGGAGGCGCAAGTCGGCACCGAGTCGACGCTCGCCGGGTGTGCCAGAACACGCATCTCGGAAAGCGCGTCCGCCGCGGTGACCTGGGCAACCATGAGACCGGAACGGGTTCCCGGCTGCGGCGTGAGGAAGGCCGGCAGGCCGGACAGGTCGGGATTGAGCATTCGGTCGATACGGCGTTCGGCGATGGAGGCCAGGTCGGTCGCCGCGATGGCAACCAGGTCCAGACACTGGGCGATGACCTGCGCGTGGAAGTTGCCGCCGCTGAGGACCTCGGCGCGGCGCGGTGGCGTGATCTTCCGCCCTTCGGGGTCCGGCCCGCTGTCCACGTGCGCCCCTGCCGGGGTGGACCGATCGCCGGCCTGAACCGGCAGCACGAGGGGGTTGTCGGTGGTCGAGTTGACTTCGGTCGTTAGGACGCGGTGGGCGTACGCGCACGCTTCCCGCGCCGCGCCGTGCACCTGCGGCATGCAGCGCAGGGAGTATGCGTCCTGCACGCGGGAGTCGTCGGTGCGGTGCGACTCGCGGATCTCGGAACCCTCCAGGAGCGCCCACAGCCGGCGCGCGCTCTCGACCTGTCCCGGATGGGGGCGGGCCGCGTGGATCTCGGGACGGAAAGCGTCGGGAGTCCCCCTGAGCCCCTCGAGCGACATCGCCCCGGCAACGTCAGCGGTGTCCAGGGCCCGGGCAAAACGGCGCACTGCCAGGACCCCGATCCCCGTCGTGGCTTGCGTGCCGTTGAGGAGCGCCAACGCTTCCTTCTCGAGGAGTTCCAGCGGCGCGATGCCCGCTCTCGCCAGCAACTCCGCCGCCTCCCCCTCCCGCCCATCCGCCTCCACCCTGCCCTCCCCCGTCAGCGCCAGCGCGATGTGCGCCAACGGCACCAGGTCGCCGCTGGCGCCCACCGACCCGATCTCGGGGACGATCGGATGCACACGGCGGTTCAGCAGATCCAGCAGCCCCTCCACCACATCGAGACGGCACCCCGACTGTCCCCGGGCCAATGTGTTGGCGCGAAGCAGCATGATCGCCCGGACCTCCCCGTCCGGCAGCGGCCGTCCCACACCCGCAGCGTGACTGCGGACCATGTTGCGCTGCAGCGCGCGCTGCTCGTCACGCGGGATCCGCACGTCGGCAAGCCGCCCGAAGCCGGTGTTGACGCCGTAGACGGGTGCATCCCCTTCGACAAGGCCTTCCAGCAACGCACGCGACGCCCGGACGCGCTCGGCAGCCTCCTCGGCCAGCCCAACGGCGACCTGGTCGCGCGCCACGGCCTCGACCTGCTCCAGCGTCAGCGTCTGCCCATCAATGGTGATCATGCGGCCGGTCCCGCCCGCTGCTGCCTCGTGCGGGCCTCCCGCAGCGCCTCGAATTCCCGACGTGTCAGCGTGCATTCCTCATCCTCCCACCCCTCCTCCAGTTCCACACCCAGCCCGTTGGCCAGACGGTTCACGTAGTTGTAGTACGACACGACCTGGCAGATATCCAGAATGGCCCGGTCGTCGAAACCAACGTCCCGCAGCGCCTCGGCGTCGGCGGCGCTCATCGCGCCCGGGTCGCGGGTCAGCTTGACGGCAAAATCGAGCATGGCGGCATCCCCCGCCTCGAGCGACGGCGGCCTGGCGCCCCGGGCCAGCGCGCGGCCCAACCCCGGCGATCCGGTCAGCCTGCGGAGACCCGCCCCGTGATGGTTGATTCAGTAGAAGCAATCGTTCTCCGCGGAAACGGTGACGGCGATCATCTCGCGCTGCGCCCTCGAGAGCGGCGACGGCCCGGCCATGAGGTGCCGGTACATATCGTAGTGGTGCTCCATCGACGGCGGACTCAGCGAGTGGATCCGCAGGATGTTGTCGACCTTGCCCCGGGCATCGGCGTAGCGGTCGTACAACGCCGAGAGCCGGGGTCCCGCCTCGGTGGCTGGAGTGTATCGGATGTACGTCAAATGCGTTCGTCTTTGCGATGTGGCCTGTCACTTCCGCCGGGGAGGACGGAACTTGCGATCCCGCCCCGGCGGATTGCCGGCAGGGAAAGCTACCGACAGCTTCATCGCTGAGCCATCCAACAGGAGAGAATCGATGTTCAAGGTGAGGTGCGTTCACGACACGAGTCGCGCCACGGTCCCCGGCCGTGTGGCGGAGGGCCGGTACGGCACCACGCGGGGAAGCCGGACGGTTGCGTGCGCCGTCTCCCTGGCGGCCACCGTCCTTGCGGCCGTCGCCCCCACTTCGGCACAGGACGAATTCGGGCGGATGGTCGCCGTGTCGGGGAGGAGCGTGATCGTCGGAAAACCGGGTGCGGCGCGTGGCCCGGCCGCGCTCTACCGGTTCGAGCGGGACCGATCGGGCGCCTGGGTGCTGACCGGGACGCTATCCCCTCCGGGAACGGCCGGAAGCGGACACAGGCTGGCGCCTTCCATCCAGTGGAAGGGGGAGCGGCTGGTCGTGGGTTCGGCCGATCCGGATGTCCGGTTCGGAGCTCACGTGTTCCGGGACGTACGCAGCGACCTGGTGTACGAGCGCGGGCTCGAAATCTTCCGCCCGGCCTCTCCCGACTCCGGTGGTCCGGGGGGCGCGGCGGTGGACTTCGCGGGTATCATGCGGATCCTGCAGCCTCCGGTCAGGACGGTCGCACTCCACCGCGACCGAGTGGCGATTTCGGTAACCGGCGATGGGGCCGGCCCCGGCGGCGTGTACATCTTCCAGAGGAATGGCCGCCAGGGGTGGGGTGCTCCAACCCTGTTGCCCCCGCCCGGCCCCACGTCCGAGTACCCAGACTTCGGGGCGGCTCTGGCGGTCAACCGCGATGCCATACTCGTCTCATCGCCGGGCGCGGAGGGAGACGGCAGGGTGTTCGTCTACCGTCCCCGGGACAGCGAACTGGGCAACGTCACCCTCGCTCCCCCGGATTCGCTGGAGGCGGGCGCGCGTTTCGGGGCCGCCCTGGCCGTCGAAGGCAGTCGGCTCATGATCGGCGCGCCCGGCGCGCAACACGGTTCGGGACTTGTCTTCGCATACCGGCGGTTCAACAACGGAGAGTGGGAGTTCGAACAGGTGCTTTCGCCCGATTCCCCCGATTCGCCGGAAGAACCGGACAGCGCCGCTTCCACCGGCAGCTTCGGCACCGCCCTCGCCCTGCTCGGCGACGAACTGTGGGTCGGGGCACCCCGGGCGCGGTCGGGGGCGGGGCGTGTGTACCGCTTCCGCCTGGCCGACGGTGACTGGCAACTCGCGCCCCTCGACGTGCCGGATGCCGGGTCGGCCGCGGCCCTCGGATCGGCGATCGCGCTCGGCACCAGTGCCGCGGTTCTGGGCGCCCCGGGCACGGACGGCAGCTACGGAGCGGCCCTGGTGTTCCGGCGCGAGCCGGGCGGCCCATGGAGCGAACCCGAGTGGCTGCGTCCCGGCACGGGTCCCGCAGCCGTGGCCGGTGGCGAGGTGCGCTGCGACGAGGGGGCCGCGGCAGGCTTCTCCTGCGATGGCGTGGATCTCCTGGCCTACCTGCCCACTTCCGCCATCGGGGGGGAACCCTGGGAGCGGGTCAGCGACGTGTGGGGATGGACGGATCCCGAGACTGGGCGCGAGTACGCGCTGGTGGGGCGAAGCGGCGGCGCGGCGATCGTCGACGTAACCGATCCCGCCGGCCCCCGGTACGTCGGCGTGATACCCGCCAACCCCAGCGGCGCCCGCGACCTCAAGGTCTACGCCGACCACCTCTTCTTCACGGGCGACGGGGCGGGCGACCACGGCCTGGTCGTCTTCGACCTGACACGGCTGCGTGCCGCGCCCGCCGAGCCGTCACAGTTCGAGCCCGACGCGGTCTACGACGGCATCGCCAGCGCCCACAACCTGGTCTTGGACACCGAGAGCGGCTTCGCCTTCCCGGTCGGGGCCAGCGGCGGCGGCCAGACGTGTGGGGGCGGGCTCCACATGGTGGACGTACGCGACCCGAAGTCACCCGTGTTCGCGGGCTGCTTCACCGACACCGAGGGACTCATCTACCAGGGACGCACCCACGACGCGCAGTGCGTGGTCTACCGCGGCCCCGACGATCGCTACCACGGCAGGCAGCTCTGCTTCGCGTCCAACGAGACCGCGCTCAGGATCATCGACGTCACGGACAAAGAGGCGCCGACGCCCATCGGCACGGCCACCTACCCCGGGCTCGCCTACGTGCACCAGGGATGGCTCACCGACGATCACCGCTACTACTACCTCGACGACGAGCTGGACGAGCTGGTGGGCACCGCGCCGAAGACGCGCACCTTCATCTTCGACGTGGCCGAGCTGGACGACCCGGTGCTGGTGGGCAGCGTGGACGGGCCCTCGGGGGCCACCGACCACAACCTCTACGTAAAGGGAGACCGGATGTACCAGGCCAACTACCAGGCCGGGTTCCGCCTTCTGGACATCAGCGACCCCGAGTCTCCCGTGGAAATCGGCTGGTTCGACACCACACCGTACGACGGTGATCCCCCGGGCTTCGTCGGTGCGTGGACGGCGTACCCCTTCTTCGAGAGCGGCGCGGTGATCGTGACCAGCATGTATGAAGGGGTATTCCTGCTCAGGCCGCATCCGCGGCGGCTGATCCCGTAGCGCGGGGTTGAAGAGGCGCCGGGCGGATTCGAACCGCCGAATGGAGGTTTTGCAGACCTCTGCCTTACCACTTGGCTACGGCGCCGACACGAAAGGGGCGCCCGGCAACGGCCGTCGCCCCCTGGCAACCCCGGGAAAACCCTCCCGGGACTCGGGCGGACTCATCCAGGAACTGCCAAAACGTCGATCAGAGCGGGAAACCGGACTCGAACCGGCGACCCCCACCTTGGCAAGGTGGTGCTCTACCAACTGAGCTATTCCCGCGGTTCTCACCCGTCGCGCGGCAACCCGGCTTCCCCGAAAGGTCATCCAAGGGACCGAACTCCGCCGAAACGGACTAGTAGCCTAGGGGCGGGCGCACATGCTGTCAAGCGCCAAACCCCGGATTCCCGGTGCGGTTCGCCAGCCGTGCGGGCGGCATTATCTTGTCTGCTGGATCCCCCGCGGAGCGGCCGCCCGAACGCGGGGCCAACGACAACCCGGATGCGCCGTGCACCGTACCTCAATAAAGATCGCCACCCTTATCTGCGTCGTCCTCGCGCCCGGGTTCGCCGCCGCCCAGGAACCGTACTCGCCCCTGGTCCCCCAGGGCAAGCTCCGGCTTGAAATCAGGGGGGAATACTCGTCCTTCTCGTACCGCTACCGGACCTGGACGGAAGGATCCTCGACCAGAAATGGGCTGGAGGCCCTGAGCGACCCCTTCTCCGGCCCGGCGGGCTCTCGCGTGTTCCCCCTGCTGAGCCCCGCGGAGGCGGCCGTGCGCGAGGCGCTGGGCGACGACTACTCCATCAGCCTGGGGACCATGACCTCGTTCATGGAGAAGAACACCGCCCGGGTGCCCGTGTCATTCGACGTAGGCGTCTTCGACTGGCTGACCGTGGGCGTAGTGGTCCCGGCCGTGCAGCACGAGACCGAATTCGCCTTCCACTTCGAGGCGGATTCGACCGGGGCCAACGCGGGATTCGGGCCGGGGGGCGGTGCGGTTTCCGTCTTCCTGTTGGGCCTGGGGACATCGATCGACGCGTACGGCAGCTATCGCGACGTGACCTGCGCCACCGATCCGTCTTCTCCGGAGTGCGCAGATGCCACGGCAGTGCTGGACGACGCATTGGGTTTTCAAAGCGGGCTTGTCGCCATGTACGGGACCATGTTCGCGCCGCTGGGTTCGTCAACCGGCGGCCTGGCGCTCCAGGCGCGTCTGGCCTCGCTGGCCATGGCCTTCGACGCGGCGGGCGTCACCGACGTTCCGGCGTCCATGCCCCTGGCGGACGCCTTCCTCACCACCGAACAGATCCTGGAAATGGTCACCGACCCGGCCTTCGGAATCGGCGCGGCCCACACCCTGGGCCAGTGGCGGGCTCTGTGGGGACTGGGAGACATCGAGGTGCGCGCCGACGCGCGGCTGCTGGAATCCGGCGCGCCTGACGGACCCCGCCACGTCATTGCGGGCGCGGGCGCACGCGTCCGCCTTCCCACCGGAACGCAGGACGATCCCGCGAACTTCCTCGACGCGGCCACCGGCGACGCCCAGATCGACGTGGAGATCCGGGGATGGATGAACGGGCGCTGGACCGATCGATTCGGTCTCTGGGCGGACTTCCGCTACGGCATACAGATGCCCGGAACCACCGAACGGCGCGTCTTCGATCCCAACTTCACCTTTGCCCCGATGTCCTCCCAGCTCCAGCTGGACTGGAATCCGGGGGACTACCAGTTCGTCGAACTGTCGCCGTGGTTTCGGCTCGTGGAATCGATGACGCTGGTGGCCGGCTATCGCTATTTCAGGAAGGGACGCGACAGCTTCACCAGGACCGCCACGGGCGAAACCGGGTCCGGACAGGCCGCGGGCGCGCTGGACCCGGAGATCCTGGTGCCGCACAGCGGCGCCTCGTCCAGCCGGGTGACCTTCGGGATGGTGTACAACCGTGCCGTGCCGACCCGCGACGGCACGACGGGTGGGCCGCTCGAGATCCGCCTGCAGTACCGGGGGGTGGTGGGGGGTAGCGGCGGCAATGTGCCGAAGACGGGGGCGATCGAGGCCGGTTTCCGGTTCTTCAGGAGGCTGTGGGGAGGGTAGCCAGCAACTCCCGCGCATGATCGAGCGACGGCGCCGACTCCGGGTCGCCGCCCAGCATGCGCGCGATCTCGCGGACCCTCTCCTCGCCGTCGAGACGCCGCAGCGCCGTAACCGTCGTGCCCTTCCCGGCCACCTTCTCCACGAGCAGATGGTTGGAGGCCCGCGCGGCGATCCGCGCCAGGTGAGTCACCACCAGAACCTGCCGGCCGCGCGCCACTTCCTCGAGCCGCTCCCCCACCCTCCCCGCCACCACCCCTCCGATCCCGGCGTCGATTTCGTCGAAGATCAGGGTGGGCAGGTCGTCGATCCCGGCGAGCACCGACTTGAGCACGAGCATCACCCGCGACAGCTCCCCGCCCGACGCGATTCGCGACAGGGGCGCCGTTGGAAACCCAGGGTTCATCGTCGCCATGAAGCGCACGCGCTCCCGTCCTCGGGCCATCGGCGCGGCCAGCTCCTCGAAACGCACCTCGAAACGGGCGCCTTCGAGACCGAGCCCCGGAAAGGCGGCCATGGCCGCGCGGGAGAGCTTGTCTCCCGCTTCGCGGCGCTTCCGTGACAGCTCCGTGGCCGCGGTGTTCCAGTGCGCTTTCGCGCGATCGAGCTCGCGGTTGAGGGCGTCGACATCGAAGTCGGCCGCATCGAGCTCGTCCAGCTCGCTCTGCAGCGCCTCGCCCTTCGCGATGACGTCGGCAAGCGCGGGACCGTACTTGCGCTGCAACCGTTCCAGCAGCGCCTGCCGTTCGCGCAGGGATTCCAGCCGCGCGGGGTCGTGATCGATGCCGGCGGCGTAGTGCGAAAGTTCGGTGGCTGTGTCGGAGATCTGGTGGTACGCGTCCTCCAGGGTTGATGCAAAGGGCGCGAGGGAGGGATCCGTGTCGGCGAGGCGGCGCAGGCGGTCGGCCGCGTCGGCAAGGCGGTCGGTGACGGAGTCGTCTTCGGCCTGGAGCGCCTCATGGATGGCGTGGCTCTCGCGGGCCAGCTGATCGGCGTTGGCCAGCCGGTTGGCCTCTGTGCGCAGCTCCTCGTCCTCGCCCGCCCGGATCTTCGCGCCGAGGATCTCGCCGAGCTGGAAACGGACGAAGTCGGCCCGGCTTTCCAGTTCGCGCCGCCGCTCCTCGAGCGCGCCCGCCTTCTGCCGCAGACGCGCGATCCGCCGGAAGGCCGCCTCCACCTCCGCCGCCAGATCCTCGCACCCGCCGAAGGCGTCCAGCACCGCCCGCTGAAAGTCCCCCGACAACAGCCGCTGGTGCTCGTGCTGCCCATGGATATCCACCAGCAGCGACCCGATCCGGCGCAGGACGCCCGCGGTCACCGGCGACCCGTTCACCCACCCGCGGCTGCGCCCCTCGGCACGCACCTCGCGACGGAGGATCAGGTGGCCGTCTTCGGCTTCGAGTCCCAGTTCGGTGAGAAGGCCGGCCGCCTCGTCCCGTCCCTGGACCCTGACCACGGCCTCCACCAGTGCACGCCCCTCGCCACTGCGCACCACACTCACCGATGCGCGCCCCCCCAGCAGCATCTCCACGGCATCGACCACGATGGACTTGCCGGCCCCGGTTTCCCCCGTCACGACATTGAGTCCCGCTTGAAGCGATGCGGATAAGTCCTTGAGCACCGCGAAGTTCTGAATTCTTAGCTCAATTAGCATGATCACCGAACATGGGGTCGCCGAACGGGCACCGACATGGCTGAACGGGTCAGCCGCCGTCGAGGGGTCTGGCCGCCCAGTTCAACTTCTGCCGCAGCGTGGCGAAGAACGAGTGTTCGGGCAGCCTCACCAACGGAATCCTCACCGTACCCATGCGCACCACGACGCGGTCCAGGTTCCCCACGGGGCCGCCCGCCTGTCCGTCGGCGGTCAGGAAGAGAGGTTCGCGGCGGTCGAGGGCAGTGACCGTGATCTCTTCCCGGCCGGGCACGACCAGGGGACGGACGGCCAGCGTGTGCGGCAGAATGGGCGTGACCAGGAAGCAGTTCATCTCCGGAACCACGATGGGGCCGCCCGCCGACAGCGAATAGGCGGTGGACCCGGTGGGCGTGGCCAGAATGACCCCGTCGCCAGAGAAGCTGCCGATCTCGTCCAGGTCGTCCTGCGGCCCCACCCAGAGGTCGAGCAGGAGCACCTGGGCGGCACCGGCACTGTGCACCACGACATCGTTGAGGACCCGGTAGGAATCACGAACCTCCCCGTCGGGCGAACGAACCTCCGCCTCCAGCGTCCGTCGTGCCTCGATGGCGTAGCGACCGCCCAGCACCTGGCGCAGGCCGGTCTCAATCCCCTCCTCCGACACCGAGGTGAGGAAGCCCATGCTTCCAAGGTTGATGCCCAGAACGGGAATATCGCGGCCGAAGACCGAGCGCGCGGCTCTCAGAAGCGTGCCATCACCGCCCAGCGAGACCAGGAGGTCGATGTCGTCGCGCTTCAGGTCGACGGAGGCCACGCCAGGAACGAGAGCGGTGAGTCCCGGTTCCACCGCCACGGAGGCGTCGAAGTCGCGGGCAACCGCCGTGATCTCGTCGAGGGCCGCCCGGATCCGTTTCCGCCCCGAGCCCTCGCGCCCAATGATCGCGATGCGCCGAAACCGTTGGCTCGTCATCGCCTGCGCTCCACAATGTAGCGGGCAAGCTGCCGCAACCGGGGGGCGGCCAACCCGACCCGGTCGAGTGCCGCCGTCGCGCGGGCCACCAGTCCCCGGGCACGGGCGCGCGCGCCTTCCACACCCAGCAGCGCGACGTAAGTCGACTTGTGCATCTCCGCGTCGGAAGGGCGCTTGCCGAGGACATCGGCGGTCGCGGTGGCGTCGAGTACGTCATCGGTGACCTGAAAGGCCAGCCCGATGTCCTTGCCGAAGACCCCCAGCGCCGCGAGCAGGTCCGTCGCCGCGCCCGCCGCCATCGCCCCCATTTCGAGCGATGCCGCCAACAGCGCCCCTGTCTTGAGGGCGTGCAGTTCCGCCAACTCGCCTTCGTCGAGCGACCGTCCCTCGGCCAGAAGGTCGAGCGCCTGTCCCCCGATCATGCCCCCCGCTCCGGCGGCCTCCAGGAGGAACGCGGCGATATCCCGGGCCTGACCCTCGGTGCGGCCCAGGGCAAGCGAGGCCGTGTACGCCTGGTTGGCGGCCCAAGGGATCAGCAGCGCGCCCGCCACGGTGGCCGTCCCGACTCCGTGAACGGTGTGGACCGTCGGGTTCCCGCGTCTGAGCGGTGCGTCGTCCATGCAGGGAAGGTCATCGTGCACCAGCGAATAGGCGTGGATCAGCTCGACCGAGGCGGCCAGGTCGTAGAGCGCGTCGGCGGGCAGGGCACCCACCTCTTCATAGGCGACGACGAGCAGGATCGGGCGGAGGCGCTTTCCGCCGCTCAGAACGCCGGCACGCACCGCCGCCCCGAGCCGGGGGGACAGGGTGGCCGCCAGAGCGTCCGCGGACCTGTGAAGTGCACGTTCGACCGGCTTTCGCCGACTCTGGAGGAAGGCGGCGAGGGAACGGTCAGCCATCGTCCCTCCCCCCCGTCCCCTCGTCATCCCCCACGCGCATTTCGCCCACCGCGTCCCCCTCGGGCCCGATCAGCTCCTCGACCCGCAGCTCGGTCCTGGCAAGCATCTCCCGGGCTTGTCCCAGATGGGCCACACCCTCCTCGAAGAGGGCCAGGGCTTCGTCCAGATCCAACGTGTCCGAATCGAGCGCCGCGACGATCTCCTCGATCCGCTTCAGCCGCGCGTCGAGTCCGACGTCATTTGCCACGGTCGTCCCCTGTCGTTTGCTTCGCGGCGTTGGCGGCGGCTTCCACCGGCCGCCCCGTAGCCGCGCAGGGAACATACCCGTCCAACACCCGCAACCTGAAATCGCGCCCGCGCGGGAAGTCCCCTGTCCTGCGCAGAAGCTTCCCGTCGCGATCGAGGGGCACGGCGTACCCGCGGGCCAACGTCGACAGCGGCGACAACGCGTCCAGGGCCGCGGCCGCTTCCGACAAGCGGCCCCCGTCCCGCCGGATCCGCGCCCGCACCGCGGCCGCCATCTGCAGCCTCGCGGCGTCCAGCCTGTCCCGGGACGCCTGCACCCGGCGGCGCCCGCGGCGGAAGAGGGAGTCGCCCAGCTGATCCAGCCACCACCGACGCGACCGCACCTGCCGCGCAAGCCCCCTTCCGAGCCTCTGGCCCATTGCGTCCAGGCGCTTCGCCACCCATTGCCGATCGGGCGCCACGGTCTCGGCGGCGGCCGACGGCGTCGCCGCGCGCAGGTCGGCGACCAGATCGCAGATCGTCACATCCGTCTCGTGGCCCACCCCCGACACCACCGGCACCGGGCTCAGCGCAACCGCCCGCGCGACCGCCTCCTCGTTGAACCCCCACAGGTCCTCGATCGAACCGCCGCCCCGTGCCACCACGACAACATCCACCCCGGGAACACGCGCCAGCATCGAAACGGCCGCCGCGATCTCCTCCCCCGCCCCCACCCCCTGCACCCGTGTCCCGCGCACGACCACGCGCAACCACGGCGCGCGCCGGGCGATCACCGCCACGATGTCCCGCAGCGCAGCGCTGGTCGGCGAAGTCACGATGCCCACCGTTCCCGGGAAGGCCGGCAATGGACGCTTGCGGCCCGGGTCCGTGAGCCCCTCGGTGTCGAGCCGCGCCCGCAGCCGGTCGAAGGCGAGCTTCCACATGCCCCCTTCGCTCTCCGTTTCGAGCTTCGACACGATCAGTTGAAACACGCCCCTGGCCTCGTACAGCGTGAGGCCGCCGAAAACACGCAGCGTCATCCCCTCGTCGGGATCGGCCGGCAGCCGCGCGGCGTCGCGCCGGAACATGACGCAGCGGAGCTGGGCCGCCTCGTCCTTGAGGGTGAAGTAGCAGTGGCCGGATCGCTGCCTGCGGAAGTTCGTGACTTCGCCGCCGACCCAAAGACGCGGCAGGCTCTCTTCGAGGAGGAGGCGGGAGGCGCGATTGATCTGGCGCACCGTCCACACGCGCGGGGCCGGGGGCGCGTTGGCCTCGGAAGGGCTGTCCGCCACGCGTTGCGCCGGGGGCGCCTCCGTGAACAGGTCGAGGGTTCGGTCCGTCACCGACCCGCTGCCCGCAACCTGATCGCGGCCTCGACGGTGTTCGCCAGCAGCATGGCGATCGTCATGGGACCCACGCCGCCCGGCACAGGCGTGATCGCGCCAGCCACCTCGCTGACGCCCTCGAAGTCCACATCGCCGACGACCCGGTAGCCGCGCTCGCACGTCGGATCGTCCACGCGGTTCGTGCCCACGTCGATGACGGTGACGCCGGGCTTCACCATGTCCCTTGTGATGGTGTTGGGCCACCCCACGGCGACGATCAGCACATCGGCGGTGCGCGTGAGCGCGCCCAGGTCGGCGGTGCGGCTGTGTGCCACGCTCACCGTGGCGTTGCCCCCATGCGCGCGGCGCAGAAGCAGCAGCGCCATGGGTTTGCCCACGATGTTCGATCGGCCCACCACCACGACGTGCTTCCCCGAAGGATCGACCCCGCTGCGCAGCAGCATTTCGATGACGCCGCGCGGCGTACACGGCGCCAGGACATCGAGATCGCCGGTGGCGAGACGGCCGACGTTGATGGGATGGAACCCGTCGACATCCTTGTCCGGGTCGATCGCCAGCAGGACCCTGGACTCGTCGATCCGGCGCGGCAGGGGAAGCTGCACCAGGATGCCGTGAATCGCCGGATCGGCGTTCAGCTCCGCGATCACACCGAGCAGCTCGACTTCGGTGGTCGAAGCGGACAGGGTGACCTGGCGCGAGTGGATCCCCGCCTCGGCGGCCGCCCTGTTCTTCATGCCCACGTAGAGCCGGCTGGCGGGGTCGTCGCCAGCCAGCACGGTGGCGAGTCCCGGCACCAGCCCTTCGCTGGCCAGTTCAGCCACCTGCTCGTTGAGCTCGTCCCGGATCGTCCGGGCGATATCCTTACCTGAGATGATCTTTGCCGACATGTCTTCCTGTCTGGTTGAGGCATCCATCGGGGCGGGGGCGCACCGCGTGACGTCAGCGAGCGAAGTCGATGGCCCGCGTCTCGCGAATCACGACCACCTTGATCTGCCCGGGGTACTGCAACTCGCCTTCGATCTTTCGGGCCACCGTCTCGGAGATGCGTGCCATGTCCTCGTCCGACACCCGTTCGGGCTGGACCATGACCCTGAGTTCGCGGCCCGCCTGGATCGCGAAGCAGCGCTCCACGCCGGGATGCTCCGTGGCCAGCCCCTCCAGCTTCTCGAGCCGCTTGACGTACCCCTCGAACATCTCGCGCCGTGCCCCCGGACGGGCCCCGCTGATGGCGTCCGCGGCAGTGACGAGCCAGGCTTCCGCGTACCGGTGGGGCTCTTCGTCGTGGTGCGCGCGAATGGAGTTGAGCACCTGGTCGGGTTCCTTGTACCGCTTGCAGAGACGGTACCCGAGCTCGACGTGGCTCAGCTCTTGCTCGTGGGTCAGACCTTTTCCGACATCGTGCAGCAGGCCCGCCCGACGCGTCATCTGTACGTCGAGGCCCATCTCGGCTGCCATGTTTCCGGCAAGCACCGCGACCTCGCGGGAGTGGGCAAGCTGGTTCTGACCGTAGGAGGTGCGGAACTTCAGGTTGCCGAGGACCTTTACGATCTCGGCGTGCACGTTGTGGATTCCGAGACCGTACAGCACCTCTTCCGCGGCTTCCCGCATCTCGACCTCGACTTCGGCCTGGCTCTTGGCCACGATTTCCTCAATGCGCCCCGGGTGGATCCTTCCGTCCTCGATCAGCTTCGCCAGGGCGACGCGCGCGACTTCGCGGCGGATCGGGTTGTAGCCGGACAGAACAACCGCTTCGGGCGTGTCGTCGATGATCACGTCGATCCCGGTCGCCTGTTCGAAGGCCCGGATGTTGCGCCCCTCACGGCCGATGATCCGCCCCTTCATCTCGTCCGAAGGGAGCTGCACGACCGAGACAGTGAGCTGGGCGGCCTCGTCCGCGGCCATGCGCTGGATCGCCATCGCCACCAGCTTCTTGGCTTCACGATCGGCGGTGCGCTGGGCCTCCTCGCGGATTTCCCGCACATGGTTGGCGGCATCGGCCCGGGCCTCGTCCTCGAGGGCCTCGATCAGCTGTGCCTTCGCTCCCTCGGCGGTCAATCCCGACACGGCCTGCAGGCGCTCGTGGGCCTCGGCCAGCGCCCGATCCACGTCCGTCACCCGCTCCGCCAATTGCCGTTCCCGGTTCTTCAGGTCGCCCAGACGGCCATCCAGAGCACGGGAGCGTTCTTCCAGCGAGTCCTGCCGGTGGTCGAGCTGGTCGGACTTGCGGTCGGCGGTCTCGGTGCGCTGCAGTAGCCGACGTTCTCCCCGCTCCAACTCTTCCCTGCGCCGGCTCTCCTCCTCTTCCCAGGATTCCCGGAGACGAAATCTCGTCTCTTGCGCCTTTAGCTCGGCGGATCGGAGCAGATTGTCGGCGTCGTCCTGTGCGCGTTTGCGGATCAGCGAGGCTTCGTCTTTTGCTGCTTCCTTCTCTCGGAGCTGCCGGGCCCGCTCCCGGCCCCTCCCCAGCAGATACGCCAGAACTGCGGCGACAGCCACCGCACCGACCGCCAGGCCAATACCCAGCGGATCCATGTATCTTCTCCAAGACCGAAACGGCGTCCGGTCGTGTGACTCGTTGATGGCCAGGGCCGGCCCACCCGGCCCGCAGCTTCCGAACTTGCGTGACTACAATAGTCCCGGCGCCGAATTCAGCGCAAGCGCGAAACTACCGAATCTCCGGTCCGTCCGTTCGGTCGTCGGGGACGAAGCGGTCGCGGGCAGGCATCTCGACCGCCACGAGCGAAGCGGAGTCCATCACCGCGTCCGCGGAAACGATCCCGCCGAGGTGGAGCACATAGCCGACCACCGCATAGACCTCGTCGTCGCTGAGCGTTCCGGGCGTGGTCTGCGGCATCGCCTTGCGCGTGTAGTCGAAGAGCGTCGTCGCGTAGGGCCAGTACCCGCCCACGGTTCTTCCCGCCGGCCACTGCTCCCACTCTCCCGCGCTGACAAGGCGGTCGTTCGGCCCCTCGGTGCCGGTGGGACCGTGGCACTGCAGACAGTAGGTCTCGTAGATGAGCCGGCCTTCGGCGACCGATCCGCTCCCGGGCGGCAGACCCTCGCCATCGGGTTTGACGTCGATATCCCACCGGGCCACGCGGTCTTCGGACGCGGGTGCGCCGAACCCGAAGTGCTCAGGGGCATGAGCCGAAAGCGAGGCGAAGCCGGGATCCGCCTCGGTGGCGGAGGGCGCGGGTGCCTCGGCAGCGGATCGCGCGGGCACCTCGGGCGAGCACGCCGCGAGCAGGGGTACCAGCACCGAGGCCGTCGCCCCGACAGCCCTCACAGCAGGTCCCCCAGTCCGAAGGTCACCGCCCCGTCCGCGGCAATTTTCCAGGCACGCTGATGGTTCTGGTGATACGAGGTGCGGTCTCCGCGGGCCTCCCACAACTGGTGCACGGTGGGCTGCACGTATCCGGTCTCGTCCGTAGCCCGGCTCAGGATCACCGTTTCGCGCCCGTTCCAGTTCCACAGGTGACGGAAGCGTACGGTCGACTTCGACAGGATCGGCGGCTGCATCACGGCGTCGGTCCACGAGCGCCCCCCGTCCGTGCTGACCTCGACCCGGGTGATCCGTCCCCGCCCGGACCACGCCAGCCCCTCGATCTCCCACCATCCCCGCTCCGGCAGCACATACGGGTACGACGGGAAGGTGATGATCGACTTCGCGTCCATCACGAAGCTGAACTGCCGCGCCGTCCCGTCCTTCAGCGGGTCCGTGTAGCGCGAGGTCTCGTCCCGGGTCATGGTGGGCCGGTCGGTCACCTCGATGCGCCGCAGCCACTTGACCTGCGCGTTGCCCTCCCAGCCCGGGAGCAGCAGCCGCACCGGGTAGCCCTGTTCCGGGCGGATCGCCTCGCCGTTCTGCACATAGGCGAGCATGGCGTCGTCCATGGCCTTGTCCAGCGGGACGCTGCGCGACATGACGGCCGCGTCGCTCCCTTCGGCCAGGATCCAGCTGGCGCCGGAACGCACCCCGACCTCGCGCAGGATCGTCGATAGCATCACCCCGGCCCATTCGCTCGTGCTGAGCAGCCCGTCGAGCTGCTGGGGGGTGATCGTGGTCGGCATGCGGTCGCGGTTGTAGGCGCCACCGCCGTTGCCGGAACACTCGATGAAGCAGATGCGCGAGGTCTGCGGGTACCGCTTCAGGTCCGGCATGCGGAAGACCATCGGGCGCTCGACCATGCCGTGCACGAGCAGCTCGTGGTCCTGGGCCGCGATGTCCGGCACGCCCGCGTGGTGCCGCTCGAAGTGAAGGTCGGACGGGGTGATCGTGCCGTGAAGGTCCTGCAGCGGGGTGCGCGAGGAGCTGGACAGCGCCAGGGTCCTGAGAAGGCGGCGGGGTTGCTCTCCGGGTGCGCGCGTCCCCACCTCGGAAACGAACCGTCCCGGAATCTTCGTGGGATCGGCGGCAGCGGGGGACGCCTCCTGGGCGGTGGCTTTCAGTGCGTCCCAGCGGGTCATGACCAGGCCCGTTGCCGCCGTGCCGGACGCGGCGGCAAGCCAGGCGCGCCGCGACAGCCGCGGGCGTCCCTCGCCAGCTCGAATGCCGGGAGGGATTGTCCGCGGGCTGCTATCCATCAGCCGGATTCCCCGGACCGCTCGCCGCCCAGCGCCTCCTCGATGCGCCCCGCGAGCGCCAGTGCCTGTTCCCGGAACTTCTCCTGTTGCTGCAACAGATCGTCGGACAGCGAAAGCGCCGCCATGATGGCGGTCTTCCTCGCGTCCATCTGGGCCTGGCCGCCGATCTGCCGCATGCGCTCGTCAACCAGGGCCGCGCAGCGCCGCGTGTACGCCTCGTCCGCGTCGGTCCGCAACGTGTACTTGTTGCCGGCGATCTCAACCCGGACTGTCGTGACCGGGCCGCGCGGCGCGTCGCTCACTGCCTGTTTTCCAGGAAGCGGATGCTGGCCGCGATTCGGTCGATTCCCGCGCGGCCCAGCTCGATCCGGCGGCGCAGGTCCCGGTTTTCCGCCTCGAGCGCCGCGACCCGCCGGGAGAGCGTCCCGGGGTCCTCCTCGCCCTCCACGAACTGCCGCAGCATCGCCGCGCTCTGTTCGGCCTGTTTCTCCGCCTCGGCCGCTCGTTCCCGGGCCGCGCGGACCTCGGCGATGGCCAGGTCGATGGCCGTCTCCAACGAGTCCAGTCCCGGTGCCGGAGAACCGGCCAACTGCTCAACTCCTTGCTTCGACACCGGTCTCCTCCTTGACTTTCCTGAGCACCCGACGACAGGCCCTGTCGACTTCCTTGTCCGTCAGGGTTCGGCCCCGGGCGCGAAAACGCAAGCGCAAGGCCACCGATCGCGTGGCGGGCGGAAGGTCGTCGCCTTCGTAGAGATCGAACACCTCGACCGCTTCCAGGAGTTTGCCGGCACCCTTGCTAGCCACTTCCAGAACCTTGCCCACCGCCGTATCCGCGCCCACAAGGAAGGACAGATCGCGCTGACTGGCAGGTTGGTCCGGCAGGTCACGCGCCGTCACCTCCGGCCTGGGCACGGGAGAAGACGGCAGCACCACCTCCCCCCCCACCACCACCCCCGCCCAGCGCGGCAGGTCCATCGCGCCCGGTTCCACCTCACCCCCCCACCCCACCACCTCCCCCGACCCGCTCACCACCACAAACCCCCGCCCCCCCACATACGGCACCTCCACCGCGCCACCGTCCATCGGCACCACCCGCCCCCCCGGATACGCCTCCCCCGCCACCAGTTCCAGCACCCCGGCCATGTCGTAGACATCGAACGGCTCCCCCGGGCCCGACCAGTGCGGCGCCGCCCTCCGTCCCGTAAGCACCACCGCCACCCGGGACGACTCGGCGGGCGCCTCACCCGGCGCCGACGCAGGCGCGAACGCCGTCCCGATCTCGAAGAGGCGCACGTCGCGCACACCCCGCGCCATGTTCCTCTCAACGTGGATCAGCAGCCCCGAAAGCCGGTCGCGGCGCAGGTAGCCCTCGTCGCGCGACATCGGGTTCGACAGCGGCACGTCGCCGTGCGCGGCGGGACCGAGCGCCGGGGTCTGCGCCTCGCTGATTCCGTCGGCGGCGAGCAGCGCCCTGAGCGTGTCCTCGAGCTGGAAGAGCGGGTCGTCGGGCACGGTTCCGGGGCGCGCGGGGGACATGACCTCGGGGAATGCGTCAAAACCGTGCGTGCGGGCCACCTCCTCGATGAGATCCACCTCGCGCAGGGTGTCGTAGCCACGGTGGCCGGGCACGACCACCTCGAGCGCGTCGGCACCCCGTTCCGTCACCGAATAGCCCAGCGGTGTCAGCAGCGCGGCGATCCCGTCCGGCGTGAACTCGACGCCGAGCAGATGCCCAACGCGCGAAGGCCTGAGCGACACGACCGGAGCCTCCCAGGGCTCCGGATGAACATCGATCACCTCGCCCTCCACCCTCCCACCCGCCACCGCCACGATCAGCGCCGCCGCCCGCATCAGCGCCGTCTCCATCGTGACCGGATCGACGCCGCGCTCGAAGCGGTAGCTCGCGTCGGTGGACATGCCCAGCGCGCGCCGCGTGGCCCGCACCTGGCGCGGTTCGAAGAGCGCGCACTCCAGCAGAATGTCCACCGACTCGCCCGAGACCTCGGAGTCCCTCCCCCCCATCACCCCCGCCACCGCCACCGGCACCTCCGCGTCGCGAATCATCAGCATCTCCGGGGTGACCGCGCGCGACTCGCCGTCCAGAGTGACCAGCGACTCGCCCGGCCGGGCCCGCCCCACCACGATGGTGGCGTCCGTCAGCAGGGCCAGGTCGAAGGCGTGGAGCGGCTGCCCCAGCTCGAGCATCACGTAGTTGGTCGCGTCCACGATGTTGTTGATGGGACGCGCCCCCGCGGCACGCAAACGGTCCGCCAGCCAGCGCGGCGACGGCCCCACCTCGACCCCCCGGATCACGGCCCCCAGGTAACGCGAACACAGGTCCGGGTCCTCGATGCGAATGCGCACACCCGCCGAGACCGCCTCTGCGGTCCCCCGGGCGAACGACGCGTCAACTGCGGGCATCCCCCCCGGAAAGGACGGCAACGCGATCCCTCCCTGCCCCTCGGGGTGCAGTTCCCGCGCGATCCCCACATGCGAGAGCAGGTCGCCCCGGTTGGGGGTGACCTCGACGTCGAGCCGGACATCGTCCAGGCCCACCGCCTGCGCGAACGGGGCCCCGGTCTCGTACTCGCCGTCCAGCAGCATGATCCCCGCGTGGTCCTCGCCCAGTTCCAGTTCGCGCTCGGAACAGAGCATCCCCTGGCTGACCTCTCCGCGAATCTTGCGCTTCCCGATCCTGAAGCCACCGGGCAGCACCGCGCCAACCGGCGCAAATGGATAGTACCCACCTTCGACCACCACCGGCGCCCCGCAAACCACCGGCACCTCTCCATCCGGCCCTATCACCCGGCACAGCGTCAGCCGGTCCGCGTTCGGATGCGGCCGCGCCTCCAGCACCCGCCCTATCACCACATCACGCAGCCCCTCCGCCAGATCCACAACCTCCTCCACCGGCGCCCCGCGCAGCGCCAGCCGCTCCATCGCCTCGGCCGGCGTCAGTCCGATCCCGGGAGCCACGTCCCGAACCCACCGGTACGAGACCTTCACCTGAACTGCCCCAGAAATCGCATGTCGTTCTCGTAGAACAACCTCAGGTCCCTGACCCCGTGCCGCAGCAGCGCCACCCGCGCCGGCCCCATCCCGAAGGCCCACCCCGTGTAGCGCTCCGAATCGTAGCCCACGTTCTCCAGCACCGCCGGGTCGACCATCCCCGCGCCCATGATTTCGATCCAGTCGGTCTCCTCCTCGCTGCCGTCCTCCCGCACGATCACCCGCTTCACGTCCACCTCCGCCGACGGCTCCGTGAACGGGAAGAACGACGGACGGAAGCGCACCTGCGTCCCCGGTCCCCAGAACCGCCGCGCGAACTCGGCCAGCGTGGCCTTGAAGTCGACGAAGGTGACCCCCTCATCAACCACGAGCCCCTCGATCTGCGCGAAGGCGGGCGTGTGCGTCGCGTCGTAGGTGTCGCGCCGATAGACCATGCCCGGCGCGACGATCCGGATAGGCGGCGGGTACTTTTCCATGGTGCGAATCTGGACCGGTGAGGTGTGGCTGCGAAGCAACAGGCCGGGAGCAAGGTATAGGGTGTCCTGCTCGTCGGCGGCGGGGTGGTCCAGCGGCGTGTTCAGGGCGACGAAGTTGTACCACTCGGTGTCCACCTCGGGACCGCGGGCGCGCACGAACCCCAGGCTACGAAAGATGGCCCAGATGTCGTCGATGACCTGGCTGACCGGGTGGATCGTCCCGCGCCATTTGCTTCGCGCCGGAAGGGTCAGGTCCAGCCGGTCCGGGTCGGGGACCGCCGCCGCCGCGAGTTCCCGTGAACGCTCCTCCAGCGCGTCGGCCAGGGCCTTCTTCACCCGATTGGCCTCGGCACCCGCCGCCGGCCGCTCCTCGCGGCTCAGGCGGCCCAGTTGCCGCAGCAGCGCCGACACCAGGCCTTCCTTGCGGCCCAGATACCGGACGCGAACCCGCTCGAGCCGGTCCGAATCCGCCGCCTGGCCGATCGCCGCCCGGGCGTCCGCTTCGAGCCTGCGGAGTTCGTCGATCACCGCCGGTCGCGACGTGCCCTAGTTCTCCAGCGCCGACTTCGCCCGGTCCGCCAGGGAAGAAAAGGCGTGCGGACTGCGGATGGCCAGATCGGCGAGCGCCTTGCGGTCGAGTTCGACCCCGGCGCGGCGAAGTCCGTTCATGAAGCGGGAATAGGAGAGGTCGTGCTGGCGTGCGGCGGCGTTGATGCGGGTGATCCACAGGCGGCGGAAGTTCCGCTTCTTCTTCTTCCGGTCGCGGTAGGCGTGCTCCCAGCCCTTCTCCACCGCGTCCTTGGCGGTGCGGTACAGGTTCTTCCGTCCACCGAAGTACCCCTTGGCGTTCCTGAGGACCTTCTTCTTGCGTTTGTTGCGTGCGACAGCGCGAGTCGAGCGCGGCATGGTCTCGTCCTCCTATGTTCCAGGGAGCATCCGGCGCACCCGCGCCACATCGGCCTTGGATGCCGACGTTGCCGAGCGGAGGCGGCGCTTCCGTTTTCTCTTCTTCTTCGTGAGGATGTGGGACTTGTTGGCCCGCATCCTGACGAGCTTTCCTTTTCCGGTTGTGCGGAACCGCTTTGCGGCGCCCCGGTTCGACTTCATCTTCGGCATGGGTACTCCCTGGGCATTCTGTTCGTGGGTTGAGCGGAGGGGCGACCGTACTCCCGATTGCACCGGGAGGGGGCGTCGCTCTCCGTCAGTCCTTCAGCGGGGTCAGAATCATGGACATCTGGCGGCCCTCGAAGTTCGGGTACTGCTCGATCTTCCCGAATTCGCCGAGGTCCTCGGTGAGGCGCAGCAGCACCTGGCGCCCCAGTTCGGGGTGCGTGATCTGCCGGCCCCGGAACATCATGGTCAGCTTGACCTTGTTTCCCTCCTCGAGAAAGCGGCGCGCGTGGCGCAGCTTGAACTCGTAGTCGTGGTCCTCGATTCCCGGCCGGAACTTCACTTCCTTGATCTGGGTCGTGTGCTGCTTCCTCCTCGCCTCCCGGGCAGCACGAGCCGCCTTGTACTTGAACTTCCCGTAGTCCATCATCCGGACCACGGGCGGCCTCGAGTCCGGCGCCACCTCCACCAGATCGAGTCCCGTCGCGGCGGCTCTGGCACGTGCTTCGTCCAGGGAAACGATCCCGACCTGGCCCCCGTTCTCGGCGATCAACCGGATCGGGCTGATTCGGATCTGCTCGTTCACCCGGACGCGTTTTTCTGCGATCTTGAGTCCCTCCCGTTGTCGGTGGCGGCTCTCCCGCCGTTCTTCCCGTCAGCGACGCGGCTGGGAGCAACAGAAAAGCCCGGAAGACCCGGGCCACATGACCTGCCGGACGGAGCCTCCGCTCCCGCCGACCTGTGACCCGGAAGCCCAAAGAGCTGGGGGTGAGAGGCGGTCAGTCCTCTTCTTCCTGACTTGTCGTTGCCGCGGCAGCCGTGGCGATTCGCCCTCCGAGAGGGCAGGTACAGATCTTAATCATAGCGGGGTGTTGGGGTGGCTGTCAAATGCGGTGCTACATCCCCTCCGCCGCCAGAAAATCCCCCACCTCATCCCCCGTCACATAGAAATCGCCAAGCCTGAAGCCGCCCTCCGGCCCGTGCCAATCGGACCCTCCGGTCAGCACCAGTCCTTCCTTTCGGGCCACCTTTTCCAGCTTGCCCACGCCCGCGGAGACGCGCGTGGCACGGTACGCCTCGAGCCCCCTCAGCCCGGCGCCCAGCAGCCGGGGCAACAGGCGGAGAAAGTGCTCGGCGGGCGGATGGGCCCACACCGGAATACCGCCCGCGGACAGTATCACGCCGGTCACCTCCTCGGGAGTCGCAATCAGGGTTGGCACATAGGCGGGACAGTTGTTGCCGATCAGGCGGGCGAATGCGTCCCTGATGCTGTTCGCATAGCCCACCTTTACCAGCGCACGTGCCAGATGGGGCCGCGAATACGCGACCTCGGCAGAGCCGCGTTGCTCGCCCAGCTGGTCGCGGGTGATGGTGATTCCCTGGCGGGCCAGTTTGGCTACCATCTCGGACATGCGTTCGCCCCGGCGCTTGTGGTTTCGCCGCGTGTGTTCAACGAACGCCTCGGACCGGATATCCACGAAGTAGCCCAAAATGTGGATGTCCGTGCCCTCGAAGGTGCTGCTCATCTCAATGGCGGGAATGATGTGCAACATTCGATCCCGGGCAGCTGCAATCGCGCGCTCAACCCCCGCCACCGTGTCGTGGTCCGCAAGCGCGAGAACGTCGAGACCACCGGCAATCGCGCGTTCCACCACCCCCTCCGGCGACACCGTGCCGTCCGAGGCGGTCGAATGGACGTGGAGGTCAAGCTTCATAGGCCGACGACTATGCGGCCGCTACCCGCTGGAGTCCCCGCTCTTTTCCAAACTCAACGAATCATGGGCCCTCGTTTCGGCCAGGATGGGAAGCTTCCCCGGAGGAATCTCAACCCGATCCGCCAGCACCGTCACCTCGTTGGCTTCCACCTTCATCACACCCGCTGTTCGCTCTTGGCTCCCGCCCGCTCGTCCCGGCGACCCCCATACCAGGAACTCTCTCCTGCCCCCCGACTCCGGTTCCACCGACAACGGCCCCTCCCCCATCAGCGTCAAAAACGGCGCGTGCCCCGGCAGAATCCCCACCCAGCCGTCCCAGGCCGGCGCCACCAGGGACCGCGCATCCTCCTCGAAGACCACCTGTTCAGGCGTCACCACCTTGAGCCGCATCGACCTCGCCACCGGTCAGGCCTCCACGCCCATCTCGCGCGCGGCCTCGATCACCTGATCGATCCCGCCCTTCATATAGAACGCCTGCTCGGGCAGATGGTCGAACTCGCCCGCCGCCACCCGCTCGAACGACTCGATCGTCTCCTCCAGCCGCACATAACAGCCGGGAATGTTCGTAAACGCCGTCGCCACGAAGAACGGCTGCGACAGGAACTGCTCGATGCGCCGCGCCCGCCCCACGATGATCTTGTCCTCTTCGCTGAGCTCGTCCATGCCCAAGATCGCGATGATGTCCTGCAGGTCCTTGTAGCGCTGCAGGATCTCCTTGACGCGCCCGGCCACCTCGTAGTGGCGCTCGCCCAGGAATTGCGGATCGAGGATGCGGGACTGCGAGTCGAGGGGGTCGACGGCGGGGTAGATCCCCTTCTCGGAGATCGAGCGGGAGAGGACGGTGGTGGCGTCGAGGTGGGCGAAGGCGGCGGCGGGGGCGGGGTCGGTGAGGTCGTCGGCGGGGACGTAGATGGCCTGGACCGAGGTGATCGAACCCTCGCGCGTCGAGGTGATGCGCTCCTGCAGCTCGCCCATCTCGGTGCCCAGCGTGGGCTGGTAGCCGACCGCCGAGGGCATGCGGCCCAGCAGCGCCGAGACTTCGGAGCCCGCCTGGGTGAAGCGGAAGATGTTGTCGATGAAGAGGAGGACATCCTGCTTTTCGACGTCGCGGAAGTACTCGGCGACGGTCAGGGCGGAGAGTCCCACGCGCAGGCGGGAGCCGGGAGGTTCGTTCATCTGCCCGTAGACCAGGGCGGTCGAGTCCAGAACGCCCGATTCCTTCATCTCGAGCCAGAGGTCGTTTCCTTCGCGGGTGCGCTCGCCCACGCCGGCGAAGACCGATCGGCCGCCGTGCTCCATGGCGATGTTGTTGATCAGCTCCATGATGATGACGGTCTTGCCCACGCCCGCGCCCCCGAAGAGACCCGTCTTGCCGCCCTTCACGTAGGGCGCCAGCAGGTCGACCACCTTGATCCCGGTCTCGAAGATCTCGGTCTTGGGCTCGAGGTCGTCGAAGCGGGGCGCGGGGCGGTGGATCGGCCAGCGCTCGACCTCGCCGCCGTTCGCGCTCGCGACCGGACCCTGCTCGTCCACCGGTTCGCCCAGCACGTTGAGGATGCGGCCCAGGGCGGGCTCGCCCACCGGAACCGCGATCGCGCGGCCCGTGTCCACCACCTCCATGCCGCGCTGCACGCCGTCGGTCGAACTCATCGACACGGCGCGCACCTGGGAGCGCCCGATGTGCTGCTGCACCTCGGCCACCAGGTCGATCTCGCGGCCCGACTCGGTCTTCGCGGCCAGGTGGAGCGCGTTATAGATCTCGGGCAGGTGCCGCGGGTGGAACTCCACGTCCAGGACGGGTCCGATGACCTGGACCACGCGACCGTTGTTGTTGTCAGCCATGTTGTTCGTCTTCTCCGGCCGCTTCTGCGCGGCCCTCAGTCAATCCGGAAGTCATGTTTATTCCAACGCCGCGGCGCCACCCACGATCTCGGCGATCTCCTGGGTGATCTGCCCCTGGCGTGCTCGGTTGTAGGTGCGGGTGAGCGTCTCGAGGATGTCGCCCGCGTTGTCGGTCGCGCTCTTCATGGCGGCGCGGCGCGCGCCCTGTTCCCCGGCCGCGTTTTCGACCAGGGCGCTGTAAACCGTCATGCGCAGGTAGCTCGGCAGGATTTGCCCGATCAGCCTCCCGGGGCGGGGGGACACGATGAAGGCGTCCACCGAACGCGCCCCCGGTGTGGGCTCGACGGGCAGCACGCGCACGATGCGCGGCGGCGTGGACATCGCCGAACGGAACTCGGCGCTGACCATGTAGACGGCGTCCAGATCGCCCTCCTCGAAGCCGCGGCGGAGCGGCGCGACCAGCCCTTCGGCGTCCTCCGAGGTGGGCGTGTCGCCGATTTCGGTCGTCGCCGACGCGATGGCGGAGCCCCGGAACCGGAAGAACGCCAGTCCTTTCTTGCCGGCGATGTGCAGCTCGGTCTCCACGTCTTCAGCCTTGAGCGAATCCAGCCGCCCCCGCGCCTCCCGGATCAAGTTGGCGTTGAAGGCGCCGCAGAACCCGCGGTTCGCGGTGAGCAGCAGCACCGCCGCGCGCTTCGTTTCGGTGGGCTGGCGCAGCAGGGGATGCTCGTGCGCCAGTCCGGGGGCGTTCAGGCTTCCCAGCAATTCGCGGAACGCGTCGCTGTAGGGGCGGGCCGCCTGCATGCGGTCCATCGCCCGCTTGAGCTTGGAGGTCGCCACGAGCTCCATGGTGCGCGTGATCTTGCGGGTGTTGCGGACCGACTTGATCCGCCGCATGACCTCCCGGGCGCCGGCTCCGGCCATGCTACGCGGCCCCCGCCATCGCTTCGCCCGACTCGGCGGCGAAGACCTGGTGGTACTCCTCGATGCACTCGCGCAGGCGCCCCTCGATGTCCTCGGTCAGCTTGCCTTCCTGCCTCAGCCCGATCGGCACATCGTCGTACCGGCTCCCGACGAACTCGAGGAAGCCGCGTTCCCACTTGCGCACGTCCTCGACATCGAGGTCGTCCAGGTAGCCGTTGGTGACCGCGTAGATGGTCACGATCTGCTGCTCCACCGGGACCGGCTGGTACTGGGGCTGCTTGAGGATCTCGACGGTGCGCTGCCCGCGCGCCAGCTGCTGCTGGGTGGCCGCGTCCAGGTCGGAGGCGAACTGGGCGAAGGTCTCCATGGCGCGGAACTGGGCGAGGTCGAGACGCAGGCGGCCGGCCACGGTTTTCATGGCCTTGACCTGCGCCGCACCGCCCACGCGCGAGACTGAAATCCCCACGTTCACGGCAGGCCGGACGCCCGAGTTGAAGAGGTCGGGCTCGAGGTAGATCTGGCCGTCGGTGATGGAGATGACGTTGGTGGGGATGTACGCCGACACGTCGCCCGCCTGCGTCTCGATGATGGGAAGCGCGGTGAGCGACCCGCCGCCGAGTTCGTCGGACAGCTTGGCCGCGCGCTCCAGCAGCCGCGAGTGCAGGTAGAAGACGTCGCCCGGGTAGGCCTCGCGCCCCGGCGGCCGCCTCAGCACAAGCGAGAGCTGCCGGTAGGCCTGCGCCTGCTTGGAGAGGTCGTCGTAGATGACCAGGGTGTGCTTGCCCTGCCACATGAAGTGCTCCGCCAGCGCCGTCGCGGCGTAGGGGGCGATGTACTGCATGGGGGCCGGGTCGGAGGCGTTGGCCGCGACCACGATGGTGTAGTCCATGGCGCCGTGATGCCGGAAGGTCTCCACCACGCCCGCCACCATCCCCGCGCGCTGCCCGATCGCGCAGTAGATGCAGATGACGTCGGTGTCCTTCTGGTTGAGGATCGCGTCGATCGCGATGGCGGTCTTGCCGGTCTGGCGGTCGCCGATGATCAGCTCGCGCTGGCCGCGGCCGATGGGGATCATCGCGTCGATGGCCTTGATGCCCGTCTGCAGCGGCTCTTTCACGGGCTGCCGCTTCACGATCCCCGGCGCGACCACGTCGATCTGGCGCCGCGCTGAGGTCTCGATCGCGGGACCGCCGTCGACCGCTTCGCCCAGCGGGTTCACCACGCGACCCAGGTAGCCGTCGCCGACGGGAACATCCAGCACCCGCCCCGTCCGGCGCACCTCGTCGCCCTCGTGGAGCCCCTCCCAGTCGCCCATGACCACGGCGCCGATGTTGTCCTCTTCCAGGTTGAGCGCCAGCGCCGTGATCTGCTCGCCGCTCTCGCTCGCGGTGATCTCCAGCATCTCGTTGGCCATCGCCTTCGTCAGCCCGTAGATCCGCGCCACTCCGTCCTTCACCTCGAGCACCTCGCCCACCTCTTCCGAGTGGAGCGCCTCCTCGAAGCCTTCGATTTCTGCCAGGAGGACGCTCTTGATCTCGCCCGCCCGGAGTTGGGAATCCGACATATCCTCTCTTCTCTATCCTATGGTTGAAGCTCGGCGGCCATGAGCCTGCGCCGCATGGCGTCGAGTTGCCGTTTCACGGATCCGTCGTACACGGTGTCGCCTTCGCGGATCACGATGCCGCCGAGGATCCCGGGACGCACCTTCACGTGCGGGATGACGGTCGCGCCGGTCGCCGCCGAGAGCTTTGCCGCCAGGTCGGCCTCCGCGGCGGACGAAAGCGGCCGCGCCACCGCAACCTCCATGTGGCGCCGCCCCAGGTGACGCTCGAGCATGGCCTGGTAGGCGGTCGCGATCACCGGAAGCAGCCGCTGGCGACCCTTGTCGACGACGACCTGCAGGAAGCGGAGCAACATCGGGGGCACCGCGCCCTCCAGCGCCCGCCCGAGCGCCGCCTTCTTGTCACCCGCCGAGACCCGGGGCGTCACAAGGAACTCGCGCACGCGCGGATCCTCCATCAGCGTGGCCACGGCATCAACGCCCGCGCCGAAAGCCTCCACCCCTTCGTGGCGCCCGGCCAATTCGAAGAGTGTCTCGGCGTAGTTGGCGGCGATGGTGTCTTCCCTCACGTCCAGGCGCCTCCGGAACCCGCAAGGTCGTCGATGTAGTCCGTCACCAGCTTCCGGTCGCGATCGCTGTCGAGGCGCTCTTCCAGCAAGCGGGAGGCGGCCGCCATGGCCACCTCGACCGCCTCGCGGCGCACGGTGTCGACCGCGGCGTCGCGCTCGCGCTCGATCTCGCGGCGCGCATTGGCCAGGATCACCCGGCTCTCCTCACGCGCTTTGGCCTCGAGGTCCTTACGGAGCTCTTCCGCCGCCTCGCGACTCTCGGCCACCAGCGCCTGCGCCTGCCGGCGTCCATCGGCCAGCTGCTCCCGGTACTCCGCGATCAGCGCCTCGGCCTCGTCGCGCTGGCGCTTCGCCTCGTCGATGTCGCCCTGGATGCTCTTCTCGCGGGCATCGAGGGCGCCCATCAAGGGTTTCCACGCGTACCGGGCCAGGACGAACAAAAGCGCCACGAAAGTAAGCAGGGTCCAGACGGCCAGTCCGAAGTCAACCGCAAAGAGGTCGTCCCAGGAGGGGACCTCCGCTGCCGGCACGGGGTTCAGTCCCGCGGGCATCATCAGATGAACTTGAAGAGCGCCGCGAGCAGGATCGCGAAGAGCGCGGCCCCCTCGACCAGTCCGGCCAGCAGAATGGCCAGGCCGCGGATCTCGCCGGCGGCTTCCGGCTGCCGCGCGATGCCCTGCGTGGCGCCGTTGCCGATGCCGCCGATGCCGATGCCGGCGCCGATCGCGGCGAGTCCGGCTCCGATCCCGGCGCCGATGAGGGCGCCCGTGTTCTTGGCTGTGTCGATGTCCGCCGCCTGCAGCGCGGTGGTCGCCAGGTCAAGCATGGTTTCTCCTATACGTGTGTGACCCGTTCAAGGTCAGTGTTCATGCCGCATGAGGCCGATGAAGACGGCCGACAGCATGGCGAAGATGTAGGCCTGGATGAAGGCGATCAGCAGCTCGAGGAGCAGGATCGCCGACACGAAGGCGAAGGATCCGGCGGCCACCGCCCACCGTACGAAGGCGATGTGGCCGAAGATGAAGATGAATCCGATGAGCGTGAAGATCATCATGTGGCCCGCGGTCATGTTCGCGAAGAGACGGACCGCGAGCGCGAAGGGCTTGGTGAATTTCCCCAGCAGCTCGACGGGGGTCATGATGGCCAGCATGAGGTACTTGATCGCGCCGGTGGTGCCCGGCGGCGTGAAGAAGATCGTCTTCATGTAGCCGCGCGGACCGAGCGTGAGGAAGCCCGAGATCTCGATCACCAGGAAGACGATCACGGCCAGGGTCGCGGTGACGGCGAGGTTGCCGGTGGCCGAACCCCCCCACGGCACCAGTCCCAGCAGGTTCATCGTCAGGATGAAGAAGAAGAGGGTGAGGATGAGGGGGACGAAGCGCTGGTATCCGTGCCCGATGTATTCCTTGCAGAGGTCGTCCCGGAGGAAGACCACCACGGTCTCGATCACGTTGGCCAGGCCCCTGGGCGCCACGCCTGCACCCTGGCGCGCAACGGTCCGGGCCGCGAAAAGCGTCACCAGCGCCGTGATGACGGCGGCCAGCAGCAGCAGGACCATGTGTTTGGTGGGGGACAGGTCGATCGTCAGTCCGCCGATGTGGAACACCGCCCAGTCCCAGTGGGGAAAGTGGACCACGCCGAAAGGCAACTCGTACTCGGGGGCGTTGAGGATGTGGTGCGCCAGCATGTCGCCGAGGTTGAAGGCTTCCTCGTGTGCGTCGGCGGCCGCTTCCTGAGCTCCCGCGTTCTCCTGGAGAAACCCGAAGATCCCGATCATGGCCTGGCAGCCCGCGGACAAAATCCCCCCGGCATTCGAGCGGCGATGCATCCGTGCTGGACCGCTTCGCTCACCTGTCGGCAGCGTAATGCTAACATTACATTATGTCATGTGTAGTATACATTATCTCACTCCAGGGCTTCGCTCTGCGTTGCTCCTCGGGGGAATAGCGCTACTATTCCCCTCTCGTCGCGCCTTGCCAGCCCGGCGCCTCGCCGCTCTCGGTGCTCGCGGTGATTTGCCCACGGACTGCTTGGCGGGGGCCGACTCGCCCCGTATCCGGCGGTGTTCGATGATCGACTCGGCGAAGACCACCGTGAGCAGGAAGGCGCCGAGCGACACGAGGAAGGGTGCCGGCTCCGTCCGGCCGGGAACCACGTAGAACACGACTCCCGCAACGAGGACGAGGACCCTCAGGGTGAAACCGGCAGCGATCGCCGCGAGGAAGCGGTCGTTACGGGTCCGCCATCCCTTGAGCAGGAGGTACTGCGGAATCTGGGTCCCCAGAATCAGGATTGCCGCGGCCAGTACCGCGCGACGGGCACCCCCGTTGAAGAAGAGAAAGGCAGCGCCCACTCCGGCCCCCACCACCGTCACCAGAGCGACGGTGAACTGAATCGATGGTTTCACGGATGATCTTCCCGGCGGCCGGGGCTGTCTCCCTTTCGTGTGGCCGGCTCGACGACGGCCCTCATGTAGAGCGTGACGAAGCCGGCCACGATACCCAGCACGGCCCCGAAAATCACCAGCAGCGGTCCCGTTCCCAGGCGTTTGTCCAGCTCCAGACCGCCCCAACCCAGCAGCAGCGTAGCCAGTGCCCAGGCGAACCCGTATCCGGAGTACCGGCCAAGGTCCTGGAGGGAACTGGACGACCGCATTGACGGTTCGCCACGGTCCTTCACACGGCCTCCTTCGGCTACCCGCGGCAGGACGACGGGAATCCACCTTCCAAGCGGGCTCCGCGGGTGCGGCGCCCAGCCAAAGCTAACGCTTGTGAAAATTTTCGCAAGCGTCGGGAACGGGTCCGTTCGAGGTATCCCCAAGCAACCGTGAGCGACCACCGGGGCGGTCGCGGACAGTCTCCGGGAGACCTCCCCCACGACCGTCCCGAACGCGCTGGCGATTGAAGTCCCGCGCGCTTTCGCCCATTATCGAAGGCACCACGAGCACACTTCCCCCCGCAGCCTGCGGAGCACTGCGACCCCGCAAGTGGCCCGGCCGAAGCCGCCGCCACCGCCAGCACGTCCTCTCCGCGCCCCACGCGAGCGTTCATGAACCCCACCTCCTCACCCCCCCTCCCCGCCCCACCCGACCTCGCCACCGACCGCGACGTCCAGCTCCTCCAACGCGCGGGCGAGATCGCCGACGATCTGCGCGGCCAGGTGGAGCGCCGCATTGTCGGGCAGCAGCACATAGTCGACAGCATCGTCACCGCGATGATGGCGAACGGTCACGTCCTCCTGGTGGGCGTTCCGGGGCTGGCCAAGACCCTGATCATCTCGACGCTGGCGGATGCGCTCCACCTCAAGTTCCACCGCATCCAGTTCACCCCCGACCTCATGCCCACCGACATCACGGGCACGGAGGTGATCCAGGAGGACAAGGTCACGGGGGAGAGGGTCTTCCGTTTCGTGCAGGGCCCCATCTTCGCCAACATCGTGTTGGCCGACGAGATCAACCGCACGCCCCCGAAGACCCAGGCCGCGCTCCTGGAAGCCATGCAGGAACGGGAAGTTACGGCGGCGGGCACGACCTATACCCTCGACCCGCCCTTCTTCGTGCTGGCCACCCAGAACCCCATCGAGCAGGAGGGCACCTACCCCCTTCCCGAAGCACAGCTGGACCGCTTCATGTTCGACCTGCGGATCGGCTACCCGAGCCGTGAGGAGGAGGAGAAGATCGCCACGCTGACGCGGGAGGTCCAGGACGTGCCGGTCGACCCCGTGGTGCACGGACGCGAGATCATTGAATTGCAGCAGCTGGTGCGCCGCATTCCGATCCCCCCTTCGATCGTGGGCTTCGCGGTGCGGCTGGCCCGCTCGACCCGGCCCGGCGGCGCCGAACAGGCGAACGTCGCGAAGAAGTACATCAGTTGGGGTTCGGGGCCGCGGGCGTCGCAGTACCTGGTGCTGGGGGCGAAGGCGCGCGCGGTGTTCCGGGGGGTGCCGATGCCCACGATGGACGACGTGCTCGACATCGCGCCGTCGATCCTGGCGCACCGGATCGTGGTCAATTTCGACGCCGAGGCCGAAGGGCTGAGCACGCGCGACGTGGTCCGCGAGCTGCTGGCCGAGAGCAGGAAATGGAAATAGAACCCGCCTCACCCGACGACCAACCTCCGAGTTGCCGGGCGTCGTCCGCCGGCACCGGCACGCGCGCGGTCCGGGGTAAGTCGGCTGTCTTACGCCAGCGGTGCCGACCGTCCGGGGATGGGATGGCACGATGGCGCTGATCGTTGGCCTGGCCGCCGGTTTCGTGGTGCTTCTGCTGATTTCGGGCGGGCTGACGGCCGCCCTCACCGCGCTCATGCGGATCAACGCGTCCAAGGCGCGCATTCTGGCCGGCGAGGGGTTCGCGGGTGCGGACGCGCTGCTGGAGCTTCGGTCCGACGAGGCGCGCACTACCCCGCTCGGTGTGCTGCGCGTGCTCTGCTACCTGGGGGCGACCGCCTCGGGAGTCGCGGCCGTGTGGGCGGCGTGGGGGGCGCCGGGAAGCTGGATCGGAGGTGCGGTCGTCGTCGTCCTCGTGCTTCTGGTGGGCGAGCTGGCGCCGCGCGCTCTGGCCAGCCGGAGTCCCGTGCGGCTGGCGCTGGTGGCGGCGCCGTTCCTGCGCCGGGGGTCGCGAATACTCCGACCCCTGCTCTACCCGTTCCTGGCGGTGGGACGGCGGATCTCGCGCCGCTCCGGCCAGGCCGAAGCCTCGGCCGACGAGCTGCAGGTGCGCGAAGCGCTCGAGATCGGGGCCGACGAAGGCGTCGTCGAGGCCGACGAGCACCGCCTGGTCGAACGCGCCTTCAAGCTCGATGAACTGAACGCGTGGGACGCGATGACGCCCCGGGTGGACATCGTCGCGCTCAAGGACTCACGGCTGCTGGGCGAGGCGCTCGCCGAGCTGGAGTACCTGCCTCATTCGCGGGTCCCGGTCTACGGCGACACCATCGACGACGTGACGGGCATCCTGTATGTGCGGGACGCCTACCGCGCCTACGTGGCGGGCCGACACGACCTGCCGCTCTCCCAACTCGCCCGGCCGCCCATGTTCGTGCCCGGATCCCTCTCCCTGGCCAAGCTGCTCGCCGACTTCCGCGCGCGCCGCGTCCACATGGGGATCGTGGCGGACGAGTTCGGGGGCACGGACGGGCTGATCACCCTGGAAGACGTGCTCGAGGAGCTGGTCGGCGAGATCGTCGACGAGACCGACGTGGACGAGGATCCGCTGACCCGGCTGTCGCCCGACGAGATCATCGCTTCGGGCGGGGCGGAGCTGCGCGACATCAACGAGCGCTTCGGGCTGGCGCTGCCGGAGGAGGACAACCGGTCGCTCAACGGCTTCATCCTGGAGGAGCTGGGGCGGGTGCCCGAGCCGGGAACGACTTTTGAGGCAGAGGGGGTCCGGGTTGAGGTGGTGAAGGCGTCGGACACGCAGGTGATACGGGCGCGGATACGGCGGGTGACTCCGTCCGTGGGGAACGGCTGATGGGGCATCCCGGCTGATGGCCCGCATCATTCCCTTTGGGGGCCACCGGCCGAGGATCGCGAAGTCGGCGTTCGTGGCGCCGACCGCGGTGGTGATCGGGGACGTGGTGGTGGGGGACGAGGCCAGCATCTGGTTCGGGGCCGTGCTGCGCGGGGACCACCCCGAGAACGGCATCCGCATCGGAGCGCGGACGAATGTGCAGGAGAATACGATAATTCACACGAGTGAACAGGCGCCCACCGTGCTCGAGGAGGAGGTGACGGTGGGCCACGGGGCGCTGATGGAGAGCTGCCGGATCGGGCGGGGGACGGTGGTGGGGATGGGGGCGGTGCTGCTGCAGCGGGCCAATGTGGGGGCAGGGTGCGTGATCGCGGCGGGGGCCGTTGTGAAGGAGGGCGCGGAGATCCCGCCGGGTAGTCTGGTGGTGGGGGTGCCGGGGAGGGTGAGGTCGCTGAGCAGGACGGCGGCGGCATGGATCGAGCGGAGTTCGGGGCACTACGTGGAGATGAGCCGGCGGTTCATGGCCGAGTCGGCGTGTGAGTTGTGTGGGGGGCCGACGCTGGAGCGGCACTGCAAGATCATCTGTTTGAACTGCGGGTATCAGAGGGACTGCAGTGATCCGTGAGTCTTCTTGATTCAGGAGCTTTGAGGAGCGGTGACCGGATATCTGTTAGGGGCGCTCGCGGTGCTCGCGGCCGTGGTCGGCTGGAAGGTCCGGCACCGGTTGCGTCGCCAGACCCGGAGTAGGGTGACGGATGAGATCATCCATCAAATCGAGACGCTTGGCCGCGTAGACGCGGAAGATGTCGAACCGGTGGACCTGGAGCGTGCGCGGGACGAGGAGGACGAGTTCTGGGCCCAAACCTGGGACGAACCCGAAGAGGACTGGTAGGACAGGGACGGGCAACGAAACCCTGACGTAACGTTAGGGTTTGCCAGCAGCGGCACGCGGTGCCCCCCCTTTTTCGCTACCCGAACTCGATCCCCTGCGCCAGCGGCAGCTCCGTGCTCCAGTTAACCGTGTTCGTCTGGCGCCGCATGTACGCCTTCCACGAATCCGACCCCGATTCCCGTCCCCCGCCCGTCTCCTTCTCACCCCCGAACGCACCGCCGATTTCGGCGCCGGAAGTCCCGATGTTGACGTTGGCGATCCCGCAGTCGCTTCCCCGGTGCGAGAGGAAGTGCTCGGCCTCGCGGACGTGGTCGGTGAAGATGGAGGACGAGAGACCCTGGGGGACACCGTTGTGGAGCGCGATGGCCTCGTCCAGTTCGGCGACGGCGGCGGCCGGGGTGGCATCCGCGGACCCGTAGTCGATGATGTACAGGATCGGCGCGAAGGTCTCGTGCTGAACGATCTCGAAGTGGTTCCCGGCAGCGGCGATGCAGGGGGTGACGTAGAGGCCGCCCGGGTAGCGGTCTCCCGCCAGACACTCGCCGCCGTAGAGGATCTCGCCGCCCTCTTCCTCGACCCGCCGCCGCGCGTCCAGCAGGTCGTCCACCGCCTGGCGGTTCACGACGGGGCCCATGAGGGTGTCGTCGTCGAGGGGATTGCCGATGCGCACATCCCGGTAGGCCCGGACCAGACGGGAGACGAGTTCGTCGCGGACCAACCTGTGCACGATGACGCGCCGCGTACTGGTGCAGCGCTGGCCCGCCGTTCCGACGGCGCCGAACAGGATGGCAGGGATGGCAAGGTCCAGATTGGCGTGCGCCGTGACGACGATCGCGTTGTTCCCGCCCAGCTCCAGGATGGTGCGGCCCAGCCGCGTGCCCACCACAGCGGCGACACGCTTGCCTACCGCGCACGAGCCGGTGGCCGACACGAGGGGGATGCGCCGGTCGTGCAGCAGTCGGTCGCCCACGGTCGAGCCACGGCCCACCACCAGGCTGAAGACCGCCGGGTCGACCCCGTTCTCGCGGCAGACATCCGACGCGATCCGCGTGACGGCGATCGCGGTCAGCGGCGTGCCCGACGCCGGCTTCCACAGGGTCGCGTCTCCACACACGGCCGCGATGGCCGCGTTCCACGACCAGACCGCCACGGGAAAGTTGAAGGCGCTGATCACCCCGACCACGCCCAGGGGATGCCACTGTTCGCGCATGTGATGGTCGGGGCGCTCGCTGGCCATGGTCAGACCGTAGAGTTGGCGCGACAGTCCCACCGAAAAGTCGCAGATATCGATCATCTCCTGGACTTCGCCTTCGCCCTCGGCGCGGATCTTCCCCATTTCGAGGGTGACCAGCGCGCCGAGCGCCTCCTTGTTGGCGCGCAGACGCTCGCCGAGCTGGCGCACGACCTCGCCGCGAAGGGGGGGCGGCACCTTGCGCCACTCGAGGAAGGCGCGGTGGGCGCGGTCGACGATCGCGTCGTACTCGGCCTCGGTGACCTGGTTCACGGTCGCGATCCGCGAGCCGTCGATGGGGGTGAAGACGTCGAGGGCGGGGCCGGAACCGACCCAATCGCCACCGAAGCCACCCGGGTTGACGTCCTCGATGCCGAGTGCGCGGAGAATGCGGCCTGCTCCGAGGGCCGCGCCGCGCGTGCGCACCCCGTCGGCCGTTGCCAGCGTCATGAGATTCGATCCCGTTTTGCGGTCTACTTCAGACTGAGGACCGTGTCCAGGTACCACGCGACGAGTGCGTCGCCCCAGCCGTAGGCGATCCCCGCGCCGAGCGCGAGGAAGATGCCGAAGGGCACCAGCCTGCCGGTCCTCAGCGAGATGGGTCCAAAGATAATCGAACCGAAGAGCGCGCCGGCAAAGAGGGTGATGACGACTCCCGGCGGACCGAGAAAGGCCCCGGCCATGGCCATCATCTTCACGTCGCCGCCGCCCATGGCGTCCTTGCCGAAGAAGAACTTGCCCACGACGGCGACCAGCCACAGGAACCCGAAGCCGATCGCGGCGCCTAGTGCCGCCTGGACCAGCGTCGGCCCGTACGGGAGAGGGGCCAGCAGGAGTCCCAACGCGGTACCGCCCAGCGTGAACTGGTCCGGGATGATGTAGGTGCGCGCATCGGTGAGCGCGATGCCCAGCAGGATCGTGAGGAGGAGGCTGCCCCGCACGGCCTCGGCCCCGGCGCCCCACTGGGCGGCCATCCCGGCCCAGATCAGGGCCACCGCAACCTCGACGAGCGGGTACTGGGGGCTGAGGTGAACGTTGCAGGCGGCGCAGCGGCCGCGCAGGGCCAGGTAGCTGATGACGGGGATGTTCTGAAACCATCGCACCGGCGCCCCGCAGCTGTCGCAATGAGACGGGGGCGACACGACGGACTTCCCGCCCGGCCACCTGTCCACGCAGACGTTGAGAAACGACCCGGCGCAGGCCCCCAGAACCGCCGCCGCCACAATCCCCCAGCCGCTCAAGCGCCACTCTCCTTCCGCGCCCCCGAATCCGGTTTCGCGGCGGCCATCGCACTCCCCCGCCCCCCTCCCGGCCGCGTCAGCTCGTACATCAGGATGGACCCCGCCATGGCCACGTTGAGCGAGTCCATCCCATCCGCCAGAGGCACGGCCACTGCGCGCCCAAGGCTCGCGAGCGAAGACTCGATACCGCTTCCCTCATTCCCCACCACCAGCACCCAGTCCCGGGCGTGCGCTTCCGCCACGGCATCCACCGGAACCCCGGCCGCATCCGCGCACAGGAGATTCAACCGCGCAGCCCCGTCGCCAGCGGCACCATCACCACCCCCACCCAACCCATCCGGCACCCCGATCAGCGGCAGATGGAACACCGCCCCCGCCGACGCGCGCACCACCTTCGCGTTCCACGGATCGACCGTCCCCCCACCGATCACGACCCCGTCCAGCCCGAACGCCCACGCCGAGCGGATGAGCGTTCCCAGGTTGCCCGGCATCTGCACGCCGAGGGCCATCAGGAAGCGGCCGCGGTCGAGCGGTCGCGACTTGAGCGGCGGCGGCCGCACGCACGCCAGAACCGGCCGGGGCGCGTCCGTGGTGCAGAGGCCTCGCACTTCGCGGTCGGGCGAGTACAGGATCTCCACCCTTCGCTCCCGGCACGAGGTCGTGATCGTCCGGCCACGCTCCCCAGTTCCATACTCCTCCCCCACGACCACCCAGCGCACCTCCACCGCCGACCCCAGCGCCTCCAGAATCACGTCGGGACCCTCCACCAGGACGAGTCCCTCCTTCTCCCGCGCGCGCCGTGAAGCCAACCGTCGCGCCAGTCGCTGTTTAGATTTGCTGATCCGGTTCACCAGCTCTCCTCATCACCTCGGGGCGCCTTCATGGACAGCCGAAAAGCCCTTCCCGTTGCATTGACCATCGCCGGCAGCGACAGCGGCGGCGGCGCGGGCATCCAGGCAGATCTCAAGACGTTTCATCAGTGGGGCGTCTACGGCGCCTCAGCGGTGACTGCGGTAACGGCGCAGAATACCCTGGGGGTGCAGGAGATCCATGCGGTTCCGCCCGGCATCGTGGCGGCGCAGATCAAGAGCGTGGCGGAGGACCTGAAGCCGCGCGCGGTGAAGTCGGGGATGCTGGCCAACGCCGAGATCGCGGCCACGGTGGCCGGGGCGATCCGGCGGCACCGGTTGGGCGCCTATGTGCTGGACCCCGTGATGGTTGCGACCAGCGGGGACAGGCTGCTCGAGCGCGATGCGGTGGCGGCTATCCGGGACGAACTCCTCCCTTTGGCCACGATTGTGACTCCCAACTGGCCCGAGGCGGCCATCCTGGCGCGGGTGCAGGTAACGGAAGCGAACTTGCGTGGGATGGCCGCGGCTGCGCGCGCGTTGGTGGACGCGGGGGCGGGGGCGGCGCTGGTGACGGGCGGCCATCTGGAGGGCGACGAGGTGGTGGATCTGTACTGGGACGGGGAGGTGGAGCGTCTCTATCGCGGGCCGAGGATTCGGACGCGCCACACACACGGGACGGGATGCACGCTCAGCGCGGCGATCGCGGCCGAGCTGGCGCGGGGGATGGGGATGGGGGAGGCGGTGGGGGGGGCGGTGGGGTGGGTGCGCGAAGCGATCACGGGTGCGCCGGGGCTGGGTGGGGGGCGGGGGCCGGTGAATCACTTTGCCGAGGTGCGGTCCAGGTGAAGATCGCGGAATGACAGCGTCCGCCCTTCACGAATTGGGTTACGGAGCAGGCGATCCGCTCCCGACCAACCCCGGAATCAACCCCTCCAGCAGCCTCCCCAGCCCCTCCCCCGCCCCCGCCCCGTGCGCCATCACCTCCTCATGATCGATGGCGCCGTCACCCAGCCCCGCTGCCGCGTTCGTCACCACCGAGAACGCCATCACCCGCTGGCCCCCCGCCCTCGCCACGATCACCTCTGGCACGGTCGACATCCCCACCACATCCGCCCCCGCCGCCCTCAACGCGCGCACCTCTGCCGACGTCTCGAAGTGCGGTCCCCCGACCCACCCATACGTCCCCCGCGTCAGCGCAACGCCCGCTTCGAGCGCCGCCGACTCCGCCATCCCCATTAACTCCCGATCATATGGGCGACTCATGTCCGGAAAACGCTCCTCGCCATCGGCCACCGGGCCCGCCAGGGGCGCGCGAAAGCCCAGGCCGATGTGGTCGTCCACCAGCATGACCGAGCCGGGAACCAGGTCCCTGCGGATCCCCCCGACCGCGTTGGTCAGCACCAGCGTCTCCACGCCGAGCGCCCGTCCCACCCGCACCGGCGCGGCCACCACATCGGCGCCCACACCCTCGTAGAAGTGGAAACGGCCCGACTGCGCCAGCACCGGCACGCCCGCGATGCGGCCCACGAGGAAACAGCCCTCGTGACCCTCCACCGAAGTGCGCGGAAAACCCGGCAGCCGGCTGAAGTGGACGTGGACAGCACCCTCGACCCGGTCCGCCAACCCGCCCAGCCCGGATCCGAGCACCAGGTGCACCGAGGGCGTCAGCCCACCCTCCTCGGCCACGATGCGAGCGCACTCGCCGATGCGTGGGGCGCCCAGCCGGTCCCGCTCAGCCATTGCCTCGCCCCTCACGCCCCCCACGCGCTCACACCCTCACGTCTCGTCCGAGCTGAGCGTCGTCGCCGCGCGCAAAGCGTCGCCACACATCGCCCCACCCCCCCTCAAATCAGCACCCCCGCGATCGCCGCCGTCATGAACGCCGCAATCGACCCCCCGATCATCGCCCTCAGACCCAGCCGCGCCAGGTCCTTCCGCCTGCGCGGCGCGATCCCCCCGATCCCCCCTATCTGGATGGCGATCGAGGCGAAGTTTGCAAACCCCGACAGCGCATAAGTCGCGATCGTCGCCGATCGCGCGCTCAGCGTCTCGTTCCCCATCTCCCCGGCCAGCCCCAGGTACGCCACGAACTCGGTCGCCACCGTCTTGAGCCCCATCAGCGACCCCACCCCCGCGGCGTCCTCCCAGGCCACGCCCATCACCCAGGCGACCGGCGCGAGCAGCCACCCCAGGATCCCCTCCAGCGACAGCCCCTCGATCCCCACCAGCCCCCCGCCCCACCCCAGCAGCGCGTTCACCAGCGCGATCATGGCCACGAAGGCCAGCAGCATGGCCCCCACATTCAGCGCCAGCGACATCCCTTCGCCCGCCCCCCGCGCCGCGGCCTCGATCACATTCACGTCGGGACGCTCCAGGTGCGTCTTGAGCTGCCCCGCGGTCTCGGCTTCCTCCACCTCGGGCACGATCAGCTTGGCCACCACCAGGGCGGCCGGCGCGGACATGACCGACGCGGCCATCAGGTGTCCCGCAATTTCGGGGAAGAACCCCACCAGCATCCCCGCGTAGGCTGCCATCACGCCGCCCGCCACCGTGGCGAAGCCGCCGGTCATGACCGCCATCAGCTCGGACTGCGTCATGCGGTCCACGAAGGGCTTGACCAGCAGCGGCGCCTCGGTCTGGCCGACGAAGATGTTGCCCGCGGCCGACAGCGTCTCGGCGCCGCTCGTCCGCATGGTGCGCTGCATGATCCAGGCGATCCCGCCCACCACCCTCTGCATGATGCCGAGGTGGTATAGCACGGTCATGATCGACGCGAAGAAGATGATCGTCGGGAGCACGTTGAAGGCGAAGAATGCCCCCGTGCGTGCCACCTGCTGCCCCTCCGCGACGAAGCCGCCGTTGCCCGGATCGCCGGTGCCCACGGGGACGTTATTCCAGACCAGGTCGCCGAACAGGAAGCTCGCGCCCTCCAGCGTGAAGCCCACCGCCGCGAGGATGATGTCGTTGGCGGCATCGAAGATCCCCGCGCCGAAGGGCGTGCGCAGGATGAAAAGGGCGAAGATGAACTGCAGGGTCAGTCCCCAAATCACGATTCGCCACGGGATCTTCTTCCGGTTGACGCTCAGCGCCCACGCGCCGAGGGCGAGGAGGGCGACCCCGAGGAGTCCTCTCAGGCGGGTGAGGATGTCGGCGCCGGAACCGTCCTGGAGGACCGGCTCGGCGGCTGCGGCGATGGCGCCATCCGCCATGGGAACGGCCGCGGTGGCCAGAAGGGTGGCGACCGCGTCGAGGGGTGGGGACATGGGATCGGCCTGTCAGCGAGGAAGGGGTGGCTGGTGGGCAGCGAACGGAACCGTAGCAGGATAAGGGGAGGGGGCCGACGGGGCCATTGCGGGCCGGGCGGACTGCCGCCGACCAGGCCCTCCGTCTACAGTTGTCATGCTCCACCCGCTTCGACGGTCGCGATGTCAGGGATGTGGACTTGATCGACTACCACCAGGAGGACCGAGACGTGCCGATGAAGAACCCGCCGCATCCGGGCCTGTCCGTGCGCCATGATTGACTGGAGCCGCTGGGGCTCACCGTGACGGAGGCGGCACGGAGTTAACACGGCTCGCTGCCCTCCAGCGTCCTGAGCGCGGGCGGTAGGGCCGTCCGCCGAGTCTGGCCACGGCCGACCGGGTTCTCGCCCCGACCGGTATCGCTGGGCAGTCGGGTGGATTGAGTCGGAGGTGGACGAGTGGATGCGCGAGCGGATCTTGGCGAGTCGAATGCCCAGAAACAGCCACGTGACAGCCGCCGCCGGGTTCTATGTTCGGACACCGCTGCGTCGGCTCATCCCATTGAGACGTTGCCCAAAGTAGCGAAGGAACACTTCGTTTTCCGGATAAGCGGCCGGATCGGCCCAGATTGCCCCGAGACGACCGACCAACCCGGCGATCCAGTCCGCCGCCTGGAGTGTTTGGTAACGGTGGCTTTCGAGATGGAACGGGGGCTTGATGAGGCGGCGGCGGCGTTCAGTCTTCGCATACATGCTCTGCGCGGCGGCGGTGATGAGCGCCAGCCGCTGATCGTGTTCGTCGAGAATCAAGACAAGATCAGCGGCAGGCTGGCAATCCTCGGCACAGAAGCCGTCGATCCGCTTGATCGCCTCAAGGAAAACCCGCAGGTAGAGTTGGTTGGGGTTGTGGTCGGTCGGCGAGCGGGTCTTCTTGATCCCAACATAGAAGACGAAGCCCCCGAGCCGACCGATCTTGTTTAGGAGCCGATTCGTGAAGCCTCTGAGTTCAGGGTAGCGGGTCACATTCGGAAATGTGTAAAGCGCGGAGCCTTTCTTTTCCCATCGAGCGGGGTGCTGGCCTGATCGCTCGATCTCGAAAGCGAGAAGCTGACACTTTCGCTGGAAGAACCAAGTGCCGAAGCCTCGAACTTCTTCGGCGGGCAGGACGAAGCCCGCCAAGCCGAACACCGGGCTGTCGTTGTGCTTGGGATCTTGCCTGCTAACGTAGGGACCGATGTGGCCGAATTCGTCAAGTCAAGATAGGCAAGGTAGGTCACTGGTGGATCTCCAGAAAACGCGAAAGCCCGTGCCGGAGCACGGGCCTCGGAAAGAGGGCAAGCCCGAAGGATTGCGTCTCAAGAGAACGGTATCTGGTTGACCGCAAGCCGTCAAGAGGCTCGGCCGTGGATAACGTACCGATTCATGACACGCTGCGGGGCTGGATGATGGAGGCCGGCTTGCGGGAGCGACAGCGCGGATGGGCCAGGCTCCACAGCCGGCGTCCGCGGCGGGCGGCCAACCCGTGGACCGGTTGAACCCGGATAATTTCTTGCCCGCAGGTCACGGCACCCAAAACCTGCCAAAACGGCAGCGGTTGCCGATCTTCCAACCGGAAACCTGCCAAAATGGCAGGATTCACCCCCACAAGACCGGCCATTTTGGCAGGAATCCCGCACCCGCCGGCCTCTCACCCGCCTTCCAGTCCCCATCCCCCCGGCACGCCCCTTGCCCCATAAGCCCCAGTTAGCTTCCAACACCACCTTCGCGAACACGCAACCGCCGGCTCCGCCCGGCACTATAACAACCGGCCGGGGGCCGGAAACGAAAGGAAGACACAATGGGCAAGATCATAGGGATCGACCTGGGGACGACCAACTCTGTCGTCGCCGTCATGGAGGGCGGGGAGCCCGCCGTGATCCCCAACTCCGAGGGCGGGAGGACGACCCCCTCCGTGGTCGCCTTCGCGAAGGACGGCGAGCGGCTGGTGGGACAGGTCGCGCGCCGCCAGGCCATCACCAACCCCGAGAACACCGTCTTCTCGATCAAGCGCTTCATGGGCATGCGCTACGGGGAAGTGGAGACTGAGCGGAAGCGGGTGCCCTACTCCGTCGCGCGCGACGGCCAGGACCGCGTGGTCGCGAACCTGCCGAACGGCGGCAAGTCCTTCACACCGCCTGAAATCTCCGCGGTGATCCTGCAGAAGATGCGGCAGACCGCGGAAGACTACCTGGGCACTTCGATCACCGAGGCCGTGATCACCGTGCCCGCATACTTCAACGACGCGCAGCGGCAGGCCACCAAGGACGCGGGCAAGATCGCGGGCCTCCAGGTCAGGCGCATCATCAACGAGCCGACCGCGGCCGCGCTGGCCTACGGTCTGGATAAGAAGGCCGACGAGAAGATCGCCGTCTTCGACCTCGGCGGCGGAACCTACGACATCTCGATCCTCGAGATCGGCGACGGCGTCTTCGAGGTCAAGGCGACGAACGGTGACACGCACCTGGGCGGCGACGATTTCGACCAGGTCCTGATCGACTGGCTGGTCGCCGAGTTCAAGAAGGACCAGGGGATCGACCTGTCTAAGGACTCGATGGCGCTGCAGCGGCTGAAGGAGGCCGCCGAGAAGGCCAAGATGGAGCTCTCGTCGACGACCTCGACGGACATCAACCTGCCCTTCATCACGGCCACGCAGGAGGGGCCCAAGCACCTCAACTACCAGCTCACCCGGGCCCGCTTCGAGCACCTGGTCGACGACCTCGTCCAGCGCACCATTCCTCCCATGAAGAAGGCGCTGGAGGACGCGGGGCTGACGCCGGACGACATCGACGAAGTGGTGCTGGTGGGCGGCTCGACCCGCATTCCCAAGATCCAGCAGGTGGTCGAGGAGTTCTTCGAGCAGGAGCCCCACCGCGGCGTGAACCCCGACGAGGTCGTGGCCGTGGGCGCCGCGATCCAGGCCGGCGTGCTGGCGGGCGACGTGAAGGACGTGCTGCTGCTGGACGTGACCCCGCTGTCGCTGGGGATCGAGACGCTGGGCGGCGTGATGACCTCGCTGATCGAGCGCAACACCACCATCCCCACCAAGAAGATGGAGGTCTTTTCGACCGCCGAGGACACCCAGACCACGGTCGAGATCCACGTGCTCCAGGGCGAGCGCAAAATGGCGCTCGACAACCGCACGATCGGGAAGTTCCAGCTGACCGGTATCCCGCCGGCGCCGCGAGGCGTCCCGCAGATCGAGGTGGCCTTCGACATCGACGCCAACGGCATCCTGCACGTGACCGCGAAAGACCGCGCCACGAGCAAGGAGCAGAAGGTGCGGATCGAGGCTTCGAGCGGGCTGAGCGACAACGAGATCGAGCGCATGGTGAAGGACGCCGAGAAGCACGCGAGCGAGGACGACGAGCGCCGCGAGGCGGCCGAGGCGCGCAACCAGCTCGACTCGCTGGTCTACCAGGTCGAGAAGGACTCGGGCGAGTGGGGCGACAAGGTCTCCGAGGATACCCGCGGCCGGCTCGACGCCGCGCTCGAGCGGGGCAGGACCGCGCTCAAGGGCGACGACACCGCCGAGATCAACGAGGCGCGCGACGAGCTGATGCAGGCGTTCAGCGCGGCGGGCCAGGAGGTCTACCAGCAGCAGGCGGCCGAGGCCGCGGCGGAGGAAGAGGCGTCCGGAGAGGACACCGGCGAGGACACCGCGTCAGCCGCCGAAGAGGAGGGCGACGAGGATGTGGTGGAGGCCGACTATGAGATCGTGGAGGAGGAAAAATAGCACGGGCAACGCAGGAGGCGCGGCCGGGCATCGTAAATGTGGGCCGAACCCGCAAAATGAACGCATGCAATCATAAGAAGGAGCACTAGCCATGTACGATCCACTCAGAGCCAAGGCGAAGGTCGCCCTTTCGGTGGCGGTTTCCTTCCTGGCCGGGCTGGGGCTCGCGTCCCAGTTCGGCTTCACGGAATCGGCAGGAACCGCGCTGGCGGAGCCGCCCGGCCCGGCCCGGCCTACCCTCACGGTGCAGACGGGGCCGAGGGTATCGCCCGAGGCCGTGCAGCCCGCGCTGGACCTGAGCCAGGCTTTCGTGAACATCGCCGACGCGGTCACTCCCGCCGTCGTCATGATCGAGGCCACGCGCCAGCGGGTGCGCCGCCCCAGCCGGATGGAGCTCTTCTTCGACCCGCGCCGCAACGGCGAGCGCGACAACGTGCCCGATATCGTGCCGGTCGGCGGCAGCGGCTTCATCATCTCCGAAGACGGCTACGTGATGACCAACAACCACGTCGTGGAGGCGGCGGTGCGCATCACGGTCTCTCTGCAGGACGGGCGCAAGTTCCGCGCCGAGGTGGTGGGGACCGATCCGACCACCGACATCGCCGTCGTCAAGATCGACGGCGGGGGACTCCCGACGGCGTCGCTGGGCTCCTCGGCCGAGGTCGAGGTGGGCGAATGGGTGCTGGCCATCGGCAACCCGGGATTCGCGCGGAGCGGGGCTCCTTCGCCGGATCTGGACTACACCGTGACCGCCGGGATCGTGTCGGCGCTGGGGCGTTCCCTGCGGCTGATCGACGAGAGTCTCCGCCAGGACCCCGACTTCGGTGTCAACCCGGCCTTCGCCATCGAGGACTTCATCCAGACCGACGCGGTGATCAACTCGGGCAACTCGGGCGGACCTCTGGTGAACCTGCGGGGGCAGGTGATCGGGATCAACGCCGCCATCGTGAGCCGCACGGGCGCCTACCAGGGCTACGGGTTCGCGATCCCGATGGACCTGGCCCACCGCGTCATGGAGGATCTGGTCGCGCACGGGCGCGTAAGGCGGGCCTACCTGGGGGTCAGCATCGACCCGGTGGGCGAGGCGGACGCGGAGCGCTTTGGGCTGCCCGAGGTCGCGGGAGCGCTGATTCAGAACTTGACCCGGAACGCCCCCGCCGAGCGTGCCGGCCTTCAGGACTACGACGTGATCACCGCGCTGGACGGCGACAAGGTGCTCACGGGCAACGATCTGCAGCACAAGATCGCGCTCAGGGCGCCCGGGGACCCGGTGCGTGTCACCGTGTACCGCGACGGACAGCCCCGCGACATCACCGTGCAGCTGGGCGAAGCGCCCTTCTCGGGCGAAGTGGCGGAGGCGAGGCCCACCGTGACCGAAAACGCCAACCAGATCGGGATCGTCGACGTGTCGGACATAGACCGTGAACTCGCCCGGAACCTCAGGCTCGAGAGCACCGACGGCGTGATGGTGCGGGAGGTTCAGGAGGGCGGCCCGGCCATCAGGAGGGGACTCGGGCCCGGCTGCGCGATCCGTGAGGTCGACGGTCGCGTGATCGAAGACAGCCGCGACTGGGAGAACGCCTTCAAGGAGGTTGAAGAGGGTGACGTGGTATCGGTGATCGCGGCCTGCGGCCTTCAGGAGGCCGGCGAGACGGTCTACAGGATGTACAACATCCGCGTGCCGCGCTAGCCAGCGGCTACGTACGGCACCGGCAAGGGCCGGTCCCCCGACGATTGGGGGGGCCGGCCCTCATGTTGTCGTGGCGCCCCGTATCGTCGGGAGCGGCGGCCCAGAGGAGCCGGGACGAGAGACCGGGAAGCATCCGGTTGACCGCCCCCTTGGTGCCTGCCAGCCCGGCATTACCTTTCATTGTCCATCCGGCGGCAAGGGTGGAGCAACGCGGCCGCACGGCGCGGCCCGTACCCCGACGCACGGCGAGGAGCGAAAGTGGCGGAACTGGTAGACGCGCAAGACTTAGGATCTTGTGGCCCTTGGCCGTGGGGGTTCGAGTCCCCCCTTTCGCATTCACCGCGGGGTCCGTCATGAGCCACGCGCAACCTGCCAGGACAAAGGGCGGCACGGCATGAGCCGCGGCGCCGCATCCGGCCTCGAGGTGAAGGTCACCGAGGGAGAGCGGTGCCGCCGTACCCTCGATGTGTCCGTCCCGGGCGAATTCGTGGACCGGGAACGGGTGGCGGTCACCCGCAAGTACGCGTCCCGGATGAAGCTGAAGGGCTTCCGCAAGGGCCGGGTGCCGACCAGCGTGATCGACAGCCGGTTCGGCCGGGCGATCGAGGAGGAAGCCGTCGAGCGGGCGGTGCGGAAGGCGTGCGACCAGGCCATTTCTTCGCGGGAGCTGCGCCCGGTCGGCGACGTGGATGTGACGGATCTGCGTTTCAAGCCGGGAGATCCGCTCACCTTCAAGGCGGTTTTCGATGTGTGGCCGGAGGTGCCGATGGGCCGCCTGGGCGGTTTCCGCGTGGAGCGTCCCCCGGTCGAGGTGCCGGATGGGACGGTGGGGAAAATCATCGAGCGGTTGCGGGGGGAGAAGGCGGTCTGGGACGCGGCGGACAACGGCAGGCCGGAGGCGGGCAACGCGGTTACGGTCGTGATGACCCGGCTGGATGGCGACGAGACCGAGGGGGACGCGAGCCGCCAGTACGAACTCGTCCTCGGCGAAGGGCAGGCGCTGCCGGACGTCGAAGACGCGATCCGGACGCTGACGATCGGCGAGGAGGGGGAATTCGACGTCACCTTCCCGGACGACTTCGCCGACGAGGCGCGGCGGGGCGCGCGGCACAGAGTGCGGATCGCGCTGCTCTCCCGCAGCGTGCCCCGGTTGCCGGAGGTGGACGACGCCTTCGCGCGCTCGGTCGGAGACTTCGAGGACCTCGGCGAACTGCGCGCCCGCGTCGGCGAGGACCTGGAGCGCGAGGCCCGCTCCCGCGCCGAGGCCGAGGTCAACGAACGCCTCATCCGCACGGTGGTGGAGGCCAACTCCTTCGAGGTCCCCCAGTCCATGGTCGAGCGGTATACGGACGCCGTGCTCAGCGAGGCCGAGGACATGGAACCCGAGCAGCTTGAGCAACTCAGGGAGGAACTCCGGCCGGCGTCGGAGTTCGCCGTGCGGCGGGACCTGCTCGCGAGCCGGATCACCGAGGAGCACGGTCTGCGCGCCTCGTCCGACGAAGTGGACGCGCAGCTGGAGGCGTTGGCGCGGGAGCGGGGGGAACCGGTCGGCCGGGTGCGGGCACGGCTCCGCAAGTCAGGCGCACTCGAAACCATCGAACGGCGGCTTACGGATGCGAAGCTCTTCCGCTTCCTGCGTGAGAAGTCGGAAATCACCGAAGCTTCATGAGACTCACCCAGGAGCATTGACCTATGTCCACATATCCGCCCTACGTGATCGAACGGACCAGCCGGGGCGAGCGCAGCTACGATATCTTCAGCCGGCTCCTGATGGACCGGATCGTCTTTCTCGGGAGTTCGATCAACGACCAGGTGGCCAACGTCATCCTGGCCCAACTGCTCTTTCTGGACGCGGATGATCCCGAGAAGCCGATCAACCTCTACATCAACTCCCCCGGGGGGAGCGTCTACGCCGGCCTCGCGATCTACGACACCATGAACCACCTGCGGGCCCCCGTCTTCACCTATTGCGTGGGAATGGCGGCGTCGATGGGCGCGCTGCTCCTGGCATCGGGGAAGAAGGGCAAGCGGAACGCGCTGCCGAACTCGCGCATCATGCTGCACCAGCCGTCCTCGGGGTACCAGGGGACGGCGGCCGACATCGAGATCGCCGCGAAGGAGATCCTGGGGACGCGCGAGCGGCTGAACCGCATTCTGGCGGAGCGGGCGGGGCAGACGCTCAAGAAGATCAACGCGGACGTGGACCGGGACCGCTGGATGAGCGCCGAGGAGGCGGTCAGGTACGGTCTCGTCGACCAGGTCCTGTGGAAGGGGGACGGCCGCAAGGCCGCCTCCAACTCGAAATAGGAGGCGAGCATGTCGAGCGACAAGCATCTTCGCTGCAGCTTCTGCGGCAAGTCGAAGGAGTCGGTCAAGAAGTTCATCTCCGGCCCCTCGGTCTACATCTGCAACGAGTGCATCTCGCTCTGCAACGAGATCCTCGCAGAGGAAGAGGAGCGCGAGGGACAGGACGCTGCAGAGACTACACTTACACCACGTGAAATCAAGGATTTTCTCGACGACTACGTGATCGGCCAGGAGCAGGCGAAGCGCTCGCTCGCGGTCGCGGTCTACAATCACTACAAGCGCGTGCACGGCCATGGCTCGCTCGACGACATCGAGATCGACAAGGCCAACGTCCTGCTGGTGGGATCCACGGGGGTCGGGAAGACGCTGCTGGCGCAGACGCTGGCGCGGGTGCTGCAGGTCCCCTTCACCATCGCCGACGCCACTACGCTGACCGAGGCCGGCTACGTCGGCGAGGACGTGGAGAACATCCTGGTGCGGCTGCTGCAGGCCGCGGACTTCAACCTGGGCGACTGCGAGAAGGGAATCGTCTACATCGACGAACTCGACAAGATCGCGCGCAAGTCCGAGAACCCGTCGATCACGCGGGACGTTTCGGGCGAGGGCGTGCAGCAGGCGCTCCTCAAGATCCTCGAGGGCACGGTGGCGAGCGTGCCTCCACAGGGAGGACGCAAGCATCCCCAGCAGGAGTACATCCAGATCGACACGCGCGCCATCCTGTTCATCTGCGGCGGCGCCTTCGAGGGACTCGACAAGATCGTCGAGACGCGGATGGGCAAGCGCCAGATCGGGTTCGGCGAAGAGGAGGACACGGGCACCGAGACCGCGGACAACGGCTACGACCCCGACGACGATCCCCTGACCTGCCTGGAGCCGGAGGACCTGCAGCGGTTCGGGCTGATCCCCGAGCTGGTGGGCCGCCTGCCCGTCACCGTGGCGCTGGAGGATCTCGACGAAGGGGCTCTGGTGCGCATCCTGCGGGAGCCCAGGAACGCGCTCGTCAAGCAGTACCAGAAGATGTTCGAACTGGAGGGCATCGGGCTGACCTTCGACCCCGGCGCCCTCAAGGAGATCGCCCGGCGGACCTTCACGCGGGGAACCGGCGCGCGCGGACTGCGCGCCGTCATGGAGAGCATCATGCGGGACGTGATGTTCGAACTGCCGTCGCGCGACGACGTGCGGGAGGTGGTGGTCACCCCCGAATGCGCATCCGGCAGCGTTCCGCCACTGCTCGTCCTGAGGCCCGAGGCACAACGGAAGGAAGCCTAGGCGGCCCGTGGACAAAGTCCCCCCAGCCCGGCGCCTCGCCGCTCTCGGTGCACGGGCGGCTTTATCCACGGACCGCTAGCGACAGCGCCATGGCCACCCTGAACCGGCTCGACGGCACCTTCGAAGTCCCCGCCGAGTTGCCGGTCATCGCACTTCGCGATCTGGTCTTTTTTCCGTACATGGTGGTGCCGCTGCTGATCGGGCGGGCGCCTTCGGTGGCCGCGCTGGAGGAGGCGCGGGAAGAGGAGGGGCTCGCGCTGCTGGTCGCGCAGAGTGACGCGACGGTGGACGAACCCGGGCGCGACGATCTCTACGGCGCCGGGACGGTGATCCGGGTCGTGCAGGTGTCGCACCTGGCCGACGGGACGGCGCGGGTGGTGATGGAGGGGATGGGACGGGCCCGGGTCGAGCGCTTCCTGCCTTCCGAAGCGGGCTTTCGCGCCGAGGTCGCGCTTCTGACCGAGTGGGAATTCGAGTCCGACTCGCCCGAGGACCCGCAGCTGCAGGCGCTGGCTGCCACGGTCTCGAGGATGTTCCGTGAGTATGTGCGGCTCTCGGCCAGGATCCCCAACGAGGTGATCGCCGCCGCCGCCGAGATCTCGGACCGCGTGCGCCTCACCCACCTGATCGCGGGACACCTGCTGATCGGCGCCTCGGAGAAGCAGGAGCTGCTGGAGCAGACCGATACCGCGACCCGCTTCGAGATTCTGCGCGAGCTGCTCATGCGGGAGGTCGAGATCCTGCGCATCCAGGAGAAGCTGGACGAACAGATCCGGCTCCAGTCGGACGAAGGCCGTCCCCGGATCCCCCTCGAGGAGCAGATCGAATCGCTGATCCCCGAGCCGGGCGGCACCGACCCGGAATGGGACCAGCTGGAACGCAAGATCGGCCACACACCCCTGACCACCGAGGCCAGGGACCGTGTCGACAAGGAATTCGAGCGGCTGCGCAAGCTGAACCCGGTCGCGCCGGAGGCCGCGGTGATCCGCAGCTACCTGGACTGGATCCTGGCGCTGCCGTGGGAGCGGGAGACGGCGGACAGCCTGGACGTGGGCCGTGCCGAAGGTGTCCTGGAAGGGGAGCACTACGGGCTGGAAGAGGTCAAGGAGCGGATCCTGGACCATATCGCGGTGCTCTCGCTGGTGGGGAAGCTGCAGGGGCCGATCCTGTGTCTGGTGGGGCCGCCGGGGGTGGGAAAGACGTCGCTGGGGCGCAGCATTGCACGGTGTCTGAAGCGGGAATTCGTGCGGATGAGCCTGGGAGGCGTGCGCGACGAAGCCGAGATCCGGGGCCACCGCCGCACCTATGTGGGGGCGCTGCCCGGCCGCGTGCTCCAGGGGATCCGGAAGAGCGGCTCGAGGAACCCGGTCTTTCTGCTTGACGAGGTCGACAAACTGGCCCGGGACTTCCACGGCGATCCCGGCGCGGCCTTGCTGGAGGTTCTCGATCCCGAACAGAACCGCGCCTTCACCGACCACTACCTCGAGCTGGAGTTCGACCTCTCCAGCGTCCTGTTCATCGCCACCGCGAACACCCTGGGAGAGATTCCGGGACCTCTGCGCGACCGCATGGAGGTGATCCGGCTGCCCGGATACCTCGACACGGAGAAGAAGGTGATCGCGCGGCAGTTCCTGTGGCCCAAGCAGGTCGCGCGCCACGGACTGGAGCCGTTCGCGCCCGAGATTGCGGGGGACGCGATCGACCTGATCGTGGCCGAGTACACGCGCGAGGCGGGCGTGCGCGAGCTGGAGCGGAGGCTGTCGAGGGTGGCCCGCAAGCTGGCGCGTGGCGTCGCGACCGGCGAGTTGCGGGATCCGCGGCGCGTGGAGGCGGCGGACCTGAAGGAGTTGCTGGGACCGCCGGTGCACCTGCCGCCGAGCCGCGAGGAGGGCGTGGACCGCTCGGGAATCGCCTGCGGGCTGGCGTGGACGGCGGCCGGCGGCGAGGTGATGGAGGTCGAGGTGGCGGTGGTGCCGGGATCGGGGAAGATCCAGCTGACCGGCACGCTGGGCGATGTGATGAAGGAGTCGGCGTTCGCGGCGGTCACCTACGCGCGGTCGCGGGCGAGCCGGCTGGGACTGCCCGAGCAGTTCCACAGGGAGGTCGACATCCACATCCACATCCCCGAGGGGGCGACGCCCAAGGACGGCCCCTCGGCCGGGATCACGATCGCGGTGGCGCTGATCTCGGCGCTGACCGACACCCCCACCCGGGCGGATCTGGCGATGACCGGCGAAATCACGCTGCGGGGGCGTGTCCTCGTCGTGGGCGGGATCAAGGAGAAGGCGGTGGCGGCGCTGCGCGGCGGGATCCGGCGCGTGCTGCTCCCCGCGAAGAACGTGACGGACATCGAGCGGCTTCCGGACGAGGTGCGCACGGGGGTGGCGTTCGTGCCGGTCGAGACGATGGACACGGTGCTGCGCGAGGCGCTGGTGGGGGGGCGGGGGCGGGCGAGTCGGGGGCAAGAGGCGGCGGCCGTTCACGGGGCGGGTGCGCAGCCTTCCTGAGTAAAGCAAACATTACATTTGTCATGTACAGTTTACATTTTGTCACTCGGACGGACCGACCGTCGTGATCATCCGCAGCGTGGAGTTCATGGGCTCGGTGGTCTCGAACGACCAGCCCTTCCCCGGGGATCTGCCCCAGGTCGCCTTCGCCGGCCGTTCCAACGTGGGCAAGTCGTCGCTGATCAACCGGGTGCTGGGGAGGCCCCGGCGGGGGGTGGCGCGGGTGTCGGCGTCGCCCGGCAAGACCCAGGCGCTCAACTTCTACGAGGTCAACCGGTCGTTCTTCCTGGTGGATCTGCCGGGGTCGGGGTACGCGAAGGCGCCGAAGGCGGTGCGGGAGGCGTGGCGGGTGCTGGTGCGGGGCTACCTGGCCGGGAGCGAGCAGCTGCGCGGCGTGGTTTACCTGGTGGACTCGCGGCACGCGCCTACCGCGGGGGACCTGGAGTTCGTGGGGTATCTGGCGGAGACGGGGGTGCCGATGTTGATTGCGCTTACCAAGGTGGACAAGCTGAAGGCGAGGGACCGGGAGAAGGGGGTTGCACGCCGGGTGACGGAGCAGCTGGGTGTATCGGAGGACCAGGTCGTGGCGAGTTCGGCCCGTACCGGGGAGGGGTCGGAGGAACTGTTGGATGCCATCGCGGCGCTGCTGGAAATGGAGGAAGGATCGTGAGTTGGATTGGTTGGTTGGAGAGTGGGATGGTGGGCTGTGGCGGCGTTCGTCGGGGGGTGGTGATGTTGGTTGGCCTGGGAGTGGCGGGGTGGGCGGGATGCGCGCCCGCTGCAGCGCCCGGAATGGTGGGCGGGCCGGTCGCGGAGCCGCGCCGGGTGGAGCGGGTGGATCCGGCCCGCTCGGGTTTGCTCACGCAGGAGCAGATCTCGGTGCGGCTGAGCGCCGGGTCGCTTCGGATCGAAGTCACGCCCCTGGCGGCTTGGGTGCTCGAGACCGCGGCCCCCGACACGCGCGACCGGCTGGTCCGAATCGCCGAAGCGCACGCACCGGAGATGGCCCGCCGTACGGGGATCTCGCAGCCCGTGCTCTTCCTGGTGTCGCTGTCGAGCCGGCAGCAGGGGACCGTGTTTCAGCCGGACGACCTGCACATGGTGTCGCGCGGATTGCGGGAGCGGCCGCTGGCGATTCGTGCGATCACCCCAGGGTGGGGGAGCGGGCGGCTCTCGCAGCAGGCCAGTGAGATCGCGGTGTACGCCTACGGAGACGGTCTGGACCTTACGCGGGAACTGACGGTGGCCTACCAGGGGGTGGAGGATTCGTCATGGTCGAGGAAGGTGGTGGCGATCGAGGCCGAGCGGGGAAGGATCGGGCGTTCCCGGTCCGTGGATCAGAGCTGACCGGTGGGTAAGCTCCTGGGAGGGCTCACCCTGCTGGCCGTGGCCCTGTTCATGGTGGTCGGGTTTCTGCGCGCGGATGTGAATCCGGCCGCGCTGAGCACGATGGTCGCGCTCTTGATCGGGGCCGGTCTGCCGGCGGTCGGGCGCGGCTGGTTGCTGGCGCGACACTTCGGGGTCGGACGCCGCATCGGCCGCAGGCGGGAGGAACTGCGCCGTGACACGCTCGAAGCCGAGATCCTCAAGATGGCGGAGAGGCACGGCGGTCGGATCACGGCTGTTGAAGTGGCAGGGGAGCTGGCCGTGCCGGCCACGACGGCGGAGGAGCTTGTCAACGAACTGATGAGGCGGGAATTGGCCGAGATCGAGATCACGGACTCGGGTCTGCTGGTGCATGCGTTTCACGACTTGCAACACCTCTCCGAGAAGGAAACCGCGCGGGGGCTGCTCGATCCATGAGGAAGACCGCTCGTGGCGAGGAGACCGCTGGCCCCGTGACCGAGACGCGCTGGCCGTGCCCCGTCTGCCTCGGGGTGAAGATGGAGCGCGCGGCCCCTGAAATACAACCGCATGGGGTACCAGCCCTGGCCTACGTTCCCGGGGTCGAAGGCACTAAGTGGTCGGCGGGCTGGACCTCGGGAGACCGCTTCACCATGTAGGTCTTGCAAGCCTCGAAGAAACCGCGCAGCCAGGTCGCCTGCCCGCTCTTAGCATACGGCAACCTCTTCGGCGGCAACCGAATCGAACCCCCAACGAGAACACCCGCCCAGGTGGGCCTCCCGATTGCTCCGGGGTTGGCCCGCCGAAGCTTCACGCGCCCGGCAACCCGGCGCCTCCGAGCCGAAACCTGCCGCTCCAAGATCATCCCGGCAGACTCAGTTCGGTGTCCTGCGGGGCAGACCGCGGCTCACGAGGACCTCGGCTCCCCGGTCCTGTGCGGCTGCTTGGCCGGCCAGCGCGGCTGCCCGCCCGGCGGCAGCCTCGCCACGAAGAACCGAGCGGATGCGGCCCGTCGCGCGGTCGATGACGATCGCCATCGGGTTGTTGGTCTCGCCGTTGAGTTCGGCCGTGCGCTCCGGCCCCGACAGCACGACGCGGTCGAGCGAGACGAGCCGCTCCTCCTCGAAGGGGATCATGAACAGGAAGCTCCCGCCGCCCAGCGACAGCTCGTCCATCTCGAACTCCAGGGAGAACTCCGTATTCCCGGCCGCGCCGAACCCCTCGATCCGGTACGGGCCTGGGCGTGACGGCATCTTCACCGGAGCGTCTAGCACGAACGCGGGATCGAGGCTCAGTTCGCCGTCCGGGCTGACGCTACCCCATAGGAGCAGACGCTTGGCCCGCCCGCCGCCGGCGAGCACCGCCGCGGCGGATTCGCCATCGATTCTGTACTCGAGCGCCTTGTTGAAGTGGTAATCGCTAATCCAGGCCGGGTCGCAGTAAGACATCAGGTCCGGGGTCGATGGGGGCACCAGGTCGCCGGACCGGAAGTCATAGCCCCAGACCCCTATCGTGCCGTCCCGGTAGGGATAGTTCCCATCGACTTGAGCCGGGCGGCCGCACGGCGCGTGCCGCAGGCTCATGTTGTGGCCCAGTTCGTGGGCGAACACCGCCGAGTCCGGGATCCCCGCGCTGACGGGTGGCGCGGAGCCCGTTTGGACGTAGGCGATCCCGGCGATTCCACGCTCCCCCTCCCGGATCACGGCACCGTAGTAGTATCCGCTGCCACCTTCCGTCTCCCGGAGCAGCGCGATGTCTTGCACGAGTTCCACCCAATCATCGGCGCTCGAAGCTGACGGTGGCCGGTCGATGGTGAACGGCTCGTGCACCGCCAGCGCGAGATCCGCCACCGGGAGAACCGCTCGCATGAACTCGATCGCCGGGTGCTCCGGCCCCATCCCCTCCGTCCAGTCCAGCACGCTGCTGTCCGCGCTCGCCGTCGCCAGCACCGGCACCACCGTCAGCTCCATGGTCGGCATCTCCCGCGCGTCCAGCGCCAGCCGACCCTCCGCCGGCACCCTGAACACGCTGCCCTCGGTTCGCGGCACCACGCTGTCGGGATCGATCTCGACCACCATCTCGAGGCCCGGGCGAAGCACGCCGGCCGGGACCAGGGCGTGGAACGATTCGTCCGCCCGCCCGAGGTTCAACTCGCCAGGAATGCCCCGGGGCGATTCCAGGCGCATGCCGGCCGAGTGGATCTCCCGGCCGCCCTGGATGAACGAGACCCGCGCCCGCGGCTGGTGGTTGTTCGCTTGGTCGGCAACGGCGAAGACCCGCAGAAGCGCCGGACGGCCCGCGATCAGCGGCACATCGCCCTCGGCGCTCTGCGCCCCCTGCGTGAGGTGCGCCACCGGCAGCGACACCACGGGCCCCGGCCTGCAGTTGCGTCCGGCGGCGTGCGCCGGAATCGAGGCCAGCCATTTCTCGAAGCTGCTCCTCGGCGGCGCGCACGCCCCGCTCTCGTTCCAGCGGAATTCCGAGAGGCTCAAGGCCGCCAGCGAGTTGGGGAGCCTGCCCTCGAAGCGGTTGTGGGCCAAACCCAGCCGCCGGAGGTCGAACAAGCCGCCCAACCACCCGGGCACCCAGCCCGCCAATACGTTGCGCGACAGGTCCAGCTCCTCGACATCCGCCAAGTCACCTAGCTCCCGCGGCAGGGTGCCGTCCAGGCGGTTGTCGGAGAGATCCAGCAGCCGCAGATCGAGCAACCCTCCGACTTCAGCGGGAAGCGCGCCCGCCAGACCGTTCGCCGAGAGGTCCAGGCCGGTCAGGGAGCCGCCTGAGGCCGTCACGCCGTGCCACGCCGACACCGGCTCGTCCGTCAGCCAGTTGGCGTTGTTGGTCCAGTTCGGTCCGTCCGTAGCCTCGTAGAGCGCCGTGAGGGCTTCGCGCGGAGCCAGGACGCAAGTCACGTCAAAGTCAGTATGACTCGCAATGGTCGCCAGCCACGCCTGAAAATCGCGGTCCCAGGGGGCGCACAGGCCCGTGCCGTACCACGTGAAGTGAGTGAGCGGCAGCCCGATCAGCTCCCGCGGCAAGGCGCCGGCCAAGTCCCGGTTCCAGTTGATACTGAATATCTGGAGGTTGCGCAGCATGCCGAGTTCCGGCGGGATCACACCCTCCAATCGGTTGAGAGCCAGATCGAGTTTCTCAAGGACGGCGAGGTTGCCGAGTTCGGCCGGGATCGGCCCGCTCAGGCGGTTGCCGTAGAGGTGTAGGGACGTGAGGTGAGCCAGCTTGCCGAGTTCCGGCGGGATCGGGCCCTCCAATCGGTTGCTACCCAGCAAGAGAATCTCAAGGACGGCGAGGTTGCCGAATTCGGCCGGGATCGGCCCGCTCAGGCGGTTGCCGTAGAGGTGTAGGGACGTGAGGTGAGCCAGCTTGCCGAGTTCCGGCGGGATCGGGCCCTCTAGCGTATTGGAACCGAGGGTCAATCCCTGGAGCATGGGGAGGTTGCCGAGTTCGGCCGGGATCGGGCCGCTCAGGCGATTATGACCCATGTGCAGGGCAAGGAGGCGATTGAGCTTGCCAAGCTCCGGCGGAATGGGACCCTCCAGTGCGTTTGTGGACAGGCACAGAAACCGAAGAGCGGCGAGCCTTCCGAGCTCCGGCGGGATCGGGCCACTCAGGCGGTTCCAGTCGAGAAACAATACCTCGAGAGCAGTGAGGTTCCCCAGTTCGGAGGGTATGGGGCCCGTTAGACTGCCCTGAAGTATGAGACCTGCCAGGTTGCGGAGGTTGCCGAGTGTGGGCGGAATGGGCCCCGTCAAGATGTTGTCACGGGTCGAAGGCCGCGCGTCTGCCGGGACGGACACCCGCAGGTCGACCTGGAGTTTGGTAGAACCTATGAACAACTCGCAATTGCGGGGTCCCGGTGATTGGAGCTCCAGCCAAGTCAGACGATCGAGGGCCCCGAGCTCGGACGGCAGGATGCCGGCGAGGTCGTGGAGTTCCAATTCGGTCACCCGGCCATCCGAGTCGGTCCGCACGCCATGCCACGAATCCAGGGGCTCGTTGGTGAGCCAGTTCTCGCTGTTAGCCCAGTTCGGGCCGCCCGTCGCGTGGTACAACACCGCCAGAATCTCGCGGTCCGTCAACGGGGCGCACCGCACGCCCGTGCCCTCGTGCGACGGCATGGCATCCAGCCACCCGCGGAACGCGTCGTCGTCCGGCACGCACAGCCCGGTGTCCGTGTAGTGCAATACCCGCAGGGGGAGCCGCGAGAGCGACGCCGGCAACGGGCCGGTGAGGAGAGCGTTGCCCCCGATCCGAAGCTCGGTCATTCTTGCCAGGTCAACGGACGGGAGCCGTCCCGTGAGGCCGTTGTGGCTCAGATCGAGGGCAGTCACCCTGCCGAGCGAATCCGCCGTGACACCGTGCCGTTCCCCCAGCCACGCGGTCTCCCTCCAGCCGTCGGAGTTGGTCCAATCCTCCCCGCTGGCGGCGGCGTAGAGCAGATCGAGCGAGACGAGGTCGACCTCGTTGCAAAGCGGAGGCCTGGTCCCTACCACGTTCTCGATCCCTTCCAGCCAGATGACGAAAGTAGCCGTGCCCGGAAAGCACAACCCGGAGTTCCAGCCGACCCGCAATTCGCGCAAGGCCGCCAGTTGCACGAAGCCGGGCGGGACCGGGCCGCTGAGGAGATTGCCTTCGAGCGCCAGAGTTTCGAGGCTGGACAGGCCCCCGAGCTCCGGCGGCATCTCTCCGGTCAGATTGTTGTAGCTCAGCTCCAGGGAGGCAACACGGCCCTCGCGGTTCGTGGCAACCCCGTACCAATCCCCGAGCGGAGCGTCCGTCAGCCAGTCCCCGCTGTTGGTCCAGCTTGGCCCGCCGGTCGCGTGGTAAAGCCGTACCAGAGCTTCTCGGTCGGCCTTCGCTGCGGAGACCCTGACCACCGCGCCGCCGAACACGCTCCCGGAGGCCACCGTGACTCTGGTTACTCCCACACCCGCCGCCACCACCAGCCCCGTCGTGTCCACCGTGGCGACCGATTCGTCGCCCGACGACCAAGTGTACTCGGCCGCGGCGACCGCATTGTCGTTCGCGTCGAACGCCTCCGCCGAAAGCCGCAGCGTGTCGCCGATGACGAAGAGGGTCGCGGAGTCCGGAGTAACCCGTACCTCCGCCACCACCTGCTCGACGGCCACGGACGCCGTCCCCGTCACGCCGTGGGACTTGGCCGCGATCTCTACCGCACCGGCTCCAACCGCCGCCACCAGACCAGTGCCGTCCACCTTGGCAACACTTTCGTCACTGGACGACCACGTGAACTCGGCATCCGTAACCGGGTGGCCGTTCGCGTCCACTGCCAAGGCCGCGAGCCTGAGCGTGTCGCCCAGAGCCAGGAGCGTGTCCGCCGCGGGTGTGACCCGTACCTCGGCCACCTGCTGCTCAACCGTGATGGAGGCTGACGCCTGGACGCCGTCGGTTGCGGCAGCGATGACCGCGCTCCCGCTCCCCGCCGCCGTGACCAATCCAGTGCGGTCCACCGTGGCGACGGCCTCGTCACTGGAGTGCCACTGGAACTCGGCGTCCGCAACCGGGTGGCCGTTCGCGTCCACTGCCAAGGCCGCGAGCCTGAGCGTGTCGCCCAGAGCCAGGAGCGTGTCCGCCGCGGGTGTGACCCGTACCTCGGCCACCTGCTGCTCAACCGTGATGGAGGCTGGCGCCGTTGCGCTCCCGGCCGCCGCCGAGATCGTAGCGATGCCGTTGTCGACCGCGGTTACCAGGCCGTTCTGGCTCACAGTCGCAACCGTTTCGTCGCTGGAGCGCCACGTGAACTCGGCGTCCGCGACCGGGTGGCCGTTCGCGTCCACCGCCTCCGCTGTCATGCGCAGCGTATCGCCGAGAGCCAGGAGCGTGTCCGCGGCCGGCGACACCCGTACCTCCGCCACCACCTGCTCGACGGCCACGGACGCGCTCGCCGCCGCAGTCCCGGACCTGGCCGTGACGCTCGTGCTCCCGTTCCCCACCGCCGTCACCAGCCCCTCCCCGTCCACCGCCACAACCGTCTCGTCGCTGCTGGCCCATTGGATCGGTTCCCCCACCATAATCTCGCCGTATTGATCGTGAACCGTGGCAGTGAGCTTGACGTCTTCCCCAAGCGCCGAAAAAACTGCGGCGGACGGCGAAATCGTGATCGACGACGCGGTCGGTGGGGGCTCCGTCGGCGCGTCTGCACACGCGGCGGCCAGCGCCGCAACCAACACGAAGAAACGGCCCGGGCGCGTCATTAGGCCAACGTCCGGTTGCGCTTGGGAAAGCAAGCGTTCCTCAAGAGGCTCGGATCCGCGCGGACGCGTAGTGCGCAGGACCCGTGTGTAGTCTGCGTCCCTAACAAAACAAGTCTTCCCATCCAACCCACCTTATTCACGAGCGGTCTGGAAGTGAGGTGACGTGAGGCGGCAAGTGCTTTAGATTCAATGTGTTACAGTAATCGCGAGCACCTACCAGCCATCACGTCGGGGGTGAAGATAGTGGATGCGCCGTTCAGCTTCAACTCAGGTCGATCAGGATCGGGTCCCGCCAGGACCGGATCACGGGGGATTCGGGGGCTCTGACGGGGCGCGAGCTGATGAGGCGCAGCAGGGTGGCGCGGTTTCTGGCGAACGGGCTGCCGGACAAGCGGGACGGGCGCCCAGCGCTACCCTCCACCTTCCCCACCTACAACACGCTCATGGTTTTCGGCGATCGCATCTGGGTCAAGCATTTCCGCCGACCTGGAGAACCGGAGCATCAGTGGCTCGCGTTCGACGCCGACGGCACCCAGGTCGCTACCATGTTCCTGCCGTCGCGTTTCGTCGCTCAGCAAATCGGCTCTGATTGGGTGCTGGTTCTCATAGCCGATGAGCTCGGGGTCGAGAGGCTGGTCGTCTACGCTCTGGTCGAAGACCCGTGAGCCTTCACCATCATCGGGGAAGAAGGCGCATGATGGCGTGCTAATCACCCGGCCTCAACCGCAGATCCAGCCTTCCAATGTGTTCCCCCGTGGGGATCACCATCGGGTACTGCCGCGTCCGCAATTCATTGGCGTCCAACTCGTCGAGACCCACACCCTCCATGGGGAACTCCACACCGCCCACGACCAGCGGCTCGGGGCGCGCCTCGTCCCGGCACATGTGGTCGACGATCCACGCCACCGACGGGGCCGAAAAGTGGACCTCGACCGGCGTCTCGGCGTCGGCGTCCACCTCCACCTCGACGGGTTCGGAAACGTAGCCGAACGCCTCCAGATAGGGATGGGTGAAGTTGACGGCATAGGTCCCCGGATCCAGCCAGTTCAGCTCGAATCCGCCTTCTCGGTCGGTAAGCGACCGGATCCCGGTTCGCTCGACAAAGACCCGGGCACCGGGCAGACCCGCCCGCAGGGTGTCGAGAACCGATCCGACTATCCGGCCCTGGAGGCCCGACGCGAGCATCGCGTATCCGCCTCTCCCGTGGATCCGGAGGTGCGCGGCCACCCGGCGGTACTTGTGGAAGATCTCGACGGTCTGGGCCGTGATCCGAACGTCGACCTCGCAGCGGCCCAGCGGGTGGGGGACGCTGTAGAGCGCGTGCTCGACCTGGATGTGGTAGTCGATGTTGACCCGCGCCTTGCGCCACTCCGCGTATTCGTAGCGCTCGTCCGGGAGCGGCTTGAGCGCCGGCCGGTCCAGATCCTCGAACCAGCTGCGCCGGCTGCCTTCGGTCTTGTCGAACGGCCGCTCGTTCAGCGCGGCCAGCAGCGGCGCGATGGCCTCGCGGAGTTCGCGGAGCGAGAAGAACGTATGGTTGCGCAGCGGCGCCATGACCCAGCGCTCGACGTGTTGGACTGCGGTTTCCGCCTTGGCCTTGTCCCTGGGTGCCCGGGGCCGCGCCGGCAGCACCGCGGTTCCGTAGTGGGTGGCCAGTTCCTGGTACGTCGGGTTCAGGTCCGGCTCGTAGCGGCTGGCCTTGTGGACCGCCGCCTTCTCGTTGTCCGGGATCACGAGTTCCGGTACGCCTCCCCAGAACTCGAACATCCGGACGTGCGACATCGTCCAGTCCGGCAGCGACCGGCTCCGGGTCACGTCCACGAAGGTGTGGTTCGACGCGCCGAGGACACCGACGAAGACCATGATGTCCCGCGCCTCGCCGGTCTCCCGGTCCACGACCTCGAACTTCGGGCCCGCGTAGTCCACGAACGCCTTCTCGCCCGCCCGGTACACCTGCCGCATGACCACGTCGATCCGTCCCCGCCACGCCCTGTAGCGCTCGCAGAACCAGCTGTACCCGTAGCCGTTCGCATGAACCGTCCGGTACTCCAGCCACAACAGCTGCAGCGTCACGCCCTTGTGGCGTTGAAGCTCCCGGTGGACGTCTTCCCAGTTCGGCTCGGGCCGGGGAACCCGCGACGGTGGCGGGGCCGGGAACAGCGCCGCTTCCAGCGCGGCGTCGTCCAGCCCCTCCGGCAACGGCCAGGAGAAGCCCCCGGCGCTTGCCCGCCGCACGTAATCGCTCACCGTGCTGTTGGCGATGCCGAGCGACGTGGCGATCTCGCGGTGGCTGCGCCCGACCTCGTACTTCAGACGCAGCAGTTCTCGAATCTTCCGCATGGACAACCTCTTCTGTGACATCCTCTTTCCTCCTCGTCTCAGGGGGACCTCTGGCGAGGATGGAAGAGGGTGTCGCTACAGCAGGTTCTCCAGCGCTCCTACTCGCTCACTCCAGGGTGATCGGCATGCTCCGGAATCCGTGATCGGCATGCCCTGGAATCGGTGATCGGCATGAAATGGAATCACTGATCGGCATGGGCCGGAATCAGCACTCGGCAAGACGACCCTGGCCACGGCAATGGCCGTCGCCCACCAACAGGAAGGCGGGCGGGCGGCCATCGCCGACCTGGACCCGCAAGGCTCTGCCGTCGCTTGGCATCACTTCCGGGATGGTGAGCCGCCGCTGGTGGCGGCCGTTCACCCCCCGCGGCTCGGGCGGTCCCTCCAGACCTTCCGGAGCCGGGACGTGAGCCTCGCGCTCATCGACACCGCTCCACACGCTTCCGCTGGAGCGCTGGCGGCTTGTCGCCTGGCGGACCTGGTGCTCGTCCCCTGTCGGCCATCCACCCCCGACCTGGCCGCCATCGGCGCGAGTCTGGAAGTTGCCGCGCTCGCTCGGGCGGACGCCGCCGTCGTCCTCAACGCCGTGCCCCCGCGAGGATCCCTGGCCGTTGAGGCGGCTGATGCCATCACGGGCATTGGCGCTCGCGTTGTCCCCGTCACCCTCGGGGCGCGGATCGCTCACGTCCACGCTTTTACCCTCGGGCGCTCCGCACAGGAATACGCGCCTCACGGAAAGGCGGCCGCCGAAGTCCAGACGCTCTACCGCTGGGCTTTTACACAGCTCCACAAGGGAGGAGAGAGAGAATGAAGAAAGGCAAACTGGCCATGAGTCTGTCACCCTGCGTGACGGGCACGGCCCGGCGATCCCGGACACCGAAGCCGGGTGATTGGGCCGGTCATCGGGCGATACCGACCGGGCGACCCAAGCGCTTCGCGAGCGGCCTCTCGCCTCATGGAAGGCGACCGTGACATGTGGGGTTGAGGGTGTGAGCGGGGTGGTGCACCGTGTCGGAGCGCGGGACGGAAGCCTCGGCGGGTGTTTTGGGGGTGGCAGGTGAAGAGACTACCGGGCTGAACAGGCCCTGATTGACTCCAGGACGCAGTGGTCCCCTGGGAACGTGGTGCTGGGAGGGTGATCGGGAGCGGCCGGGGAGCCTACCCCGGTAATCGAGCGTGGACCCCGTGCGAAGGCTGCGGCGGAGGGGTGCGCGGAGTCCCTGGCGACCCTCGTGACTGCCTCCAGGAACTGATCCCAGCCGCGGGCGGCCTCGGCCGCCATCTCTTTGACCGCCGCGTCGAGGTGTGTGCTGCGAAGCTGCCGCGTATACGGTTTCGCGGGCCTGGGCTCAGAAGCGATGAGGACGACGCAGATTGCCGGTGCACCGAAACGTCAGTGACCGGTTGCGCCGCCCCTGTGATCGCCAGCGGAGCAGCTGGCCCGTCCCACCATGTCGTAGTACGCTACGGACTCGACGTCCAACTCGTCCCGTTCGATCAGAAGCACATAGTCATCGCCAATGTCTAACACCGCCGCTCCGGCAGGCACCGCCAACGCGCACGCCAATGCCCCGGACGAGTCGAACCCGAACCATGTGTTGGTGCGAACACCCGGCGGCCTGAAGTTCCGTACCCAGAGGCGCCGGTCGCTCCCGACGAGGAACCTCGAGTACAGACGCGCCGAATCGGGGTAGGGATATGCCTCGAGTGCCCGGCGAACGTCTCTAAGATACCGACCATCCCTGTTCGGGTCCCTCGCCACCGACCCCTCGATCCGCGTCCGGATCATCTCGTCCGTGACCGGCAGGCGCTCCACGTTCCAACGCACGATCGTCGCAAGCCGGCCTTCCGAGTCGATCAGTTCGATCTCCGCCCTGCTTCCTTCGCCAACCGCAGCAACCGGCCCCCACGGCACGGCCATGCCCATCGGCGCGAACGGCACCACAACATCCGTGGGGAACGGCCCGATCTCCGTGGGAAGAACAGTCTCAGCCCACTCGATCCCTGCAACCCTGCCAATCGCCCGTTCGCGGCTGCCATCCGCCCCGAACCTGTGAAACACCAGCGTGTCTCGCCACGACGAACGCCGGACCGGCCTGACACTCCGTTCATCGATCACCTCCTGCGACCCCAGTGCAAGGATCTCCTCCATCAGATACCCGCCCGCGAACCTGCCGAGTGCGCTCGATCCGAGCGCCAGTTCCCGAGTGTTTGCGGTCAGCGAGGAAACCTGGGCCCCCGACGGACCGAACACCTTGAGCCGCTTCACGCTGTGCTCCCACGTTTCCACCCGCCCGTCGTCCAGAACGAACAGCCGCATGAGGTTGGCACAGGCTCCCACCACGAACTCCCCGGGCCCCTCACCCTCGCGGCCCGTGCCCGTGATGTAGACGCCCGTGCTGTCGTACCATCGCAGAATCGGAGGCATACAGTTGGCGACGACGATGCGTCCGTCCGCAAGTACTCGCGCCTGAGCGACACTGTGCAGGATATACGCGTCCTCGCCTGTTGCCACCCCGATCCGCACGCGGGGCCGGAGCGAGAGAACAAGCGTGCTGCCCGGAAGATCCGACACCACGACATTGACGCCGGCGCTGTCGTAGCGCTGCTGCTCCGCCGCCGCGGTAGCCCAAGCCCATGCGCCCGTGGCACCGGCGATCCAAACGCTGGCCAGAACTCGTAGCCACCATCGCCCCGGCGGCGAACCCTGCGGCGCCAGCAACGCGTTGGAGGTCTCAGTACCCCCGCAGTCCGGTGTGTTCCGGGGTCTGTACCGTCTCTGCATTCCCTGTATTCTCTTGGTCCGGCTACCGGGACAAACCTACAGCAGCAACGATGGTGTGCGCGCTGCCGTCCGCATCGATCCAAGTCCGCCAAATACGGCCGGGGCCGACGAACCCGGACCAACTGCCCTCGAGCCGCGTGCTCGCGACCAAGGTCCCCCGAACCGGGTCGACCAGCTCCAGCACCGTGTCGTGGTAGCGACCGCCCGGACGGATCATTCTGTTGCCCATCGGATCCCGGAGCGTGTCAAGCGCTTCCTTCCATTCCGGCGCGGCGATCCCGAAGAGCATCCAAACACCCAAAGTGTCCGCGGCCAAACCCACTGTGAACGTCTCCGGCGCGCGGTCAAGCGATCTCACTCTCGATCGGTGCACCCAAGGATCGAACCACTCGCGTTCGCCCACAAGCTCCGCAACCCTGTGTCCATCGAAGGTCCAGCGCTCCAAACGCCATTCGTTGATCGGGGCCGCCCAGAACGACGGGCCGCCCGTACTGGCAAGCCGCCGCAGCAATAACGACATGAGGTCCCTCCTGAACGCGGGTTCCTCAACTCCGAAAGACAACTTCCACTCTCCTTGGCCGTTGTAGACATGTAGAGGAAACCCGGCCGCGTCACGTGTGGCAATTGGCCCGGCCGCCACGAATCGCGACGAATCGAACGCCAAGTCCCAAATGAAGCGCCCCTCAAGGCGGTGTCGCTGGACGACTGTTCCGCTCGGAACCTGCAAGACCAGCCGCTCCCCACGACCGGCGTCCATCACATGTAGTCGCCCTTGCAAGTCCATCGCGATCGCGCCGAAGCGGCCCCCGGATCCTTCCGGTCCGCCAGGAGAAACCGTCGCCGCGTGCGAGCCGTTAGCCCGGAAGACATGCAGCGCAGCATGGTCGCCATCGAACACGGCGTATGTGTGGCCGGTCTCGGGATCCCGCACCAAGCTCTCTACCAACCGCCCCTGCAGATGGGCGGGCAGCCCCCCGAGCCACACGGTATCCGCAAGCACGATCCGGCACTCGGGACATTCGGGGTGACCACGAACAGTGGCAACCTGCCCGAGCAAAACTTCGGGCAAAACGACCATCCCACTGATCGTCCCGACCGAACCCAACAGCCGGAGCCATGTCGAGACGCGTGGCTCGGGAAGGCGCATCATACTACCTGTCCGACGTAAATCTCATACGAGGGAGGGACGGGCACATGAGCCACAAGCACTCCCTCGCATCCGAACACTTGGAGCGCCCGACGCTCACTGTTCCACTCCACGTTCCCGTAGCCAGAGGCTAGAACCTCCGGATCCGGGCCGCTCCCATACCGGATCGCGTCCCACAACCCGGCAAGATCGTCAGCGGACGTTGCGAGCGGGCTGTCATCATCCTGGTGCTGCATTATGCAGGCGTCAGACCGATGGTTGTCCATGCATGTTCCGGGCAAACAATTGCTGTGCCAGTCCTTACCTTCGCCAAACGGACCATTCGGATTGATCGTGGCGATATGACCTAGGCCTCCAGTCCCCGGAATAAAGCAGGGACTGCAGATTCCGCATGGCATCGAATTGTCGGCCCACGGCAGATCGGCGAGCCGAAGGCGACCTTCCGCGTCCAACCACGCCTCGAAGCTAACGGCCGCGATCCGAGGGTCTGAAGGGATGGTCCCGGGGGTCGGACTCTTTGGTGGCGGCTGCCAAAGCCAGACCCACGACGGGGAGGAGGGACAGGGACAGGATGCTTCTGCGGTTCGTCATCATGATCTCCAGTGAGAGAAACACGGTTTGCGGCCGGTTCCCGCGTGAGACCGACCATGTGATACGAATATGCGAACGGCGCGCCGATTCCGCAAACACACACTCTCTCTCTGTGGAAACCTCCAAGAGGACTTGTGGCCCGCGGTCCCGTGATGATAGGCGAGCCGGGGCGGGAGCAGAACTTCTTCCGCGAGGGGGCGAGGGTGGGCCGACCCTGGTGTTCCTGGCGCGTCCGCGCTCTCCGGGCGGCCCTTAGACGCAGCCATGGGACATGGGGCTTCCCTTGAACCAGCCCGCAACGCCGACGACACCGATACTGGCTCGCGATGTTCGTGGCCGGTTTCACCGGCTGGAGCGCAGCCCGTGCTCTCCTGGAGCATGTACCTCATCGGAGACGTCCAGGGGCTCGCCCTCGTCCTCGGCTGCGGCCAGCTCCTCCTCTTCCTCGTGGGCTGTCTCTGGATCATCGACCTCTTCCGCCTGTCCGGTTGGGTCGCCGATCACAACATCATCATCGGGCGGCGGCCGCTCTGACACTGCGCGGCCGCAGACGGACACTCCCCCCTCGTCGACGAGGTGTCTATACGTCCGGGGGCTGCAGCTAGTTGTATAGACGGAGAGCGATCGCAGTTCGTATAGACGGCGACGCCGGCGCCGGGCGTCTATACACGCTCCGGAGACCGGAGGCCTCCGTCCGCTCGATCGGGGTTGCCCCCTCTCCTCCTGTGGGCGGGCTTGTTTACGCCGGAGCGGCGAGACGGCTCCACAGAGGGGAGAGAGAGAGAATCACCCCGGAACCCGAGAGGACCACGGCCGGTCCGGCCTTGTGTCCTAAACTGCTAAACTGCTATTGTTTGAGCCAGGGCGTAGCTCACGCCCGCCCCGAACCCCACTTCACACCGTTTCCCCCTTCCCGAAGAGAGGCGGCCGATGACCGAGCAACCCACCACATTTCCCACCGTCGTTCACGTCCACAACACCAACTACGCGACCGCGGCCGCAGCCGCGACGGCCCAGGCAGCCGCCGTTCCGCCCGCTCGCAAATCCATGATCGGCGGCCCCGGGCAACCCATCACCATCCACTACGAGCGGGCGGAACGAACCACTCCTCTTGAACCCCTCCCCCTCTCCTGGTGGGATCATCCTCGCGCCAGACTCCGGATCCTTCCACCCGGGGGGCACCAGGCCGCGCTCTCCTACCTGCACGATCTCGCGGGTGCCCACCTCGCGGGCGTTCCCAACCGGCCCACCGCTCAAGACCTCGCGCTCATCTTCCGCTCGGCCGACCCGTCCCCGACCGACCGCGACGTGCTTCGGCAACTCCTTGCGGCCCTTCCCGCCCCCCGCTTCAAGAGCCTCCGCACCCTCGGGGGCGTCTCACTCTATGAGATGGCGCGGGCCGTTCACGTCACAGGATCCCGCCGCAACGCCTTCATCCGCTGGCTCCATCGGTTCGCCGTTCCGCCGAGACCCGGACGGCCACCCCGTTTGACCCCCCCCCTTGTGCCCCAACCTGCTAGACTGCTAAACTGCTACCATGCACGCTATCGCGTTGATCTCGCAGAAGGGCGGGTCCGGCAAGACGACCTTGGCCACGGCTTTGGCCGTCGCCCACCAACAGGAAGGCGGGCGGGCGGCCATTGCCGACCTGGACCCGCAAGGCTCTTCCGTCGCTTGGCATCACTTCCGGGAGGGTGACCCGCCGCTCGTGGCGGCCGTTCACCCTCCCCGCCTGGACCGGACGCTCCAGACCTTCCGGAGCCGGGACGTGAGCCTCGCGCTCATCGACACCGCTCCACACGCTTCCGCTGGAGCGCTGGCGGCTTGTCGCCTGGCGGACCTGGTGCTCGTCCCCTGTCGGCCATCCACCCCCGACCTGGCCGCCATCGGCGCGAGTCTGGAAGTTGCCGCGCTCGCTCGGGCGGACGCCGCCGTCGTCCTCAACGCCGTGCCCCCGCGAGGATCCCTGGCCGTTGAGGCGGCTGATGCCATCACGGGCATTGGCGCTCGCGTTGTCCCCGTCACCCTCGGGGCGCGGATCGCTCACGTCCACGCTCTTACCCTCGGGCGCTCCGCACAGGAATACGCGCCACGCGGGAAGGCCGCGACCGAAGTCCAGACGCTCTACCGCTGGGCTATCACCCAGCTCCACAAGGGAGGAGAGAGAGAATGAAGAAAGGCAAACTGGCCATGGTGCCCCCTCGTCCGGCTACGAAGGTCACTCCCGGCCGGATCGGTAAGAAGGGGATCCTCACCCAGCTCGACCAGGACACCGCTCGACGGCTCAAGATGCTGGCCGTAGAACGCGACACCACTCTCCAGGCGCTCGGCGAGGAGGCTTTCAACGAGCTCCTCCAGCGCTACGACCGATAACGGGAGGACCGAACCCATGAGCCCACAGCAACGAACCGCCGAGGAGCTCCTCCTCGACATGCGCCGCGAGGCCGAGGAACCCTGGCGCTACTACCACTACGGCCGGAAGCCCAGGAAGATCATGCTTCCGATTCGCGTCACTGCCCGGGAGCGCGACGCCATCCGGGCGGCCGCCAAATTCGAGAACAAGAAGGTGTCCGAGTTTATCCGGGCGGCCATTGCCGCCGGGGGAGCGTGAAGTCCCCTTCGCGAACCGGGCCAGCGCGGGCGTTTTACAACCCCACCCAAACCCAATGACCGGGTTTCACGAGCTCATCCCAGCAAATGTCCGTGCTACAGCAGCCGGTACAGGCGTAGTAGCCCCCTTGCTCGTTATCCGACGACACCCAGACGCAGGTCCACTGCCCTTCGTCGGGGGATTCGCAAACTTCCTCCGTTTCCGCCGGAACCCATATCCACGTTCCGCTCGAGCCCCCGGTGTTACCTCCGCCCCCGCCTCCGTTATCGTCGTCGTTCTCTTCGTCCTCCTTCTCCTTCTTCTTGTCGCGTTCCGCGCAGCTTTCGCTTTCTTGCTTTCGGCTTTTCCTTTCCCCGCATGGTGCGCGACCTCGTGCTGGATCTTCTGCCAGAGCATGTCCTCCGGGAAGTAGTTCACGAACACCACGGCCCCCAGGCCCCTCCCCGAGTCGGCGTGCATATGCTGGGCGTCGTACTGCCCCTTTGCCTTTGCGGCCAACACCTTCACGTCCGGCTCGCTGGCCGCTGCGTCGTAATCGGTGGTTTTGGAGAAAATCTCTGTCGCGGCGGCCTTCACGTCTCGGCAAAGATCGGAGTCTTTCCAGTCCGCGACACGCACGGCGATGCGCCACTTCTTCACATCGGCATTCAGCATGAATTCCGGCTCCACCCAGTAGTGTTCCACGCACTCCCTGATCGTCATGGTGCCGCAACTGCCGTCATCTTGAGCTATCGGGGCGGTGGCAGCCGCTATCAGGGCGGTTACCGCGACCAGCGCGAGAACCAACAGCGCGCCGCGTCTCATCGGTTGCCGTCCTTGGGCGGTCGCCCGCCCCCGATTGTCGAAATCCGCCACTCCTCGTCCAGATGCGGAGGAATGGGCAGGCCGTACGGCTCGTATGTAATCCTGCCGTGAAACCGGGGCGGCAGGGTGTGTTCACGGTCTTTGTAGCGCATCGGAACGCTGGCCGGGAAGTGGCCTTCATAGATGCGCCCGTGTCCCCCTTCATTGGACCATCCCCACTTGGCACTATACACCACGTCGCCGATTAGGTGTAACGCGCAGCCGCCATTGCTAAGGGAGGGGAAGTTTTCGTACATCTGTTGCCGTTCGGCCTCGGTGATCTCGTCGCCGATCTGGAGCGGCCAGCCTTCGGGGGCGTAGAACGCGGGATCGCCGGGGACGGTCGCCTCCGGCATGGCGACCCCCCCCGGAGTCTCCATAACGTCTTGGCAGCCCGCGAACGCGAGCAGGGCGACGGCGGCGGCGGTTGTGGTGGTGGTCTTCATGGGGTCCTTTCTCCTTGTCCAGAGACGGCGGTTTCGGGGTGGGATCCCCAATGGATACCCCCGGCCTCCGGGTCAGGGTAACCAAGGCGGACACCATAGTATGCGGTTCCGCAATCGCGCAAGAGAGCACGGCGGCCTCTGCTGCCATCACCACATCCGAAATCCCCCCTTCCCGACGGTACCGGAGAGGCACTAATCCCCATGTCCTGGCTCTGGTATCTGATACCCATCGGTGCGGCAGTGTGTGTAGGAGCAGGATTCGGAGCAGTGGCTTGGGGGATCATCACAATAGCCCAAGCCGAGCACGAAGATGGCCCTGGTTCCAACACAGAGGCGACGGATCGAGCGTAGGTCCTCCCATGAGGAGATGAAGCCCCCCGGGGCGGAGTTCGTTCCGCCCCAGGGTGGCGAACGTGACCCCGACGTACGCTCGAAGCGACGCCGGCGACATGACCGCGAGTTTGGTGATGTCCACCTTCGCCCGATATCCCTTCCGCAACCGATTCGGACGCCAAATCGTCAGACGTCCGGCCTCCAGCCATCCCTCGCGTTCGAGCTCCCGTCGCCAGTAAGGCAGCGACCGCTCGCAACATCCCAGGGACGCCGCGCATTCCGCGGCCGACAGCGCCAAAGCCTTACGGGGGCGGTGTAGACTGCTGAGGAGGGTGAAGAGCTTCAGCCCTCCGGCCGACAGATGCCGGAACGCCTCGATGGGAATCCACGCATACCGCGAGCCGCGGCGGGTGGCCGGCGTCTCGACAACGATCCCTTTCAGGAGACCCCCGGCCGACGCCCGTTTCGCGCTCACTCCCGCCGAGCCCCTTGATTCGACCTGCTTCCGGCTTTACGTTTTTCGTCCATGGGGAGTAGCCCTTTGAAAAGCCCCCTGTGGCAAACTCCGAAATGCACGAGGGGGGCGAGTCCCCGGCTTTCGGGAGCCCGGTGCGAATCTTCCAGATCGCACCGGGCTCTTTGCGTCCACCCCGGAAGTTTGCTTCCTCCGGAGCGCCGGTCAAACCCCTACTCCCTTGCGCCCGCCCCACCCGTCCCATACTCTCCGGATTCCCCGCGTCACCTAACGATAATCTTCTTTATCGGTAGGTGGGCGGCCGTTACGGCGGCCGTCCGGGGCGAAGGCAGTCGGCGTCGCCCATGGCAACCGCGATCGATCATCGTAGCCAGCCCTCTTGGATGGTGGTTCCTCGCGGCCGGAGCTCGGAGGGGTGATGTGGACCAGTAGCACTCCGTCTCGATCAGCCTCGGCCGAGACGGAAAAGACCTGGTGGTCCTGCTTGCGGACGCCGGCGAGCCAGGTCTCCACGTGGTGAACGGGCAGGGTCCAGCGATCGCCACGGATCAACGCCAGGACACCGGAGCGGAACAGGGGTAGTAGCGCTCCGCTTCGTCTGTGTCGGTGACAGCCATGAGCATGGTGATGGCGAGCTGGGCCGGGCCGGTCCCGTGGGATCCCCATTCCGGCCCGGAAGGGGAATGGTTCCGGAGACAGAGAGAAGTCTCCCATAGCCGAGACTCCGGGGCGAGAAGCTCGCCGTCCAGGTGGACGCGCCCGCGTCCATCCTGGGCTCTCTCGCCCCGGAACGAGCGCCCGGTCACTTGTCGTCGCCTTCCTCGCGGCCGCGGGGGAGCTGGAGGAGGCGGGTGTGGGCCGCGTCGGCCACCTTGGCCAGCAGCAAGAGGTCATGGCCTCGGAAGCTGCTGGTGCTTCTCCAGTCGCCGTCCTCGGTCCGGTAGAGCCGGGAGAACGTGACACTGTGGTAAACGCCTCCTTCGCTCTCGTTCTCCCACACGGCGGCCTTGATCGAGCCGATCCGGATTTCGTCCACCGGGGGGGAAGTGGTCGGGGAGCTCATGCGTCCTCCTCGGCGTCCAGGACGCCCACGTCCTCGCCGTCTACCAGGTGAGGGTCTTGGGGAAGCCCGAAGTCTCGGGCGAGCTCCTCGGGCGCGTGGAACGGCTCCCCGCTCGCCACGGCCGTGGTGAGCTCCTCCGGTGTCGAGGGCATAAGGACGCGAACCCCGTCAATCTGTCGAGTCTCCATCCTGCGTCTCCTTTTCTCTCCCCCGCGATGGGGGAGTCGGTGTGTCGAAGCGCCTCGGCGGCCCTTGTGGCCGCTGGCGCCGCAACGATGAACGAAGGCGGGCCCGGTCATTCCCCGGGGGCCGCTTCATCGGTGTACGGTGTGGTTACCCACGAGTTGTCCTCGGCTCGCCAGTCGTGAAGCGTCCGGACTTCCTCGACGGCCCGGCGTCCCGCGATCCGCGACGTGTGGACGACGAGAGCGATCCCGTCCACGACACTTCTGCAAAGGACTTCCCACGGGAGGCCTCCGGCTTGCATGGCACAGCTCGCCAGCCGGGAGAGAGCGGACACGGCGTTGTTCGCGTGGATGGTGGTAAGGGATCCGCCGTGGCCCGTGTTGAGTGCCTGAAGCAAGTCGGCCGCCTCGGCGCCGCGCACCTCGCCGACGACGATGTGATCGGGCCGATGCCGGAGCGAGTGCTTGACGAGATCCCGGATGGTCACGCTCCCCTCGCCCAGCTCCCGGGCCTCGAAGCGAACGCAGTTCTGATGAGTGATGGAGAGCTCCAGGGTGTCTTCAATGGCGACGATGCGGTCGTCCAGCGGGAGGAGCTCGATCAAGGCGTTGAGCAGTGTCGTCTTTCCGGATCCGGTGCCTCCGGAGACGAGGACGTTCTGGCGGCCGAGGAGCGTATCGCGGATGAGCTCGACCTGGCCCGGAGTGAGCGACCCAAGCTCCACCAGGTCCGCGGCGGTGAAGCGCCGCGACCCGAAGCGCCGGATGGTGATGGCAGTGAAGGGAGTCGCGGGGGCAACGCAGATCGCGACCCGGCTCCCATCCTCCAGGCGGGCGTCGATGATCGGGACCGCCTCCGGATCGAGCCCGAGTGGCCGGGCAATGTGGATGGCGGCGCGATGGAGCGCGGCGGCATCCAGGTCCGGAGCCTCGATGGCCGAGAGGCCAGCTCCGGCTCGCTCGACCCATACGTTGCCCGGGCCGTTGATCATGAGCTCCGAGACGTCCATGTCGTCGAGGATGGCCTCCAGCCCCGGGAGGAAGGGGGTGATGTCGTGGAGGGATATGCTCATGGCGTCAGAGTTGCCCCGAGGCCCTGGCTCGCCAGTACGGGAGATCGCGGGGCAGGTAGTAGGGTTTGAGATAGACCCTGGTAGCGTCGAGAGACTTCACGCCGTCGTAGGGGAGACAGATGGCCTGGCAGTTGTCGAGCCGGGTGAAGGCTCGGGGGTGGAAGAGGGGGTCTCGGGTCTCGCGGTAGCTCTTCGAGGCTCCAAGGCTGCCCCTGCCACCGCCCGGGCGGGCGGATGTCAGAGAGAGGCCAGCCTTGCCCTGTTCGGAGAAAGACCAGGAGGCGGAGAAACGGCGGATTTTGCCGCACATCTCCGACGCCAGCGCTGCGCTGGACGAGTCGGAGAGGGAGAGGAAGATGCGGGTCCGGAGCGTCTGGATGAGAGTCCGCCAGGCGTCCTGTCCCCGGAGAACGGACCGAAGGGACGAAACGCTCTGCGTTGCCACGATGGGGATACAGCGACATTGGCGAGTGAGCGCGAAAGCCTTCTCGTCGCCGCTCGGGTCGTCCTCGCCAACGGTCGCGAAAGCCTGGTACTCGTCGCAGACGAAGACGGCGGGGCGGAAGTAACGGCCCGGAGCCCGCGCCATGGCGGCCGGACGTTTGAGCAATGCCTGGAGCCAGGCGTTCTTGAGCAATACACCGGCCGCCCGGGCCAGCGCTGGGGAAGCCCCGGCGGGCATGTTGAACGCCAGCACCTTCCCGTCCTCGATGAGCGTTTCGAGGGACGGCAACGCCTCCAGGACGGGGAGGCCTCCGGCCGTCGAGTAAGGTCCGGCGACGGGCTCGACGGTGGTGTTCCGGGGGTCGGGCGGGGGAGAGGGACAGAACACCCGGGCCACGTCCGGCAGGTCGAACATGGCGAGGAAGACGCTGATCCCCTCGACGATGGAAGTCCGGAGCTTGGTGTCGAGGGCGCTCCAGTCGTTCTTGTACCAGCGTTCGACGGCCAGGACCCTGTCCACCAGGTCTCGGGGAGCGACCCGGTCGCTCGGAGACTCGTGGTGCGTCTGGGGGATCGCGAGCCGGGTAAGCCGGTCCTGCACGTCGGCGTTCCAGGGCGTGAAGGCCCGGCCGCCGCGTTCCTTCCAGTCGAGGTCGGCGAGGTCGGCGGTGTGATCGGCCAGGTGTTGAGTGTCGATGGAGACAGCCGCGTCGGCCGGAGCGGCCTCCAGCCCGGCGTGTTGCCGGGCCTCGACGATGCGCTTCTTGAGGAGCTCCGGATCGATCGAACAGTGGTAGACATCCCGGAGGGTGACCCAGTGTCCCGGAAGGGCGCGGTGAAGCTCGATGATCCACCGGACGAGGTTGGTGGATGCCTGTTGCCAGAAGGGCTCCTTGCCAGTGCCGAAGAGCTGGTTGAGGAGCGCCGCAACGCTGTAGGCCAGTGAGTACGAATCCATGTCGGTCGCGAGCGGGTTCCATTGCCACCGGCCGCCCAGCCCGATCTCCAGATAGTCCTCGCCGCGGCCCGCATCCTGGAGCATCTTCCGGATCTGGTGACAGAAGTCGCCTTTGACTTCGAGGACGAGCCCCGCCGCCCGCTTGGCCGGATCCGCCGCTTGCCATCCGAAGAGCTGGCGAGCGAAGGGATTCATGCAAGCGGAAGTCTTGCCGGTCCCGATGGCTCCGAAGATCGCGATCCCGGTGTACAGGCCGCGCTCGTCGAGAACGAGCCAGGACGGCTTCTCAATCTCTCTCCCCTCTGTGGGATGGTGGAGCTCGCCGATCACCAACCGGGGCTCGGCCGGATCCTCCTCCGGCCACGGCGGGAGAAGCCCCCGGGAACGCCGGGCCCGGCCGGGCTCGGCGACCCACAAGCGCCAGGCTCCGGAAGCCCCGAGCACGGTCATTCCGGCCGCCAGCCCGGGCAACGCCAGGGACCACCAGAAGAGGACGGCGTAAGCGGCTGGATCCGTGGCGGCGACGAGATCCAGAATGACGTTCTCCCCCTCCTCCGGCCACGGCCGCCAGCGAGCGTGAGCGATGAGGGCTGCAACGCCGACACCGCCGGCGACGGTGCCGCGCCAGGTGAAGCGGGAAGCGAGCCAGCGGGCGCCCCGCGTGGCGTAGCGAATGAGGAGCGGTGCGAGGGTGGCGAGGAGGGAAAGCGCCGCGATCGACCAGGCGAGAGCGTGAAGCGTCGAGAATGAATCAGCCATCGGCGGCCACAACCCTTCCCGGAGGGATAAATCTGTAGGGAGCGACCGTCCTGGGCCGCAACACGCTCCGGAGCCGCGCGACGGGGTGTGGGACGGCCCAGCCCCCGATTAGGGGGGGTCGCTCCCTACACAAAACACCGGCTCGATGCGTCCCGAAGGGGCGCAACGAGCATCCGCTATGTCCACGGGGGGGGGAGATATGAAGTGGTCCTACTTCGTTGGACAGTCCGAGGGCAAAGCTAAGGTGGACTCCGACTGGTTCTGAGAGCCCTCGGGAGCTTTCGCTTGGTTCTGTCTTGAAAGGGATGTTAGACGCTGAAGTCCTCTCCGGCAAGGAGAAGGACGGATGCCGGGATGAGCCCCGCTCGCCGGGAGGGGGACCCGACCGGCGAGCGGGGCTTGGACACCTGTGGCGCGCGGCGCGCAGGATGGGTGTATCACCCGCTCCCCGCGACTGTCTCGCGAGGGTGTCCGCCAGCCCCCGTGGTGATCCGCAGTTCACATCACCCTCGTGCCGTTGCGGTAGGTCTCGCCTGGCGTGCGCCCGGCCAGCGCCGAGTGCGGGCGTACCTCGTTGTAGAAGTCGATCCACGTCCCGATGAGCCGACCGGCTTCCGTGCCGTCGCGAAGCTCGTGCAGGTACACCGCCTCGTACTTCAGCGACCGCCACAGTCGTTCGATGAAGATGTTGTCGAGGAAACGGCCCCGGCCGTCCATCGAGAACGCCACGCCCGCACCCAGCACCCGGTCGGCGAACGCCTCGCTGGTGAACTGCGAGCCCTGGTCCGTATTCAGGATCTCCGGAGTCGTATGGATGAGCGCGTCGTCCAGAGCCCCGATGCAGAACGAGGCGTCCATCGTGTTGGACAACCGCCAGGAGAGGACGTGCCGGGTGGCCCAGTCCATCACGGCCACAAGGTAGAAAAACCCTTGCGTCACAGGGATATAGGTGATGTCGGCGCACCACACGTGGTCCGCACGGAAGATCTCGAGGCCGCGCAGCAGGTAGGGAAAGATCCGGTGCTCCGGGTTCGCCACGCTCGTGCGCGGCCGCCGGTAGGTCGCCTCCATCCCCATGAGCCGCATGAGCCGCCGGATCCGGTGCCGGCCAGCCGTGACACCCTCGCGGCGGAGATGCCGCATCATCTGCCGGCTCCCGTAGAACGGATAGTCCATGTGGAGCTCGTCCATCCGTCGCATCAGGGCCAGGTTCTGCGCGCTCTCCCCCTTCGGCCGGTAGTAGAGCGACGACCGGCTCACGCCCAGCAGCACGCTCTGCCTCGACAGGCTCAGCGGTCCATCCGGCTCGATCATCCCGAAGCGCTCCGTCCGGCTCAGCGCTTCAACCCGCGCCGAAAAAAATCCCGCTCGACGGTGAGCTCTCCGATCTTGGCGTGCAGGTCGTGGACCTTTGCCTCATGCTCCTTGGCGAGCTTCCGGCTCCCGCCTTTGGCAAACACCTCCGGCACGGCGTCGAGCAGCTGCCGCTTCCAGGCGCTCACCTGGTTCGGATGAAGTTCATGCCGCGCGGCGATCGCCTGCACGCTGTCGCGCTCCTGAAGCGCCTCCAGCGCCACCCGGCCCTTGAACTCCGCTGTGAACCTCCGTCTCTTCCTGGCCATCTCGGTGCCTCCTGTTCAATCCTGGAATCCACCTTAACGACCTGTCCAAAAAACCGGGACCACCTCAATAGCCCGTGATCGCTCCCGCAACAAACTCCCTCCGAAAAACGCAACAAAGGGGTCGTTGACTTTGTTGCGGTGCGAAAAGCCGTCCCAGCCGTCCCAGCGGCCGATGCCAGCTACGGTCCATAACCGTCTCCTGCAACACGGCTCGCAACACGGGTTGAGAAGGCGGCGATGGGGAGCGAGTGAGCCGGTCGCCGCTTCCGCATCAGGGCGCCATGGGCGCGTACGACGGCCATGAAGCCACCCTCGGCTTCGAGGAGCTCCGGGTCCTTTGTCCGGAGCGCCGTGTCGAGTTGTTGCCAGCGCTCCTCGTCCTCTGGAGAGAAGAGATCGAGTTGATGTCCGGAGCGAGGTTCCAGCCAGCGTCTTGCGCGGGAAGCTCCCGAGAGAGTCCGTGCCAGGACGGCATCGTTCTCATGAGCCCTGATGACTTCGCCACCCTCGACCTCGATTCCCTCCAGGAATGCCACCGGCTTCCCGGTCAAGCGGCTGGTGCCCATGCGCGCCAGAGGCATCCGGATTCGCCAGGACCTCACGATCCAGGTGCCGTTGGGCATGGCTTCGAACTCCACCGTGCCGCCGATACCGCTGGTGAGGATTGTCTCGGGCAGGTCCAGGTGTCTGTATGTGAAGTCCAGACGCTTCAGCCGAGCAGTCGCCGCATCGAGCCAGAGCGTGCCCCCGACGTCGGGCACGGGGCGCCACGACACGGGTTCGAAGGCGAGGCCGATCAGTCCCGGAGCGTGATGGACGTTGGTTCTCAACCGGAAACAATGGGTGTCCAGAAAGGGCTCCGAGAGGAGCGCTTCCGCATCGGGGGCCCAGTAGAGCGATCTGTCGGGCTCGATGCTCGCGAATCCTTCCGCGACGAGCGAGTCGGCCGGACGCGACACGTAGGGCGCCAGCAGAAACGACCGGCTGAGGCTCCGCTTCTCGGACAACACCTTGCGCCCATCCCGGTCGAGCGTCCGCTCGATGTCCATCATCTCGTAGTAGTAGTAGCCACTCTCGTGGGTCCACTCCGACGCGGCGAGTGCCTTGCGCGCTTCTTCCCACACCCGGGCGACCGCCAGCCCGTCCGCGGGCCGGATCCTGCAACGGGGGTCGCCGGTCGCCTCGATGCCCGCCAGGGAAATGGCCTCCATCGATGCGACGATGTCGACCTGAACCACCTCTCGCGGCGGCACAACAAAGTCTTCGGACAATGTGGCCGCGTATCCGATCCGGTCGGCCCTCGGCCGATATCTGCCGGGTGACGGCGCCATGAGCTGGAACAGGCCGGTGCTGCGTGTCAGGGTGCGCCTGGTGTCGTTGCCGTCCCGGTCGACGAGGGTGACCATGGCGCCGCCGATGCCGGCTCCGCCGCGGGCATCCACCAACCGGCCGCGCACGCCCTGGGCGTGGGAGCTCGGCGGGCTGCTCCCCACCAGCACGAGTACTGAAGCCAGAGAGAATATGGCTGAGCCACCGGACACGCTCCTGTCACCCCCTTTGGAGTTCATACGGTCTTCTTGCGACCCCCTCGACACCTTCTTCCTGCCCTAGTCTAGCGCTCCGATGGCCTCACCAAAAGCCGGTCGCAATTGGTCCAGCAAGTCAGCCGGATCGCAGAAGTCCAGCGATTCTCCCCAGGCCCGCTTGCACATACCATTGAGTAGCAACCAATAGGCCTTAATCCCGTGGTCGTTTGCGCTCACGCCCGTGACGCCGCCGACAACGCTTCACCCTGATTCATCAGGGTCGCTGTCTCCTTCGGCTTCAAACAAGTTCTCCTGGTCCCGCTCGCGCTCTTGTTCGCGCCGGATTGCCTCGGCTTCCCTGCGGATCCTCTCAAGGAGATCCGTCCCCCCTTCCGCGACGTCCGCCTCTTCTCCGAGGGGTACTATGCCCATGCTCTGGAGCTTTGCCATCACGGGGGCCATCGCACTCTCCGGGTCGCGGAAGAAAACGCTTCCCCGAATACGAGCAAACCGCCAACCCAGTCTCTCCAAATCCGCCTGTCGCTGCATGTCCTCCGACAGCTTCTCCGGTGGGTGGTAACGCTCCCCGTCACACTCGACGGCCAGCCGGGCGTCCGATCCCACGACCACCAAGTCGATCCGGAGCGCTCCAACAGGCCACTGTGCACGAACACGGTATCCGGCGTCCTGCAGCCAGCGAAGGACCCTTCGCTCCAGTTCCGACTCCGTCCTCGCAGTCTGCTGCTCCATGGCGCGCATCAGGGCACCAGGGTCGCGAGCGTGCTGAATGAGCCGACGACGCAGATCGCCTTCCTTCAGGTGTGCGGCCGGGTCGAGAGAATGCACGACCCACAGTTGGTTGCGTGCCCGGCTAGCGGCCACGTTGTACCGCTTCCTGTATCGCTTGGCCGGACCGTCCCCAGTCATCCAATGGCGGCCTTCTTCCGGGGGTCCGTCCACCATCGACAGGAAGATCACATCCCGCTCGTCGCCCTGAAACTGGGCGGCTGTCCCGCAGAGTAGTCGATGCTTCGTGAATGCATCTGGGGCATGATCTCCTAGATACTCCCACAGCTTCTCACCGATCACGGTAGCCTGTTCGTGCCCCAGGAGGGTGATAACTCCGAAGCTCGTGGGTTCGTCCTTGTCATTCGTCAAGTAGGCAGGGTTACTAAGGCAAGCCGACATCAGAGACGCAATCGCCGCTGCTTCGGCGTCGTTCCTTTTGCCCACGCGTCTGCCTTGGACACGCTCTGACCCCCCCTTATTCACGAATGGCCGGGAGGCGAGGCGACGTGAGGCGGCAAGTGCTTTAGATTCAGAGTGTTAGAAGGATCGCGAGCACCTGCCAGCCATCACGTCGGGGGTGAAGATAATGGATGCGCCGTTCAGCTTCAACAGGTCGATCAGGATTGGGTCCGGCCGGGACCGGATCACGGGGGATTCGGGGGCTCTGACGGGGCGCGAGCTGCTGCGGCGCAGCAGGGTGGCGCGGTTTCTGGCGGAGGGGCTGCCGGACAAGCGGGACGGGCGCCGGATCCGGCATTCTCAGAGGCGGCTGGCGCGGACGCTTCTGCTGCTGGCGGGGCAGGGCCGCCGGGACCATGGCGACGCGACGGAGCTGCGCGACGATCCGGCGCTGCGGCTGGCCACCGGCGACCGGGCGGGCACGGCTCCGCTGGGCGAGGGCGGGTGCCTGCCCTCGCAGCCGACGCTGTCGCGGCGGGTGGCGGCGTGGTCGGCGAAGGAGGGCGTCGAGGTGCTGCGCGAGGGGTTGCAGCGGCTGGCGGGGTGGCGGCTGAAGGCGATGGGCGGCCGGCGGCGTCCGAAGACGCTGGTGATCGACATTGACAGCCTGCCGGTCGAGGTCCACGGGGAACAACCGGGCAGCGCGTGGAACGGCTACTACCGGCGGCGCGTGTATCATCCGATCGTGGCGTCGGCGGGGGAGACGGGCGACATCCTGGACCTGCGGCTGCGCGAAGGGCAGGTGCACACGGCGGACGGCGGGCTGGAGTTCGTGCTCGAGGTGCTGGAGCGGGCGAGCGGCATCTGTGCGGCAACGCCGCCGTGCGCTTCGACGCGGGATATCCCGGCGAGCCGCTGATGGCGGCGCTGGAGGAGCGGGGCACGCACTACGTGGCCCGGGTGCGCAACAACGCCGTGCTGAAGCGCCTGGCGCTGCCGGCCATGGACGCCGTGGTCTGGGATGCGCTGAACAACGGGGCGCCCGGCGGCGAGCCCCGCACCTGGGTTTGCGAGTCGTCCTACCGGGCCGGGTCGTGGTCCCGTTCCCGCCGGGTCGTGCAGGTCGTCGTCGAGCGGCCGGGCGAACTCATCCCGCGCTGCTTCTGGCTGCTGACCTCGATGCCGTCGGAGGAGATGTCCGGCGAGGACCTCCTGGCGCTGTACCGCAAGCGCGGCAAGGCGGAGGGCCACCTGGGCGAGCTGATGAGCGTCGTCTCCCCGGCCCTGTCGTCCACGTCGCGCCGCAAGAGCCACTACCGGGGCAAGAAGATCGCGAAGCGCGAGAAGGGTGTGGACCCCTTCGCGTGCAACCAGGTGCGCCTGCTGCTCGCCGGCTTCGGCTACCAGATCATGCACGTCCAGCGCGCCGTGCTGGAGCGCATGACCGGAACCGGCTGGAGCCTGCGGCGTCTCGCGGACCGCGTGCTCCGCACCCCGGCGCGCTTCACCGTATCGGGCCGCCGGATTACGATGACCATCGGAGGCGCGTCGGCGCACTGGCGCATGCTCGCCCGCGGGCTCGCGACCCTGCACGGGCCCTCCGGATAGCGCGGGCGCCGCCAGGCGCCGAACCCTTTCCCGGCCCCGGCGGCCGCAAGGACGCCGAGGTGTCTCCAAGCGCCGGAAACCGGCTCGGTTCGGTCGAACAAACTAACCTTTTCGGACTCGAAACGCCCGTTTTTTGGCCCCCGGAACCGCCCCCGACCCGCCATCGGGGTTGTGAGAGGCCTCTCAGCCCCCTACCTTGCCCTCGACTCGCGAATTCATGAATAAGGCAGGCTGACACGATGGCTGGATGAAGCCCGGTCGAGGACGGCTCCCTTAGCGGTCGGATCGTGTTGCTGTAGGACAGCGTGTTGCTGAACTGTATGATCTCCGGAGCACACCGGAAGTGTTCCTGTAGCCGCACGATACCGCCAACGAACGATGTCTCCGCAAGGTCATAGATGGACGTCTGGCCATCGTACAGGTGACTGTTCGGAATCCGGTCAAGATGGGCGCCAATCAGACGGTCCACGTCATCGACACGCATCCCGATGGCGTCAGGCGTGACCTGCTCGTTGTCCCCGACGATAATATGGCGTCGCCCGAGGTAGAGTGCGGCAAGCGCCGTCACATCGCTCTGGCTCGCCTCGTCAATGATCACGACATCGAACTTCGTACTCCGGGGATCGAACGATTCGTAGACCCGGCTCAGCGGCATGATCCACACCGGCACCGCGCTGCGTGCAGAATCAAGGAGCTCCCTTGCTCGCGCCTTCAGTTCAGGAGCCCTCTTGGTGTATCCCTTCCCCATCTTGTCCATGGTCTGGACAAAGCCGACTAGCGCTTGTTGTTCCTTAAGACCGATGCGGTCGCACTGCGCGGCCCATGCGCCGTGATCGATGATTTCACCCGCCAGCCTCCGGGCTTTCCGCTGCCGATTACGCACCTCATCCAGAAGACCATTGATCGATTCTTCGGCCCGCCGGTCCAACTCCTGCTTCAATTGCCGCCACCGCCATGCCCTTCCGGGATCAGACGCCGGCTCGTCCACGTCGTGCGGCGGCTTTCTGAGAGTGATCGCCGACGCCCACGCTGGTGCTGTGTCGGCCAGTTTGCTCAGGAGGGCTCGACGGCGATCGAAGCTGTTCCGCAGGCCCGCAAGGCGCGCAAGCTCGAAATGGGCTCTCTCGTACGCTTCGGGATTCCACTCGGCCAGAGCTCTCTCCAAGGCGCGAGCCGCCTTGCTTTCCGGGAACCCGAGAAGATACGAACGGTGTTCACCCGCCGTGACCTCCAGTTCGGATCGCCGCGCCCGTGCGCGGCGACCTTCGATCAATCCCTCAAGTGCGCTGCCCACTGCTTCCGTGACGCGATCCAGATCGCCGTGTGGTCCTCCGCGTGTCTGAAAGCAGTCCAGCAGCGCATCCCACCTGAACCCGACATTCAAGAGCCCGGCGTGGAATGGTTTCCACAGCTGCTCTCGCCACTCAAGGCGTTTCTGGATTTCCGGCTCCCACGAATTGGCTGCCAATTCGGGGAGAGTGTCAGGGTTACCAATCGAAGGACCGCTGACACCCTTCATCACGCCGTTCCAGTGCGCGATGAATCTGGTCCTCTTCCGCTTAAGCCTGGCAGCATCGAGGAGGGTGGCGAAATCCCCCAAGTCCCTTGGTTCACGCCCGTAGGTGCGGCAGGTCGGCGATCACCTTGTGCCAACGAGTCTTCGCAAGCTTGGTGATAAGGTTCAGCCTGCGTCCGCCCTGCAGATGCCCTACGATCTCCGCGAGGATGCGCTCGACATCTTCGGCGACCTCTCCCGGCGGCAGCCTTGCATCGCGCTCAGCGATTCTGCTCATCGTGTTGGCTGCGTCCTCGACCAGCCGGTTTGCGGTTCCAACAAGGTCTTCCCACATCCTGCGATGTCCATTGCCCATCCATCCCGCAAACAGCACCTCGCGCAGCCACGGCTCTCCGTCGGCTAGCATGGACTTCACGCCGACAAGCTGCCGCAATAGCCTGCCGAGGCTGTTCACAGATACATCGACCTCGGCGTGATTGTCCCAAAACTCGGCCCTGTGCCTACCAGCATTGTCCAGCGCTTCGGCCCTCTCCCGCGTGTATTCGCGCATATCGGTGGGGACGAGCAGGTCTGCCACGGACGGCTGGGCGCTCATCAATTCCCGCTCTTCGGTCGCAGGAACTATCCCGTTCAAGGTGTACAGCTCGCGGATCTCGGAGTTAGACAGGGAGCACAGGACACCAAGGTGAATCGGGCCAGGCAACCACCCATGCTCGTCCTCGCCGTCGCGCACCTGCTTCGCGGCGTCGGCCGGGCGAATGGCCTCGCCACCGATCACAAGCTCTTCTATCTCGCTGTATCGGGCGGCCCGCAGGCGTCCATTCAAGTCGTCGATCCGCTGCTGCAACTCGCCGTAGCGAGCGATCAGATTCCTGGCTTGCCGTCGCAGGTCCTCCGCGTTCGAGCCCGCTACGCGATCATTGATCCGCTGAACGGAACGCTTGAGTTGTTCCCTGCTCTCGGCGTCCCCTCCCAGAACGCTTAGGCACAGCGGTTGAAGCTGCTCGTCGACCTGCTTATGCAGAACGCGCAGGGCCTTGCTGGTATGGGCTGCGACCAGAACGGTCTTGCCCTCTTGCAGGAAGTGGCCGATGAGGTTCGCGATCGTGTGGGTCTTTCCGGTTCCGGGCGGACCCTGCACCAGCACGGAATCCGACTTCCGCAGGCGCTTGGCGATCTGCATCTGTTCTTGGTTAGCCGCTTTGCTGAAGAAAATGTCGGCAGGCGGATCCGGTCTAGGGCCTGAGCCACCCGCTAGGCTCCCGGTCGTTGCGGGTGGGTTCGAGTCGACCGCCGGATCGTCAACACCCCCCACTATCTGGACGAGGCCGCCGGGAATGTCGGGAGAATCGCTACCAAGGTCTTCGATTATGGACTCGATGATGGTAGCGAGCCCGGCGGTTCTCGGCCGGGCGAAGACCACGGGATCGCGCCAGATGGTGGCGTCTAGCTGCTTTTCCCCCTTCGTCTCGGTGAACTCTCCATCCACGAAGAGCCCCTGAACCAATCGCCTGAGGAACCCCGTGGTTCGCTGGCCACCGAGTGGGGTCACGCTCCCCGCTTCGAGCTCCTCGGCAAAACCGGCCATGGTCTTGCTGTCGAGACCGGGCACGAGCGAAAACAGGGGGCGATGAAGCTCGGCATGGTCACTCTCTGGCCAGAACTGGAACTCGGGTGCCGCCGGTTGGAATTGGACCCTGATTCTCTGCAGTAGTACCGGATGTTCGATATGCTGTTCTCCGCTTGCCCCTCCCGGAATCGACAAGCGCAGGATGCCATCCGCCACCACCAATTCCGTGCGATCCCCCTCACGCCGCATGAGCGTCCATATGTCGTGGACTCTCTCGTACAAGCGACGGGTCAATACGGCGGGCCGCTCCGCTTCCGCCCACATGTCGCGGCGAGCCTTCCACTTTTCCCAAAGAAAAAACCGCTCCTCATCGTCGGAAAACCGGATGGTGGTCGTATCGCCAAGCAGTCCTGGACGGTTCTTCGAGGGAATGAACTGCGCGCCCTGCGTAGGGTCGTCCCATCCGGTGAGCAGCCAGTCAAGAAGGACTCTTGGGGGCCGGGGACAAGGAGTCAGGTTTGGGCGCCCCACGCGAACGATTGGTTCCGGTTCGGCTATGCCCGCCCCTGCGTGATCGTCTTCAATGTCCAGCGAGTCGCCGTGGGACACGCGGACGAGCGGGTGGCGGGGCCACTCGTCGAGGAACTCAGGTTTCGGAGAGTAGCCACTCAGAGTGCGCGCAACCGGCTGCCTGATCTCGGCGAGTTCCCTGATGTACTCGAATACGCGCGTCAGTTGGCGATTGGCAGAAGGGATGTCACTCATGTGCGGTGACGCGGCGACAGGAAGTAATCGGTGGGACGAAAAAACGGAGGTGTCTCGCACTTTGGGCGCATCCTGGAAGCGGATCCCGAGTGCTCTCCAACACTACAGGAGACGCGCGCCAACGGAGTGCCTGCCTGCGGGCAGTGATGAGGTTGCTAGTGCGGCGTATCGGGGCGAGGTCCAGCGCCGGTGTCCGACGTGCGCACCCGAGGGAGGTTGAGGGGGGTACGCCTCCATCACGGCGCTCAGCTTCGTGGTAGGTCGGATACGGTGACTTCAGGGCGGCCAGATGTCGCCGTGGACGATCAGGTTGTCGTGGAGGCTCGCCGTCTCGCTCAGCCCCTTCTCGCGCACCGGCAGAAGTCCGTGGAACGGCACGGCAACCTGGAGGTGGTTCTCGACGGATGACACTCCCCTTGAAGTGGAGCAGCGGCAACAAGTCCTCCTCTGGTGCGTTTCGAACATGTCAGCGGCCCGCCCGGTTGGACGACCACCCCTCAAACGTAGTATCGCCGCCACGGGCGCGCAGGCTGCGGCGGGCGGTTTCCGTCTCAGCGCACCTGACCTTCGAGGAGTGCTTCCAGAGCGGCGTTCGACAAGCCACTGGCAGCGGTATCCGACGGCCCGGACACCTTCTGACACGTCCTGAAACGTCCTGACACAATGGGACGTTTCCCACTGGTTGACTTCCCTGCGAACGATCCTTCACCGTTTGGGCATGGAAAGGCTGGAACACAGGTTCGACGTGCGGACGAGGGCGCTCCTCCACAGGGATGGAGCGCACGCGTCGAGCGGTCACTGGCGACGAGTGGCCGAACCCGGATCCGGCAACCCGTTGCCCCGCCGAGACGTGGGAAATGGCCTATTTCCCACTCACTTGCGCGCCTTGCCGACACCGTGCTTGGGTTCACCCGCATGGAGAGCATGACGAAGCAGTTCGAGGTGTCGCCGAGGAGCGTCCCCCGGTGTCGCTGCGTTCCCGGTGGCGGCGGTTCTCCGAGCGGAGAAGACTCGGTAGAGGGGAACCGACGGTGATCGCCCACCTGAAGGGACGCGACCGGGCGCTTGAGCCCTTCGGCTTGAGGGGTGAACAGGCCAGGTGGATCGTGCTGGCGAGCCTGCACGGCGGCGTGTTCACCCGCGCGCAGCTTTCGGACTGGCTCGGGGCCAGTCGCTTCAAGGTGCTCCGGCTCGTGCAGGCGTGGACGGAGCGAAGGCTGGTGACCGAGGAGACGGTCCGGGGCTTGAAGGTCTGCCGGGTTTGCGCGCGTGGCCTCTACCGGGCGCTCGGTGCCGAAGGTGTCCGGCACCGCAGGATCACCTCGACCGAGGTGGTCGTTCGCCGCCTGCTCTCGTTCGACTACGTCATCGAGCATCCGGACCTGCCCTGGCTCCCGACCGAAACGGAGAAGGTGGGCGAGTTCGAGGCGCTCGGCATCCACCGCTCCCTGATGCCCGTCCGGGTCTACCGGGGAGCGGCCGGGGGCACGCGGCGCTACTTCCCGCGCGGGATGCCCGTGGCGCTGGACTCCCGCCGCGCCGTGTTCGTCCACGCCGATCCCGGCTACGACACCTCGACCGCGCTCCACTCGTGGCGGGACCGGCACCGGAGGCTCTGGGAGGCGCTACGAGAGGATGGCTTGTCGGTCGAGGCCGTCGGGGTCGCAGGCGGCCAGAGGGAAGTCGTCCGAGCGCGGACGATCCTCGGGAACTGGACCAATGCGGACACGGCCCCACGTCCAGTACATCCGCCCGGGACCGTAGCCGCGGCCCGGCGCGAGGCCGCACGGGTCGAGAACGCCATCCGGGGCATGGATGACGGGACGGTCGAGGAACTGGGCGGTCTCAACGGCTGCCTTCGCCGCCTTTTCGAGATGCGGGATCTGCTCCGATCCCCGCGTCCCGAAGGCACCATCGACGCCCATTCGGTATGGCGTTCGAGCCGACTCTCCGGGGTCCGAACTTGAGCGCCGTTCGGCGGAGCCCGTTGCCGATCCGGAGGTGTGAAAACGACATCGGGGTGCTTGTGCACGGAAATGCCGCCCAAGTGTGCGGAACGCGGGTTCCGCAAGTCGCAGGACGGCTTGGGGTTGGGCCACGGCCCGCGGATCGCCGGTGCCGATCCGGGTCTCCAGGCCGTGGACGGGAGCGACCCGGCCCTTTGGGATGCCTGGTGCGGCATCGGGGCGGTTCGGCATGTGCAGGCCCATGCCGCCCTCCCCGCCGGGTCGCTCCCGTACCAACGATCCCTCCGGGAAGGGGGCTTCGCCGATGAGGAACTCGACGGTCGCCGTCATCGGTGCCGCCATCGGAACGGCGGGCGCGCACGCGCTCGAACTGCCGTTCCCCGGCCCCGGCGACAACCTCTACCTTGACCTGATCGCCCACAACGATCCGGGCATCCACGCCGCCATCCGCCTCTGGTACTACGCCGCGCCCGGCGTCGCGGTCATCCTCGCGGGCGCGCTCGTCCTCTCGGTCTGGCGGGTCTGGTTGCAACCCCTCTTCAGGTTCCGGCGCCGGAGCAAGCTGCCCAAGTGGCCCACCTCGCCGAACGACGACGCGCCCTCGCTGGTGATCGGCGAGACGCACCATCCGACCGTGCCGCGCGAGAGCGAGCGGCCCTCGTGGCTCGTCGTCCCCGAAAAGGGGCTCTACACCGGCCTGCTCGTCGCCGGGGCCGTCGGCACCGGCAAGACCACGGCCTGCATGTACCCGTTCGCCAAGCAGCTTCTCTCCTGGCGGGCGGACGATCCCCGCAAGCGCGCGGGCGCGCTCGTGTTCGAAGTCAAGGGAGACTTCTGCCATCAGGTGAGGACCATCCTTGGCGAGGCCGGACGAGAGGAGGACTACCTCGAAATCGGGCTCGGCGGCTCGTGGCAGTGGAACCCGCTGGACGATCCGCTCCTCGACTCCTACTCGGCGGCCTACGGCGTCGCGTCGCTCATCAACCAGCTATTCGGCAAGAGTAGGGAACCGTTCTGGCAACAGGCGTACACGAACCTCGTGCGGTGGATCATCGAGGTGCATCGCCTCCTGCCGGGCGGCTGGGTCACGCTCCGGGACATCTACCGCTGCACCGTGGACGCGGAACTCCTCGGGCGGAGGATCGGCGAGGCGCGGGAACTCGCGGACCGGCTCCGTCCGCTCCGCGCCGTCATCTCCCGCGAGGATATGATCGCCCACCCGCAGGCGCTGGAGGAGTGGGCGTGGGAGCGCGTGCCCGGCACCGGCAACGTTGGGTGCTCGACCCGGAACTGGGATCGCGCCTCGACGAACTTGGCGTCGCCTACGCGACCGAAGAAGCCGGCGGAGGCGCGGGCCGGGAGATCGCCGAACAGGTCGAGGCCATCGAGCGGTGGTACTCCCATGACTGGATGGCGTTGGACGCCAAGCTCCGCACCTCAATCGTCGAGGGCATCAGCGTCTTCCTCTCGCTCTTCGACCTGCCGGAAGTCGCGGGCGTGTCTTGCCCGCCGCCACCCACCGAGACTCCGTCCGCCGGGAGCAACGAAACCAATGGCCACAGCCATCCCCTGCCGAGTTTGCGCCGGAAGCTGCCGCCGCTCGCGCAGCTGATCGACGAAGGCAAGGTCCTCGCCCTGAACATGCCCGCCGGAGCGAACCCCGCCCTTGCCCGCGCCATCGGCGTGCTGCTCAAGAACGCCTGGATGCAGGCGCTGCTCCGGCGTCCGGCCGAGGCCGCCCGCCGTCCCGACCGCTACATGCGGCCCGCGGTGTTCATCTGCGATGAGTACCAAGCGTTTGCCACGGTCGGGCAGGACGATCCGTCGGGCGACGAGAAGGCGTTCGCACTCACGCGCCAGTGCCGCTGCATCCCGATCGTCGCCACGCAGTCGATCTCCTCGCTCCGCTCCGTGCTGCCCTCGGGCGAGGCGTGGCGCACGCTCGTCCAGACGCTCCGCACCCGGATCTTCCTGTCGTTGTCCGACGAGGCGTCGGCCCGGATCGCGTCGGAGATGTGCGGCTCCGTCATGAAGACGCGGGCCTCCTACACGTTCACCGAAACCACGGGCAGGCCCGAGTTCTCGCTGCTCTCCGGCCGCGCCGGAGGGGGACGGGGCACCATCGGCGCGAGCAAGTCGTTCCGCCAGCAGAGGGAGCCGGTGTTCACGCCGCGCGAGTTTGGGCTGCTCGCCAACTACCAAGCCATCTGCCTTCCGTACGACGGGGTCAAGTCGCTTTCGGCCCGGCGCGTCTACCTGAAGCCGCACTACCTGCCGAGGGAGACGGGCTACTGGCGGCTCCGCGAGAAGGGGCGGATATGAAGCGCGCGGCACGAGCCGATCAAGCGACTGGCGGACAAGCCGCTTCCTCGCGAGCTTTCGGACAGGCGGATCGTGCAGTCCATCTTCGGAGGAATCGAACGATGGCACGCACGAAACGAGGCCGGCGCAGTTACAGCGCCGGAGAATGGGGCCGGAACCGGGTCCGGGTCTTTCCGGATCCGAAGACCGGCCTGCTTCAGATCGAGTGGCGGGAGAACGGGCGCAGGCTGAGCCGGTCGCTGAAACACCGCGATTGGACTCGCGCGAAACGGCAGGCGGATGAAGCCGCCGCAGGCTTTGCGATGTACGAGCCCAACGGCAAGGCCGAAGCCGAGCCCGAGCCGCTCACGCTGGGAAGGCTTTTTGAAATCTACGGTGAAGAGGTGACGCCCACCAAGGGCGAGAGGACCCGGCGGCGCGACAGGGTCGCGGCGAAAATGTTCCTCGACTTCTTCGGCAGGGACCGGAGGCCCGAAACGCTATCGCAGCGCGATTGGGACCGGTTCATCCAAGCACGGAGAGCGGGCAGGCCGGACGCTCGGGCCAGCCCGTCGGCAACCGAACCATCGCATGGGACCTGACGTTCCTGATGACGGTGCTCAACTGGGCCGCGAGGTCGCGGGACGAGGAGGGGAATCTCCTCCTCGACTCCAACCCGCTGAAGGGCCTCAAAAAGCCCAGGGAGAAGAACCCCAACCGGGTCGTTCTCACCGGGGACGAGTACCGGGCGATGCTCGGGGTCTCCCGGCAGGTCGGGTGGCGGTTCCACGTCGCGCTCGTGCTCGCGCACGAGACGGGGCACCGTATCGGTGCCATCCGCAAGCTCACGTGGCCGGACATCGACTTCGAGGGCAAGACCATCCGATGGCGCGCGGAGCACGAGAAAACGGGTTACGAACACATCACGCCCTTGACCTCCGAGGCGCTCGCCGCCTTGGAGGAGGCGCGGGGGATGGGCCGGGGGAAGAAGAACGGCCCGGTGCTGCCTTCGTCGAGGGATGCCACGAGATGCACGAACCGCGTTTCCGCCTTTCTGTGGTGGAAGAAGGCGCAGACCCTCGCGGGACTGGAGCCGAAGCCGGGCCGGGGTTGGCACTCGTTGCGGCGGAAGTTCGCGACGGACCTGATGGAGCTTCCGCTCAAGGTGCTGTGTGAGCTTGGTGGATGGAAGAGCCCGCAGACGGTGCTCCGCTGCTATCAGCAGGCCGACGCTGGACAGCTTCGGACGGCGTTGGAAAGCCGCCCGAGGGATCGCACCTGAGATCCCAATCGGAGGGAGTCATTCGGAGGGAATCGAGCCGCAGAATCCCGTAAACTCAGAAAACACAGGAAGATGCGAATCTGCGTTAGTGTGCAGGGTAGGCTGGCTTGCTTGACCGACCAAGGCGCGGCCGACACGCTGTCTCGAGACCGCTTCGAGCACGCTGCCTCATCGAACCGGCTCTCGGCGATGCGCTCGCGGACCCATTCGTCCACCTCGGCTTCGATCCAGCCCACGGCGCGCGCGCCCAGCGGGACAGGCCGGGGGAAACTCCCGTTGGCCAGCCGCACATAGATGGTGCTCCGCGACAGGCCGGTGCGCTCCAACACCTCCGGCAGCCGCAGGAACCGCGTCGGCGGTTTCGCCCTCTGTTCTCTCGGGTTCTCGGTCATGTTCCTCCTCCTCCTTGTTGCTCTTCGGCTGCTGGTCGGTCTCCTGTGTTGTCTGGCTTCGGGGGTGGATCGCGCTCACCGCGCAATGCCCCGTCCTGCTCCGGGATGAAGGCCAGAAACCGATCCGCCTTGCTCATCAACGGCCCGCGGCCTCACCCGATCTGACGCGTGCGGTTCGGGTCACCCAGCGCGTTCTTGCCGAACACCGTCGGGCTCAGGCGCGAGCGCCCGAGAGAGGCGCGAACCCGTGATACGAACTGCCCTACCAGAGTCTCCATGCCCGAACGCTGAAAGGCCGCTGGCAGGGGTGTCAACCTGTTGAGAATTGCCTACAGTCCCGGAACGTTCGGGGATGTTCCGTAGGCCCTCCGGCCCGTAGCACACCGCCGCCAGCGGAGCGGCGAGACACCCCCCCCTCGGCGGCTGGGATGAGGTCGTGCCCAGTGGTGCAGGCATGTCCCAAGGAGGCCGGTTTGACTCGGTTTTCCCGCCGTGGCTGAGCGGTGACCGGCCGCCTATCGCTGCATGGCGTACTCGCTCCACGCCTGGAGACCCTCGGTGGGACGCTCCAGCGGGTCGGAGCGCTGATAGGCCAGCACGACCTGGCTGCGCGGGACATGGGCCAAGCAAGGTCCTCCGCGACCTCGGCCGGGACCCCGGACTCGGCCATCCACGATCCGGGCGCGCGACCGGAACCCGTGAATCGTCGAAGCAACCCCGGCTCGCCGAAGCACGCGTCCCGGCGCAGTTCCTCGGCAGCACCCCGCCGGCCCTCGTCGGAATCACCAGCGACGAGTCCGGAGCCACGCCCGCGCCCGCTCAAGCACATCGAGCGCGCCCGTGCTCAAAAGACGGAGAACTCGCGCCCGGCCTTCATCCTCGACGCCGGGATCGTCCACCGGGCCACCTCCACGTCCATCTCGTCCCACCGTGCCCCGCGCGCCTCTCCGGCCCGTAGCGCCGTCAACGCGATTATCTCGACGCACGCCGTCGCCGATGGGTCAATGTACTTCACCCCGCGGATCCGCCCGAAGCGCCGCCGCGACCTCCCGGTGCGGAAGCGCACGGAGATGGGTCGGCGCGTTGTCGTCCGTCCTCGGCAGCCGCCGCCACCGCCCGGTCCACCGGGTTGCCCGGCCGGAGATTGTTCCCAATGCACCAGCGGAACTGAGGAGATAAGGAGGCGAGCGCGATCCATTCGGCGCGGCGACCTGTCCAGCCCAAGAGCTCCAGCGCTTTCGAGCGTTCTCTCAAGTCGGCGGCCGCTTCCATCGCCGCCGGGGTGAACTGCCCCTGTCGTTGACTTGACGTGGGGGATGGCTGGCGCTACTGTTCCGACCATACCTTGTCTGTAGCGGCCCTTTCTTTCCGCCAATGGATTGCTTCCGGGCCCAATCGAAAACCCCTTCCCACTACGGAGGACAGGTCATGAACAAGGTGCTGTTTGGTTTCGTCGCACTCATGGGCACAGCCTTTGGGGCGGTGCCGCAATTCAAAGCTGATTCGCCCCCGGATGCGTCGCCAGGCGTTCCAGAGTGTGAGTTGGCGAAGCAATGGGTCGCGGATAACCTGGACGCCCTGCCGACAACGCTCGATGCTTTCAGCGAGCACTCCATCACCTTCCGCCGGACCATCTACAGCGCGCTCGATACCGATGTCCGGATATCGCTTTGGCGGGAGCACCTCGCTGGCGTGGCCCACGAGGTCGAGTCGCCCCATCAGCGTCTCTTCCTGAGTGAGGTATCGCGCGATCTCAATCGTTATGTGCAGAGCACCACGCCACGCTTTGAAATCGAGGCGCTGGGGGAGAAGGCGGTGGCGGTTCTCGGGAGAGACCTAACTCACCGGGCCCTGGCAGCACTCGGCCCGGACCCCGAGTCAACAGAGGTGGGGAGTTTGCCACCGGACCCGGACTGCTATTGTAGCACTGAGAGTGACTGGTGCAATGCTTGGCGTTTGCCTTGGCAGCCCAAGAGTCATTGCGTTCTGGGTTCGTGCGAAGAGCTCGACGGCTGCGGCTTGTTCCTGCAATTCCGATGTGATGGCACTTGCCACAGGATTGTGGCTCAGTAGCCAACGCACTGGTGGGGAACAGGGGCCAATGGTCGGTGGATGGGCTCTCCCGTCTGCCGACCAAGGTCGTTTTCCTGCCGGTTCAGGTAGTCACTTGGTCGTGCCGGAGGAGGAAACTCGCGGTGATTGTGAGGGGGAAGGAAGGCGGCGCGGCTGATGACGATCGGGGGGAACCGAATTGATCACCACCTTGGGCATTCCACATCGTGGAACAGGTGCCGGAGTAGGGCGCTTCGCAACTGACGACGGCGATTCCTGTGGGTCCGGGGATCCCAAAGGGGGCACGCGCTGGCCGGTGAGCAAGCAGGCACGGGTGGCATGGGGGCCAGACCAAGCCTTGCCGCTCCCGCCCAACCACGACGCGTGTGAACAGCTGCCCCAAGCGAGGAGAATGAACTTGATATGAGCATGATTCTGAGCGTAGTCGGTGTGACTCAATTGTGTGCCGGGTGTACCGTGGCGTTCGAACCCTCGGATACGCTCGGCGGGAGAGACGACCCGGCAGGTCCAGGAGTTGTCGCGGAAGTTCTGAAGACGGGCGATGGTGGATACCTCATGAGTTCCGATCTTCTCGGTGGCGTAGTGGTCGTCTACGACTCGGAGGGGCGCTTCCAGCGGGAGTTGACCCGTGAGGGTGACGGGCCGGGCGAGCTACGCGGGTTTCCGGAGTTCGCCATGGGTCCTGGAGGCATCCTGGTTCACGAACAGTTCGCGCCCTCGCTGCATTTGTACTCAAGCGACCTCGATTTCATCAGGACCTTCCGCGTTCCTGGGGTTCCCGGCTCGGTCCAGCCGGATCCGGTGACCGGGGGTTGGCTGGTCAGTTACATGGGAGCCGGCGACGGCTCCGAAGCGGGGATCCACCTTCTCGATCAGCGCGGGGAAGTGGTGCGGACAATGCCGGTCGGCGAGGAGTCTTCCAGTTTGAGCCTTATGGCAGGGGATGCGATCCGCGGCACGGACGGCAGGATCTGGATCGCCTCGATGCTGGGGGTGGTTGAGGTGTTCGACGAGAACCTCGAACTCCTGGGCTCCCTGGAACTGCAACTTCCCGGGCTCGCCGAGTGGAGCCCTGCCACCGGGCCCGCTGCTCCGCCAGCTATGGTACTCGGCATGCGACCGGCGCCCGATGGATCGGGAGTCTGGGTCTTTGCGTTCGCGCCGGTCATCGACCCCGCAGAGAAACGGCGCTCACAGGGCCCCCGACCACCGGTGGAGGAGGAGTTTGATACTTTCGTCTACTCACTTCGCCTTGACCCGAGCGGCCTGACACTGGTGGGAACGGATCAGCTGGACACCTTGGTGCGTCCGTTGGGTGACGGAGATCTTGCCTACGACCTGGTCGAAACGCCGGACGGAAACCGGAGGGTGCGGATAGGACGATTGCGCTTCGCAAGGACGGAAAGCCGATGAGCCGGGAAACGAGAAACAGCCGCCTCGCGCGCGCATGAAGCACTCCCAACCGGCTCCGGTTCAGTTCCGCGACCTGTCGATCGGATACGGTCGGGACCAGCCGGTCATGACTGGACTCACCCTTGATGTTGTGCCCGGGGCCGTGCTCGCGATCATCGGCCCCAACGGATCAGGCAAGACTACTCTTTTTCGCACCTTGCTGGGCATTCTGCCTCCCCTCAGTGGCGAGGTTTCGGTGTCCGGCCTGTCACCGACGGAGTATCGGCGCAGACACGGCATCGGTTACCTGGCTGAAGACACCGCCCTGCCCGACAAGTGGAGCTGTGAGGGGATCCTTACCCTGGCTGCGGCTGCCGCCGGGCCCGATGCGGATGTGCCCAACGCGGTGCGACTGGCAGGTGTCGACTACGCGACCGATATCTCCACCAACGCGCTCTCCAAGGGGATGAAGCGCCGCCTGGCACTGGCAGTGGCTCTCATGCGACCGACCAGATTGCTCATCCTGGACGAACCCGAATCCGGACTTGATCCAGGCCAACGCCACCGGCTGCGTCGGCGCATCGATAGTATTCGCAGCAGCATGACGATCCTGGTGGCTAGTCACGATCTCGGTGAACTTGCGCTGATGAGCGACCATGTGCTGCTCATGGAGCACGGACGCGGCAGGCTCGTCGATCAGCCGGACGGGGGGTTCACCCGCCATTTCCTCGAACAGGAATTCCTCCGGCTGGAAGGGGCGGTGTCATGACCATCGTGCAAGCGACGCTCAAACACCTTCTCCGCCGCCGGTGGAAGCTCCCGCTGGCCGTATTCCTTTGCGGCGTAGTATTGGTGGGACTGCACCACGCTTTCGATGTGGACGGGATACGCGAGGTGTATTCCGAGGCGATTCGACAAGATCCGGCTTCCAGGTCATCGGAGCAGGTTGAGGCGATCACCACGTGGGGGCGAATTGGGCCGATTCGCTCGACGCTCGACGCGGCCCTCCTCATAGGCCCTTTCCTGGTGGGATTGCTCATGCCAGGAGGCGTGGTCGCCAACGAGCGGCGCAGCGGTGCCATCATGCTCTGGGCCCAGCACCCGATGTCGCTGACACAGTTCTACATGCACCGCTATGTGGGTATCCAGATCGCGAACCTGGGCGGGCAGGCCCTGATCGGCGTTTCCTACCTCCTCTACCTGACATTGCCGCCGGATACCGCTACATCAATGGAGCGGTTGCCGGAATCCTGTCTCCACGGCCTGCTCGGCTGCGCGATCAGCTTCGCCGTTTCCGCCCTCGGTATCCGGCGGGCCTCCTTCCTGGTGTTTGCATACTACGTCGCATCGAGCATGACGAATTCCCCGAACCTGAGGGATGCATTGACGGCCGTGTCGGACGTGCTCCCCTTCCTGATCTTTCCAACAAGGATGATCAACGATTCCATGATGGGTTTCGGCGCCACCGGCCTCGTCCTGTATCACTTCCTCCTGTGGACAGCAGTGGCCTGGCTGGGGCTGCGTAAGCTCGAGCGAAGGCCGCTCAAGATTTAGTTGGTTGGCCCGGCTATCACGGCGGCTTGGGGGCGGGGGTGACGTGAGGCGGAAAAGGTCGGCAGCCCCACCTCCAGCGGCTCCCACCCGATCCCTTCGTATTTCCCGCCTGTTGGTGCGACATTGTCGCTAGTGTGATGTATCATAAATTCTTGCGCAGTGAATGGTCCTGTGGTATCCTTCTCCCGTAGCCCTTCATGGAACCTCAATGGGAGAATGCGACGTCATGGCGAATCACCACACGCGAGCGGTCCCGGAGATCGACGACGGACAACGGGAAGAGCTGGAACGCTGGCTCCGGCGGTCCAAGACCGGACAGGCCCTGGCGCTGCGCGCCCGGATCGTACTGGCGTCGGCCGGGGGAGAGAGCGACGTGGGCGTGGCGGCCCGGCTGGGCACGACGCGCGAGACGGTGGGCAAGTGGCGCCGGCGGTTCATCGAGAAGGGATGCGACGGCCTTCTGGACGAACCGAGGCCGGGCGCCCCGCGCACGGTCAGCGACGCGGACGTTGAACGGGTGGTGACGATGACGCTCGAGACGATGCCGCGGGACGCCACGCAGTGGAGTACGCGCTCGATGGCGAAGGCGTGCGGCATGAGTTCCGCGACGGTGAACCGGATCTGGCGGGCCTTCGGCCTGCAGCCGCACCGCATGGAGACCTTCAAGCTTTCGACCGACCCGCTGTTCATCGAAAAGGTGCGCGACGTCGTGGGGCTCTACATGGCCCCGCCGGAGCGGGCGGTCGTGCTCTGCGTGGACGAGAAGTCGCAGATCCAGGCGCTCGACTCCGTATTCCGCCGATGCCGATCACCGATTCCGCCATGCCGATCACCGATTCCGGGGCATGCCGATCACCTTGGAGGAGAGCGGAGGTCCATAGGGGCGCTGGGGTCGGGTTACGGGTTTGAAGTTTAGGGGTTGGAGGGGGTAGTCGTCGAGTGTGAAGGGACCGTTGGCAGTGTGTTGCTGGGACGGCCGGCGGGCCGGTTTTTCCGGAGGGGTGTAGGTAGGGCGAAGGTCTTCGGACGGCCTCTACGGCGCTCTGGAGAGCGGTTTTGCGAGGGAACCGGGCCATTTGTCCCGGATTGGGGGGTGCGGACGGATCCGGGCCGGCCGCAACGGAACGCCCGGACGGCCGCACGGCCCGCTCAGAGCTGTCTTTCCGTCTTTTCACCCCCGATCGCAGGGAGAGACGCGCTTCCAGAGGCATGCTTGAGCCCGGTCTCTCGGCGGATCAGGCGTCGCCGGGGACGGCGTCGGCTTCCTTCGTCGAGTCGTAGAGCCTTCTCATCGATCCGCCCTTGAGGGCGATGCGGTGCGCGTTGTTGAGCAGTCTGTCGAGGATGGCGTCGCCGAAGGTGGGATCGCCGACGACCTCGTGCCAGTGCTCGACGGGGACCTGGCTGGCCAGCAGCGTGCCGCGGCGGGCGTAGCGGTCGTCGAGGACCTCGAGGAGGTCGTGCCGTCCCTGTCCCGAGAGCGAAGCGAGCCCCCAGTCGTCGAGGACGAGGAGCCACGTCCGGGCGAGCCTCTGGATGACCTTGGGATACGACCCGTCGCCGCGGGCGAGGGTGAGTTCGTCAAGCAGGCGGGAGACGCGGTAGTAGCGCGTCGAGATTCCGGCGCGGCAGGCCTGGTGGCCCAGCGCGCACGCCAAGTAGGATTTTCCCGAGCCCGTGGCACCGCTGACGAGCACGGTTTGGCCGTCCCGGATCCACTGCCCGGAGGCGAGGCGGAGCACGAGGGATTTGTCCAGTCCGCGAGGGGCCTTGAAGTTGATGTCTTCGATGGTCGCGTCGAGGTGGAGCTTGGCGTGGCCTTTCAGTCGCTGGTAGCGGCGCTGCTTCCGTTCGGTCTTCTCGCGTTCGAGGAGCAGGGAGAGGCGGTCCTCGAAGGACAGTTCGGCGATGTCGGGCATGGCGGCCTGTTCCTGGAAGGCCTCGGCCATGCCGGAGAGCCGGAGTTCGTGAAGCAGGTCGAGGGTGGGTTGGCGAAGCATGATGGTCAGGACTCCTTTCCATTCTGGGGAGTGTAGTACCCGGGCCCGCGGATGTTGGCGTGGTGGCCGGGGAGGGAGAGCGTGTACTGCTGGTCGTCGGCCTGGTCGAGGCCGGTCGCGAGGATGGACTTGACGGACTTGTAGCTCAGCGTGCCGATGTCCAGCGCGTGGCGGCAGGCGGCCTCCAGGCGCTCGGCGCCGTAGGCCCGCAGCAGTGCCTTGAGCCCGAGGCAGCTGCGGTAGCCCTGTTCGGGGTGGGGCCGGCTGTCGAGGAGTTGTTCGACGAACGCGGCCGTGTGCGATCCGGTCCTCTGTCCCCAGGCGATCAGTCGGGACGGCGTCCAACCCGCATGGGCGCGGTGCGAGGCGGGCATGTGCGACGGTTCGGTCGCGTATCCGCCCTTCCTGTGGACCCGTAGGTGCGCGGCCACCCGGCGGTACTTGTGGAAGATCTCGACGGTCTGGGCCGTGAGCCGAACGTCGACCTCGCAGCGGCCCAGCGGGTGGGGGACGCTGTAGAGCGCGTGCTCGACCTGGATGTGGTAGTCGATGTTGACCCGCGCCTTGCGCCACTCCGCGTATTCGTAGCGCTCGGCCGGAAGCGGCTTGAGCGCCGGCCGGTCGAGATCCTCGAACCAGCTGCGGCGGCTCCCATCGGTCTTGTCGAACGGCCGCTCGTTCAGCGCGGCCAGCAGCGGCGCGATGGCGTCGCGGAGTTCGCCGAGCGAGAAGAACGTATGGTTGCGCAGCGGCGCCATGACCCAGCGCTCGACGTGTTGGACTGCGGTTTCCGCCTTGGCTTTGTCCCGAGGTGCCCGGGGCCGCGCCGGCAGCACTGCGGTTCCGTAGTGGGTGGCCAGTTCCTGGTACGTCGGGTTCAAGTCCGGCTCGTAGCGGCTGGCCTTGTGGACCGCGGCCTTCTCGTTGTCCGGGATCACGAGTTCGGGCACCCCGCCCCAAAATTCGAACATCCGGACATGCGACATCGTCCAGTCCGGCAGGGACCGGCTCCGGGTCACGTCCACGAAGGTGTAGTTCGACGCGCCGAGGACACCGACGAAGACCATGACGTCCCGCGCCTCGCCGGTCTTCCGGTCCACGACTTCGAACTTCGGGCCCGCGTAGTCCACGAACGCCTTTTCGCCCGCCCGGTACACCTGCCGCATGACCACGTCGATCCGTCCCCGCCACGCCCTGTAGCGCTCGCAGAACCAGCTGTACCCGTAGCCGTTCGGATGCGCCGCCCGGTACTCCAGCCACAACAGCTGCAGCGTCACGCCCTTGTGGCGTTGAAGCTCCCGGTGAACCTGCTCCCAGTTCGGCTCCGGCCGGGGAACCCGCGACGGTGGCAGGGGCGGGAACAGCGCCGCCTCAAGCGCGGCGTCGTCCAGCCCCTCCGGCAACGGCCAGGAGAAGCCCCCGGCGCTTGCCCGCCGCACGTAATCGCTCACCGTGCTGTTGGCGATGCCGAGCGATCTGGCGATCTCCCGGTGGCTGCGCCCGGCCTCGTACTTCAGACGCAGCACTTCTCGAATCTTCCGCATGGACAACCTCTTCTGTGACACCCTCTTTCTCCTCGTCTCAAGGAACCTCTGGCGAGGATGGAAGAGGGTGTCGCTACAGCAGGTTCTCCAGCGCTCCTACTCGCTCACTCCAAGGTGATCGGCATGCTCTGGAATCACTGATCGGCATACTCTGGAATCGGTGATCGGCATGAAATGGAATCACTGATCGGCATGGGCCGGAATCAGCACTCGACCGCACCCAGCCGATGCTTCCGCTGCGTCCGGGGACGCCCGCCCGCCAGACCCACGACTACAAGCGCAACGGCACCACCTCGCTCTTCGCCGCCCTCGACATCGCCACCGGCGAGGTCATCGGAAAATGCTACCCGCGCCACCGGTCCGTCGAGTTCAGGAAGTTCCTCGCGGTCATCGAGAAGGCGGTGCCGAAGGAGATGGATGTCCATCTGGTCCTCGACAACTACGGCACCCACAGGACCGCGATGATCCACAAGTGGCTTCTCAGACACCCCCGCTTCCACCTGCACTTCACCCCGACCAGCGCGTCATGGCTCAACCAGATCGAACGCTGGTTCGCCGAAATCACGAACAAGCAGATCCGGCGCGGAAGCTACCGAAGCACCCACGAACTCGTGCAGGCCATCGAGGACTACCTGGCCGTCCACAACGAGGATCCGAAGCCCTTCGTCTGGACGAAGTCCGCGGACGACATCCTGGAATCCCTCAAGAGTTACTGCGAACGTATTACCGATACAGAACACTAGATACTGCGTGAACCGTGATTCCTTACATCGCCGCGGCGATGTCTTACAGGGAAGCCGAGCGGTCGCAGGACGCGACGCGGTGGGGTGACCGTGTCGCCCCGTTCGATCGAGTACCAGACGTTCAATGTGTTCGAACAACTCCGCTTCGCCGGCTCCCAGATGCTCACCGGCAACTCGGGCAACCAGCACGGTGCAAGCTTCCCGCTACGCCCCCTCCTCCAACCCGTACTTCCTGACCTTGCGATAGAGCGTCCGTTCACCGATGCCCAGGAGTTCGGCGGCCTGTCGGCGGTTCCAGTCCACCGAATCCAGCACGGTGCCGATCACGTCCCGTTCCATGTCCTCGAGGGTCATCCCGGGACGGTAGGCGACGGCGTCGCGGGGAGGGGGGTGTTCCATCGCTGGTACGGAGTCCGGATCCGCTTGCGGCTCGGGGCTCGGTTCGGAAGGGGCGTCGTCGTCCGGCGGCGGGTCCGATCCGGCTTCCATGCCGGGCTCCTCGTCCGGTCCCGGGTACGGATCCGGGCCCGTGGCCTCGTACGCGAAGTCCGTCTCCACGATCGCATCCCCCTCCTCTTCAACTTCCTCCAGCGCGACAGCTTCCTCGACACCCTCCGCATCCCCCACCCCCACCCCCCGCTCCACCACGATCTCCGCCCGGGGCCGCACGTCTTCCCCACCAGCCTCCACCGCACGCCCACCCAACCCCTCCCCCGCCCCGATCAGCACCCCGCCCCGCTCCTCCTCCGCCTGGAAGTCCTCGAACTCCCGCCTGAGGTCCTCGATGTCGACCTTCATGTCCATCATCGTGCGGAAGATGAACTCGAGCTGGGGACGGAGCGACTGCACGCCGTCGTCGCCGCGCTGCCGCCCGGGACGCGCCACCGGCACCATGGCGAGCGAGCCCTCGCCGGACCGCACGTCCTCGGGGATGTCCTCGGCGCGGATCTGCCGGCCGGGGGCGAGGACCACCATGCTCTCGATCAGGTTGCGGAGTTCGCGCACGTTGCCGGGCCAGCGGTGCCGCATGAGAATCCGCATGGCCTTGTCGGAGATGCCGCGGAAGGGGCCGCGGTCGTGGCGCTTGCTCGCATCGCGGATGAAGCTGTCGACCAGGCGCGGGATGTCGTCGCGGCGGTGGCGAAGCGGGGGAAGCGCAATGGTGAGGACGTTGAGGCGGTAGTAGAGGTCCTTGCGGAAGTCGCCGGAGACGACCAGGTGCTCAAGGTGCTGGTTGGTCGCGGCGAGGGGCCGCACGTTCACCTTGATGAGCTTCTGTCCGCCTACCCGGTGGAACTCCTGCTGCTCCAGGACGCGCAGGAGCTTGGTCTGGGTCTGGGGGGGCATCTCGCCGATCTCGTCGAGGAAGATCGTGCCGCCGCTGGCCAGCTCGAAGAGGCCTTTGCGCGTGTCGATGGCACCGGTGAAGGCGCCCTTTTCGTGGCCGAAGAGCTCGCTTTCGAGAAGGGTCTCGGAGAGCGCGGCCACGTTGACGGGGATGAAGGCCTTGTGGCGGCGGCGCGAGAGGGCGTGGATGCCGCGGGCGACGAGTTCCTTGCCGGTGCCCGATTCGCCGGTGATGAGGACGGTGGCGTCGACCGGGGCGATCTGGACGATGCGCTCCATGACCTGGAGCATGGCGTCGGTCTCGCCGACGATCCCGGTGGCTGCGCGGAGGCGGGTGCGCTGGATGAGGCGGGTGCCGACGAGGACGATCTCTTCGGCGTCGGGGGGTGGGGGGAAGGTGGTGGTAACGGCTGGAGGGAGATTGCCCGCGGTGTCCGGGTCGACGACCGCGAAGACGGGGGCGCCGAGCTGGGCTGCCTGCTTCGTCTGGCGGTGCGCGGCCGGCGTGTCCGCGCCACCGGTGAACACCAGCAGGGCGGGGTCGTCGACCGCGGTCACGATCTCGGACGAGGTGAAGAGCTCGACCCGGTAGCCCGCGTGGCGGAATCCGTCCCGGAGCTTGCCCGCGAGGGGCAGGTCGTGCGTGGTGACGAGGACGGTGTCGGCCATGGGCGGGGTGGGGGTCAAGGGTTGCGTGCGGGCCCGCTGCGTCGCCTTGCCAATGCCGGGGGGATCTTGTTCACGGGCTGCCTATCTCCGGATCGAGCCTTCGGTGTAGAAGGGCGGGCGCTGGGTGACGCCGGCGATGACCCGGCCGCGGATGCGGACGCCGACTTCGGTGCCGGGACGGGCCGCGGCAACGGGAAGGTATCCCATCGCGATGCCGCCGCCGAGGGAGGGGCTGGCGACTCCGGAGGTGACGGTGCCGACATCTTCGCCGTGGTGGACGAGGGGGTAGCCGGGGCGCGGGAATCCGCGCTGGGTGAGGCGGACGCCGGTAAGTCGGCGAGTGACGCCGCGTTCCTTTTCGGCGGCCAGCGCCGCCCGGCCGATGAAGTCGCCCGCGTCGAGCTTCACGATCCAGGCCAGGCCGGACTCCAGCGCGGTGTGGTCCTCGTCGAGGTCGTTGCCGTAGAGCGCGTAGCCCATCTCGAGGCGCAGGGAGTCGCGTGCGCCGAGGCCGGCGGGGATGAGGCCGTGGGGGGTACCCGCTTCGGTGACCGCGTTCCAGACGGCGGGGGCGGCGGGGGCGGGGAGGTAGAGCTCGAAGCCGTATTCGCCCGTGTAGCCGGTGCGGCTGATCACGGCGTCGGCGCCCGCCACGTTGCCCTCGGCGAAGCGGTAGTACCCGATCGCGCCGAGATCGGCGGGGGTCAGGGGGGTCAGGATCGTCTGGCTGGCCGGGCCCTGGAGGGCGATCAAGGCGATGTCGTCGGAGTCGTCGGAAATCTCTACGTCGTATCCCGCGGCATGCTCCGTGACCCAGTCCCAGTCCTTGGCCCGGTTGCTGGCGTTGACGACCAGCACGATGCGGTCCGCGAACCGGTAGATAAGCAGGTCGTCGAGGATGGTGCCGCGTTCGTTGCAGAGCGCCGAGTACTGCGCCTGTCCGACGGCCACGCGCGACGCGTCGTTCACGGTCAGGTACTGGACGAGGTCCTCCGCCTGGGGGCCGCGCACGGTGAATTCGCCCATGTGCGAGACGTCGAAGAGGCCGGCGGCGGTGCGCACGGCCGCGTGTTCGGCGCGGATGCCGGTCGGGTACTGCACGGGCATGGCGTAGCCGGCGAAGGGCACCATCTTGCCGCCGAGTGCGGTGTGGGCATCGTGCAGCGGGGTTCTGGCGAGGGTCTTGTCCATTTCTATGCAAAGGCCTTTCTGTCGGCGGTCCCTGGCCAGGGGGGCTCGAAGTAGGTAGAGGGGGTCGTCTCCACGGGCTGTCAGCCGATCAGGTCTAGGAGGATGGCCTTGATGACGTGCAGGCGGTTCTCCGCCTCGTCGAATACGCGCGAGCGGCGGCCGTCGATCACGCCCGCGGTCACCTCTTCTCCGCGGTGGGCGGGAAGACAGTGGAGGAAGATGGCCGACGCGTCCGCACGCTGCATCACCGCTTCGTCGACCTGGTAGCCAGCGAAGGCCACCTCGCGGGCGCGTTGTTCCTCCTCCTGGCCCATCGAGGCCCACACGTCGGTGGTGACGATGTGGGCGCCCTCGGCGGCCTCGGCGGGAGAGCGGACGAGCTGGACGGCGGCGGCGGAGCGGGCGCGGTCCAGGATCACCGGATCGGGGCCGTACTCCGGGGGACAGGCCAGCCGCAGCGGGAACCCGAACCGGGCCGCGGCGTTCAGCCACGAGTTGGCCATGTTGTTGCCGTCGCCGATCCACGCTACCCGCAGCGCGGCCAGGCCTTCGCCGAACTCCTCGACCGCGGTGAAGAGGTCCGCCATGACCTGGCAGGGGTGCAACAGGTCGGTGAGGCCGTTGATGACCGGGACCGACGCCTCGCGCGCCAGTTCGACGACCTCGTCGTGGCCGAAGGTTCGGATGAGGATGCCGTCTACGTAGCGGCTCAGGACCTTCGCCGTGTCGGCCACGGTCTCGCCGCGCCCCATCTGCGACTCGCGGTCCGAGATCATTAGGGCGTGGCCGCCCAGCTGGGCCATCCCCACCTCGGTGCTCACCCGGGTGCGGGTCGAGCTCTTGCGGAAGATCATGGCCAGAGTGCGGCCCTCGAGGGGACGCCCGGCGAACTCGCCCGCCTTGAGGCGCCCGGTCAGCTCCAGGAGGTGCCGCAGGTAGGCGGTCTCTTGGGCGGCGAGGTCGAGGAAGTGTCGCGGCGAGGTTGCCATGGGTGCCAGCAGCCGGGTTCCGTCAGAGGATGTAGCGGCTGAGGTCGTCGTCGGAGGTGATCTTGTCCAGCCGCTCGCGCACGAACTCGGCCGTGACCACGACCGTCTCGCCCCGGCCCTCGTCAGGCAGGTCGAAGAGAAGGTCCTCGAGGAGCGTGGTCAGCACGGTGCGCAGTCGGCGGGCGCCGATGTTCTCCATGCGGTCGTTGAGGTCGGCCGCGATGCGGGCGATCTCCTCGATGCCATCATCGGTGAACTCCACTTCCGCGCCCTCGGTGTCGACCAGCGCCCGGTACTGCCGCACCAGGGCGTTACGCGGCTCGCGCAGAATCCGGACGAACTCCGGCGCGCCCAGGCTCTTGAGCTCCACGCGGATCGGGAAGCGGCCCTGCAGTTCGGGGATCAGGTCCGACGGCTTGGCGACGTGGAAGGCGCCCGCCGCGATGAAGAGGATGTGGTCGGTGCGGACAAAGCCGTACTTGGTCTGCACATTGGATCCCTCCACGATCGGCAGCAGGTCGCGCTGCACCCCCTCTCGGCTCACATCCGGCCCCGCCCCGCCCCGCCGCCCCGCCACCTTGTCGATCTCGTCCAGGAAGATGATGCCGGTTTCTTCAGCCCGGTCGAGCGCCTCGTTGACCACCTCGTCCATGTCCACCAGGCGGTCCAGTTCCTCCTGGAAGAGGATGCGGCGCGCTTCGGCGACCGTCACCGTGCGGCGCTTGGAGCGCTTGGGAAGCATGTCCTGAAGCATTTCGGAGATGTTCATGTCCATCCCCTCCATGCCCCCCATCGGGAACATCATGCCACTCACGGGCATGCCCTGCTGGATGTCGATCTCCACGGTGCGTTCCTCGAGGTGGCCGTCAACGAGGAGTTTGCGAAGCTTGCTGCGGGTGCGCGCGCGCCGTTCGGCGAGCGAGGCGTCGCCGTTGGGGTCTCCAGGCTGAGGCGTGCTTCCCGGCGCGGCGGGTCCCGCGACGAAGACGTTCCCGGGCGATCCGGTCACGCCCGAGGGCTGGGGCGAGGCCTGGGTGCCACCCGAAGTCCGCGTCGCCGCGGGGGTGGCCGGCCCCGCTGAATCGGGGAGCAGCAGGTCCAGCAGTCGCTCCTCGACCCGCCGTTCAGCTTCGCCTTCGACCTCTTCCTCGCGGGCCGCGCGCACCATGGCCACCGCCGTGTCCACGAGGTCGCGGATCATCGACTCGACATCCCGTCCCACGTAGCCGACCTCGGTGAACTTGGAGGCCTCCACCTTGATGAAGGGAGACCCCGTCAAACGGGACAGCCGCCGCGCGATCTCGGTCTTCCCGACGCCGGTGGGGCCGATCATGATCAGGTTGTTGGGCAGGATTTCCTCGCGCAGCTCCTCGTCCACCTGCTGCCGCCGCCAGCGGTTGCGCAGCGCGATCGCCACCGCCTTCTTCGCCTCGGACTGCCCGATGATGTACTTGTTGAGTTCGGCAACGACCTCGCGCGGGGTGAGCGGGTCGAGCCAGTGGGGAGCGTCGGGCGGGCGGCGGGTCTGGGACGGCGCGGCGGTGTCGGCGGGAAGGATCCCGGTACTCATGGCTGGGTGAGCTCCAGTAGGGTGATCTCGCGGTTCGTGTAGACGCAGATGTCGGCGGCGATCTCAAGGGCGCGGCGCGCGATGCCGGGGGCGTCCATATCCGAGCACTCAATGAGCGCTTTGGCCGCCGCGAGGGCATACGCGCCACCCGACCCGATGGCCAGGACGGGCATGTCGGGTTCGATGACGTTGCCGTCGCCGCCCACGAGAAAGAGATGGTCGCGGTCGGCCACCGCGAGGAGCGCCTCGAGGCGGCGCAGGTAGCGGTCCGTGCGCCACTCCTTGGCCAGCTCGACGCAGGCGCGTGGCAGGTTGGACGGCCACCGCTCCAGCTTGCCCTCCAGCTTGGAGAAGAGGGTGAAGGCGTCGGCCACCGCGCCCGCGAAGCCCGCGAGGACCTTGCCGTCCTTGAGGAGGCGGACCTTGCGCGCCGCTCCCTTGACCACGGTGTCACCCATGGTGACCTGGCCGTCGCCGGCCATGGCGACACGGCCGTCCCGCGCCACGGCGATGACGGTGGTGGCATGGATGGGGGTGTTGGGGAGGAGGGGGGAGGTGGGGTGCATGGGGTGGGTTTAAGGGACGAGTCGCGTGCGTGTTGCGTCGGCAGGGGGCCGAGTTTCGTTGAGCGGGGGGCCGGAAGTGGGTCCGGCGCGGGTCCAACCTTAAAACATAGGGAACTTGAGGGGTCGTCCGCTATGCCCGCGGATGTGCCCCCTTGTAGACCCGCCGCAGCCGCTCCTTCGAGGTATGCGCGTAGATCTGCGTAGTCCCCAGCGACGCATGGCCCAGCAACTCCTTGACCGCCATGAGGTCGGCGCCCGCGTCGAGCAGGTGCGTGGCGAAGGTGTGGCGCAGCGAATGCACGGAGACGTTGGCGCTCTCGGCGAAATCCCCGAGGACCGTTTGGACCAGGCGCTGGATGTGGCGGTTCGAAAGGCGGCGGCCATGACGGCCAACCAGAAGCGCCCGGGTCCCAGGCTCGGCCACCTCTTCCCGCCGCGGCAGGTATCGCCGGATCGCGTGCGCCGCCGCTCCGGTAACCGGCACGATGCGCTCCTTCCTCCCCTTCCCCAGAACGCGGATCTGGCCGCGATCGAGGTCGAGCGACCGCACATTTAGCGAGGCCAGCTCCGAGAGGCGCAGACCGCTGCCGTAGAGCAGTTCCAGGATGGCGAGGAGACGAGTCTCGGCGAGACCGTTTTCCCGTGCGGCGCGGTCCTCCGCCCAGCGAAAGAGCGCCGCAACTTCTTCGGTGCGAAGGTGGCCGGGAAGGGTGCGGTCAAGCTTGGGGCCGCGCACGAGACTTGCCGGATTGGAGGAAATGGTCCCCGCGCGGTGGAGGTGGCGGAAGAGCGCGCGAACGGCCGACAGCTTGCGCGCGACGGTCCGCGGCGCGAGCCCCCTGCGCCCCGCTTCGCCGAGGAAGGCGCGGATGACGCCCCGGTCGATGTCGGCCCAGCGGATGTCGTCGCGGCTCTGGTAGACGCGCGTGAATTCCTCCAGGTCGAGGAGATCGCGGCGGTAGGCGGCGACAGTATGGGGCGACAGGTTGCGCGTCCCCGCGAGGTGTTCGAGGAAGGCGGCGACCTCGGGGGTCACGGGGTCGCCGCCGCGGCCGATGCGGACATGGAACCTGACCTCGGCGCGGAAACCGGCATGAGACCCTCCGCCTCGATCCACCGGCGGAACAACCTCTCGGCGCGCTCCGCCATCGCTTCCCGCCGCAACGCCTTCTTCCGAGGCGCGTCGGGCATTGGATCCACGAGTCCCCAGTTCGAGTTCATGGGCTGAAAGTCATTCGGATCGGCCTCGCGCAGATAGCGGTAGAGGGCGCCGAGCATGGTCTCGGTCGGGGGAAGGACGGGTTCCTCGCCGTTCAGCACGCGGTCCAGGTTGATCCCCGCGACGATCCCGGAGGCGGCTGACTCGGTGTAGCCCTCCACGCCCGTGAGCTGTCCCGCGAAGATGACGTCGGGACGGCGGCGCGACGAGCCGTACGCGTTCAGTCGCCCGGGGAAGTTCAGGTAGGTGTTCCGGTGGATGGACCCCCAACGCAGGAACTCCGCGTCCTCCAGCCCTGGGATTATGGTGAAGACCCGCCGCTGCTCGCCGGTCCTGAGACGGGTCTGGAATCCCACCATGTTCCACATCTGCCCGGCCCGGTCCTCGCGCCTGAGCTGCACGACCGCATGCGGCCGCCTCCCGGTGCGGGGATCTTGCAGGCCGACGGGCTTCATGGGGCCGTAGCGAAGCGTGTCGTGTCCCCGCGCGGCCATGACCTCGATCGGTAGGCAGCCCTCGAAGTACGGGACGTTTTCCCAGTCGTGTCCTTCGTACACATCCGCTTTCCGGAGCGCGTCGATGAATGCGTCGTACTGCGTCTCGGTGAGTGGGCAGTTCAGGTAGTCGGCATCCTGCTGGTAACGGCCGGCAGGGAAGGCGACGCCTCGGTCCACCGAGTCGGCGTGCACGATGGGGGCGATCGCGTCGTAGAAGGCCAGTCCCCCGTCCCCCAGTTCGGCGGCGATGCTCTCGGCCAGCGCATCGGAGGTCAGGGGACCGGAGGCCAATACCGTCGGACCCTCGGGAATGGATCGAACCTCCTCGCGCACCAGCTCGATGCCCGGATCCTCGTCAACCCGCCGCGTGAGAGCGCGCGAGAAAAGGTGGCGGTCAACGGCCAGCGCGGCGCCCGCCGGGACCCTGCTCTCTTCGGCCGCCGCCAGCAGCGCCGATCCGAGATGCTTCATCTCGCGCTTGAGCTGGCCATGCGCGGTGGTCGGCCGCTCATTCTTGAAGGAGTTGGTGCAGACGAGCTCGCCGAGGCCGGCGGTCTGATGGGCCGGGGTAGTCTTCACCGGCCGCATCTCCACGAGTCGCACGCGTCTGCCGAGCTTCGCCAGCGCCAGGGCCGCTTCACACCCGGCGAGGCCTCCCCCGACGACGGTTACGAGGCTCACCGGGTCCCGTCTCACCCCTTCCGCCGGGCGACGCGGCGACGGCCCCGGGGCGGACGGGTCTTCTTCCGCTCGGCCGCCCTCGCCATGAGTTCCAACGCCTCTTGAACGGTGACCGCCATCGGGTCGCGTCCCTTCGGAATGCTCGCGTTGACCTCGCCATCGGTCACGTACGGCCCGTAGCGTCCCTTGAGCAGCCGGATCTCGGTCCCGCTGCCGGGGTGGGTTCCGACCACCTTGAGCGCCTGGGGCCCTCGCCGGGGTCTTCTTGGTTGGGCCAACAGTGCCAGCGCTTCGTCGAGCGTGACTGTAAACATGTCGTCCGGGGACTGCAGGCTCCGGTACTCGCGGCCTCGCGCCACGTACGGTCCGTACCTGCCCAGCCCCGCCCTGACCTCCTCGCCGCTGCCGGGATCCTCGCCCAGCGTGCGGGGCAGCGAGAGAAGCTTCAGCGCGTAGTCCAGCGTGACCTCCGACGCGTCCATGCCCTTCGGCAGCCCCGCCCAGCGCGGTTTGTCGCGTCCCTTGCGAGCCTCCCCCAATTGCACGTAGGGGCCATACTGGCCGATCCGGACGAACACCGGCAGATCCGTACCCGGATCGGTCCCGATGGGCTCGCCGGTCCGGGAGCGCGCTTCGATCAGTTCGCACGCACGCTCCACGGTCAGCTCGTCGATCAGGAGCTCTTCGGGAATGGTGGCCGACTGGCGCTCGTCACCCTCGCCCCGCTCCGCGAAGACCGAGTTCCTGCCGATCCGCACCCGGATGTCCCTGCCCGTCTCCGGGTCGGTGCCGAGCGCCACGGCCGGGAAATCGATGTCCGGCAGGGCGTCCTCGATCTCGCGGTCCAGACCGGGCTGGTGGTCTTCGCCGTTGTAGAAGGCGTCGAGGAAGCGCCGGGACTCGACTTCGCCCGTGGCGATGTCGTCCAGAGCGTCCTCCATGCGGGCCGTGAAGCCGAGGTCGATGTACTTCCCGAAGTGGTCGCGCAGCAGGCGCGTGACCGCCAACCCGACGTACGTGGGCACCAATGCGCCCTCGCGTTTCCGCACGTAATCGCGATCCTGGATGCGTGAGATGGTGGGGGTATAGGTGGAAGGGCGGCCGATCCCCTCCTCTTCCAGCTTCCTGACCAGAGAGGCTTCCGTGTAGCGGGGGGGCGGCTTGGTCTCGCGGCGTTCGGGTTCGACGGAGCGGAGGAGGGTGGGGGGACTGGGGGTATCGGTGTTCTTGTGGCCCCCGGGACCCCGCGCGTCGGGCGGGGACGGTGGGTCGGCGAGGTTCGCGGATCCCTCGGCGTGGATCTCATCGCCGGCGGCCAGCGAAGGCAGCAGCTGATCCTTCCTCGTGTCGCCGTACACCTTCAGAAAGCCCGGGAAGCGGAGGACCGATCCCGACGCCCGGAAGGTGTGGTCCGCGTCGCCGATCCGCGCGACCAGGTCGACCGTGGTTCGGTCCACGCGCGCGTCGGCCATCTGCGAGGCGACGGTGCGTTTCCAGATGAGGCGGTAGAGGGCCAGTTCCTGTTTGTCCAGCAACCGGGCGACACTGTCGGGCGTGCGCGCGATTCTGGTGGGGCGGATCGCTTCGTGCGCCTCCTGCGCCAGCTTGGACTTCGTGCGATAGCGTCTCGGACCCTGATAATAGTCGTCTCCAAACGACTTCCTGATGTAGCCGCCCGCCTCGCCCAGCGCCTTCTCCGAAAGCGTCAACGAGTCGGTTCGCATGTAGGTGATCAGCCCTTCGCGGTCCCCGCCGCCCAGGTTGATCCCTTCGTAGAGGCGTTGCGCGACCCTCATGGTCTGCCGCGGCGTCATGCGAAGGCGCCGGCTGGCCGCCTGCTGCAGCGTCGAGGTGGTGAAGGGTGGGGCCGGGCGCTGCCGGGTGGACTTGCGGTCGACCGTGTCGACCATCCACGGCACCGCGCCCATGGCTCCCGACGCGATCGCCTCAGCGGCCTCGCCGTCGAGCGCGATCGCCCGCGAAGACGCGAGCGGCCTTCCGGTGACGGAGTCGAAGTCCTTGCTGGTCGCCACCCTGCGCCCGCCGATCCGGATGAGCACCGCCGCGAACTCCAGCTCGCCCGCCACCAGCAGCGCTCGCGCGCGCCAGTACTCGGACACCCGGAAGCGCAGGCGCTCCTCTTCGCGGTCCACGACCAGCCGCAGCGCGACGCTCTGCACCCGCCCCGCGCTCAGCTTGGTGCGCACCTTCTTCCATAGGACGGGGGACAGGCTGTAGCCGTAGAGGCGGTCCAGAACGCGACGCGCCTCCTGCGCCTGCACGAGTCGCCGGTTCACCTGGCGGGGATTGGCGAGCGCCTCGCGGATGGCGGACCGGGTGATCTCGTGGAAGGCGATTCGCCGCACGGGCACCGACGGCTTCAGCACCTCAACCAGGTGCCAGCTGATCGACTCGCCCTCACGGTCTTCATCGGTCGCGAGGAGGATTTCGTCGGCACCCCGCAGGAGCTTGTTCAGCTCGCGCACATGCCGCCGGCTCTCTTCGGGGACGATGTAAACGGGCCTGAAGCCGTCCGCGGTATCCACGGCCAGCCGGCCCCAAGGCTTGTCCCGCACGGCCGCCGGAATCTCGCGGGCGGACCGGGGTAGGTCGCGTATGTGGCCGTACGAGGCCGCGACCCGGTACTCCGGGCCGAGGAACCTCTCGATGGTCTTGGCCTTCGCGGGCGACTCGACGATCACCAGCTTCACTCGGATTCCTCCCTGTGAGATTCCGTCACGCTCGGGTGTTGCAGAATCTCCCGGGCCACCTCTTCGGGAGACCTGCCCTCCGTTTCGATTGTAATGGTACTGGAGCTGTAATGCGCAATCCGGCGACGCAGGAGAGCGACTGCGGCCGCATGCGGATCAGGGCCCTCCAGGAGCGGTCGGGGGGTGGCCGATCCGCGAATTCGCGCCAAAGCCACTGCGGGTGTGACCCGCAACCACACCGAGAGACTGTCGTGCTTCAGCGAGGCCATGTGGCCGGGCTGTGCGGCCCAGCCTCCTCCCACGGCGAGGACCAGTCGTTCGCGCCGGAGCAGCTCCCGCGCGGCCTTCGACTCCAGTCTGCGGAAGCGCTCGATGCCGTCGCGGCGAATGATCTCACCGGCGTGACGGCCCTCCCGGCCCGCGATTTCGTCGTCGAGGTCCACGAAGTCCCAGTCCAGGGCGCTGGCGAGGATGGGTCCAACAGTGGACTTGCCCGCGCCCATGAACCCGACGAGGACGATCCGGGCCGCACCGGACCCGGCCCGGGGCGCGACCTCGGGCATGGTGCTTTCCGCCACGGTCATTGGACCTCCGGCCCCCGTGGGCGAAAGCCGCGCTGGTTCAGGTGCTCCAGGTAGGAGTCCAGATTGCGGCGCAGTTCGGTGAGGGAATCGCCGCCGAACTTCTCGAGCAGGGCGTCGGCGGCGACCAGCGCGACCATCGCCTCCGCGACGACCGCGGCGGCGGGCACGGCGCACACGTCGCTGCGCTCCACGGTGGCGTGCTTCGTCGTGCCGTCCCTCAGGTCCACGCTCGGCAGCCGCTTCTTCAACAGCGTCGAAATCGGCTTCATGGCCCCGCGTATTACCAAATCGCCCCCTGTGGTAATACCGCCCTCCAGGCCGCCCGCGCGGTTTCGGGCCCGGGCGAAGCCCCCCGAGCGCCGTTTGGCCTCGTCGCGCATGATGGCGTCGTGCACCCGGGATCCGGGGCGGGCGGCGTTGATGAACGCGGGACCGATCTCGACCCCCTTGATCGCGTGCACCGACATGACCGCCTGGGCCAGCCGCCCGTCCAGCTTGCGGTCCCACGAGACGTAGCTGCCGAGCCCCACCGGCAGACCGCGCACCACCACCTCGAAGCAGCCGCCCAGCGTGTCCCCCGCCTCCCGGGTCTCGTCGATGGCCGCGATCATGGCGCCCTCGGCCTCCGGGTCGAGCGTGCGCAGGGGTGACGGATCGGAGGCCACGTTGAGGTCGTCGGGCAGCTCGTCGGGGGGGCGCGCCTCCACGTCGCCGATGCGCGTGACGTGGCTGCCGATGGTGGCGCCGACCTCTCTGAGCAGGGTGCGGGCCACGGCGCCGCACGCGACCCGGGCCGCGGTCTCGCGTGCGGAGGCGCGCTCCAGGATGTCGCGTGCGTCACGGCGGTCGTACTTGAGCACTCCGGCCAGATCGGCGTGGCCGGGCCGGGGGAGGTAGACCGGGCGCAGCGCCTTGGGGTTCCCCTCCGGGTCGGGCGGCTCGTGCGCCATCGCGGTAGTCCAGTTCTTCCAGTCGCGGTTCCAGATCACCATGGAGACGGGCGAACCCAGGGTCTCGCCGAGCCGCAGACCCGAGATGATCTCGGCGCGGTCGGACTCGATGCGCATGCGCCGACCCCGGCCGTATCCTCCCATGCGGCGGCGCAGATCTGGGTCGATATCGACGGCCGGGTCGAGAGGCATCCCCGCGGGGACCCCTTCCAGCACGGCGACGAGGCCGCGGCCGTGGGATTCTCCCGCGGTGTGGAAGGACAGGTGATGGAGTGGCATGATGGCGGCGGGCGTGGGGTGGGGCTGGGGGGCGGGGTTCGGCTCGCGGACCTTGTCCATAGATAGCGAAGGCCCCGGTTGCGGGGAAGCGGCTACCGAAGCGGAGCCGGCAGAGGCCGTATTCCCCCGGCCTCGATAGTCCGGTCGCCGGCCCGCCCCGGCGCCCCCCACCGTTCAGGGCAACTCCGCGCGCACGATGGTGGGCGTGACCATAATCAGCAGGTCCCGCTGCACCGAGGATTCCCGGCGCGTCAGAAAGAGCCGCCCGACCAGCGGCAGGTGCATGAGCAGGGGGATCCCCGACCGCACCTCCGCCTTCTCGGTGACGGTCAGGCCGCCGATCACCACCGTTTCGCCATCCCTCACCAGCACACGGGACTCCGCCTTCTGTCTGCGGAAGATCACGCCCACGTCCGAGGGAGCCAGGTCCGCCGAGGAACGCTCGGCCGAAAGCTCCAGCAGGACCTCGTCCGTGTCGGTGATCCTGGGCGTGACTTCGAGGATCACCCCCGTCTCCTTATAATCCACGGTCGCGACCGGCAGCGTGCTGCGGCTGTCCCCGCCCTGGCCTCCCTGAAGTTGTGCACCGGCGTCGATTACGCGAACCGGGGTTTCCTCGCCCACGACGATCCGCGCCATCCGGTTGTCCATGACGCGGACCGAGGGCTGCGCCTCCACGTCCGCAAGCTGCACAGATTCCAGCGCATCGATGAACGCGACCAGGGTGCTGCGTCCCAATACCAGCGACGTCAGGAGAGAGAGGGTTGGGTTCACCACCCGGTTGGTGGCGTTGCCCAGCGCGGCGATGGAGTTGCCCCCGAGGGAAACGACGTTGGTCCCGCGCGGCACCTGCTCGTCGGGCAGGGTGATGGAGCCGTCTCCATCTAGATCGACGACGCCCGGAGTGAGCAGGTTGAGCTGATTCCCACCCGTGTCCTTGAGATCGTAGGTGATCCCGAATCCCTTCAGCCGGGAGCGGTTGACGAAGATGATCTTCGCCAGGATGTCCACCTGGGGGACCTGTACGTCCAGCTCCGCGACCAGGTCCTCCACCGCGTCCTGCACCCTTGGGATGTCGGTCACCACCAGCGTGTTCGTCCCGATCCCCGCCGACACTCGTCCGCGCTCGCTGAGGAGGGCCGCAATCAGTTCGGTGAGTTCCGCCGCGTCGACGTAGTTGACGCGATAGGCGCGGGCAACCAGCGGCTGGACCGACTCCCGGTCGAAGAGGCTGTGCACATCGTCGACGCGGATGATGCCGTCCTCCTGTTCGTGGGCCACGAGGCCGTACGCGGTGAGCACGGCCCGCAGCGCCACGTCCCAGGGCTGTTCGCGGATCTCGGCCGAGACGAGGACGTCCACACTGGTCCCCGCAACGATGGAGCGCCCCGCGAAGTCCGCGAAGGCGAAGAGGACGTCCCGAATGGGAGTGTCGCTGAAGGAGACGGTGATGGGGCGGCCGATCTCTTGCTCGGGGACAGGAGGGGGAGTTTCCTGGGCAACCACCTGGCCCGGCGACATCGCGATGAGGATCGAGATCAGGATCGGAGCGATCCATAGCAGTCCGTGGCCACCGAATGTATACTGTGGTTGACAAAGTGTAATGTTGTCTTTACATCGTGAACCGGTGAAGCGAAGCGCCCAGCCCAGATGCATCGCCGATCGAATGCCGGGGGCATTTTTTCCACGGGCTGCTAGCCTTGTCAGGTTGGCGCGGAACATCATGAACCCCTCCCCTTCTCCGCCCGTGGCATGGCAAGCACCCTCGTCGCCGTTCCCCCGGGTTCCTCCAGCTCAACGACGACATGGTCCACCTCAATGGCCACGATCCGCATGCCGGCAAGCAGTTCGCCGGTCCGGAGTCGCGAAGCCGGAACCGCAATCGGTCCTGCGCCGGCACCCGCCGTCCCGTCCACTCCGCCAGGGACACGGATGACCGCCACACGGAACATGGGGTCCGGGTGATGGATGATTCCCAGAAGCACGACCTCTTCGACGCCCGGAGCGTGCGGGGACCGGACATCCGAGGGAAGAAACGGGTTTCTTCGCCCGCGTGTCGGATAGGCGTACGCTTCCCGCTCGAGGATCAGCGCTCCTTCGACCAATCGGGTCGGCCCCTCCTGCAATTCCACTGTTGGCGGGTCCGTTCCGTCATCGGGTCGGCCCTGGCCCGAGCCGGCCACGGAACCGCCGAGAGTGAGAATCGTGGCGAGGGCTGCCTGCATTGTCCTTCTTCTTGTCTTCATGACTGCGGATCTCCAGTCTCTGCGGATGATTCGGCTGGTTCGGCCGGCGCGGGCGTAGTGGCGACGTAGGTACGGATCCGGAAGCTGGCCAGGATCGAACCGGCCTCCACGGGGCCGTCCCCGGTTGGGGGATCGACAGGGGTCATGACCAGATCGCCGGGGGAGACAATCCGTTCCAGCGACGCGATGGCCGCCAGGAATGACCCGACCGCGTGATATCCGCCCTGAACCGTTACCTGATAGCTCAGGCGGTCGTAGTAGTCGCCGGGTTCGACCGGTTGGGGTCGCATCATGGTCATCTCGACGCCCGCCCGGCGCTCCTCGTCCGAAATGGCATCCAGGAGAGCCGCGACCTCGTCGTTCGCGGGGATGAGCGCCTCCAGGCGCGCGATGTGTTCCCGGTACAGAGCGAGGCGTTCCTCCAATTCACCGTCGCCCAGTGCAGCGGCCCTGCTTGCCTCCCGGTTGCCCTCTTCCAGTCTCTCGATTCGGAGGCGCATGGACTCCGCGCGCTCGGCCCTCGGCGCGAAGAGGTAGGTGTGGCCGAAGTAGAGCCCCGAGGCGGCCAGGAACGCGCACAGGATCGCGACTCTTCTCACGGGATCGGTGGGCAGCAGGCTCATCGCGCGGCCACCGGTCGGACGGGCACGAAGTCCAGCACATCGGGGGAAGGATCCTCTGGTTCGGCTTGCAACACGAAGGAGTAGAGATCACCACCTGCTCCGCCAGACATCCCCCCCGGGACGTTCTCGGTACTGATCAACCGGACGTTCCGGATAAAGGGGGAAGACTCCATGCCGTTCCAGAACCGGGTCAGCGAGAAGTTGTCCCGCGCCATTCCCTCCACCTCGAAGCGGGCCGGGGCTTCCTGCGACGTCACCTGAGCGAACCGGGTAAGCCACGCCTCCTCCGGCAGCACCCCCGCCACCTCGTCCATGATGCGGGGCCACCGGTAGCGGCGGGCGTCGATCTCCTGAATGATCGCAACCCTCGCCGCGATGGAGTCGCGACGGGCCTCCAGCGTTCGCATCTTCTCGCTGAGCGCGGCGCTGCGAACCGAGTCGGCCAAGGCCGCCTGCAACGCTGCCTCGAGGCCGGCCGCGCGCGTGCGCACCGACAGCGCGAAGTAAGCGGCAAGGCCCAGCGACATGAGGATCACCAAGGCGGATCCGATGATCCAGCCATCCCGCGAGAGCCTCCAGGCACATACGCGCGAAACCGGTTTCCGGGACCGTCCATCCTGTCCCCAATCACCCCCTTGCAGCAGATCGATCTCAAGCACGCTTCGCATCTCCGCGCATGGTCAGGCAGCCCTCAGAGCGAGACCTACCGGCAGGAACATCATGGGCGCGGCACTTGCGAGGAGCCGCCGGCCCCGCGCCTCTTCGCGCAGCGGCACCCGCTCGAACGGATTGACGAGCCGGGTCTCCACCTGCACCCGCTCGGCAAGAGCCTCGACCATCCCCGGCATGCAGGCACCCCCTCCGCTCAGGAAGATTCTGCCCACCCCGTCACCCGACTTCCGACCCCCGAGATAGGCGGCCGCCCGCCTGATTCCCAAGGCGACGCCCTCGGCCACCACGCGCTGCACACCCTCCAGGGGCTGGTGCCCGTGGAGAACCTGCTCGGCCTGTTCTTCCGTCAGACGGAAATCCCGCTGCAGCGATTCCGCCACCTTGCGCGACCCGAGGGGAAGATCCTTGGCCATTACCGGTACACCCTCCTCGATCACATTGAGGTTGGTGACATCGCGGCCGACGTTGACCAGTGCAACCACCCCATCCGCAGTGCCCGGATAGTTGTGGACAAATGCGTTGTGGAGGGCGAAAGCCTCGATGTCCATGGCGGCTGCGCGAATCCCCGCCTCGGCCAGGAGTGACACCCTGTCGTCCACGCGTTCCCGTTTCGCGGCCACCAGCAGTACCTCGATGTGGGACGTGCTTTGGCGCGGGGGCAGGATCTGGAAGTCGAGTCTCACTTCTTCCAGGTCGAAGGGAATATGGCGCTCGGCCTCCTGACGGATCGCCCTTCCAGCCTCCTTTTCCTTCATGCGCGGCAGTCTGACCCTCTTGATGAACACGTCGTGTCCGCCAAGCGCCGCCACGGTATTGCGCGACCTGATGCCGGACTCTTCCATCAACTCCCTGACCGCGCCGGCCACGCGACCCGGCTCAATCACTTCACCGTCTACGACCGCCCCCCTGGGGGTCGGCCGGATCGCCAGACCGCACACCTCAGGTCGGTCTCCGCCGTGATCCACCAGCGCGAGCTTGACGTAGCCGCTGCCGATATCGAGGCCCGCCACGGTTCTTCCCCGGCCGAAGAGCGCCATCCCGCTACTCCGCTCCCGGGGGTATGGGTCCAATCCAGGAGCGCCCCGGCAACGGGATCGGGCGCAAAAGGGCAGCCGCCGTCTTCAGAGCCTCCAGCGCGGCGCACGCCGAGCCATCCACGGTCGCGTTCTCGGCGAGGGTTGCCGTGCCGCCCGCCCGCACCAGCCCCAACAGACCGCCTCCCGCCTCGATGGTCACGTCACCGGAAACAAGCACCAGTCCGGTCCACACAACACCGCTCCCGAAGACGAGGTCCCCGTCGATCGCGAGCACACCCGCGCCCGGTCCCTCGACCCGTACCTGCTCCGAGCCGAAAACCAGCCCCGACCAGCAATCGGGGCATCCCGGCGTGAGCGTCCCGCCACCCGACAAATCGCGGTCGGCAAGTGCGGCCAGTGTCGAGCGGTCGAACCAGCCCAGACGCATCTCCTGGAAGGAGGGACCATCTTCCCCCGCACCCCACTCAGGTGGTCCGGAAAGCCCTCCTGTCGTCGGCACCAGGCCCCAACCCATGGTGTCGGCGAGAATCTGGTCGCATGCGGCGAACCCCCGGCGACCGGTCATCAGTGAGTCAGCCAGCACTTGTGCGCCGACGGCTGCCACGACCGATGCACTCTCCACGACCGCCCGGTGCCCCGCCACGCGCGACTCGGGTTCCATCCACCAGGCAACCCGAGCGACACGAATCGGAACGCCACCCACCGGTTGCGCCTCCCCGATGAGAAGGTGGAACTCGCGCTCAACCCGCAGATCATGGACCCGCCACAGACCGTGCCCGCCGAAGCTGTCCGCCGCCATCTCCAATGCTTCCCCCCCGATCTCGGCCCGCGGCAACCCACGTGTCTCGGCCAGAACCCGTTCCACCCCTCCGAGCGCCGCTGCACGGCCGGAAATCACCCTGCCCGCCATGGCGGCCGCTCGGAGCTGGCCGACCGCGGCAACCGCCGCCGCAGTGGCAATACCGGCAAGAACCAACAGGGCCAGCAGTGTGAGTACGAGGGCAAAACCCTCCTCACGGCGATGATTCGTCAGTGTCATTTGCGCGCACACACTCTCCTCATCTGCGTGTCCAGATCTTCCAACTGAAGGACGGGTGCATGGGGCTGGGGTCTTCCCAGACCATGCGTGCTTCGAGGCCCCGCTGACCGGTGGCCAGAAAGACGGAAGAGTCCGCCGCAATCCCTGTCCCGGTGAGAGGTTGCCACCCACCCAGTCCCCTTCGGTAGCGAAGAGCGTCGCTTGCCAGGCGGTAGGCCCCCCTTTCGAAGTAGAGGGCCGCGACGGGGCGGGATGGCGGCGGATCGAGGATCCACACTTCCGTCGAGAAGCCAGCAATCTGTTGACAGTCGAGCCCGGCTCCGCGGCTCCGCCGCACCAGGGCGGAAGGCCGCCAGCCTCCGTCGGCGGAGAGCACGAGTACGGAGTCCTTGTCGCTGTCCGCAAGCCGATATCCGGTCACGGCCACCCCCCACCCGTCCGCGGGTTGGGTCCTGCAGGTGTAGCCGATTCCGCGAAAGGCACGCAGGCTCAGGTCACCACCCTCGACCGCCCAGTCTCTGCCGGCCTCGGCGTGCCGAATCTCCGTCGATAGCACCTGGTGGACGAGTCGCGTCTCGTCGAGCATTCGCGCACCCGCCACGACCCGGGTGGCAACAAGGCTCTGGGCCGCAGTCGCCCACCAGGCCACCTGCACGACCAGCAACAGCAGCGTACCGGCCAGGATCGCCTCAGCCAGCACGAAACCGTGGCGCCTCCGCGCGAATCGGCTCATCGAACGGATCCCGTCATGGCGTGCCCACCAAGGCCGGCACGACAAAGTCGATCTGTATCGGAGACGACAGCACGGCGTGATCGAAGCGGGCCCATGCTTTGGCGCCCGGCGATCCCGGGACACTCCACGTCAGCACCCCGGTTGGATGGGTCCGGCTCCCCGACTCCACACCACCGCCCGTCGACGCCGCGGCCGAGTCCACGAAGCTCTGCAGCAACGTGTAGCTCTCGTCCAGTGCCCGGACCTGCACGAGTATTCGGGCTGACGCGGCGGTCAACGATGCCACCCCGGCAATCCCGACGCCGACGATGACAACGGCGACGATCACCTCCACAAGAGATGTCCCCGCCCGATTCATCGGGGGCCTGCCGCATCCGGGACAGGACGCAACCGACCTCTTCGCTGCACCACCCGCTCTCATCTGCGCGACACCCGGCCCATTGAGGAAATCACCAGTTGGCGTTCCTCCCCACCCAGTTCAAAGGTGAGCGTCTGGCTCGAGACCAGGCCCAGCCCCAGCGGGCCGAAGCGGACCCGGCTGTTGGCGCGGCCACGAGAAAGGCGAAGCGACACGCCACCTTCTCCCAGTTCGGTCAACCTCGTCGTGTCGCCGGCGGCGGTCACCACGGCACCCCACGGCGGGTCGGCGTTGAGGATCACGATCGCCCCACCCTCCCCGACCGCCGCCCATCGCGCCTCCGCGAAGAGTTGCGCAGCTTCCTCTCGTGCCCGGCTCAGGAGAAACGACCTGCGCAGTTTCGCGGCGGAACCGATGAGCGGCGGCGCCAGTGCGACGAGAATCACCAGGACCATCGCGATCTCGATGATCGAATACCCGGACCGATCCATCACTGCGTGCACACGACCTGGCCTTCGGCCTCCGGCGACACCGACCCGATCGTGGGTGCCGTTGCCGTTCCGTAGTAGATCGCGCATCCCTCGGCGGTTCCCAGCGCGTCGTGGGTGGCCGTCGCGGACCAGCCTGAAGCCGATGCCGCCGGCGTCACGTTCACCGACTCCGAAGCGACGAACCCGAGCTCGGTGAGCGAGCTCGTGTACCTGTATTCGCTGGCGTAGTAGAGTTCCTGTTGCGCGGCCAGGTTCCTCATGTCCGCCTTCATGGCCGCGAAGTAGGCCTTCTCCCGCGCCTTCGAGAACTGCGGCACGGCAATCGCCGCCAGGATACCGATGATAACGAGAACAATGAGTAGCTCGATGAGCGTAAAGCCCTTATTGTCAGTCATTTACTACATTCCTTTCAACGATTCTGTGAACTATGTTGGCCAACCGCTACTCTTCTGGACGGATGCTCTCCCGCCTGATCGAGACCCGCTGCCACTGTAAGGCCATGGACCCACGTTGTGACCGGACGCCACAACCCCGGTTCCCGGCCATGAGCGTTGGGCCAGTACGGCTTCGCGAAGGTGCCGGGCAGAGACTCGAGGCTCTGGATGCCCTCGTTGCCCGCAATGATGAGCCGGTCGTCGTACGCAAAGTCGTTGCCGACGCTGTTGGCGAATGCCAGCGCCGCCGCCAGCGCCGCCAGCAATGACGCGGAGCGCAGGCTCATCGTACCCGATGTCCACAGCTTCATTTCTCACGGCTCGATCCCTGGTGATTGCCGGGGGCCGCGAGGACTTCGTGGCAACGCTCGACCCCGGCAGATGCTGAACGAGACCGCAAGATGGGCCCGCCCGCGGGGCGCCGGGATAGAAAAACGGGACCGAGTTATCGGACGGGCGTATCCCCACCCTTCCACGTCCGCGGCCGCGGACCCGCCAGATTGCACCGCAGGATGAACCAGATGGCCGAAACCCCGTCCTTCCACCCGATCTTCTTCCCCTCCGCGTAGGAGCGACCGTCGTAGCTGATCGGCAGTTCGTAGATCCGGGCGCCGGCCTGGGCGAGCCGCGCCGTAATCTCCGGCTCGATTCCAAAGCGGTTCACAGTGAGCGGAAGAGACCGAAGCAGGTCGGTGCGAATCATCTTCTGACACGTCTCCATGTCCGTCAGATTGAGATTCGTCAACGCGTTGCTCAGAAGGGTGAGGAACCGGTTGCCGAGCGTGTGCCAGAAGAAAAGGACGCGGCGGGGCCCGCCTATGAAGCGCGACCCATAGACGGCATCGGCCCGGCCGTCCAGAATGGGGCCGAGAAGTGTCGGGATCGCACCCGGGTCGTATTCCAGATCCGCGTCCTGTACGACGACCACGTCTCCGGTGGCGTGTGCGAAGCCGGTGCGCAGGGCGGCCCCCTTGCCGCGGTTGCGTTCGTGGAGGAGCAGCCGGTCGATCAGCCCCCGTTCCTCGAGTGCCCCCAGCAACTCCCGCGTCCCGTCGGTGGAACCGTCGTCAACGACGATGACTTCCTTGTCCACGGGAACCGGGGCAACGCGCAGAAGCAGCCTCTCGATCGTGGCCGCTTCGTTGTACGCCGGGATCACCACCGAGACCGTCATGTATTGGGGGTGGCCTCCCGGGCGCCCGGCCCGGTTCGTTACCGGGAGCTGACCGGGACGTCCAGCCGCTGCCCCGCGTAGATGCGGCTGCTGGTGAGTTTGTTGGCCAACTTGAGCTGGGCCACCGTGATCCCGTGGGCGCGCGCAATGCTCCACAGCGAGTCGCCGGAGCGCACCCGGTACCGCACCAACGACCCCGAGGACGAACCTGTGGACTTGTCGGTCACCGCTGCCGCCTGGGTCGCGACCATCGGCTCGGGCTCGGCCACGGCCGGCTCATCGGCCTCGAGCCGGGCCACGTAGCGGGCGTAGTCCTTGGTGTAGACCGCAATGTGGTAGTGGGGCGGACGCCGCTCGTGGGTGGCCTGCAGGGTACCGGATCCCTCCAGCTGCAGGAGAACTCGCTCGATCCATCTGCGGCACGCGGGCGTGTTGCTCCGCCGCAGGTCCACCGCCATACCCGTCGGGTGGACGGACCACCTCTTTGAGGAATTCCCGGGCTGTCGGTTGTTGGGACGGGTCAGGCTGGTGACGACGAGCATTTCGCCGCACGCGTCCCGGTACTGGCGGCTCAGACGCTCGATGAAGGTGCGCACCTCGGGGCGCGCGTACGGAAACGAGACCTCGTCGTCGAGCTGGTAGTCTCTGTTTCCCTCCAGGGGTACCAGGAGATTGTTCCGGACGAATTGCCGGACGTGAGCAGGATCCCTGAGGAAGGTGTAGTCGTATTCGAGGGCCCGGCCATACTGTTCCTGCATCGAGGCCAGGCCCCCCTTCAGGCTCTGAGCCTCCACGTTCCCGAACCCCAACACCACCAACAGGATAGGGACCCACGCGCAGATCCCCGCCGACCGCACCAAACCCTTTCGTGTCCGTGTCGCCTTCATGCGCCGATACCTTGGCCGACCCACCAGTTACGCCCCCTGTTTCTGCCCGCTCTGGTCGTGAAATCCTCGCTTCGTCCTCATATAAACATATGACCGATCAAGGGTTCCGTCCACTCTCTCCCCTGTATACAATCCCCAAGCGTCACACCCCCAGCCCCCACGACGCAATCACGATCCCGATCCCGTTGATGAGAAACTGCACCCCCACGACCATCACCAGAAGTCCCATGATCCGCGTCACGACGTTGAGTCCCGTCCTCCCCAGCGCCCCCAGCAAGGTCGGCGCAAGCATCAGGCACGGCAGCGTCACCGCTCCCACCAGCAGGGACGCCAGGTACACCGAAGACAGCTGCGCGGGACCGTCGGCCAGCCCCGCCAGCGCGATCACGGTCACGATCGTGCCGGGCCCGGACAGGGTGGGCAATCCCAGCGGAATCACCGCCAGGCCGTCGCGGCCCGCCGCCTCGTCCTGCTCCCTGCGGGTCGTCTTCACGCGCGATCTCCTCGCCGCCAGCATGTCCGAGCCGATCCCGAAGAAGATCACCCCCGCCGCAATCTGGAACGCTTCCGTGGTGATGGCGAAGAAGTCCAGAATGGCGTGTCCCGCAAAGGTGAAAACGACCATCACGATGACCGAGGTCAGCACCCCCACGAGCGCGGTCCTCAGCCGCTCCCGGCGAGAATCCTCGGCGGTGAGCGTGGCGAACATCGGCATCGCGGCGAGCGGATTGTACACCACCAGCAGCTGCGTGAAAGCCACGATGGCGAAGGTCAGGTTGTCGCGCATCAGGCTCAGAGGGCCGCGTACCGCTCCCCCACGACCGTCCAGTTGACCACGTTCCAGAAGGCGGCCACGTAGTCCGGACGACGGTTCTGGTAGTTCAGGTAGTAGGCGTGCTCCCAGACGTCGCAACCCAGGAGCGGGGTATTGCCGTCCATCACGGGCGTGTCCTGGTTCGCGGTGGATACGACTTCCAGGGCGCCCCCGCCGTCCGCCACGAGCCACGCCCAGCCCGAGCCGAAGCGCGTGATCGCCGCCGTGGCGAAGCGGGCCTTGAAGTCGTCGAAGCTCCCGAAGGCGTCGTCGATCGCCGCGGCCAATGCCCCTCCAGGCGTGTCCGCGCCGCCCGGGGCCATGAGCTGCCAGAAGAGGTTGTGGTTGACGTAGCCGCCGCCGTTGTTGCGCACAGCCATGCGGATTCCGTCCGGCAGCGCCGCCAGGTCCGCCACGAGCTCGTTGGCCGACTTCCCGTGCAGATCCGGGTGTCCCTTCAGGGCGGCGTTCAGGTTGGCCGTGTACGCCGCGTGGTGCCTTCCGTGGTGGATCTCCATGGTGCGGGCGTCGATGTGCGGTTCCAGGGCGTCGTGGGGATATCCCAGGTCGGGAAGTTCGAAGGGGTAGGCCATCGTCGGCGTCTCCTCGGTGGGGTTATGATGGTGGCGGTCGGTGGGTGACAGGTCCACGCTGTGCGCCGGCGGCTGCGCGGAGCCTCCGCGGCCGTGCGCGGGAAGGTAGAACGTGTCCAGAAACAGGACGGCCCCGCAAGGTCCCAGGAGGATCCTCCTTGTGGACTGCGACAGCTTCTTCGTGCAGGTGGCGCGCCTGGAGGACCCGGAGGGCGCGGGGAAGGAACCGCTGCTGTTGGTGGGCGGGCGCAGCGACCGGGGGGTGATCACCTCGGCGTCGTACGCCGCGCGGGAGTACGGGGTCCGTTCCGGGATGCCCACGCGGCGTGCGCGGCAGCTGTGTCCGGAGGCGGTGGTGGCGCCGGTGCCGCGGGGAGCGTGCGTGGAGCGGAGCCGGACGGTGTGGGCGGTCCTCGAAGAGATGTCGCCGGTGGTGCAGGCGGCCTCCATCGACGAGTTCTACCTGGATCTTACCGGGACTGAGCGCATGCTGAAGGGTGAGGAGCTGGCCGCGACGGCGGACCGGATCCGCAGGGTGGTGAAGGCGCGGACGGAGGTGGCGGTGTCGCTGGGCGGGGGGACGCAACGGGTGGTGGCCAAGGTGGCGACCCGCCTGGCCAAGCCGGACGGGGTGCATGTGGTACGGCCGGGCGGGGAGGCGTCCTTCATGGCGCAGTTTCGGCTGGAGCAGCTCCCGGGGATCGGTCCCGCGTTTCTGGAACAGCTGAAGAAGAAGGGACTGACGACTTGCGCCGAGGCGGCGGCGGTGGAACGGGAGTGGCTGGCGCGGTGGTTCGGCCCGGGACGCGGCGCGTGGCTATGGGAGCGGGTTCGGGGAATCGACGCCAGCGAGGTCGACGCCCGCGAACGCCGCAAATCCATCAGCTCGGAGCGGACTTTCTTCGCCGACATCGACGACGACGACGAGCTGGAGCGGCGGCTGCTGGAACTGAGCTGCTCGGTGGGGGGGCAGTTGCGGGCGAAGGAGCTGCGGGCGCGCACCGTCACCGTCAAGCTCCGGGACTTCGACTACAAGACGCGGCAGGCGGGGAGCACACAGCCCGAGGGGGTGGAGACGGACCGGGCGATTTTCGCGGTGGCAGCTTCCCTGCTGCACGGTTTGCGCCACCGCCGGAGGACTCCGGCAAGGCTCCTCGGGGTGGGCGTCTCCAACCTGGTCCGCCAGGCACCGGCGGAGCAGCTGGAGTTTTTTGGAGGGGAGGCGAAGCTGGAGACGGAACGTGACCGGACCATCGCGCGGGCCGTGGACCGGATACGCGACCGTTACGGGAGGGAGGCGGTGCGGCCGGCACGGGTGCTGGACGGGCCGGAGAAATGACGGTTCGTGGCAGCGACGGGCGGCCGGGAGAGTCCTGGCCAACCGTCAGGGAGCGGCCCCGCCCTTCTCGATGCGGTGGACTCGCACCGTCGCCACATCCAACTCGTCCCGGTGCACCCCGTAGACGCTGCCGTTCGCCACTTGCTCCAGCGATAGCCCGTCCGGCATCTGAACGGTGCCGAGCCACTCCCCCGACGACGCGAGCACGGTCCAGCGCTCCGGCCCGCGCGGCTCGCCGCGATGGTTGGAGTCGATCGCCCCGAGGGAGGCCGAATCAACGGCACGGGCCCAGATGCTTCCGTTGGGATCGAGGACCAGCTTGTCGAAGAAGAACTTGTGAGGCGGAAGCCAGGTGAAGTCTTCCAGCGTGCGGCAAAGCCCTTCCACCTGAGGCCCTTCCCGGTACCGGGCCTCGCAGGCGGCCACCTCGTCCTCGAATCGCCTCCGGTCCTCTGCGGTGATCGGCTCCGGCTCGGCATGCCACCGCGCGATCCGCTTTAGGCGTCCGTCCGGGCCGAAGGATCGAAGCTCGGACCGGCGCCCGTAGCCCACAATCAGGTTCTCGTGGGCGACGGGCGCCGTCATCATCGTCGTCCAGGGCACCGGCATGTAGCTGGTGTAGCCCCCCGGATTCGACATCGGATGGGACTGGCCAACGACCACGTGCGTCACGGTGTCCCTCACCGCAAAGGATTCGTCCGACCACGCGAGGTGGACCTGGCGGAGGCCTTCGTCTCCCACCGGATCCGGCACCGGATCGTGCATCAGGAACCTGAGGCAGTCCCGGGACACGACAGGCAAGGCCCTGAATCCGTCGCCGGAACCCCCGAAACTCACCGAGCGAACGAAGTTGCCCTCGGAATCGAAGAAGTTGAACCTGAATGACCCGACGGTGATGAGGGTGTCGCCTGCACACTGCACCAGACGCCTAAGATTGTCGACTTCCCCCGGCCCCTCCCCCTCTCCTCCAAACTGGTGGCTGGAACGCCCCGAAGCGTCGAACACGAACACCTGGTCGACGGTGCGATCACCCACCGCGATCCGCCCATCGGACAACACCTGCACACCCCGGATCGATCCGAACGCCGGATTGTCGGGATCCTCGCCCCCGGTCGCCCCGGCGCCGATGGACAATTCGGGCTCCGCGACCACCCGCCAGCCTCCGCCGTCGCCCCACGCGGGCCGAAAGCTCTCCGCAATGACCACCCCGGCGCTGTCGGTCACGAGGAAAGACTCGTCGCGTTGCCCGTCGGGCACATCGGCACAGGCGGCGGAGACCAGGGCGAGGAGCAACACTGAGCGAAGCTTCGCCGAGGACCACAGTATACTATACATTACATAATGTAATGTTATCTTTACATTATCCACAGCTTTCACCGAGCCTTCCAGTGCCGATGTAACGCCGCTCGACCGCACTTGTGGCCGCCCGGCCCGCCCCCTACTTATCCCGCCACGGCTTCCTCTCGAAGTAATCCCGCGTCATCGCCACCACCTGCGGCGCCAGGATCCCCAGCGCGATCAGGTTCGGCCAGATGACGATCGAGAGGAAGACGTCGCCGATGTCCCAGATCACGCTCAGCGGGAGCACCGCCCCGACGAAGTGCAGCATCACGAAGATGACCTTGTAGGGGATCACCGCCTTCGCGCCGAAGAGATAATTGGCGCAGCGGTCCCCGTAGTAGCTCCATGCGATCGCCGTCGAGATGGCGAAGAGCAGCACCGACAGCACCACGATGTAGTGCCCCCAGTCGCCCAGCGGCGACAGCCCGCGGCGGAAGGCGGACATGGTGAGCGGCGCCCCGCTCTCGACCGCCATGCCGTGGAGCGAAGTGTAGGTTTGCCCGTCCTCGCCGGTCGCGGTCCCCGAAGCCGGATCGATCACGCCGCTGAACGGCTGCGTCTGCGCCTCGTCCACGTAGAGCGTCAGCACGGGGACTTCATGCCACGAGACCTGCGGGTCGTCGGGTCCGGTGGCGACGTGCGCCCCGCCATCGATCCGGATCGGCGCGTCGGGCGACATGTCCTCGTAGCCTCCGTCCACCTGCACGGCCCGGTAGGAGAGGTCGCCGCCGCTCAGCGTGATCTCGGTCTCGAAGCGGTCGTTCCACACGCCTGTCATGATCACCAGCAGTCCCGTCATGGTGCAGATGATGATCGTGTCAATGAACGGCTCCAGCAGCGCCACGACGCCTTCCGACACCGGCTCGTCCGTCTTGGCGGCCGAGTGCGCGATCGGTGCCGATCCCTGCCCCGCCTCGTTGGAGAAGAGCCCGCGCCGGACCCCCCACATCAGCGTGACGAGGAAGGCTCCAACCCCCGTCCCCGCAACCCCCGCCGTCGGGTTGAACGCTTCGCGGAAGATCAGCGCGAAGGTCGGCCCCACGTCGCCGACGTTCATGACGATCACGATCAGCGCGCCCAGTACGTAGACGATCGCCATCACCGGCGCCAGCACCGAGGTCACCTTCCCGATTCGGGAGATGCCGCCCAGGATCACCGCCGCGACCACCCCCGAAGTCACCAGCCCGCTGACCCAGGTGGGAATGCTGAACTGGGTCTCCAGGTTGTCGGCGACGGTGTTGGCCTGAATCCCGTTGCCGGTCAGGAAGGCCGTGATGCCGAGGAGGAAGGCGAAGGCAATCGCCATCCACTTCCAGTTCGGCCCCAGTCCCCGTTCGATGTAGTACATGGGGCCGCCCGAGACGGTGCCCGCCCATTCGCCCTCGTGCTCGCGCACCCGGTACTTCTGCGCCAGGGTGACTTCGGAGTACTTGGTGGCCATCCCCACCGCCGCCGTGACCCACATCCAGAAGAGTGCGCCGGGGCCGCCCCAGTGGATCGCGAGCGCCACCCCGGCGATGTTCCCGATTCCGACGGTCGCCGACAGCGCGGTCGTGAGCGCCTGGAAGTGGGTGACGTCCCCTTCGTCGTCCGGATCGTCGTACTTCCCCGACGCGACCGCGGCCCCGTGCCGCAGGCGGGTGACCTGGATGAAGCCCAGCCGCAGTGTGAGGTACACCCCGATCCCCAGCAGAAGAATGACCATGAAGGGGATGTTCTCGCCGCCGACCGAAATGCCCGCCGTGACGAAGATTCGGGTCAGGAAGTCGGTGATTGACTGGATGAACTCCATGAGGCGCGGACTCCTTGGGGTGGCGTGGCACCGGTCCAGTCATGGACACGGCAATGGCGCCGGGCAAACTAGCGACCCGCCGTTGAATCCGCACGAGCGACGAGGCGCCGGGCCGGCACGGCCCTTTCCCGCGGCCCCACGCGCCAAGGGACACCTTGCGCCCCACCCCTCACCCCACCGCCGTGATCATCTCGAAGATCGGCAGGTACATCGCCACGATCATCCCCCCCACCACCACCCCCAGCACCACGATCATGACCGGCTCCACCATTGCGATCACGGCCTCCAGCGCGATGTCCACCTCCTGCTCGTAGAAGTCCGCGACCCTCGCGAGCATCTCGTCGAGGGCCCCGGTCTGTTCTCCCACCTCCACCATGCGCACGACCATCGGAGTGAAGGCCCCCGACTCATCGAGCGGACGCGCGATCGTCTCGCCTCTCTCGATGGCGTCCCGGGACCTCATCACGGCGTCGTGGATCACCCGGTTCCCCGCCGTCTTCGCCGTGACCTCCAGCCCCTGCAGGATCGACACTCCGGACGCCACCAGAGTCCCCAGCGTGCGCGTGAAGCGCGAAACGGCCGCCTTGCGCAGAAGGCTGCCCACGAGCGGAACGGCCAGCAGCAGCCGGTCCATCAGGAGGCGGCCGCGGCTCGTGCCGTGCGCATGCCGCACCAGCAGCGCCAGCACCGGCACGGCCCCAGCCAGGGCCCACCAGTACCGCTGGACGACGCCGGACGCCGCGATGACCATTCGGGTAGGCAGCGGCATGGGCACGTCCGCGGACGCGAACATGCTCTCGAAGGTGGGGATGACGAAGATAAGCAGGATCGCCACCGCCGGGATGGTCACGGCGAAGATCATGGCCGGGTAGATCAGCGCGGCCCTCACCTTGCGCCCCAGCGCGCCGTGCTTCTCCAGGAAGTCGGCCAGCCGGCCCAGGATCGTGTCCAGGGCGCCGGCCGCCTCCCCCGCGGCCACCATATTCACGCTGAGCTCGGAGAAGACCTTTCCATGCCGGCCCATCGCGCCGGAAAGCGTGTCCCCCGACTCCACATCCCTGACCATGCGCCGAATCACCTCGCGGAAGTTCCCGTTCTCCGTCTGGCGCACCAGAATGTTGAGGGATTGCACGAGCGGCAGCCCCGCGCCGACCATGGTCGCGAAGAGCCGGGTGAAGATCACCACGTCGCGGGCCGGCACCCGCCCGGTCACCGCCACCCCTCCCCGCCCCCACCATTGCCCTCCGGCGCCGGCTCGCCCACCGCCCGCAGAAGATCGCGCGCCTCCGGACTCCGCTGCAGCGCCCCCTCCAGGGTGATGTCCCCATTCAGGTAGAGGCGCGCGAGCGCGTCGTTCAGAGTCCGCATTCCATGTTTCCGCCCCGCCTGCATCAGCGACCCCAGCTGGTGCACCTTCTCGTCCCGGATCACCGCCCGCACGGCCGCCGTGACGACCAGCACCTCGACCGCCGCCACCCTGCCCCGCCCGGATGCCCTCGGCACCAGAATCTGGGTCACCACGCCTTCCAGCACCGACGCCAGCTGGCTGCGCACCTGCCGCTGCCTTTCCGCCGCAAACGCGTCGATGATGCGGTTGACGGAGTCGGCGGCGGAGTTGGTGTGCAGGGTGGAGAGAACCAGGTGGCCCGTTTCGGCGATGGTGAGGGCCGAGCCGATCGTCTCTTGATCCCGCATTTCGCCGATGAGGATGACGTCGGGGTCCTGGCGCAGCGCGTACTTGAGGGCCGAGGCAAAGCTGCGGGTGTCGGTGCCCACTTCGCGCTGGTTGACGATGCAGCGGCGGGACCGGTGGACGAACTCGACGGGATCTTCGACGGTGAGGATGTGGCCCCTGCGCCGCCGGTTGATGCCGTCGACCATGGCCGCCAGCGTCGTGGACTTGCCCGAGCCGGTGGGACCGGTCACCAGGACCAGCCCGCGCGGCCGCCGGGCGAAATGGTTCAGGATGGACGGCAGGCCCAGCTCCTCCAGCGGCGCCACCTCCCGCGGAATGTGACGCACCGACAGCGCCAGACACCCACGCTGCCGGAAGCAGTTACCCCGGAAGCGAGCCAGCCCCGGAACCTCGAAGGCGAAATCCACTTCGCCGTCGTCCTCGAAGCGGCGCCGCAGGGTCGCGGTGAGCAGGGAACGGACCAGCCGCCGGGTGTCTTCGCCCTCGAGTGGATCCCGGTCCTCCAGCGCGGCCAGCGACCCGTCAATCCGCACCCGGGGCGGCTGCCCGGCCGTCAAGTGGAGATCGGAGGCGCACAGCTGGACCATCTCGCGAAGCAGGAGTTCCACTTCCGGCGACATTTCAGCAGATGCCGCGCCCGTCATCGGACCTTCATCAGCGGCTTGAGGCGGGCGAACGTCCTGTCACCCACGCCCTTCACCTCCATGAGCTCCTCCAGCTCCCTGAATCCCCCCCGTTCCTTCCTGAACGCGACAATCCGCTCGGCCATGACCGGTCCGATCCCGGGCAGCGCCTGCAATTCCTCCGCCGTGGCCCGGTTCAGGTCCACGAGCGCCCCCGGAGCCATCGCCGCGGCCTTCCGCCCCTCCCCTGCCTTCCGCCCCTCCCCCACCCCCGGTCGCACTCGCGCCGCGACCGCTCCTCGCCGCCCGGCCGAGCCGCCCCCGCCACCCCCCGCCACCCGCAGGTAAGGCTTCAGCCGCTCCACCGATTTGGGCCCCAGCCCGCTAACCCGGGCCAGGTCCTCCACGCTGGCAAAGGGACCGTTCTCCTCACGTTCCCGCACGATCCGCAGCGCCTTGGACGCTCCCACCCCCGGAAGCCGGTCCAGCTCCTCGGCGCCCGCCACATTCGGATCCAGGGTCTCGCCTTCCGCCAGGGGGCGGCTCCGGCGCTCCTGTTCCTCCGCCACCGAGTCCCCCGCAGCCAGGAGACTGTCGGCGATCGACGGACGGTCTCCAAGGACCGGCTCGGCGGGCGCCGGTGCAATCACCACGAAGCGGATCACGGCCGCACCACCCAGAATCAGCGCGGCGCGCAGCATGCTCTTGCGTTCACGGTCGGTCAACGTCCCCTCCTCCGTTCAACTGCAACCGCCCCGGACGCACCGGATGGCGCCCACGGGCAGTTGCCGTGCGACAAGGAGTATCAACCCGGTTCGCGGGCGCTTCCATGACGGAATGGGACTATCTTCCGGACGCCTCGCGGGCACCGTCGCCACCGACCCGGATCACGCTGTGGGATGACCGCCATCCCCTGGAGCATGAAAACGTATCAACTTACATACCTCTGACATGCCCGGTAGGTATCATCGTATCCCACCAAGCAGATCCGGGGTCAGCAGAAATTGACCGAAGATGTCCAGCTGGAAGCGGGTCAGTCCCGCGCGCTGGCCCACGAAGGACCGCCGGTCGACGTAGCGGAGGCTGGCCCCCAACTGATAGTCGCGCACGGTTGAGTCCAGAGACACGGACGCGCCCCTCTCCAGCTGGTCGATGAAGGCTACGCACGGGCTGCCCGGACCCGGTTGGCGGCAGCTCACCTCGTCCGAGTAGCTCAGGAGGAGCGTGATCCGCATCCGCGCGCCCCGGCGCCTGAAAGCGGACACCGGCGACCGGAGCATCGCCTCGGCGCGCATCGCATGGGAATTCCTCGTGGTTCGGGTTTCACCGGTGGGGTCGCTGCTCTCACCGCGGTCGCGCTGGCCCTCGTACGTGACCGAGACTCCCCGGGGAAAGACCAGGGTCAGCGAGGCGGGCACCTCGCGGTCGTTGCCGAAACGACTCTGCCTTGCGCCCGCGCCGAACTCCTGGGCGTGCGTCTGGCGGCGGTACCCGGCGCTCGCCGACAGCCGCTCCAACACCGGCGACAGGAACTCCGGAAGCGCTACGTTCCTCACCGACACGTTCACATCCGGCCACACCGTCCGCAGGTCTTCGCGGTCGGAACGTGTGTCCAGCGTCTCGAAGTCGGTACGCTCATACCCGATCTTGAGGGACCCGGAGCCGAGAAACTTCAGTCCCCCGTTCACCGCGATGCTCTCCCGGTCGCTCAACGTCGACGCGGAGTCGCGGCCGATGACGAGGAAGTCGTCCCGCCCGCCCCATCCCAGCTCGTAGATCGTGCCGGGGTTCACCGGCTCCCGGTTGAAGCGGGAGGTCAGCCCGTTCGTGTAGGAAAGGAACAGGGGTTCCAGCACTTGGGACCACCGGCGCGCGAAGGTGCCCTCTCCCGGCTCCGTCGCCAGTCCGGCCGGATCCAGCGACAGGGACGCGGTCAGGTTTCTTTGGCCGTCGACGTTGCGCAGCAGCACCAGTGCCGTGTCGACCGGGGTGTGGCGTGTCTCGATCAGGTCGGAATTCCGTTCGGCGAAATAAATGGTGTTCACCTGGATCCAGGTTCTCGCCCAGTCGGTAAGCCGGGGCTGGTACAACAGGCTGGTCCGAACGTGGCGGTCCACCTCCCAGCCCAGATCGACGCCTCCCAGGCGCCGCCGCTCGCCCGCGAGCAATTCGCGAGTACCCTGGTCGCCGGAGAGCTCCTCCACCGTCAGCAGGTCCCGGCCGCTCAGGAATTCCGCTCCGGCGGTGAGCGACGGGAAGGGACGCAGAACCACGCTCGCCGATCCCGACACCTTTCGCCGCGGAGCCTCCGTGACCTGGGCAAGCGAATCCTCCTCGGCCTCAATGATGTGGTCGAAGCGGATCGTGCTCAGATCCCGGTCCAGCATCTCGCTCTGGAAGGAAAACTCCGCGGGTGTCCAGCGCAGGCGCGCGCCCGCGATCCGTTCTTCGAGAAAGGAGGGGAGAAGGCCGCGCAGTGCCTCGCCGACCCAGCCCGGGAAGAGCGGGAAGTCGCGGTGGGCCGGCGTGGCCGCGTACCCCACGAAGGCGTCCACCCCGTCGCTATCACTCTCGGTGGTGACCGTTCGCAGCGACGAGCGTACCACCCCGGCGCGCGCATCGAAGCCACCCAGCACGGCGTCCCAGAAGCCGGTCTCCTCCGCGGTGCTCCGACGGAGCGACAGGTCGATGCGGGTGCGGTTGAACCCGGGTTGTCTGGCCCCCGCCAGGTCGGCGCGCACGTCGCTGCGCCCCAGGAAGATCGGGGACTGGTCCTCCCGTTCGTAGGTCATGGACAGCGGCGCCTCGATCCCCCACTCCGACGGCGCGAACCGGCCCAGCTGCAGGGTCGTGTGCATGTCGAGGGTCCGGTCGTCGTGGTAGCTCGGAGTGGCCCGCAGCTGGCGGAAGTAGCCTCCGCGGCTCCGGAACGACGCGCGGGAGTGCAGAAAGTCCCCGCCCCTCACCTCGGCGTCGACTGCCGACACCAGGCCCGCGTCCCGGATCCCCCGCGAAAGCCGCAGCTCGTCCACCCACACCTCGCCCGAAAGCGGGACGCCGGTCTCGTTCATCACGCCCAGGCTCATCTCGCGCACCGAGGCCAGGTTGGGAGCGCGGCCCCGGTCCTGCATGACGATGGCGTACGTGGAATCGGCCGACCACAAGGTCAGTGGAGGGTCCCCCGCCATCCTCGGTTCGAAGACGAAGCTGATCTCCGCTTCCCGCCGGAGCTCCAGCCATTCCTCGAAGCGGATGACGACTTCGGGGAGCCATTCCTCCTCGCGCACCGTACCAGGCGTGGCAACCGGATCGAGGCGCGTGCGGAAGAGGTAGAAGTTGCGGTCGTCGGTACCGATCTTGACGAAGAAGTACGCGGGAACCCCGGCTCCGAAGTCCCCGCGGGCAGCGACGGCCCACAGCCGCGCCTCCCGGTAGGAGAGGAAGTCGCGCGGTTGCTGGGGAAACCGGTTGTAGACCTCGACGCGGTCTCCCGGCAGGACGTTTTCGAAGGCGACGGATAGGGAGCGCTCGTTGAACTCGATGCCCTGGCCGCCGAAGGCCGCGGTCGGATCGTCGAGCTGTTCGATCACGCCGGGCGGAGAAGTATAGGCGTCGCCCACGGTGACCCTGGAGACCGGCCCCACTTCGACCCGTCCGTGGACCGACGCCGTATCCCCGCCCACGCCGGTGAGCACCCCCGTCTCCGAGCGCTTGATCCAGGTCGATCCCACAATCGACAGGCGGGCCAGCACAAAGGAGTCGCGGCGATTGCCCGCCACGGTCATCCGCAGGTGCCGCACGGCGCGCAGTTCGGCATCGGTGATCGCGCCGCCCAAGTCGATCCCGGACGGATCCCGGATCGGAACCCGGTACAGGCGGAACGAGGTGCCCGTCTCGTCGCGGTCACGGACCATGAACGGCGACGAGCCGTCCAGCCGGATCACGAACCGGCGATACCGTTCCAGGGTGTCGAGGTTGCCGTCCTCGTCCAGGTCCTCGAAGTCCTTGCGACCGTTGCCCCGGGTACAGTTGGCGTTGGCATCCCCGAGTCGGTACACGCGGAACGCCTCGGCGAGGCACGACTCCGCCCAGACCCCCCTTTCGTCGGCGGCGGTCGCCCACACCTCGCCGCGCCGGGGATCGGCCTCCTGGTCCAGAACGTTCAGACCCCACGGCACTCCCGTACCCGGCTTCACGCCGTTCACGCGCCCGGCGGCGTCCACGAAGAAGGCGTCCTCGCTGACGATCCCCAGATCGAGGACCAGCGTCAGGAAGTCCCCGTCGCGCACATAGAACTCGATGAAATCGCTCTTGGTGAGGTCGCGGCCGGTCCGGTTCAGGACGGTGGTGATCGACGCCCATTCGCTCGACCCCTCCACGTCGCCGCTGGCGTGTTCGAAGCGCCCATGCAGCCCCCATTCGCGTACCGCGCTGCCGGTGACTCGGATCTGCTGGTCGATGTCCGCGGCGGGATTGAAACCCGCGAAGACCCCCAGGCTGTCGCCGCCCACATCCTCTTCGATCCAGGTGTGCTGCCACGTCATCGCGGCCCTGTTGTCGGGCGACAGTTCCGGCGGCAACACCTCCCTGGCGCCGTCCATGAAGGCGGGACGGCTCCCCAGGCGCCACTCATGGCTCTCGACCGACAGCGCCAGCGCGTTGACCCCGTCGTAGTCGTCCAGGTACACGGCGCCCTGGGTGTTGGGGTTCGGCAACGAGACCGCCGCTTCGCCCGAGAGGTGCACCGACGAGCGATCTCCGGCTCTCAGGCCCGGGATCGCGTTGAGCGCGCGGGTCAGCAGGTGGGCGTCCAGGTTCAGGTTGCCGCTGACGCCCCCCAGCCCCACCGCGCTCGACTCCAGGCCCAGGCGCGGCCTGCGCACCTGCTGGTCCTCGGTCTGGTACAGGCCGATCAGGTTGAACTCGCCGTAGTCTCCAAGGTCGTAGCGGGCGTTCAGGCCGAAGACCGACGACGGCGCCACCTGAAAGGAACTTCGCTGTTCCCACGTCACCTCCAGGGTGCGCCCCGGCGTGGTGGCCAGGAGCCCTTTGAGATCCAGCAGCCTCAACTCCGCCAACTCGTACTCGATCTGGTAGTCTACGTCCCGGACCAGCAGGCGGTCGTCCAGCGTCACACGTTCGGTACCCTCGCGAATGCCCACCGTCCCCAGCGAGAACGACGACACCGGACCGTCTCCGGCAACTTCGTACGTGAGGTTCAATCGGAAGACCCCCCCGTATTCGCGCTCGAAGGGGTCCGCGGCGCGGTAGATGCGCTCGTTGCGGTTCTCCCCCAGCAACCTCCCCACTTCGGTCGAGTCGAGGACCACGCTGCGAAGCGGCGGCGGATTCGCGAACGGTTCGAGCGTCGGGAAGACGATGAAGGTCCCCGACACCCGCGACTGGTCCTCGAACGAGTCCAGCGCGGGCCGGTAGATGTGCGATTCGTCCAACCGGTCCCGGGGCGACTCCTCGTCCAGCCCGAAGAGGCGCAGGTAGGTCACGTCGTCGCCGTTGTCGCGACGGACGAAGGTGCGCCCCAGGCTCTCCTCGCCGAGGGACACGCTGAGTTCCACCGAAGCGGGCTCCACGTCGCCGAAGAGGGAAACGCGGTAGACCTGGTGCATCTCCGTCGCCCATGTCGGGCGGCCGGGCCGGTGCTGCGCCGCCGACGCCTTCAGCAGCTTGAGCCTGGGTCTGCCTCCACTCTGGTAGAGGCGCTCCGGATTGTAGGTGCCGACGGTGTCTCCCGCCTCGGTCACATAGGTGACGGCAAGCATCGCGTCGGGTTCCAGGGGCGAATGGAGCGCCACCCAGAGTCCGCTGGGATGCACCATGTAGTCGCGTCCCGGCTGCAGGTACTGGAACCATGCCGCCTCGGCGACGGTGTCCGCCCCCTCCCCGGCCACGGCGTCGGCCTGGATGTACCCCTCCACCTGCTGGAGCGCGAAGGGACCGACCGTGGAGCGGTACAGCTGGATCGGTTCGGCCCCGGGCACTACCGAGGACGGCGCCGCGTTGGGGGCGAGCGCCAGCGCGTCGATATGGGGATGGTCGAAGAAGTGCTCGGGATCGAAGAGGAAGAAGAACTGGCCTTCGATGTAGTCGGCGTCGTCGAGGACAAGCGTGTCCGCTCGCGAAAAGGTCCTCCCCGAACCCTCCAGCCGGAACGTTCGCGAGGTCACTTCGCCGGCTTCCTGGGCCCACACCGACCGGATCTCCACCGGACCGGCCTCGAGCGCGGCCTGGAAGCCGAAACTGCCCTGCGGAACCCCGCCGCGCAGGTAGCGGGAGGGGGGCAGGTCGAAGCGGACGTCACCGACATCCAGGCGCTGGAAAACCTCGCCGGGAAGCCCCTGGTAGCGGATGTTGATCCGGTTGGCTCCCCCGAACTCGCGGACCTGTTCGTAGTCGACATCCACCACGATTCGGTCCGTGATGGTGCCGTCGGCCCGGGCGCCGAAGAGGATGTCGGGCGTGATTCGCGGAATGCGCGGGACCGCGCAGGTCTGCTGGACCGCGTCGTCGCAGGGCCTGTATTGGGTCCAGTCCGCGGTGAAGTTGCCGGATCCGGTCACGCCGAAGCCCAGGTCGGCGAATTCGTTGCGGAACCTGACCGGCGCATCCGCCCGGCGGCCGGACGGACCCCGGCCCGCCGGCGCCGGGATTTTGCCGTACCCGATGGTGCGCCCCAGCGTTCCCAGTCGGAAGAGCGGATCGCGAAACCAGTCGCGGGGAGTGGGGGTGATGGGAACGCGACCGTCCGCGACGTCCTCGACAAGGCGCAGATCCGGTCCGAAGCGGGTGACGGGGATGAGGGCCAGTCCCAGGCGAACGACGGGGACGGGGGGTGGCGGCGGGTCCAGCAATGATCGCCCGGATTCGCGGAGCTGGGGAATGACCCAGAGGACGGTGTCGGGGGGGCGAACGGTCCTTTCCTGCGCGCCGACGGCTCTACCCCCGCTCGCCACGAGCAGGATTGCCGTCCCCGCGAGCAACCGTCGGGTCCTCACGCGGCGTCCCTTCTACAGACGCCCTCGACAGCGATACACCCACGCCTGAAGACACGCCGGGATCGGTTACATTTCACCATGACCATCCTTACCCGATACCTGATCCGCTCGCATGTGGGTCCCTTCCTGTTCACCTTCAGTCTGCTGACCGGACTGATGTTCGTGAACGCCATCGCGCAACGGCTCGATGATCTGGCGGGCAAGGGACTTCCCAGGGATGTCATTCTGGAGGCCCTCCTCCTGTCGTTGCCCCACACCGTTGCTCTCACCCTTCCCATGGCCGTCCTCCCGGCGGTTCTCTACACCTTCAGCGAGCTGGCGGCCAACAGCGAGATCATCGCCATGTCCGGAGGCGGCGTGCGCCCCCGGCGGCTCTTCATGCCCGCCATGTTCATTGGCGTCTTTCTGGCGGCGGTCACCTTCTTCTTCAACGACCGGATTCTCCCCGAAGCCAACCACCGGCTCAAGAATCTCCAGGTTTCGATCCACAGGAAGAGTCCCACCTTTCAACTCCGTGAGCGAGTGGTCAACGTCATCGAGGGGGAAAACGGCCTTGGTCCCTTTTACCTCCGGGCCGCGTTCATCGATCCCGTGTCGAGCGAACTGACCGGTGTCAGCATCTATGATATGAGCCGGCAGGGGAAACGGCGCACTACCTACGCCGCCCGGGGCGAAATGAAACTGAACGCCTCCTTTACCGATCTCCAGCTCCGTCTGTACGACGGGGTGGCCTACGAGGTGGGGTCGGCCGACCAGCGTTCCTTCCAGCGGACCGCCTTCGAACAGCAACTCTACGTGCTCCGAGGGGTGGGCGACATCTTCGAGGACACCGAAGCCAACTACCGGGGCGACCGGGAGATGTCGGTTGCCCAGCTTCACGACTCGGCGAATGCCAAGATGTTGCAGCTGGACAGCTTGCGCGAGGAGTCGCGCGTGGCCGCGGTCCGGGCGGTCGAGCGGGCTCTGGGACGGTCCGCCGACGACGGCGACCTCATGCGTTTCTCCAAGTCTCCCCCGGGTCTCGCGGACGCGCAACTGCCCGCCGACGACATGATCCGGATGGTGGCCATCGACGCGAAGACGCAGGGAACCCGGGTCAGGTCTCTCAGCAAGCGGGCCAGCCAGTACCGGGTCGAAGTCCACAAGAAGCTGGTGATCGCCAGCGCGTGCATGATCTTCGTGCTCATTGGGATGCCCGTGGGCGTGCGCTTTTCGCGGGGGGGCATCAGCATGGTGATCGTGGTGTCGGCCATGGTGATCGGCGTCTACCAGTACGGCATGTCCACGGGCGAGGACTGGGCCGACCGGGGTCTGGCCACGCCCTTCTGGTCGATGTGGGCGGCCAGCCTGTTGTTCCTGGCCGTCGGCACGCTGCTCGCGTCGCGGCTGGGCCGCTGGACGGCCTCGTCCCGCGAGAGCGGCTGGCAGGAGCTGTGGCTGGAAGCGCGCGCGGGGGCGCGGAGAGTGTTCTCGTGGAGTCCGCGTACCGGGAGGAGGGTCCGGTGATCCGCACGCTGGACCGCATGGTGGCGGCGACCTTCGTCCGCCTCTTCGCGATCTTCGTCCTGAGCGTCCCCGTCATGTTCATCCTGTCGGACCTTTCCGCCAAACGGGGCGTCTACATCGACCGGGAACTCACCAACCTGGAGATCGGTCTGGGCTATCTGTTCCAGTATCCCATGTTCGTCCTCTGGTCGTTCCCCGTCGCCGCGCTCGTGGCCACCGTCTTCACCATTCACTCCATGACTGTCCACCGCGAAATCCAGGCGGCGAAGGCGGGGGGCATCTCCTTCCACCGTCTCTTCGTGCCGCTGTGGCCCATTGGCGCCGTTCTCACGGTGGCCGCGTTCATGCTGGGCACCATCGTTCCCACCACCAACCGCAGGTCGGCCGAGGTGTTCAAGGAACGGGAGGTTCGCCGGGACTGGCGCAACAACTTCGTCTTCCAGACCGAGGCGGGAGAGACTCTCAGCATCCAGCAGCTTACCGTCTCCAACAGCCGTGTCGACTGGGTGCTGCTGGAGAGCGAGGACGAGGACGGATCGCGCAAGCATGTCTGGGCCCGGAACGCGGAGTACACCGAGGAGGACGGCTGGACCCTGAACAACGGGTACATGCGCGTCGTGCGGCCGGACGGCGGCGAGTACTCCTTCCAGTTCAAAGAGTACCGTCGTCCGGGGTTGGCCCCGACCCCCGCGGAACTCCTGCAGGATCCTCGCGAAGAGGAGGAGATGGGCTACGAAGAGCTGGGAAGGCAGGCGGCGGCCGTGTACCGCTCCGGCGGCGACCCGAACGAACTGCTGGTGGCACGTGAACAGAAGCTTGCGATTCCCGCCGCCACCCTTGTGATCATGCTCTTCGGGGCGCCCCTCGCCACCACGGCGAAGAAGGGGGGCGCGGCCTTCGGCGTGGGGGTGGCCCTGGGGTCCACCCTGATCTATATCCTGCTGCTCAGGCTGTTCGGCGCCATAGGAATCGCGGGCGGACTGTCCCCCGTGTGGGCCGCATGGACTCCGAACATCCTCTTCTTCGTGGCCGGTGCGGTGCTGCTTATCAGGGCGCGCACCTGAAGACGGTCAGGAAACGCCTTCCACCAGACCCGGGGCCAGCTCCCCCCCGCACACCTCCTCCACCGGCCCGCGCAGCCGGACCGTCCAGTCGGCGGCCACCTCCACCTCCATCGCTCCCCCCTGCATGACCACCGTCGCCGCCCCGGGCGCCAGGTACCCGCACTTCACCGCCGCCGCCACCGCCGCGCACGCCGACGTCCCCGACGCGGTGGTCGGCCCCACCCCCCGCTCCCAGATCCGGATGGCCACTTCGCGCCCCGCCGGCATCCGGGCGAACTGAACGTTCGTCCCCCGCGGGAAGGCTTCGTGCGTGCCGATCAGCGGCCCGTAGTGCGCCACCTCGTCCCGCGTCCACGCCTCCCGAAACGCCACCGCGTGCGGATTTCCCACCGAGACAGCCACCACCTCGACCCGTGAACCGCCTCCATCCGGCAATGGCAGCGCCAGCCCCACCCGTCCCCCCTCCCCCACCCGCCCCACCGCCACAAACGGCGGCCCGACCGGAAATTCCACCTTCCCCATGTCGGCCACCACATCCCACGCACCCCCCTCACCCGGCCCCACCACCCGCAGCCACACTCGATCACCGCCGACCACCATCGAAAACGGCTCGTCCCCCACGCGCCCCAGCCGCCTCAGGTACACCCCCGCGATCCGGAGCCCGTTGCCGCTGCGCTCGAACTCGCCCCCGTCGGGGTTGAACATGCGCAGGCGCGGCTCCCCCGCCCGCCACCCGGCCTCCACCACCACGATCCCGTCCGCGCCCGGTCCCCGGTGCCGGTCGCAGATACGCCGCGCCAGCGCCGCCGTCAGCTCGGGGCCGTCGCCCTCCTCGAAGACCAGGTAGTCGTTGCCGTGACCGTGGGCCTTTAAGAATGCGCGACCGATCCGCAGGGGGGACGGCACCGATCCGGTTCCTCCGCCGCTACCCCGCGACCGTCACCAGCAACAGCCCCACCAGCACCACCACCGTGAGCGGCGTCCCCAGCCGCGCGTAGTCTCCGAAGTGATACCCGCCGGGGCCGTAGACCATCAGGTTGGTCTGATACGCGATCGGAGTCATGAAGGACGCCGAAGCCGAGAGCGCCACCGCCACGGCCGCGGCCCTAGGCTCCACCCCGAAGTCGGCAGCGGTCGTGAGCGCGATGGGGAGCACAAGGGCGGCGGCCGCGTTGTTGGTGATGATCGAACTGAGCGCGATCGTGCTGACGATGATCCCGGCCATGGCTCCGTGCGCCCCGAAGCCGCCGACGACCGAGGCGACCAGGTCGGCCGCCGACCCCCCCAGTCCGGAACTGTCCACCGCCGCCGCCAGACCGAAGGCCGCCCCGATCACGACGATCACATCGAAGTCGATGGAGTCCTTGGCATCGTTGGGCGTGAGGATGCCGAAGACCACCAGTGCGAGGGCCCCGAGGAGCGAGAGGTGCAGAATCGGCAGGACTTCGAGCCCCGCGCCCACCACGACCGCGGCGGCGACCCCCAGCACGACCACCGCTTTCCGCGAGAGCGGCGGCGCGGGCGCGCCCAGGCGCGACACCAGCAGGAAGTCGTTGCGCCCCCGCCAGCGGTCCCCGAACCCCCGGTCCGCGATCACCATGAGGGTGTCGCCCGGCTTGAGCGGCGCCTTGGCGAGATGGCCGTGCACCGGTTCGCCGGCCCGGTGAATCGCCACCACGGTGGCCTGGTAGCGGGCCAGGAAGCGGATGTCGACCAGCGACTGCCCCACCAGCCGCGACTCGGGCGCGATGACGGCCTCGAAGTAGGCGTGGCGCGAACTCCTGAACTCGAAGGGCAGGTGCGGCTGCTGGGACGACGCCAGCCCCGAGACGTCGTGCAGCTTCAGGACGATGTCCGTGTCGCCGAGAAGCGTCAGAAAGTCTCCGCCCGCGAGGACGGTATCCGGGCGGGGCTGCCCCGCCCCCTCCCCGTCGCGCTCGAAGTAGACCATCGTGGCGCCCTTCGGCAGCGCCGACCAGGCCTCGTCCATGCGCAACCCGTCGAGCGGGCCGCCGGGCTCCACGATCATCCGGACCGAGAAGCTCCGCCCGCCCGTGCGCGCCTCCTGACGGGGGGGAAGCCGGTCCGGCAGCAGCCTGGGCGACGCCAGGATGGTGATCACCAGCCCCACGAGGGCTACCGGCAACGCGATCTTCGTCAACTCGAACATGGTGAAGGGTTCGTACCCCTCCGTCTCGAGCAGTCCCGACACGACGATGTTCGTGGAGGTGCCGATCAGCGTGGTCATGCCCCCGAGGATCGCCGCAAAAGACAGTGGCATCAGGTAGCGCGAAGCGGAATCCCCCCGCCGGTCCGCCCACTCGCCGATCTGGGGAGACAGCATCGCGATGATGGGCGTGTTATTGAGGAAGGCCGAGGCCGCCGCGACCGGTACCGTCATGCGCGCCAGGGCACCGCGGACGCTCTTCGCCGTACCCAGCGTCGCCCGAACGATCGGTTGTAGCGCCCCGCTCTTCTCGACCGCGCGGGCCAGCACGTAGAGCGCGGCCACCGTGATCGGCGCGGGGTTCGAGAATCCCAGGAAGGCCTCCGCCGGAGTCACCACGCCGGCAACGAGCAGTACCACCACCGCCGCCATGAACGCCACCGCCGGTGAAATCAGATCCCGGGTGAGCACCAGGACGGCCAGGGTGATGACCACGAGGGTAAGCCAGGCTTCCCAGATCATCTCGCGGCTGCACCTCCGTACCAGGGTCGACGGGAACCCCGGAGAGGGATCTCCTGCCTACAAGACTAACAGCCCGTCGGACCGTCGGGTGTCCGGCGAGAAAACTGGTAGTCCGTGGACAAAGCCGCCCGAGAACCGAGAGCGGCCGCTCGAATGCCGGGGGGGTTTTTCCGCGGGCTGCTAAAAGATCCTGAACAGGACTCCCAGCAGGAGGTTCATGATCCCCAGCACCACCGCACCCATCAGCGCCGCCGGGAAACTCCGGACCTTGAGCCCGCGCACCATGGCTCCGGTGATCATGAGCGCCACCGCGTTCACCACCAGGGCGAAGAACCACAGCGTCATGATCAGCAACATGGGGCCGAGACCGCCCAGCGCGGCCCAGATGAGCCAGTTCGAGAACCCGAACACCAGGGTGCCGATCACCGCCGCCTTCAGGTCACGGACCTCGATTCCCTTGACCATCCGCCCGACCACCATCAGAAGCACCGCGCTCAAGAGTGTATGGATGATGAGTTGCACGTTTCCTGTCCTCCCGGTTGTGGATTCCTGAATATATTTGAATTCAACGAGACCCGGCGTGGCAAGGTTTCGTTCCGTCTCGTCCGCAACAGCGCATCGGGGACTCGGTTCCCATACGACAGCCGGGCTAATGCCCTTCGATCCACCTCACCAGCGCGTCCTGGGACACGCGCAACACGTGCCCCTGGCCCTGCAGCACCTCGTGCGTCACCTCGACCCCCGCCTCCTCCAGCTGCTCCGCCGTAGCCTCGGACCGCGAGACCCAGTTCGAGTCGCCCTCGCCCACCATCATCCACACGGACGCATCGGCCAGCACGGCCAGCGATGCGTCGCCCGAGTACCGCCCCGGCATGGCAATGATCCCATCGACCCGGCCGGGCACCGCCAGCGCCGCGTGGAAGACGCCGACCCCACCCGCGGACGCGCCCGTCATGAAAACCTCGTCGGCCGCCCCCCCGAGGTTCTCGTCGATCCAACCCATGACCGCGGCCATCACGGCGCCCCCACTGCCCTCCAGCCCCGGGCCGAAGGTCACCACGCCGACCACCGCGTACCCTGCGTCCGGCGCGGCCTCGTCCCAGTAGGAATCGATCAGCCCCAGCAGCAGGCCCTCGTCTCCGGCGCCCCAGGGAAACGCGACCACCACCCCCTTGGGCGTGGACTCGGGTCGCAGGACGGCAATGTCCAGCGTTCCGCCCGACTCCAGTGCAAGCTGGACCCACTCCACCTCGCGAGGTTCGGGTGCGGTGGCGCCGCAACCGAGCACCGACGCGGCCAACACGGCCCCGGCAAACGGGATTCTCTTCATGGCCCTCGTGCTACGGAATCAGGTTCCGCCTCGCGGTATTGCGCAGGATGAACAGTCCGTCACCCGTCCCCGTCGCCACAACCACACCGCTCTTGAAGTACGGGTAGTTGCTCCACGAAGCGCCCCCGTACGGCGAGTTGTCGAAGAAGGCGATCTCGACCGGGTTGACGGGATCGGTGATGTCGAGGATCCTCAGCCCCGCGCCGTAGTTCGACTGGTACATCAGGTTGCCCTTGATGTAGAGGTTGTGGTCGGTGTCCATGGTTTCGGCGATGTACTCCCTGACGAGCTGCGGGTCGTCCAGGTCCTCGACGTCCCAGATCAGCGTGCGGGTGCCCTCGACCAGGCCCTGCGGCTCGTCGCCCTCGTCGTTCATGTAGAAAAAGCGGTGGTCCTCGGTTAGCCATCCCTGGTGGGCGTAGGCGACGTTGGGGTAGTCCGCCATGGAAAGCGCGACCGGGTTGTCCTTGTCGCTCACATCCGCGATCGAGAGCGCGTTCTCGTTGGAACCCAGGCAGATCTCCTTGCCGCGGTGCTCCTCGTCGGGGCCGTGATAGATCACGCACTGTGCGTCGTGGGAGTAGCCGGTGCCGCGGCGCCCGGTCTCGGCGTGGGCGAAGCACCCGGCGAAGGCGGGACGCTTCGGATCGGCCAGATCGAGCATGTGCAGGCCGCCGCCGCAGGTCTCCCCGCCGCCGCTGCTCCCCACCACGTACGCGAACGGGGTCAGTTCGTTGATGACGATGTTGTGGGCGCTGGCGATGCCGTCGTAGGTGAAGTCGGGCTCGAAGGTGACCGCCGCGCCGCTCACGTCGCGCAGCCGTGCGAGGTCGAAGACCTGGACGCCGTGCTGGCCGGCCCCGTCGGCCACGATGTAGACGTGCTCGCCGTACACCTTCATGTCGCGCCAGATCGCGCTGCGCGAGCCGGGCGTCTTGGGGAGGTTGCCGAGCAGGACGGGGTTGTACGGGTCGGTCAGGTCGACGAAGGAGGTGCCGTCGGTGCGGCCCACGATGGCGATCTCGTGGCCCGTTTCCGGGTCCGTCCACCCCCACAGGTCGTTCACGCGCGCCCCACGCCCGCCGGCGAGCTGGTTGATCGGGAGGAAGGAGATGATGTTGACGTTGTCGCACTCGAAGCCGGCCGCGTCGTTCTCCGCGCACTCCACCTCTTCGTCGCGGCCCACGATTGCGGGCAGCCCGCGGTGGTCGCCGATCAGGAGGTTGCCGTCGCTCCACGCGCCTCCGGCACCCCGATCCGCGATGACCACGCCACCCGCGCGGCCGTCGACGCCACCGGCGCCCACCACGGCGACATCGCCCGCCAGTGCCAGCCCGCTGCCGAAGGAGGCACGCTCGCCAAGACCGTCCCTGCCGACCTTGGTCGCGCCGGTCCACCCCGTCCCGCCGTCGCTCGTGAAGCGATAGATGCCTCCACTGCGATCGTTCGCCGAGGGCGCCCCGACCCACAGATCGTCTCCGTCGAAGGCGAGCGCCGAGCCGAACCCGGACGGCTGCTCCGCGTCGAAGGGCCGGAGCGTGCCCGACCGGGTCAGGGCCCCCGTCTCTTCGTCGCGCTCGAACATCGCCACGGCGCCGGTTCCGTTCGCGCCCGGTGCGCCGACCAGCGCAAGCGAGCCCTTCACCAGCAGGCTTCCACCGAAACGGTTACTCTCGCCCAGATCCTCCCCGGGCTCGAGCTGGCCCAGGTGCTCCAGGCTGCCCGTCGCGCGGTCCAGCCGGTAGGCGTGCACCTCCGCGGGGGCATCGCGGGTGGGGGCGGTACTCACCAGCACCGACGTGCCCCCCACCGCAACCCGGCTTCCGAACCCGGAGCCGGCCTCGGCGGGCTGGAACCGCGTGCCGCCGGACCAGCCGTCGCCAGTGCGGGTGAAGACGTAGAGCGCCCCCGCCCCGTCGCCCTCCCCGGGCGCGGAAACAACCGCCACGTCCCCGTCCACACCCAGCGCCGTCCCGAAACCCGCGCTCTCCGCGAGCTCCGGCGGCGCCAGGCGGCCGACCTCTCCCCACCCGGCCCGCGCATCATACCGGTACAGCAGCACGGCGCCTCTCCCGTCGTCCCACCCGGGCGCGCCCACAAACACCAGTCCGCCACCGCCGGCCAGAGCGCGGCCGAAGCCGTCGGGCGGATCGCCCACCGAAGTCAGGGCCAGCCGGGCGCTCTCGGTCCATCCGTCCGCCGCCGGCCCATAGACGTAGACGACGCCGGGCAGAGGACCGCCCCCCGGCTCACCCACCAGCACCTGGCCATCGCTCACCACGAGGCTGCCCCCGTACCCCTGGGCTGCGAGATCGGTGGGCGGGGCCAGGGTTGCGGCAAGCGCGACGGCGATGGCGGCAACAGACGGCCAGCGGAAACTCACTCTGTGACTGCTCATGATGTCCTGCATCCTTTCATTGGGTCCTTGTCTTGTCCGAGGGCGCCGGGCGACCGGCACCCGTCACTGGCCTGGAAATCAGGGTATCAGGTTCCTCCGCCCCTTGTTCCTCACGATGAAGATGCCGTCGCTCATGCTCGTCACCACCACCACCCCGCTCTCGAAGTAGGGGTAGTTGCTCCACGAGGAGCCGGTGGGCGAGATGCTGAAGGAGGCGATCTCGACGGGGTCGGTACGGTTCGTAATGTCCAGGATCCTGAGCCCCGCGCCGTAGTTCGACTGGTACATCAGGTTGCCGCGAATGTAGAGGTTGTGGTCGGTGTCCTCGGTCTCGGCGATGTACTGGGCGGCCAGGATCGGGTCGTCCAGTTCGGCGAGGTCCCAGATCAGCGTGCGCGTACCCTCGACGGTGCCGCTGCCCTCGTCGCCCTCGTCGTTCATGTAGAAGAAGCGGTGATCGTCGGTGAGCCAGCCCTGGTGTGCGTAGGCCGCGTCGGGGTACGACGACATGGCGATCGCGACCGGGTTGTCCTTGTCGGTCACGTCGGCGATCGACAGGGAGTTCTCGTTCGAGCCCAGGCAGATCTGGCGCCCCCGGTAATCCTCGTCCGGACCGTGGTAGGTGACGCACTGGGCGTCGTGCGAGTACCCGGTGCCGCTGCGGCCCGTTTCCGCATCGGCGAAGCATCCCGCGAACACCGGGTTCTTCGGCTCGCTCAGATCGAGCATGTGCAGGCCGCCGCCGCAGGTCTCGCCGCCCCCGCTGCTCCCCACCACGTACGCGAACCCCTCGTCCTCGTTGATGACGATGTTGTGCGCGCTGGCGATCCCCTCGTAGAGGAAGTCGGGTTCGAAGGTGACGGACTCGCCGTCCACGTCGCGCAGGCGCGTGAGGTCGAAGACCTGGACGCCGTGCTGTTCGGCGCCGTCGGCCACGATGTAGACGTGGTCGTCGTGCACCTTCATGTCGCGCCAGGCGGCGCTTCGGGAGCCGGGCGTCTTGGGAAGGTCGCCGAGCATGACGGGGTTGTGAGGGTCGGTCAGGTCCACGAAGGCGGTGCCGTCGCTCCGTCCCACGATGGCGATCTCGTGCCCGGTCTCGGGGTCCGTCCAGCCCCAGATGTCGTTGATCATGGCGCCGCGGCCTCCCGACAGGTCCTTGATGGGGAGGAAGGAGATCACGTCGACGTTGTCGCATTCGAACCCCGCGGACTGTCCCTCGGTGCACGGCGCGTCCTCGTCCATGCCGAGGATAGCGGGGGGCCCGCGGTGGTCCCCGATCACCAGTTCGCCCTCGGACCATGTCCCGTCCGCCAGCCGCTCCCTGAGGACTGCGCCGCCCGCGCGGCTGTCGATCCCGATGGCTCCCACCACCGAGACGTCGCCCGACATTGCGAGCGAGCCGCCGAAGGAGGGGAAGTCGCCCAGGCCTTCCCGGACGGACTTGACCACCCGGCCCCAACCGCCGCTTCCGTCGCTCACGAAGTGGTAGAGGCTGCCCTGCCCCCGGCTGGCGCCAGGCGCCCCGACCCAGACATCGTCCCCTTCGAGGGCGATGGTCGACCCGAACTGGGTGAAGCCCTCGGCGTCGAAGGCCGTGAGCGAACCCGTCTGCGTCCATGCTCCGGTGGACGCGTCGCGCTCGAAGAGGATCACCTTGCCGACACCGTTCGCCATGGGGGCTCCGACGAGCGCCTGCGACCCTCTCACCGCCAAGGTTGAACCGAATCCGTGGCGCTCGCCCAGGTCGTCGGGGTCGAGGAGGCCGAGGGATTCCAGGCCGCCGGAGGCGCGGTCCAGGTGGAAGGCGTGGACGTCGATCGTGGGCTGCTCGCGGGACGGCGCGGTGCTCGCCAGAAGCGTGGCCCCGTCCAGGGCGATCCGTGTGCCCAAACCGTTTCCGTCTTCCTTGCCGTGGAACCGGCCGCGCTGCGACCAGGTGTCGCCGCTACGCGTGAAGACGTACACGGCGCCCGCACCGTCGCCCTCCCCGGGCGCCCCCACGACCGCAACGTCCCCGTCCAGCGCCACCGCGCGTCCGAAGGCCGCGTCTTCGCCCGCGCCCTCCGGCGTCAGGCGGCCCACCTCGCGCCACTCGCCCCCGGCGTCGCGACGGTAGAGGAGCGCCGCGCCGGCGCCATCGCCCAGCTCGGGCGCGCCGATGAGGACCAGGTCGCCGTCGGCGGCCATTGCCGCGCCGAAGCCGTCGGCGGGCCCGTGCATGGCCGCCAACGTGATCCGCGCGGTCTCGCTCCAGCCGTCGGCGGTTCGGCCGTACACGTACACGATGCCGGGGAGCGCCGAGTTCGCGGGCTCGCCGACGAGAACGTGGCCGTCGCTGACGGCGACGCTGCCGCCGAATCCCTGGGCGGCGAGATCGGACCGGGGGGCGAGGGTGGTGGCCAGCGCGAGGGCGATGGCCGCGAGGGTGGGGAGGTTGGGGGTGGGGACGGGACTTGGGCATGTCGGAGTCTTCCTGTGCTTCAGTTGTTCTGGGGCGGACCGACCGCACAATACGCCGCCGGGCGCGGGCTCCGCAACAGGCTGCCTGCTACCCGCTACCTGCTACCCGCTGCCTTCTACCCGAGCACCCGCCCCAGGTCCACGCACAGATCCTCGGGGTCCTCCAGTCCCACCGACATCCGGAAGATTCCGTCGCCGGCGTACTCGCGGTAGCTCTCCAGCTGCGCGCCCTCAAGCCGGAAGGAACTCTCCATGAGCGGCTCCGTGTCCAGCCGGAAGACGAGGCTGCGGTGGTGCCCCAGGGAGACCGCATAGTGGATGACCCGCAGCCCGCGCGCCATGCGTTCGGCCATTTCGGCCCCGTCCCCGGTCTGGAAGGTGAGCATGCCCGAGAAGTTGTCCATCTGGCGGCGGGCAAGGTCGTGCTGCGGATGGGACGCCAGACCCGGATGGATGACCCGGGTGACGCGCGGGTGCGCCTCCAGGAACCGCGCCACCGCCAGCGCGTTCTCCTCGTGGGCCTGCATGCGGAGCGGCAGCGTGGCGGCGCCCCGCATGATGAGCCACGCGTTGAAGGGCGACAGCACGCCGCCGTAGTGGATGCCGGCCTCGAGCCGCAGGGCCGCGATGTCGTCGCGGCTGCCGAGCACCGCTCCACCCACCGCGTCCCCGTGCCCGCCGATGTACTTGGTCAGCGAGTGCATGACGTAGTGTGCGCCCAGCTCCAGGGGACGCGTGGCAACCGGCGTGGCGAAGGTGGAATCGACGGCCACGCGCGCCCCGCCGTGCGCCTCCGCGATCGCCGCCACGGCCGCGATGTCGGTCAGGCGCACGATCGGGTTGGCGGGCGTCTCGAGCCAGATCAGCTTCGTGGCGGGCCGGAGCGCCGCCTCGACGTTGCGCGGATCCGAGGTGTCGGCAAACGAGACATCGATCCCCAGCCGCGGCAGCGTGTCGCGCCCCAGTTCGGCCACCCCCGCGTAGTTGGTGTCCGACATGACGACGTGGTCGCCGCTCTTCAGCAGCGAGAGCAGGAGGCCCGCCGCCGCGGCCATCCCAGAGCCGAAACAGAGACACGCCTCGGCGCCCTCCAGCGCGCACAGCTTGGCCTCGAGCTGGGCCACGGTGGGGTTCGACCAGCGCGTGTAGAGGTAGCCGGAGTCTTCGTCCATGTCGTGGGCGGAGAAACCGGTCGGGTCCCGCGTGACGAAGGTGGACGACATGACCAGGTTGGGGGACGAGGCGCCGGTGGTGGGGTCGGGGCGCTCGCCCGCGTGGACGGCGGCGGTGCGGAGGCGGGGGGTCATGGGCTCAGCGGCAGGGGACATTCGTCGTAGCGGACCATCAACCGGGCCAGAGCGGGCGTGTCGTCGTCGGTTTCGTCGAAGAGACAGGACGGACCCGAATCACCTCGACATCGTATTGCTGAACCACGCGATCGGCCGTGACGAGGGGCTTCCCTTCGATTCGCGACTGAGCCACCAGCAGGCGGTCGAAGGGGTCGCGGTGGTGGGGCGGCAGCGCCGCCGCGGCGAGCGCGTGTGCGTGCGAGACAGGGAGTTCGCGGGTGCCGGTCCGCCGCATCCCTGCCGGAACGTAGACTGTCGGCGGTTCAGGCAGCGTGAGCCGTCCGGTCGCGTGCTTGATGCCGATCTCCCAGGCGCTGGCGGCGGAGAGGAAGAGGTCGACCGCGCGATCGGCAAGTTTGTTGAGCAGCCTGTCGGGGAACCGTTCGGGCTCGGTCTGGAGCCAGAGCCAGCAGCGGGTGTCCAGGAGATAGCCCACTACTCGCGACCCTCGAAGTCGCGCAGCAACTCTTCGGCCAGCGGGGCGTCGAAGTCGTCCGGCACGACGAAACGTCTCCGGTCCTGGCCAAAGCTCCGCCTGCTCTCGTAGACCGGCGCCAGACGGGCCACTGGCAGCCCGGAACGGGTGATGACCACCTCTTCACCCGCTTCGGCACGCCGAAGCAGCCGCGACAGGTGGGTCTTGGCTTCGTGGACGCTGTACTCTTTCATGGTCCGTAAAATAGACTAATCCCTTGACTAAGATCAATGGCATTGCCCCCCCGCCGCGGCTTCGGATACCCTTGAAGTCCCCAACGCCCATCCCCACCCCCCCGCCCCACCATGCGACACACACAGCGCACACTCCGCGTCCTCGCCTGCACCATCGCCGCGGCCACCCTCCCCCACCCCGCCCCCCTCCCCGCCCAGCAACCCCCCACCCCCGTCACGGCCCGGGACTACGCACGCGCCGAATCCTTCCTGGGCACGGCCACCTCTCCCCTCGTCTTCGGCGCATCCGTCCAGCCCAACTGGCTGCCCGGCGGCCGTTTCTGGTACCGCAACACCATACCCGGCGGCGCGGAGTTCATCCTGGTCGACCCCATCGCCCGCACCCGCGCCCGCGCCTTCGACCACGAGCGCTTGGCCACCGCCCTCGGCGCGGCCACCGACACCACCTACGCGCCCCTCGCCCTCCCATTCCGCACCTTCGACCTCACCCTTTCCGGCGACGCCCTCACCGCCCGCGTCCGCGACTCCCGCCTCCGCTGCGACCTCCGCGCCTACACCTGTTCCCCCGCCGCCCCCACTCCCCCACGCGACCCCAACGCAATCACCTCCCCCGACGCCACGAAGGCCGCCTTCATCCGCGACCACAACCTCTGGGTGCGCGACCTGGAGACCGGCGCCGAGACCCCGCTCACCACCGATGGCGTCGAGGACTACGGCTACGCGACCAACAACGCGGGCTGGGTCAAGCGCGACTCGCCGGTGCTGCTGTGGTCGCCCGGCTCGGACATGATCGCCACCTTCCAGCACGACGGGCGCGGCGTGGGCATGATGTACATGGCCACCACGAAGGTGGGCCACCCGGAGCTCTCGGCGTGGAGGTATCCGCTGGTGGGGGACAGCCTGATCTTCCGCATCAGCCGGGTGGTGGTCCACCTGGACGGCCCCCGTGTGGTGCGTCTGCGGATGCCCCCCGACCCGCACCGCTCCTCGACCACGGACCATGTCGCGGGCGGGGGCGGCGTCTTCCTCGACGTGGAGTGGAGCGGCGACGGCTCGCAGCTGGCCTTCCTGACGAACTCGCGCGACCACAAGCGCGCCGAGCTCAGGGTGGCCGACCCAGAGACGGGCGCCGTGCGGGATGTCCTGGAGGAAACCGAGGAGACCTTCTTCGAGTCGGGGGCACGCACCGCGAACTGGCGGGTGCTCGAAGAGTCCAACGAAGTCCTCTGGTTCTCCAAGCGGCACAACTGGGGGCACCTCTACCGCTACGACCTATCCACGGGTGAATTGCTGGGCCGGATCACGACGGGCGAATGGAACGTGCTGCAGCTGCTGCGGGTAGACGAGGAGTCGCGCACCCTCTACTTCACGGGCGCGGGGCGCGAACCCGGCGATCCGTACTTCCAGCACCTCTACCGGATCGGCATGGACGGGACCGGGCTGGAACTCCTCACCCCCGACAGCGCCAACCATTCAGTCACCCTCTCACCCGACGGCAAGCATTTCGTGGACAGCTACTCCACCCCTGTCACGCCCCCGGTGACGGTCGTGCGCAACCTGGACGGCCGGGTCGTCATGGAGCTGGAGCGCGCCGACATCTCGCGGCTGGTCGATAGCGGCTGGCGGCCGCCCGAGCCCTTCACCGTCAAGGCGCGGGACGGCGAGACCGACCTGTACGGGCTGATGTACAAACCCACCCGTTTCGACGCGTCGCGCACGTATCCGGTGGTCAACTACCTGTACCCGGGACCGCAATCGGGGAGCGTGGGATCGCGGTCCTTTCGGCCGTCGCGGGGGGACAAGCAGGCGATCGCCGAGCTGGGGTTCATCGTGGTCGAGGTGGATGCGATGGGGACGCCGGGGAGGTCGAAGGCGTTCCACGACGCGTACTACGGCAACATGGGCGACAACGGGCTGCCCGATCAGGTGGCGATGATCCGCCAGCTCGGGGCGCGCCACTCCTGGATGGATCGGGACCGGGTGGGCATCTGGGGGCATTCGGGCGGCGGCTTCGCCAGCACGGCCGGGATTCTGCGCTACCCCGACTTCTACAAGGTCGCGGTCTCGCAGGCGGGCAATCACGACAACCGCAACTACGAGGACGACTGGGGCGAAAAGTGGCAGGGGCTGCTCGAGACCTACCCCGACGGCACCACCAACTACGACAACCAGGCCAACCAGCTGGTCGCGGAAAACCTGAAGGGCAAACTGCTCCTGGCCCACGGGACCATGGACACGAACGTGCCGGCGTACAACACCCTGCTGGTCGTGGACGCGCTGATCGCCGCCAACAAGGACTTCGACCTTCTCATGCTGCCCAACCGCGGACATGGATTCGGCAACGAGCCGTATATGATGAGGCGGCGTTGGGACTACTTCGTGCGTCACCTGCTGGGAGTGGAGCCGCCCGAGTATACGATCGGGGCGGGGGGGAGGCCGGTGAGCTGATGACCGCCTCAGCAGCCACCGCGCCCGCCGGCGCGCACTTGCCGCCGAACATCACCATCGGCAGCTTTCGAACTGTGGCAGAACAGCCGGGGACGCGGACGGCATCACGGCGCCCAAGTCCCCCCGGAAAGGATTGAAGAGTGGCAAAACCCACCACCTCCCCCCGCCTCGCGGGATCTGTGCGCGCAATGCTCGCGGTTCTGGCCCTGGCCCTCGTGTCCGCTCCCGGCGCATCCGCGCAGGAGGAGCAGGAAGTTCATGGCCGTGCCTGGCAGTTGGCCTTGTGGATGAAGGGTGGCTACCAGATCTCCGCCGGCTACCTGGCCAACAACGCGCCAAGCGATGTCCCGGATTTGAGGCTGCTGGAAACCGTGGCCGAAATGGGTACTGCCGCGCGCTTCGGCGGGGGAATCGAATTGCGTCTTCCGAATCACGATCTCGCCGCGCGGCTTGGCTGGGAGATCTTGCGGGGTGCGGAGGTCTCGGGCCAGATCGCGGCCTGCCAACTCTTCGAAGGCGACCTGTGCGAGCCGCGGGTGGCCCCGGCCGAAGTCTGGAGCATTTCTTCGGTGTTCCGCATGATCTCGGGCAACCCGGAGAGCCTGCTCCGTCCGGTGATTCTGGCGGGAGGAGGTCTCAGGGGATTCACCTACACCGTTCCTTCCTGCCCCGATCCCTCAGTCGGCGACGCCTACCGGGTCTGCTCCGCGATCGTCGATCTATTCGAAGACCCGAAGCCACACTTCTTCCTGCAGGTCGGAGCCGGAGTCCAGGCCACCGCGAGCCGCTTCGTCTTCGAGTTGGGCGGATACGCTGCGACGGCACGCTACCAGGGCGGATCGGCCCGCACCGATGGCAACTGGTACCACGATCTTCGCCTCGAGTTTTCCACCAGTACGCGGATCTTCTGACGCACAGCCCTTCATCGTGAAAGCACCTGGCCTCCTCCTGCTCCTCGCCCTGACACCCGTTGCGGGGCAGACCGTCGCCGACACGCGACCGGACGGGATCCCCCCACAGACCGCCGCCGACCCGTGGCAGGAGGGACTCGACCTGATCGAGGCCGGCGATGTCGAAGGCGCGCTCCTGCTCTGGCTCGACTCGCGTGACGCGTTGACCGCGGCGGGAGCCGAAGACCCGCGCATCGGCACCCGCTTCATCGAGGCGGTGGTGGAGCACGGCCTGGGCAGTCTCACCGAGAGCGCCACGGAGATGTTCTACTGGGGCCTGTCCCGGCAAGGACCGTACCCCGAGGAGATCCGCGAGGAGATCCTGGCCGAGGGGCGCCGGACCTTCGTGCTCACCGATACGCTGGTGGCCGCGTACTGGGAGAATGTGGGGCGTGAGAACCCGGAGGCGCTCGCGACCGCAGTCAAGCAGTTCTGGATCGAGCGCGACCCCACGCCCACCACACCGCTGAACGAGCGCCTGGTGGAGCACTGGCAGCGCGTGGTGCACGCGCGGCGCAACTACGTCTACAACAACAGCTCGCCCTTCCGGACCGACGACCGCGGCATCCTGTACGTGAAGTACGGGATCCCGGACCGCGTCACCCGAGGTCACCTGGGGATCAACTCGGCCGACCGTCGCAGCCACGGCATCTCCGACGAGGACTGGGCGCGTTTCGACCGCCAGCCCCAGTACGAGATCTGGCGCTATGCGCGGCCGGACGCACGCGACTTCTACTACTACCTCTTTGGCAACCTCGACGGCACCGGGCCCTTCGAGCAGGTGGACGGCCTGCACAGGATCCTTCCCTCCAACGCGAGGTCGTACAAGCACCGGGATATCCGCTTTCAGCACTACCTGGAGCTCTTCTACTACGCCGACCTCGCCAGGATGGGCGGCCCCTACGGGCAGCGCCTGGCCGAGCTCGAGAGGCGCTGGTACGGATCGCGGGTACCCAACGAGGGTTCGCTCGAAGCTGTTTCGCAGCAGTTCATCGAGGACGACCGCTGGATGGCGCGCGAGCCCCGCCCGCCCGCATCCTCGCCGCTGGACGACTCGCCCAAGAGCGCGCTCTCGGCCCAGGTGGCGCGCGTCCTCGAAGGCGGCGAGCCGAGGATCCTCGTGCTGGCCGTTTCTTCGCCACTGTGGAGGCCGCGAATTGAGCGCGGCTCGCTCGGCGACAGCCTGGTGCTGGCCCCGTTCGCGGCCCGCCACACCGTGGTGATGCGCGACCGGCGGCTGGACGAGATCGCGCGCGGCGGAATGCTCCCCGTGGATGGTCAGGGCGACATCTCGACGATGGTGCTGCGCCACGCCCCTGCGATCCGTCACCTGACGGTTGCCGCGGAGCATAGCGTGGAAGGAGAGGAGGAGCCGGACTCGGTGGGGGTCCTGCCCGGGCACCGGCACTTCGCCGTCGCCCCCCCCCTGCGACGGGGCGAATCCGAACTGGAGGTAAGCGATCTGATCGTCGGACTCGCGCCACGCGCGGAAATCCCCATGGAGGGCATTCCCGTACCGGTCCTGCCCGCTACGCGGTTCTGGCGCCGCGACCAGATGCGGGTCTACTTCGAGATCTATCGGCCCGCCTCGGTGCCGGAAGGCGAGACCGGCACCTTCGATGTACGGCTCAGGATTGACCGGCTTGATGGTCCTCCGGTGCCAGGCCGGGAAATCGCTGGGCGAGCTGTCGTCACGGTTACGATCGATTCCCCCGCTCCCGACGGGCAGCACTTCCTCGACCTCGATCTCCGCAACGAAGTGCCCGGAGACCTGCGGATCGTCGTCGAGGTCACCGACAAGGAAACGGGGGCCACCCGAACCCGGGTGACCCCCGTGCGCCTCCTCGCGAACTGAAGGGCGGCCGATCCGCCTCTGGCTTACCGGCGCACGCCCGTTCGCACCTCCAGCATCAGGTCGGAGTAGATCGGGCGGTATTCCTCCACAACCTCCGGCGGAATCAGATGCGCGTGCCACTCGGGGGTGTTCGCCGTTGTGACGTGATTCTGAAGCTCCCAGTTGAAGCGGAACACTCCGGCCTCCAGTCGCCGTCCCTGTATCACGATCCGGTTGCGGGCGTTGGTCACACCCTGGGCCTCTTCCACCGCGAGCACGTCCCGGGTTGTCCAGGCCGTCTCGTAGTAGAGGTCGCGCGCGGCCTCCTCCTGGCGATCGAGCCGGAGTGCGTACTTGCGGACCATCTTGTCGAGTCCGGCCTCCAGGGTGCCCCGGGTGATCCGGCCCATGTCCTCCCGCCAGAGCGTCTCGCTGTACCCCTGGACTCCGCCGGAAGCGCATCCGCTCGCCAGGAGTCCACCGACCGTGGCCACGGCGAGCCACGCGGCGAGAACGCGCGCGTGGCTCCCCGAAGCCCGGTACCTGCCCGTGCTAGTGTCTCCTGGGCTCATACTCGATGCTCTCCAGGTTCGCCCTGTCCCACGATTCCAGCGCCAGGCGCTTGGCCAACAACGTCAGTGGGTCCGTGTTGTCGAGGTAGGCCGACATGTCCCCTGCCGAGCTTTCGCCACCCGGTCCGCCGAAGCTGTAGATCTCCATCAGCAGTAGCAGGAGTTCGCTTCCCGGGACCGGAACCTGCTCCCAGGTAAAGTTCACCAGGTCGCCCCAGCCGCGGTCGTCGAAGTACTCGGTACCGAAGCCGTAGTGGAACACTTCGATCCGCTTCTCGTACTTGAGCGCGTCCCAGAGCGTACCGCACGACCCGTCGGGCATCTGCGGCACGCAGCGATCGCCTCCAGGGGCTACGCCGTTGGGGTCGGTGAACGGGGGCAGGTGTCCGCGGGCCCGGTACCTGTTGACCGTTTCCATCGCCGCGTCCCTGTTGCCCAGGCGGTAGTTGGCCTCGGCCGCAATGAACTCCAGCTCCATGTCGGTCATGTCCGGATACTCGCCCACCCAGTCGTTGTCGAACAGGTACCGCCAGCGCCAGTCGATGTAGTTCGAGTAGTGGTAGATCCCGCGGTCGGCCGGGAAGGGGCTGTTCCCCATGTACCTGATGTACTCCCCACTCATCTTGGGGTCGCCCGCCGTGATGCGGCGGTCGTCGGTGTCGATGTCGAAGGGCCGCTTGCCGTCCGGGGGAGAGTTGATCCACTCCTCCCATTTTCCGGAGGCGTCGGCGGGGCCCACCGTCCGGTAGTCGATCCGGGCCCAGCCGGTGTAGTGCGCGGTATGATGCTTCGCCCGCGCCCAGGCCCAGTTGCCGCCCTCCTCGTAGTAGCCCGCGAAGGTCTGCGACAGGCCGGGGCTGGCGTCCTGCAGGATCGCCGCCCAATCGAGCGCGTCCCGTTCGCTGGGCGTGCGCGCGACCTGGGTCCGGAAGCGCGCCCGGTAGGCCCGCGCCAGCTCGGCCATGTACGCTGCCGACCAGTCGCGGTTGAATCCCACCCAGTTGGCGGGAATCGTGAACGAGGCCCCGCTGGCCATCTGGATGACCTCGGCGAACTTCTGTTCCGCCGCCGCCCAGACCGCGGTATACGGCTGCATCGCGAAATCGGGCGAGTCGAAGTCGGTGGTCTCGTCCACGATGAAGGCCTGGTCGAAGATGAGCGCCAGATTCGCCAGCGACATGGCCTGCAGGTACTTGCCGAACACCTGCGCGCGTTCGGTGTTGTCCGGTCCGTCACCTTCCTGGATCCTGACGCCTTCATCGATGGTGATGAGTCCGTCCCTCACCGCCGCCAGGGTCCGGTAGGAAAACAGCCACGGACTCTCGGCGAGGTTGTTGTAGCTGTACGCGGGATCGTTGTTGTATGACTTGCGGGGCTCCCAGCCCGAATCCCGCATCCCCCAGTTGCCCCAGGAGGATGAATGGGCATCGGCGGCGGTACTCAGCGCCGCCGCGGGGTAGCTGTGGTGCGATGTCTGCCACCACGCCTGGAAGCCGCCGGAAATCAGCGACTCGACATCCGTGCCGCTCGCAAGCGCACGCTCCCGGTCGGGGTCGTTCAGATTCGTGACTTCGAGATCGACGCACGCGCCAGCGGCAACGGCCACCGCGGCGCAGACGCCGATCTTCCAGTCGATAAGCCTCTTGTATCTCATTGGCTTGGTGTTCCTTTCTCTCTTCGAGATTCGCCTAGAAGATCAGCTGCAGGCTGGCGCTGATCGTACGGAAGTTCGGGTACTGGTAGTCGTCGACGCGTCCAATCGCATCGGAGCCGACGCCCCCGCTGGCACCCACTTCGGGGTCATAGCCGGTGTAGTCGGTGAAGGTGATCAGGTTCCGGCCGATCAGGTTGATGTCGGCCCCCGTCACCCGGCCGCGGAAGATCGCGTCCAGCCATTCCGGGTTGAGCGAATAGCGCAGCGAGAACTCGCGCAGCTTGACGAAGTCGCCATTCTCCACGAACCAGCCGTTCATGGCGTTGGTGTTGTAAAGCCGCTGGTAGTAGGCCACCGGCTTCTTGAGCCCGTCATCCTTGCCGGCCTGGTCCTGGTCTCCGGAGCGGTTCTCGCGGTAGGCCCACTGGCGCGTCTGATTGTAGATGAAGGTGCCCATCTCGCCGTCGAAGAGCGCGTACAGCGACAGGTTCTTCCAGCGGAAGCTGCTGCGGAAGCTAAAGCTCAGGTCCGGGGTCGTGTTCCCCAGATGGAGGAAGTCCGTGCACCCCGCATCACCCTGGCGCCGGGTTTCGCACTCGCCGAACATCCGGATCGGCATGCCCCACTGGAAGACATCGTCGCCCGTCTGCCCGTCGCTGGTCGTGCCCCAGAGGGACTGGCCGATCCCGGCGGTGTAGTCGCTGCCGCCCGTCCAGACCATGAGACCGTCGTCGTTGACCGCGAACTGGTTGCACGGAACGCCCGCGGGAATATCCTCGCAGCTCGCCGCCCACTTCGCGCCGAAGAAGGAACCGAACACTTCGCCGTCGCGCATGTAGAAGAAGCTGCTGCGGAACGGCGGCCGGCCCAGCTCGGTGATTTCGGTATGGCTGCGGTCGAGGTTCAGGCGAACGTTCCAGGACATGTCCTCCGTGTCGAGGAGCGGAACCTCGGCGTGGTACTCCCACGTGTTCGATTCCAGGGTGCCGGCGTTCTGCACCTGCGAGGTGAACCCGCCCGCCTTCGGGAGGGGCACCGTGAGAATCTGGTCGGTGTTCTCGGCCTGCGCGTAGGTCAGGGACGTTTCCACCCTGTTGAACAGCACCATGTCCACGCCGAACTCGTTCTCGACCGACTTCTGCGGCTTGAGCGCCTTGTTGCCGAGACTCACGGGCCTGATCCCGCTGCTCGACACCGAGTAGGTCTCGTACTGCGCGGAGAACCCCGGGCGCCTGCCCGCGGTGCCCAGCGACCAGCGCAGCTTGAACTCGTTGAACGACGAGGAGAGCGGCCACCAGTCTTCCTGCGACAGTCTCCAGGCCACCGCGCTGCGATAGTAGGTGTGCCACCGCTGGTCGGCGCCGAAGAGGCTCGACCCGTCGCGGCGCGCCAGCCCGTCGAGGATGTACTTGCCCCGGTAGTCCAGCATGGAGATCAGGAAGTATCCTTCCTCCCGTATGTCGTTGATCGAGGAGCCCGCGCTCCACGAATCCTCGTTGAGGTTGTTCAGGCGCGGGATGCCGACTGCGACGAAGTCGGACCCGCTCGCGGAAAAGCTCTCGAAGTGTTGGGTCCGCTGCAGATAGCGGAGCCGGGTGCGCGTCGCCAGGTCGCCGAACGCCTTGTTGATCGAGGCGGTAACCTCGCCGTTGATGGCCTGGCGGTGCGACTGGTACTTGCCCAGCGACCCCGTGACCGACGACCCCTCGGCCGTGACCCTGCCCGGCGGGGAATAGTTGGTCTCGCGGAAGCTGTTGCGGTCCAGCCCGAAGAGTGCCTCCACGTCCATCCACGCGAACGGCGTCCACACCGCGCTGGCGGCGGCCTTCACGTCGTGTTGCCAGTCGCGGTTGTCGATGAGTTCGAAGTGGTAGAGCGGGTTGTCCTGGTTCGAGAGAGGGTCAGGGTTCACGTACAGGCAGCCATTCGCGGGGCAGTGGCGCTGGCCGATCGTGCTGGGATCCCGCCTGAGCAGATCAACGTACGGCCCCATGAAGGTCAGGTCGTAGAACGGGGCGCTCCCGAGGTCTTCCTGTTCGCTCTGTGTGTAGGCCGTGGTCAGCGAGACGCTCAGGTTGTCGCGGACCTCGTGGTCAAGGTTGATCCGGAAGCCCCTGCGGTCGAAGCCGTCGTTGTACTGGGGCAGCACGCCGCCTTCCCGCTTCCATTCGAAGGACGTGCGGTAGTTGGTGTCTCCGTTCCGCCCTTCGATCGCGCCGTAGTTGGAAAAGTAGGTGCCGGGAGAAAAGACCCGCTTGACGTGGTCGAAGGTGGGCAGATTAGTGGGCCATTCGCCGTCCTGGAAGGAGGTGAAGACGCTGCCCCCGTTGAGCGCCGGGTTTTCCATGTCGGGATCGGTGATGTCCCCGATCACGTTCCCGTTCACATCGACCAGATTGCCGCTGGCGTCGGTCAGCCACGGATGGTTCTGAGAGAGCTGAATGCTCCCCTGAAGGCGGTCCTGGCCCGTTTCCTGGCGCATCACGAGCCGACTGTAGTCCCGTCCTCCGAAGGCGGAGCCGCGCTTCGTGCGGATCTGGATGACGCCGTTGGCCGCGCGCGATCCGTACAGCGACGCCCCCGCCGCACCCTTCACGACCTCGATGGACTCGATGTCGAGGGTGGCGAGATCGTCGAAGGAGGTCGTGGTGATGATGCCGTCCACGATGACCAGCGGCGCCTCGCCACCGGAGATCGAAGTCGCGGCCCGCAACAGAATGTCGCCGCTGCTTCCCGGCTGTCCGCCACCGCGGACCACCTTGATCCCCGGAGCCTTCCCGGTCAGGAAGGACTCGGCCGAGATTGCCGGAACTGGAATGTTGGCGACGTCGATCTTCTCGACCGTGAACGGCAGCTTGACCTTCGGCGTCGCCCGTGCCATTCCCGTGATGACCAGACCCTGCAACTCAAGGGCGCCGCTGGTGAGCTCGGCGTTGCGCTCGAGCGTCTCCCCGGCCACCACCTCGATCTGGACCGTCATCTCTTCGTAGCCCAGGATCCGAAAGTGCAGCTGGTGGGTTCCCGCCGCCACGTTGAGCATGACGTACTTGCCGGCTGTGTTGGTCAGCACGCCGCGGGTCTCGTCGTCGAGCCGGACGGCCGCCGACTCCAACGGCTGGCCGGTCGCGACGTCGGTCACGACCCCCGTGATCGTACCCGTCTGTTGGCCCGCCGCCCCCTGGGTGGCAAGCAGGCATCCGAGGGTCGCTACCGGTATCAGCAGCAGTCCCCGGATTGTCCCGGTCGCGAGTCGCCGGGACCTTCGCGGTAGCAATCCATTCATGGTCACCTCCTGTGTGATCAGTGCGGAGTCGAGCTGGTCCGGGGAGTCGTGGCCAACGGGTGCACCTGCCACCCCCCGGAACCGAGCGCGGACGGTTGGCCATCCGGCCGGTCCGACGCGAATCCGCTGTTGTGTTGCCTACCATACTATGCACGGTGCTCGCGGGTAAGGCAAGCATCGTGCTCGTCAACTGTCGTGTATGAGTTGTACGCCATGCGTTGACCCCGATTACCGTAAACGGCTAGTCTGCCCCGCCATCGCGGGTGACACCCACCCGGGACACGACCGGTTCCGAAGCCGAGGACTCAGCTTGAACAGCCGCATGCGCCGGGCCGCCGCCATCGCGCGGCACCACTTCGGTGCCGGGGGCGAAGTCCGCCCCCTGCCCGGCGAATCCGACCTCAACTTCCGCGTTTCGAGTCCCGAGGGGGCCATCGTTCTCAAGCTCGGCCACCTTTCGCGGCTGCCCGTGTTCGACCTCGTCACGTCCAGTCTGTACCATCTCGCGGCCAGGAAGTTCCCCGGATGCGTTCCACGCCTGGTCGCGCCCGCGGGAGCGGCCGCCACCACCCTCGTCGCGCAGGTCACCTTCGAGGGCGCACCGTACGTGGCCTGCGCCGTCACCTGGCTGCACGGGATCCCGCTTGCGGAACTGCGTCCCCGCTCGCTCACCGTGCTGGAGGACCTCGGCGCTTTCCTCGCCGGCCTCGACGAGGCCCTGGCCGGCTTCGAGCACCCCGCGCTCGACCGTGACTTCGCTTGGCGCATGGAGTCCGCGCCGGCCACGATCCGTGCCCACCTGCACCACCTGGAACGCGGCAGGGACCTCGTCGCGGCCACCCTCGACCGCGCCACGGCCCGCCTGGACCCGGTCGTGGACGAGCTTCCCCGCGCGATCATCCACAACGACGGCAACGACTTCAACGTGCTCGTGCAGCCATCGCTGGAGGGGGCGCGCCTGACGGGTCTGATCGACTTCGGGGACGTGGTGCGCGGGTGGCGGGCGGCCGAGGTGGCCATCGCGGCCGCCTACGCCATGATGGAGATGGCCGACCCGCTGGACGCGGCGTGCGCGCTCGCGCGGGGATACGCATCCGTGACCGCGCTCACGGCCGAGGAGTGCCGCGCTATCCTCCCGATGGTGGCGCTCCGGCTCTGCCAGTCCGTGTCGGTGCAGGCCCGTCAGATGCGCGAACAGCCCGGCAACGAGTACCTGGCGGTGAGCCAGGAGGAGGCGTGGCGGCTCATCGAGGTGCTGGCCCGGACCGACTGGCGGATCGCGGAGTTCAGGATCCGGGAGGCGTGCGGGCTGGCTCCCAATCCCGCCCTGGCCTCGGTGACGTCGTGGATGCGGGATGCCGAGGCCCGCGCGCCGGTCATGCCTCCCGGGGTGCTCTCGCGCCCGCGCGCGCTGAATATGTCGGTCGAGAGCCCGGACCTTCCCCACCCCGACCACGCCGCCCAACCTGGCGCCGCCGAAGCCTGGATCGAACGCCGGGTCGCCGCCCCGGCGGCCACCGTCGGCGTCGGGCGCTACGGCGAGGCCCGTCTCCTCTACGACACCCCGGCCTTCCAGTCGCCCGGCGACAACGGCCCCGAGTCCCGCACCGTCCACCTCGGCCTGGACTTCTTCGCCCCGTCGGGCACCCCCGTCCACGCCCCCCTCGCCGGCACCGTCCTCACCGTCGCCCACAACGACCGTCCCCTCGACTACGGCCCGACCGTCATCCTTCGCCACACCGCGCCGGACGGCACCGGCTTCCACACCCTGTACGGCCACCTCGACCGCGCCACCCTCGACCACCTCTCCCCCGGTGACCGTGTGCGGCCCGGCGACGTCATCGGCTGGCTCGGAGACGCCTCGGTCAACGGGGGCTGGCCCCCACACCTCCACCTCCAGGTCATGGCCCTGGACCCGCTCTACGAAGACGGCACGCCACCGCATGAGCGCGGGAACTTCCCGGGCGTCGTGCTGCACCGTCTGCGCAACGTCTGGGAGTCTATCCTCCCCGACCCCACGCCCCTCGCCGGCCTGCCCGCCGGGACGCCCACTTCGGTCGCCCCCGCCGAGGAGCCCGTCTTGCGAAAACGTGTTCTAAACGAAAAACGCAAGACGGTTCTCGGTTCGTCCCTCAGTCTGTCTTACGCCGACCCGGTCCACGTGGTGCGGGGCGTTGGCGCGTACCTCTACGACGACACGGGGCGCCGCTACCTCGACACGGTCAACAACGTGCCGCATGTGGGGCATGCAAACCCCCGCGTCGCCGAGGCGATTGCCCGCCAGAGCCGTGTGCTGAACACGAACACGCGGTACCTGCACAGTGAAATCGTTGCGCTGGCCGACGAACTGCTCGCGCACTTCCCCGACCCGCTCGAGGTGGTGTTCCTGGTCTGCTCGGGGAGCGAGGCCAACGAGCTGGCGCTGCGGATGGCTCGCAGTCATACCGGCAACGACGGCGTGGTGTGTGTGGAGGGCGGCTATCACGGGAATACGGGCGGGCTGGTCGAGATCAGCCACTACAAGTTTGCGGGGCCGGGGGGGGCGGGACCGGGTGACCGGGTGGTGGCGGCGGCGATGCCGGATGTGTACCGGGGGCGGTTTCGGCGGGGGGAGGGGGTCGGCGACGAGGAGCTGGGGGTCCGGTATGCGGGGGAGGTGGGGGATGCCGTGCGTGTGCTGGGGGATCGGGGGCACGGCGTGGCGGCCTTCGTGGCCGAGCCGATTCTGAGCTGCGGGGGCCAGATCGAGCCGCCGCCGGGCTACCTGGAGGCCGCGTACCGGCATGTGCGCGAGGCGGGCGGGGTGTGCGTGGCGGACGAGGTGCAGGTGGGGTTCGGCCGCGTGGGCGACGCCTTCTGGGCCTTCGAGCTGCAGGGGGTGGTGCCGGACATCGTGACGCTGGGCAAGCCGATGGGGAACGGGCATCCGGTCGCGGCGGTGGTGACGACGCGCGAGATCGCGGACTCGTTCGCCAACGGGATGGAGTATTTCAGCACCTTCGGGGGGAACCCGGTGTCGTGCGCGGCGGCGCGGGCGGTGCTGGCGGAGATCGGGGAGCGTGGGTTGGTGGAGCATGCGCGGGCGGTGGGGGCGGGGTTGGTGAGGGGGTTGGGGGAGCTGGCCGCGAGGTATCCGCTGGTGGGGGATGTGCGGGGGCGGGGGCTGTTTCTGGGGATCGAGATCGTGCGCGACCGGGTGACGAGGGAGCCGTGGCCGGAGGCGTGCACGTACATTGTGAACCGGGGCCGCGAGATGGGCGTGCTGCTCAGCGTCGACGGGCCGAATCACAACGTGCTCAAGGTGAAGCCGCCGCTGGTGTTCAGCGAGGAGGACGGGGTATGGTTGGTGGAGACGCTGGATGCGATACTGGGGGAGAGTGCCTTGAAATGACAACTACACTTTACATTTTGGAAACTGGAGATTACTGATGATGACCGCGATCAGCGGAATTCCCGTCCTCCGCAGCCTTCCGGCACTGGCCGGATTGACTCTGGCCCTCATCCTCGGCCTCCCCGGCCCCGTCGCCGCCCAGGAACGCCCCCTGGTCACCCCGGACGACTACGGCCGCTGGGAGAGCCTGGGAGGCTCGACGCTCTCACCCTTCGGCGACTGGATCGCGTACACGGTGTCGCGCGTCGACGAGACATCGGAGCTGCGGGTTCGTCGTCTGGACGAGGATTCGACGCGGGTCTTCCCGTGGGCCTCCGGGCCGGGCTTCTCCCCCGACGGGCGCTGGCTGGCGTGGACGACCGGCATGTCGCCGGATGAGGAGGAGGCAGCGCGCGGGCGGGACGAGCCGGTGCGGCGCACGGCTTCGGTGATGGACCTGCGGACGGGCGACATCCGCGAGTTCGAGGCGGTGGCCGGCTTTTCCTTCAACGCGACGGGACGCTATGCGGCGCTGCGCGGCTATCCGCCGGACGAACCGCGCGGCAAGGGGGCGGATGTGCGGGTTGTGGATCTGGTCGCCGACGGGACGAACCATATCGCGAATGTGGGCGAGATGGCGTGGAGTCCGTCCGGGGCGCTGCTGGCTCTGGTGATCGCCACCGGCAGCGACATGGGCAACGGCGTGCAGCTGTACGACGCCGCGATGGGCACCCTGCGTTCGGCCGACGCGTCGGGTTCCGCCTACCAGAGCCTGCGCTGGCGGGACGATTCGGCCGATCTGGCGGTGATGCGGTCCCGCGAGGACGCGTCGGAGGAGGGGAGCGCGTACGATGTGCTGGTGTGGCGGGGGGTGGACCGGGGGATGGAGGCGACGGTGTTGGGTGGGGAGGTGGCGGGGTTGCCGGATTCGCTCGAGGTGGTGAGGCATCGCGCGCCGGTGTGGTCGGATGGGGGGGAGATGGTCGCGGTGGGGGTGCGGGGGGTGGAGGGGGATGGGGATGAAGAGGGTGAGGGCGAAGAGACGGATGAGGTGGAGGAAGAAGGCGAGGGGGAGGGGGATGAAGGCGAGGCCGCCGAGGAGGCCGCGGCCGAACCCGAGGAGGAGCCCGAGCTTCCCAACCTGCAGCTCTGGCACACGAAGGACGTCGATCTGTATCCCGCGCAGAAGCTCGCGGAAGGCCGCAACGCCAACCGTACCCTGCTGGCCGTCTGGCACCTGGACGACGACCGGCTGGTCGTGCTGGGGTCGGATCTGGATGCATCCGTGAACCTTCTGCCCGGCTGGAAGCTGGCGCTGGAGCAGACCGACAAGCCGTACCCCTGGGGTGCGATGTTCGGCCGCCCCTACCGGGACTACTGGACCGTCGATGTGGAAACCGGCGAGCGGCGCCTGCTCTTCGAGCGGGTCCGCTACGCGTGGCCGAGCATCGCGGGTGAATGGATGGTCACCTGGGACGGCTCGGCGTACCACAGCCTGAACCTGGAGACGGGCGAGCGGCACGATCTCACCTCGGGGCTGGACGCCGACTTCGCCAACTCCGAGTACGACACGCCCACCGACATGACACCGCCGCGCGGTTTCGGCCCGGCGGGCTGGCTGGAGGACGACGCGGCGGTTCTGCTGAACGACAAGCACGACATCTGGCAGGTCGGCCTCGACGGATCGGACGCTCGGCGGCTCACTCGCGGCGGCGAGTCGGGAGTCACCCACCGGCTCGCCCGCGTCCTCCCCGACGACGACGAGCCTGGCCTCGACCCCGACTCCCGACCCTATCTCACCCTTCACGACGACGCGACGGAACAGCGCGGATACGCGCGCCTGAACCGCGGCTGGGAGTCGGCGGAGACGCTGATCCTCGAGGACGCCAACGTGAACGGACTGCGCCGCGCGGACAGCGCCGATGTCATGGTGTACCGGTCGCAGGCCTTCGACGACCCGCCCGACCTGTACATCGCGGGTCCCGGTCTGGCGGGCGCGGCCCAGGTCACCGAGATCAATCCCTTCATCTCGGAAGTGGCCTGGGGACGGGCGGAGTTGGTTGACTTCGTGAGCGAAAGCGGCCGCGACCTGCAGTTCGCGCTTCTCTACCCGGCGAACTACCAGCCGGGGACGGCCGTGCCGACGATCGTCTACACGTACGAGATCCTCACGACGGGGATGCATTGGTTCCGTGTCCCCACCGAGCGCGACTACTACAATTACACGGCATGGACGCAGCACGGGTACGCGGTCCTGCTGCCCGACATCGTGTACACGGCGCGGGAGCCGGGAGTGAGCGCGATCGAGTCGGTGCGGGCCGCCGTGGCCAAGGCGGTCGAGATGGGGGTCACGGATCCGGACGCGGTGGGCCTGATCGGCCACTCGTGGGGCGGCTACCAGGCCACCTACCTGCCCACCCGCACCGACATTTTCGCGGCGTCGGTGGCGGGTGCGCCGCTGACCGATTTCGTCAGCTTCATGGGACAGATCCACTGGGGCGGCGGCGTGGCCGAGGTGAGTCACTGGGAGACGGGCCAGGGCCGCATGGAGGTCCCCTTCTGGGAGGACCCCGAGGCGCACAGGCGGAACTCACCCATTCACGAAGTCCACAACATGGAGACCCCGCTCCTCATGGCCTTCGGCGACGACGACGGGGTGGTCGACTGGGACCAAGGCACCGAGTTTTACAATTTCGCGCGCCGGGCGGGGAAACAGATGGTGCTGCTGGTCTACGAGGGCGAGGACCACGGATTCCGCGAGGAGGCCAACCAGAAAGACTATAACCGGCGGATCCTGGAGTGGTTCGGGCACTACCTGAAGGGCGAACCCGCGCCGTCGTGGATTACGGACGGGGTGCCGGTGGAGGAGCTGGAGGAGGAGAAGAAGCGCGTGGCGAAGGGGCGGGAATAGCCCGGACCGCAGGGCAAGCCATCAGTCCCCGTCAGCCCGGCGACTCGCGGACGCCCCCCGGTCCCGGGACCGCCGCCGCCCGGTCCGTGGCGCCCGCCCAATCCCGGATGATCCGGTGCAGCGCGGCCACCCCGTCGGTCAGCGCGGCGGGACCGGGCTGCAGGATCAGCGACGACTTGACCTCGTGGACCCGGCCGTGCGCGACGGCGGGAATCGCCCCCCAGCCGTCGCGCCCGGCCACCCGCTCGGGCCGGAACTTGCGGCCGCACCAGGAGCCGATGATCAGGTCGGGGGCGCGGCGCACCACTTCGCCCGGATCCGCGATGATGCGGTCCTTCGCGAGTGATCCGGCGCGGAATTCGGGAAAGCAGTCTTCGCCCCCCGCGAGTTCGATCAACTCGGACACCCAGCGGATCCCCGAGATCAGCGGGTCGTACCACTCCTCGAAGTAGACGCGGGGCCGGCGTGGGAGCCTGGCGGCGCGCTCGCGGATGCTGTCCAGCCCGGCCTCGAGCTCCGCGGCCAGCCGTTCCCCCTTTCCCGCGCACCCGGCCAGCGCGGCCACCGCCTTGACCGTACGCAAAATCCCGGCCACGGATCGGTGGTTGAAGATGTGGACCTCGACGCCGTGGCGGATCAGTTTGGCCGCGATGTCGGCCTGGATGTCCGAGAAGCCGAGCGCGAGGTCGGGCTTCAGTTCCAGGATGCGGTCGATCTTCGCGGTCAGGAAGGCCGAGACCTTCGGCTTCTCCTTGCGGGCCCGCGGTGGCCGCACGGTGAAGCCGGATATGCCGACAATGCGGTCCTCCTCGCCGATGCGGTAGAGGATCTCGGTCGGCTCCTCGGTCAGGCAGACGATGCGCTCGTACACGGGGGTCCGTGGTTGTCCGGCCAGCCGTCCTACTGCGACACCGGCCTCGACCCGCCCGCCGTCCGCAGGATGAACCGGTCGAGCACCTCCTTCCACTGCGGCAGCAGCGACTGCTCGACGTACATCATGTGTCCGGCGGCGAAGTCGGCGCGTTCGATGTTGTCGCGCAGTTCGGGGGCCAGTCCCATGCGATCCATCGTCCAGACGGCGGCGAAGTAGGGGGTTGCGAGGTCGTAGATGCCGTTGATGAGGAGGACCTCGAGGCTCGGGTTGCGCTTCATGGCGGTGGCCAGGTCGGGGGCGACGTTGGGTGTGCCGCCGCCGCGGACGAAGGAGCCGCCGCCGCCGAGACGGCCCCAGTTCCAGTCGCGGGTGCCACCGCTTGGGACGTACTCGCGATCGCCGTCGTAGCCGAGTTCGTCGCGGAGGTAGCTGTTGAAGGCGGAGGTGTAGGCGGAGCTGATCGCGGTGGATTGGGGGTCGTGGGAGGGACGGGCGCCGAGGATGTCGCCCGCGGGGCCGGTGAAGCGGGAGTCGAGGCGGCCGACGATGGTGCCGTGGTCGCGAAGCAGTTCGGCCTCGAAGGCGGGGGCGGTGACGCGCAGATCGGACTTGTCGATGAAGTCGTGGCTGAGCCCGGTGTAGCGGTGCATTTGGTCGATGACGCGGGTGCGGGTGTCGGGGTCGAGGGTGCCGCCCGCGAGCAGAGCGGTGGCGTACTCGGTGAGCGACCACTCCTCCACTTCGGCCATGAAGGCCTCGAGGTCGGGGGGATTCGGGCCCGGCAGTGCGTCGAGGTAGCGGGCGGTGATGGCGTAGGAGGGGAGATTGACGATGTAGGGGAGGTCGTCGCCGGGCGCGAACTGGATGGTGTTGAACTGGAGCACGGCCGACACCAGGACGATGCCGTTGAGGTCGATGTTGGCGCCCTGGAGGTGGCGGGCGAGGACCGCCGCGCGGGTCGTTCCGTAGCTCTCGCCGAGGAGGTAGCGCGGGGAGTTCCAGCGGTCGTGTTCGCTCAGGAAGCGGCGGATGAACTGCGTCAGCGAGCGCGCGTCCTCGTCGATGCCCCAATAGTCGGAGCCGGGGGTGTCGCCGATGGTGTGGCTGAACCCGGTCCCGATGGGGTCCACCATGACGATGTCGGCGATGTCGAGAATGGTGTGGGCGTTGTCCTCGAGTGGGTACGGAGGGGCGCCCTGCGGGCCCACTTCGGGGGTGACCACCCGGCGCGGGCCCATGATCCCCATGTGCAGCCAGAAGGATGCCGAACCCGGGCCTCCGTTGAAGGCGAAGACGAGGGGGCGGTCGCGCGACGGGGCGCCGTTGGTGCGGAAGTAGGCGGTGTACCAGAGTTGGGCGGCAGGGTCGCCGTCGTCGTTGTTGAGGGTGATGCCGGAGACGGTGGCGTTGTAGTGGACCGGCTCGTCGCCGATGGTGATGGAGTGGCTGGTCTCCCAGCGCGGCGGGACGGAATTCGGGGCGGGGTCCTGGGCCCGGGCGGGAGCAGTCGCGAGCGACGCCGAGGCGAGCGCGATCAGGAAAGCCGGGGAGCGGCATGTCTTCACTCGGTTACCTCCGGGGGGAATCTGTCGTAGTGGGTCGATTGCAAGGAAAGCGGAATGCGCGCCGCGGGCAAGGCTGGTGCGGCCCCTGCGGGATCGAGCGGGTGATGGACAAGTCGATCAGCCGTCCCGGTCCGGGCGCGCGCGCCGAATGTCCCGCACATTCAGCACCACCGAGACCACCAATGCGCCCAGCGCCGCACCGATCACCAGCGCATCGACCACCGCTGCGCTCCAGGCAACACCCGTCATCCGGTCCAGGTAGTACTTCATGCACGATGCCGGCAGGTGGGTCTCCCCCAGCGCCCGCTTCACCTGCCAGTGCCAGTCGGTCAGGGGGCAGTATCCCCACCCATAGACCACCCCGAGACCGAACCAGGAGAGCAGGGTGGCCGAAATCGTGATCAGGTGTAGCCGCCGCGTCTTGCGCCACGCCCAGCCGAGCGTGTTGAATCCGACCAGCAGCGTGTGAAAGGCGACGAGAAGCGCGTCGAGGATGAGGTACAGCGTCTGGCCGGACACGGCGTGGAAAGTCCCACCCGGCCATGCCGCCGGCAAGGAGTCGCTCCGCGCACACAACCCTGACGTTACGTGAGGGTTTGTGCGCCGGGCGGATCGACCTTCGCAGGTAGCCGCGCGGCCCCCCGCAGCCGCATATTGCCTCCGTGACGCGCCATCGCCAGACACCTTTCCAGGCACTTCCCTGGCGGACCGCCAGCCAACCACGGAGCCAAGGAGTTACAACCACGATGCGGACTCTCGTCTTCGCCGCCGCCCTGCTGACGCCCGCCGGAGCCTTCGCCCAGGATTCGGAAGAGGACCCGAAGTCCCCCCTCCCCCTTTCCCCCGACCGCACCCTCGCGATCGACATGACGGTCGGCTCGTGGATCTCGCTGGACGTCAGCCCCGACGGCCGGACCATCGTCTTCGACCACCTGGGCAACCTGTTCACCGTCCCCATCGCCGGCGGCGACGCCACCCAGCTCACCTCCGGCATGGCCTTCGACGCGCAGCCGCGCTTCTCGCCCGACGGCACCCGCATCGTCTTCACCTCGGACAGGAGCGGCGGCCAGAACGTCTGGATCATGTCGCTCGACGGCACGGACACCGTCCAGGTCACCAAAGGCGCCAGCAACCGTACCGAGTCGCCCGACTGGTCCCCCGACGGCGACTACATCGTCGCTTCCAAGGGCGGTTTCCGCGGCGGCGGCCTCCCCAAGCTCTCCCTCTACCACGTGGACGGCGGTTCCGGCGTACAACTGATCGGCGAACCCGACAACCTGAAGACCCTCGGCGCCGCCTTCGACCCCAGCGGCCGCTCCATCTGGTACGCCCGGCGCAACAGCGACTGGACCTACAACGCCCAGTTCCCCCAGTACCAGCTCGCCGTCTACGACCGCGACACCGGCGAAAACTACACCCGCACCTCGCGTTACGGCTCCGGCGTCCGCCCCACCCTCTCGCCCGATGGACGCTGGCTCGTCTACGGCACCCGCCACGATTTCCACACGGGCCTCCGCATCCGCGACCTCGAGTCCGGCGACGAGCGCTGGCTCGCCTACCCCGTCCAGCACGACGACCAGGAGTCGCGCGCCACCCTCGATGTGCTTCCGGGCATGTCCTTCACCCCCGATTCGCGCCACCTGGTGGCCAGCTACGGCGGGAAGATCTGGAAGCTGGACATCGTCGACGGCGGCGCCGAGGAGATCCCCTTCCGGGTGCAGTACGATCTCGAACTCGGCCCCCTGGTCGAATTCGACTACCCCATCGAGGACACCCCGACCTTCACCGTCCGCCAGATCCGCGACGCGGTCCCCTCGCCCGACGGTTCGCGCATCGCCTTCACCGCGCTCGACCGGCTGTGGGTGGCGAACGCCGACGGCACCGAACCGCGCCGCCTGACGGACGCCGAGCACTCCGAGCACTATCCGGCGTGGTCGCCCGGCGGCGACCGGATCGCCTACGCCACCTGGGACGGCGAGGCGGGTCATCTCTACAAGGTTCGCGCGGATGGCAGCGGGTCGCCCGTGCGGCTGACCGAGCGCGGCGCGGTCTACATCACCCCGGCGTGGTCCCCGGCGGGTGACAGGATCGTCGCGCTCCGCAGCTACGCGCGCGACTTCCAGGAATCGGCCGGCGGGTTCGGCTCGGGCGCGCCCCAACCGGGCGAGATCGTGTGGGTGGCCGACGGGGACGGTCCCGGCGCGGCCACGCTGATTGCGCCGGTGGCGGGCCGCCGAGGTCCCCATTTCGCGGAGGACGCGGGGGCCAGCGGCCCGATCGCCGACCGCATCTACATGCAGCGAAGCGACATGCTCGTCTCGATTCGTTGGGACGGCACCGACGAGCGCGAACACGTGCGCATCCGCGGCCGCACCCCACCCGGGAGCCAGGCCGCGCTCACGCCGTCCGTCCTGCGCATGGCCCCCCGGGGCGACCTGGTCATGGCGCTCATCCAGCAGCAGGTGTACACCGCCACCGTGCCTATGGTGGGCGGCGAGGCCCCGCTCATCAACGTGGGCAATCCCGGCGGCGCCCAGATGCCGGCGCGGCAGCTCACGGACATGGGCGGCGAGTTCCCCGCGTGGGCCGCGAACGGGCGCGCCGTGCACTGGTCGCTGGGTCGCGCCTTCTTCACCTACGACCTGGACGCGGCGGAGGCCTTCGAGGAGGCGGCGGAGGCGGAGGCGGAGGCCGAGGAAGAATCAGAGGAGTCCGACGAAGAAGAGGACGAACCCGAATACCAGCCCGCCGAAGTCCGGATCGACATCCAGGCCACCCGCGACATCCCGGGCGGAACCGCCCTGCTGCGCGGCGCACGGGTCATAACCATCGCCGACGCCGGGACAATCGACCGCGCGGACATCCTGATCCGCGACAACCGTATCGCCGCCGTCGGCCCCTCCGGCTCCCTCGATGTCCCCGCCGACGCCCGCGTCTTCGATCTAGCGGGCAAGACCATCGTTCCAGGCTTCGTCGACACCCACGCCCACATGCGCCCCGCCAACAATCTCCACCGCTCCGACGTGTGGCCCTATCTGGCCAACCTGGCCTACGGCGTTACCACCACCCGCGACCCCCAGACCGGCACCACCGACGTCCTCAGCTACGCCGACCGCGTTCGCACCGGTGAACTCGTCGGTCCGCGCGTCTACTCGACCGGCCCCGGCGTCTTCTGGCAGCACATGATCGGCTCGGAGGACGAGGCGCGCGACATCCTGTCCAGGTATTCCGAGTACTTCGACACCAAGACGATCAAGATGTACGTCGCGGGGAACCGCCAGCAGCGCCAGTGGATCATCATCGCGGCGCGCGAGCTTGGCCTGATGCCGACCACCGAGGGATCGCTCAACATCCGCCAGAACCTGAACGAGACGATCGACGGATACCCCGGTCTGGAGCACTCGATCCCGATCTACCCGGTGTACGACGACTATGTGCAGCTTTTCGTGGCCACGCAACGCGCGTACAGCCCCACCCTGCTGGTCTCCTACGGGGGACCGTGGGCCGAGAACTACTTCTTCAGCCGCGAGAACCCGCACGACGACGCCAAGCTGCGCCGTTTCGTGCCGCATTCGGTGATCGACGGGGGGACGCTGCGCCGTGCACAATGGTTCCGCGACGAAGAGCACGTCTTCGCGGACCACGCCCTGTTCGTGAAGGACCTGGTGGAGGCGGGGGGACGGGCGGGGGTGGGGAGCCACGGGCAGCTGCAGGGATTGGGGTACCACTGGGAGCTGTGGGCGATGGCGGCCGGTGGAATGGATGAACACGACGCCCTGCGCGTGGCCACGATCCTGGGCGCCGAGGCGATCGGGCTGGACGAGGACCTGGGCACGATCGAGGCCGGGAAGCTGGCCGACCTGGTGATCCTTGACGCCAACCCGCTGGACGACATCCGCAACACGAACCGCATTCACATGGTGATGATGAACGGGCGTCTCTACGACGCCGACACGCTGGCCGAGCAGTATCCGGGGGACCGGGAGGTGGCGTGGCTCTGGTGGTGGGACGACGAGCCGGCGGGGGTGCCGGGGGTGGGGGGAAACTGACATGTGTTACACACACTTTACACACTGGACCCGGCGCTCCTTCGTGACGGGCTCTGCCCGGGCCGCCGCCGCGTTCGCGCTCTCCCCCGCCCTGCGCGCCTTCGACCCCACCACCCCCCGTCCCCACCTCCAGATCGCCCTCGAAGCCTGGAACTGGCTCGATAGCCACCGAATCGAAACACCCTACGGCGCCACCTGGCCCGCCGACCCCACCGCCCCCGAGTCCATCGGATACACACTATATACACATTCCCCCGGCGTCCTCCCCTTCGCCCTGGAGCTCTACCACGCCACCGGCGACCAGCAGTACCTGGACGCGGCCGCCGCCGGCGCCGACCACCTCGCCGCCACACTGGACGCGGGCCACGCCTCGGGTCTCTACACGGGCCTGGCCGGCATCGCCTACGTGCTGGCCGAGACCTGGCGCGCGACCGGGCGGGACGAGTACCGCGCGGATGCCGTCCACGCCACCCGGGTCCTGGAGGAGGACGCGAGCACGGTGGGCGGCGGGATTGCCTGGTCGCTGGGATCGGGTGAGGAAAGCAGGGAGTCCAACGACATCATCAACGGGACCTCCGGGACGGGGCTGGGGTTGCTCTACCTGCACCGGGTGCTCGGCGAGGAGGGCGCTCTGGACGCGGCCGAGGCGGCGGGCGCGCGCCTCCTTGAAGTCGCGATCGAGGCCGACGCAGGGCTGCGCTGGGACATGTGGCCCGGCTACCCCCGCGAGATGCCCAACTTCTCCCACGGCACCGCCGGCATCGCGTACTTCCTGGCCACGCTGCACCGGACCACCGGAGAGGACGACTTCCTCCAGGCCGCGCTGGCCGGCGCCCGCTACCTGATTTCCCAGGCCACCCTGGACGCCAACGCCACCGCCCCCGGCTACCGCGTCTTCCACTCCCGCCCCGGCGGCGAGAACCTCTACTACCTGTCCTGGTGCCACGGCCCCGTCGGAACCAACCGCCTCTTCCACCAACTCGCCGAGATCACCGGCGACGACGAATGGCGTGATTGGGTCGCGCGCGGCACCCGCGGGGTCATGTCCACGGGGATCCCCGAACAGCGCACCCCTGGTTTCTGGGACAACATCAGCCAGTGCTGCGGGACCGCCGGCGCGGCCGAGCACTTCCTGACCCTCTACCGGACCACCGGCAACGATGACTACCGCGCCTTCGTCGACCGGCTCAACGCGGATCTGGTCGGGCGCGCCACCGCCGAGGGCGACGGCCGCAAGTGGACCCAGGCCGAGCACCGCGTGCAGCCCGAGCTGCTCGTCGCGCAGACCGGTCACATGCAGGGGGCCGCCGGCGTCGGGAAGTACTTCCTGCACATGGACGCCATGGAGGAGCGGGGCGAGGGGCCGCGGGTGGTGCTTCCGGACGATCCGTGGTGACCCATAGCACCATGCATCCCAACTCAAGCCGGGAACGCTCCCGCATCCTCGAACTGGAGAAGATGGCGCGGGCGCTCGACCCCGATGCGACCGAGCGCGACCGGCTCATGCGGGCGGCCCACGGCTACGCCCAACGCCTTCTGACCGAGCTTCCCGAGAGGCCGGCCTACAACCACGACAAGTCCGCGGCGGCGGAACTCCGGCAGCCACAGGCGGACGACGGGCCCCAGCCCATCGGCCAGCTGATCGAGCGGTTCGACGAGTCCGTCGTCAGGCCCGGCCTGCTTCCCTCCCACGCGGGTCACCTGGCATACATCCCGGGCGGCGGGCTCTACGCCTCGTCGCTCGCCGACTACCTGGCCGCGGTGACCAACGAGTACGCCGGCGTCCGCTTCGTGGGACCGGGATCCGTCGAGATGGAGGACCTGGTTCTCGACTGGATGGCGGGCGTCGTCGGATTCCCCGCGAGCGCCGACGGGAACCTCGCCTCGGGCGGATCCATCGCCAGCCTGACCGCGATCGTCGCGGCACGCGAAGCGGCGGGGCTGCGGGCCCGCGACTTCGATCGCGCCGTGGTGTACGCCACCCCCCACATCCACCAGTGCCTGCCCAAGGCGATCCGGGTGGCGGGCATGGGCGAAACCGCGCGCCGGGACATCGCCGTCGACGAGAACCTCCGCCTGTGCCCACGGTCGCTCTCCGAACTGGTCGCCGCGGATCGGGCCCAGGGGCTGCTGCCCTGGCTGGTTCTCGGCTCGGCGGGCACCGCGGACACCGGCGCGATCGATCCGCTCGACCGCATCGCCGACATCGCCGAGCGCGAACGGCTCTGGTTCCACGTCGACGCCGCGTACGGGGGCTTCTTCACGCTGCTCCCCGAATTCCGGCCCGCGCTCGCCGGCATGGAGCGGGCGGATTCCATCGTCCTCGACCCGCACAAGAGCATGTTCCTGCCGTACGGCACCGGGGCCGTCCTCGTCCGCAACCGCGACGCGCTCCAGGATGCGCACGCCTACTACGCCAGCTACCTGCAGGACACGGTCGAGTCCGAGGGCGGAGGCCGGTCCCCCGCCGCGGTGTCGCCGGAGTTGACCAAGCACTTCCGCGCGCTGCGGGTCTGGCTGCCGCTGCTCCTGCACGGCGAGGAGCCGTTTCGCGCGTGCTTGCGCGAGAAGCTCGAACTTGCGCGGTACTTCCACCGCGAGATCGGCAAGCTGGGGTTCGAGGTGGGGCCCGAACCGGACCTCACCGTGGTGACCTTCCGGTGGGTACCCGATTCGGGCAGCGCGAACGCGTTCAACCAGGCGCTCGTCGAGGAGACGCATCGCGACGGGCGGGTCTTCATGTCCTCCACGACAGTCGACGGGAGATTCATGCTCAGGATGGCAGCGCTGGCTTTTCGCACGCATCTCGACACGATCGATCTGGCGCTCGAGGTGCTGCGCCAGGCTCTCGAACGGCTCGGTGTTCACCCCGAAGGACGGCGTCCAACGGCGGCGGCCGGGGGGCGGAGCCGATGAACGATCCAGGCCCCGCCCACGCCCGCCAGGACGTCCGCTATCAGCCCGACGACCGGCCCCCGCTGCCCATAACCGTCGGGCTGGGGGCGCAGTACGCCATGCTCTGCATCGCGAGCATCGTGCTGACCCCGATGATCATGATCACGCTGGCGGGCGGCAGCGACGCCTACCTCTCGTGGGCGGTGTTCGCGGCGCTTGTAATCAGCGGAGTCACCACGGCGATCCAGGCCCGCAAGATCGGGCGGATCGGGGCGGGCTACATCCTCGTTATGGGAAGTACGAGCGCCTTTCTCGCCGTGAGCGTGTCCGCGATCGAGCAGGGCGGGCCGGGCATGCTCGCCACCCTGATCATCGCCTCCGCGCTGATCCAGTTCGTCCTGGCGGCAAGGATGGCGCTCCTGCGCAAGGTGTTCACGCCGACGGTCGCGGGCACCGTGCTGATCCTCATACCGATCACGCTCACTCCGCTCATCCTGCGGAAGCTGGCCGAGGTGCCCGCGGATGCTTCCGCGGCGGCGGGGCCGGTTACGGCGGGCGTCACGCTTCTCGTCACCCTCCTCATCCCGCTTCGCTTCTCGGGTGTGATGCGGCTGTGGGCGCCCGCCATCGGGATCGTGGCCGGATGCCTAGTCGCCGGCCTGGGCTTCGGCATCTACGACATGACCACCGTCGCCGAAGCCGCCTGGATCGGCCTGCCCGAGCTGGCCTATCCCGGGCTCGACCTCAGCTTCCGGCCCGAGTTCTGGGCCCTGCTGCCGTCGTTCATCATGGTGACGCTCGTGGGCGCGATGGACACGCTTGGAGACGCCATCGCGATTCAGAGGGTCTCGTGGCGAAAGCCGCGCGCGATCGACTTCCGCTCGATTCAGGGAGCGATCGGCGCCGACGGCCTGGGCAATCTCCTCTCGGGCCTGGCCGGCACCGTCCCGAACACGACCTACGGCATGAGCATCGCGGTTGCCGAACTGACCGGAGTCGCCGCGCGCCGTATCGGGATCTGCGTCGGCGCCGTATTCGTCGTCATGGCGTTCCTGCCCAAGTTCGTCACGCTGATCGTCGCAATACCGGGGCCGGTGGTGGCGTCGTACTACATCATCCTCGTCGCCCTGATCTTCGTCTTCGGGATGAAGATCCTGCTCTCGGAGGGACTGGACTATCGCAAGGGACTCGTGGTCGGCGTCGCCTTCTGGCTCGGCATCGCCTTCCAGTTCGACTGGATCTACCCGGAGTACATGCAGGGTGCGTGGGGCCAACTGCTCGGCAACGGCATGACCGTCGGTGGCCTCACCGTGATCCTGCTGACGATGTTCGGCGAGATCACAGGCGGGGGCCGATCACGCCTCAAGACCCGCCTGACCCCCGAGACGTGGCCCGTAGTCGACGCCTTCCTGTCGAAGTTCGCCGCCCGCAAGCGCTGGGGAGAGGAGATGGAAACGCGGCTGCGCGCGGTGGGCGAAGAGACGATGCATATCCTGACGCAGGGGGAGGCGGAAGCGACGGCGGACCGGGAGCGGCGCCTGCTCCTGATCGCGCACAGCGACGGCAAGGCGGCCGACCTGGAGTTCATCGCGACGACGGACACGACCAACCTGGAGGATCAGCTGGCAATGCTCAGCGAGGGGGCCGCGGGCGTCCCGGTGGAGTCCGAGACGCCACTGCGGCTGCTACGGCACTACGCGTCGTCGATACGGCACCAGCAGTACCACGACATCGATATCCTGACGATTCGGGTGGAGGCGGTGGGGCGGGCGGGACAGGTGGGGTGGGATTAGGTGCGGCTCCCGGTGCTCGGGCGGGTTTGTTCAGGGACTGCCGGCGCTCCCGGATCTCCGATCGCAACCCTACCCGAACAAAATCCGAACTATGGTGTATTAGGAGGTGAGACCGTAACCAACCACACCGACGCTTCAGGAACGAGACCCCGATGTCCACCGACAATACCTCCATCGCCCCACCCCACCCCAACCCCGGCGATGACCCGCACCACGGCCTTGACGCCGGCAAGAATGTCCCCGGCGACGAACCGCGCCGCACCGCCGACACCGGCGCGAACGCCCCCTCGGACGATCCTCTCGGCGACCGGATCGCCGCCCTCTGCGCCCACATCAACGCCGCCACCTACCGGCTCCTCACCCTGCTGCGGGCCTACGACGAAGAAGGGCTCTGGCAAGGCTCCCGCTCCTGCGCCCTCTGGCTCTCCTGGCGCACCGGCATCTCGCTCGGGCCCGCCCGCGAGAAGGTCCGCGTGGCCCGCAGCCTCCCTTCCCTGCCCCTCATCTCGGCTGCCCTCGCCAAGGGAGAAATCTCCTATTCCAAGGTGCGGGCTCTGACCCGCATCGCCACCCCGGACAACGAAGCCGAACTCCTGACCTTCGCCGACCACGGCACCACCGCCCACGTCGAGCGTCTGGTCCGGGAGTGGCGCCGTCTCGACCGGGGCGACGACTGCCAGGCCGAACAAGCCGCCCGCCGGGGCCTTTCGCTGCACCTCGCCGAAGACGGCAACTACGAGATCCGCGGCCGGCTCAGCCCGGAGGTGGGCGCCCTGCTGCTCAAGGCGCTCGAGACCACCGAAGACAAGCTCTTCCGCGAGCAGCGCGCCGCCGGAACCGAGCACGAGACCACGGCCGCCCAGCGCCGCGCCGACGCCTTCGGCCTCTGGCTGGAAGAACGCCTTCAGCCCCGGGTCCAGCTCGTCGTGCACTTTTTCGAGGCGGCGTCCCCGGCCGACGCTCCGGCGGCCCCGATCGCGACGACGGCGGCCCCGATCGCGGAGGCGGCGTCCCCAATCACGGCGGAGCCCACACGCGTTTCAGGTGAAACGTTCCCCGCGGCCATGGAAGCCCCCTCCCTGGTCACGGAAGAGGGCTCGCGCGTTTCAGCTGAAACGTCTTCGCGGCTCTGCTGCGATGCGGAGGTCGTGCCCATTGAGCGCGGCGCCGACGGCTCGGTGCTCGATGTCGGGCGCCGGCAGCGGACCGTGGGCTGGCGGCTGCGCAAGGCCCTCGATGCCCGCGACGGCGGGTGCCGATTCCCCGGATGCGGATCGCGCCTGCGCACCCACGCGCATCACATCACCCACTGGGCCCACGGCGGAGAGACGGCCATGGACAACCTGGTGCTGCTCTGCCCCTTCCATCACCGCGCGGTTCACGAAGGCGGCTGGCGGGTCGAGATGGACGAGCGGCGAGTGCCGAACTTCTTCAATCCCCTGGGCGTGCCCATGCCCGTGGTGCCTGAGCCCCCGGACATCGGCGGCCTGCTGCCAGAGGATGCCTCGGCGCAACTGCCGGCAGGCGCCTTGGCAGCCGCTCCGGCACCCACTCCGCGGGCACCCCTGCCGCACGCCTCGGCACCCACCTCACCGGACTTCGGGCTCGCCCGCTGGCACGGCCGGCGCGCCATCGGTCCCTGGACGGGAACCACGCGATGGCAGGGCGAATGCATCGACTGGGGGTGGGCCATGGTGTGCCTCTGGGGGGACGGGGGTGGTGGCGGGGTCGGCGAGCGGGCCGGGTCGGCGTAGCTCTGGGCAGTCCCGCGACAACGCAGACGTCAAGTAAACACGACAACAAGTAAACTAGTGTTTACATTTTGGCTTCGCGGATACCTTCCGGCGAGTGCCCACACCCTCAAAGAAACCGCCGCACCCTCCCCCGATATTCACGGTACTTCTCCCCATACTGCTCCTCCAGCCACCGCTCCTCCGCCAGCGGCACGACGGCGAACACCAGCGCCAGCAGCAGGTGCGTGATCCACAGGAGCAGCGAGTTCGCGAGCACGCTCACGCCCACGAAGAAGACGATGTCCCCCACGTACTGCGGGTTTCGCGTGAACCGGTAGGGACCGGATGCCACCATCCCGCCCTTCAACCCGCTCGTGTTCTTCCAGCCCACGGTGGCCACTCCCCACATTGCCAGCAGACCGCCGAGCGTCACCAGGGGTACCCCGACGATGAACCGCAGCGGACTCTGGAAGACCCATGAGTTCCAGTACATGAGGAGCAGAAGGACGTTGATCCCGATCACCACCCAGAACCCCGTCCAGGTCAGCAGGTGTTGCCAGGAACCACGGCCCGGCGGGGGCCACAATCGCCTGTCCGGGACCGCGACCGACCAGACTGCTCCCGCCAACATCGTCGCGAGGATCAGCACCGCAGCGCCGAACAGCAGGTTCGACAAGATCCGATTCCCTCCTACCGATTCGGATTCGGCGCCATCGCCACCAGCAGCACCAGATCCCCCTCCGACACATTCGCCACCCCGTGCGGCTCGTCCGGCTCCGACCACGCCACCCCGCCCGGCCCCAGGTCCACGCACCGCTCCCCCACCGTAAACCGCCCCTCCCCCTCGATCACATAGTAGAACTTGGTCGCGCCCGCGTGGGTGTGGACGTGCTGCGCCTGCCCGGGCCGCAGACTATAGACATCGCAGAACATCTCCCCGGTCTCGAAGAGGTTGACCTTCCGCATCTTCTCGTCCGAGAAGCGGCGCTGCCCGCCGGAGTCGATGAATCCCATGGGTGTCCCGTTCCTCCCGCGGTGTCCTGGAGTTCGAGCGGCCCGAGCGCTCCCCGAGACCCGGTCCGCCTCCCTGCGAATGTCGCCTGCCGATTCAGTCCATACCAGAGGCACGCGCGTTTCAGCTGGAACGCTAACGACCCCCCACGGGCAACCGCAGCGCGAGCCCACCCGGAATCGGTACCGGAACCCAGATGTCGCTCCTGACCAAAAAGCCGATCAGCGCCCCGGCCACGCCCACCGACAGCCCGCCCACGGCGCCGAATGTCAAAACCCCCCCGGTGCACCAACCGTAACCTCCCTCGCTATAGCTAGCGCAGAGGACAACGGCTCCCGCGGCCCCCAGAACCCCCCCGGCGACAAACCCGTATTTGAACCCTCGTCCGGCATGCCCCCTGGTACCGCGCCGCACTTCGAGACTCCGCATCTCGGCGTAGGGAGCATACCCGGAAGACAGGAGCAGCCCGGAGCTGTCGGCTTCGAAGACCACGCCCACCCGCGCGCCCGATACCCTGACCGTGTCGCCCGGTTGCTGAGCGGAGACGGAGGTCGCGGCCAGCAACAGGAATACTCCCACGATCCCGCACCGCGGCTTCACGATTGCCATCCCGGGGTTCTTCATCTGCATGGACCCACTCCCTTGTTGCGTTTTCCTCCGGCGCCAACGTACCACATCTCTCTACGGCACGGCGCCGCCGCGGGTCTTGGTCCCCGCCGGATGCCAACCACCCATCCAACCCCTATCTTGAGCCGCAGCCCAGCCATCACCCCCCGCGGCACCGGAGCACCCCACATGATCATCCGCCCCCTCGCCCCCCTCGCCCTCGCCCTCGCCATCGCCGCCTGCGCCCCCGGCGACGACGCCCCCCCACCCGACGAATCCGAAGAGGCCATGACCGCCCGCGCCCGGGAGATCCACGACCGCGTCATCACCCTCGACACCCACGACGACATCAGCACCGCCAACTTCACCGGCGAGCGCAACTACACCATGGACCTGCCCAGCCAGGTCACGCTCCCGAAGATGAAGGCGGGTGGGCTCGACGTGGCCTGGTTCGTCGTCTACACCTCCCAGGGTCTGCTCAACGAGGAGGGCTACGCGACGGCCTACGAGAACGCCATCGACAAGTTCGACGCGATCCACCGGCTGGTGAACGAGTACGCGCCCGAGCAGATCGAACTGGCGCTCACCTCCGACGACGTTCGCAGGATCGCGGCTTCGGGCAAGCTGGTCGCGATGATCGGCGTGGAGAACGCCTACCCGCTCGGCACCGACATCGGGCGCGTCGAGGAGTTCCACGACCGCGGCGCGCGCTACATGTCGCTCGCCCACACCGGCCCCAGCCAGCTCTCCGACGCTCACTCCGGCGAGGCGACCGGCGAGTGGCTCCACAACGGCCTGAGCGAGATGGGGCGCGAGGCGGTCGCCGAGATGAACCGGCTCGGCATCATGATCGACATCTCGCACCCGTCGAAGGCGTCGATCATGCAGACGCTCGAGCTGACCCGGGCGCCGATCATGGCGTCCCACTCGTCCGCGCGCGCGCTCAGCGACGTGAGCCGCAACCTGGACGACGAGACGCTCCACGCGATCGCCGAGAACGGGGGCGTCGTGCAGGCCGTGGCGCTGGGCAGCTTCGTCAGCACCGACAAGGCCGCGGCGCGCCGGGCCGTGCTGGACGAGGTCGAAGCGGAGGTCGCGGCCGAGATGGACTTCGAGATCCTCGGGCGCGGCGGGATGTTCCGGCTCCCCGAGGAGGAGCGCGACGCCTACCGCGAGAAGTTGGCCGAGGTGCGGCGGGTGGCCGCCGGGCGGGCGGAGGAGAGGGGCGTGCCGGACCGCGTCAACGTCGCGGATTTCGTCGACCACATCGACTACATGGTCAACCTGATCGGCCTCGAACACGTCGGCATCAGCTCCGATTTCGACGGGGGCGGCGGCGTGGAGGGCTGGGACGATGCGTCCGAGACCTTCAACGTCACCCTCGAACTAGTGCGCCGCGGCTACACCGAGGAACAGATCGCCATGCTCTGGAGCGGCAACCTGCTGCGCGTCCTGGACGAGGTGCAGGCCGTGGCGGCAATGATTCAGGCAGAGGAAGGATAGGATGATGAGAAGCACCAACCCCGCAACCCGTTTCGCGCGACTGGGACTCGGCATCGCGGTGCTGGCCGGTGCACTGGCCTGGATCTCGGCACCCGCCCACGCGCCGGCCAGCAAGGACGACCTCGCCACCCCCACCCCCGGCCCCGGCGACATCTCCGCCCGCGCCGCCACCTTCCTCACCCTCCTCGACGCCGACGCCCACGCCCGCGCCACCTACGACCTCGCCCACGAGGAGCGCCTCAACTGGGCCTTCACCCCCGTCTCCCGCAACGGCCTCCCCCTCAAGGACATGACGCTGGAGCAGCGCAGCGCCGCACACGCCCTCCTCCAGACCACCATGAGCAGCCAGGGCTACCACAAGGCCAACGCCATCATCGAGCTGGAGCGCATCCTCGGCATCCTCGAGGGGCGGCCCGGGCGGCGCGATCCCGAGGACTACTACGTCACCATCTTCGGCGATCCCGGCGCGGACGGGCCCTGGGCGTGGCGCTTCGAGGGCCACCACCTGTCGCTCAACTTCTCGTCGCTCACCAACGAGCTGACCGTGACCGGGCCCGCCTTCATGGGAGCCAACCCGGCCACCGTCCCGTCCGGCGAGAAGGCGGGCTGGCGCCCGCTCGGTCGCGAGGAGGACCTGGCGCGCGCGCTCCTGTTCATGCTCAACCCCGAGCAGCGCGAGATGGCGGTCATCGCCGACCGGGCGCCCCGCGACATCATCACGGGCAACGACCGCGAGGCGCGGCTGGAGTCCTTTGAGGGGATCCCCGCGTCACGGCTCACCGGCGAGCAGCGCGAGGTGCTGATGGGCGTGATCTGGGAGTACGTGGGCAACCTGGAGGCGGATGCGGCGGCGGGGTGGATGGTGCGGATCCGCGACGAGATTTCACCAGACGACCTCTACTTCGCGTGGGCGGGGTCGCCCGAGCCCGGCGAGGGTCACTACTACCGGGTGCATGCGCCGCCGTTCCTGATCGAGTATGACAACACCCAGGGCAACGCGAATCACGTGCATTCGGTGTGGCGCGACCTGGAGAACGACTTCGGGGGGGACGCGCTGAGGAGGCACTACGAGGGGGGGCATGAGCATGAGTGAGGGGACGGTGGATACCTATCGGGCCATGGCCGCCGCGGACGAGGACTGGAGTGATCTCGACGTCGCGGTAGCCGACGGCCTCGATTGATGAAGGACAGGGTCGACCGGCTGCCTCCGGCTGTCGCGGCCCGGCTCCGGCGGCTGATCACGGAGATGTATGGGTAGGCCCCTCAGTCCCATCCGAGCATGCCCGCGTCCCTTGTTTTGCCGCGGCGTCGCATCCCCCACCATCAGTCGGAATGAGATGAACGCTCCCGCACGAAGTCCTCCCCGCCCTCCGGCAGCAGCAGGTCGTCGGAGATCGCCGCGATCTCCTCCGCGTCTCTCCACGCCTGCTCGAGCAGCCACAGTTCGCCTTCCAGGGCGCGGCGCTCCTGCTCCTCGTGGAGTGACATCTCAAGGGCCAGCCGGGTCGGTTCGGGCATTTTCGCGATCATCCCGGGCCTTCCCACTCCATCCTTGAAATCGTTCGCGGCAGCGAGATCCGCAATCAGACGATCCGGACTGCCCGTGGCCTCGATCCGGCCCACCGCGTCCTGCACGGTTGCCTCGGTTCCGCCGGAAGCGTTCGCCGCCGCGAGCAAGGTCGCAGCCGCGCGCGTGCCCGCTTCGCCATCGATCAAGAACCTCTCCGTGCCTTTTCGAACAGAGTAGATCTCCACCTCGATTCGGAAGCCCATGCCGTCGCCGTCCGCGGGGCGCAGCCGGCCCGGCACGTTGCCCAGGTGACTCTTGAGAACCAGCGTGCGCCCGTCCTCCACTCGCACCCTGACGCGCCGCCTGAGCCCTCCCGTGAGGTACAATTGCATGGCCTGGATGGGGAGCACCACGGTCGAGATCGCCGCACCCGCCACCAGCCCGCCCAGGGCCAGCCCGGTGCCGGCGGCGATCACGACCCCGCCGTACAGAGCTACCTTCCGCCGTCTCCGCCCGAACTGGTCCCCGTAGCGCCACGCGGCGAACTCCGGGCGCTGCGGCTCGCCGATGCGTACCAGCGTGAGTCCCTCCGGGTGACGGGCGAGACCGATGTGGTCGGTGGAAACGCGGACCCGCGTGTCCCGGAAGATTCGCTCGCAGTCCTCAACGGCCTCCCACCGCTCCTCCAGCGGCGTGAGGTTCCAGCGTTCGCACTTGCGGCAGACGACCCAGAGGCGGCCGCGGGCGGCGTCGAAGGCGAGACGGCGTCCGACCGGGAAGGACTCGATCACCTCGTTGGCGCCGAGGGGCTTGCGGCAGAAAATGCAGGTCCGGTACACGGCTTTTCGGCTTCAAGTGCGGTGATCGTGTGCAAGGTGTCCTACAATTGTAAATTGCGCTTTACAAAATGTAAACTCGCGTTGTCATTCCGGGATGCCGTGATGGATCCACCACCCCGTCCCATCCAAGCATGCCCCTGTCCCTTGATTTGCCGCGGCGGCGCGTTACCTGAGCGACACGTGCAGATGGTCCGCCGTCCCCACGTGGCGCAGCGTGTGAAACCCCATCGCGCGAAACGCCACCTCGGCCGCGCGGTTCCGCCATTCGGGACGGCCGATGGTGCGCAGGTCGAGGGCGTGCACGAAGCCGCTCTCCTGCTCGAAGTGAAGCGACGCTTCGTTCGGCGGGAGTCCCATGCGGCGGTAGAAGTCGGGGGTGCGGCCGGCGTCGGTGATCACGGACTCGGAATCCGCCAGGATGAGCGCGCTCGCGCCGAGGCGCAGGAGGGGGTGGAGCGCGGTGTACTCGGCCCGCACCTCGGGGGACTTGACGTTGCCGCCCGCGACGAACATGACCGAATAGATCACGTACGCGCACGCGAGGAGCGCGGCGGCCCGGGTCGTCAACTTCGTGAGGCCTTTGCCCGCGCCGATCCGGCGGCTGGCCACCAGAGCGTAGAGGGCCAGCAGGAGCGTGGTGGCGGTGGCCGAAATGGCCAGGGCGAGCCACGGGGCGAGCGCCCACTGGTGGTACGCGAAGACGCCGCCCCGTATGAGGAGGAGGAAGGGGAGGACGGCGAGGACCACGGCCAGCAGCGCCCACTTGACGAGCCGAAACGGGAACAGGAGCAGGCGGTGACGGCGCTTCGAGCGGCCGCCCGAACGCGTTGCGGGCCTCTGCGATGGTGGCGCGAGTTCGCTGACGTCGATCCTCGAGATGCTCATGCGGGGTCCCTACGAGGCTTCTCTCCGTCCTGATTCACCCCATGCTCCCGGATGAATTCCTCCGTGCCATCGGGCAGGAAGAGGTTGTCGGAGATCTCGGCAATCTCCTCGGCCTCCCGCCAGGCGCGCTCCAGCACCCAGAGTTCGCCTTCCAGCGCGCGGCGCTCCTGTTCTTCGTGGAGCGCCATCTCGAGGGCCAGCTTCGTTGGTTTGGGCATCTTGTCGATGTAGCCGGGCACGCCCTTCCTGCTCTGGAAGCGGTCGCCGTGCGCGATGTTCGCCAGGAACCGCTCGGGGTGTCCGGCGGTCTCGATCCTGTCCACGGCCTGTTTGACGGTCTCCCTGTTGCCGCCCATCGCGTTGATGTGCGGCAGGATGGCGCCCGCGAAACGGCGGGCCTCGGCGCCGTGGTACCATGCCTCGGCCTTCTTGCCCTTGCGGATCTGGATTCTGAACCGGTCTTCGTCTTCGGAGGGACGCAGCCGGGTGTTCAGCAGGTCCGGCCGCTTGAGCTTGATCACCCCGCCGCCCTCCGGGCGCAGCTTGACGAGCGTTCGCGCGTTCACCAACAGGTTCACGAGATTGCCGCTCTGCCCGAGCAGCGCGCCGCCGGCCACGCCCGCGGCGACCGCTCCTGCCGCCAGCCCCCCGACCACCACCACCGCACCGACCCCGTAGAAGATCTTCTTCCGCCGCCGCCGCCCGAATTGGTCCCCGTACCGCCACGCCGCGAACTCCGGACGCAGCGGCTCCCCGACCCTCACCAGCGTGAGACCCTCCGGGTGCCGCGCCAGCCCGATATTCTCGGTGGAGACCCGAATTCGCGTGTCCCGGAAGATCCGCTCGCAGTCCTCCACCGCCTCCCAGCGTTCATCGAGCGGAGACAGGTTCCAGCGCTCGCACTTCCGGCAGACCACCCAGAGGCGTCCGCGGGTCGCGTCGAAGGCCAGGCGGCGGCCCACCGGGAACGTTTCGATAACCTCGTTCGTCCCCAGAGGCTTCCGGCAGAACATGCACGCCTTGAACAAGGAAACTCCTTACCGGGCGGGGGCGGTCATCCCCCCACCTGCCCCAGCAGGTATGCGCACGCCAGCGCCCCGTAGATCCCCAGGATATACCCCGCCACCGCCATCAGCAGCCCCACCGGCGCCATCGCCCGGTGGTACACACCCGCCACCACCGGCGCCGACACCGCCCCGCCGATGTTGGCCATGCTGCCCGTCGCGACGAAGAAGAGGGGCGCGCGCACGATGCGGGCGGCGATCAGCAGCACGGCCACGTGGATCGCGATCCACACCGCGCCCGCGGCCAGGTACAGGGGAGTTTCCAGCACGGCCCGGAGGTCGGCCTTCGCGCCGATCCCGGCCAGGAGCAGATAGAGCGCGGTGTAGCCCAGGTTCGAAGCGCCGGCCAGTTCCAGCCTTCTCACCGGGGTGAACGAGAGGGCCAGGCCCCCGGTCACGACGATGAGGACCGACCAGGTCGTGCTGCTGATGATCGTGGGGTCGCCTGCCGCCGGCAGCTGCCTTCCCAGCCAGGAGACGGCCACCGCGCACGCCATTCCCATGCCGATCATGACCACCGCGTCGCGCAGCGTCAGGGCCCGCTGCTCCCGCCTGAGCACCTCCAGGCGGCGATTCGTCTCCTCCACCGCCGCGGTCCGCGCCCGGGTGCGCTTGTCGTAGCGGTGCTGGAAGCCAACCATCGCGATCAGCACCCCCATCCACCCGTACCCCACCACCGTGTCGACCACGATCACCGGTCCCATTGCATCCGCGGAGGTCCCCACGCTTTCGGCGATCGCCACCATGTTCGCCGTCCCCCCGATCCAGCTCCCCGAGAGCGCCGCGAACCCGGTCCACGCGTCGGCGGGCAGCCAGTTCTGGAAGATCAGCAGCGACACCGGCCCCCCGATGATGATCCCGACCGTGCCCGCCGCGACCATGAAGAGCGCCATCCCGCCCAGCTTGAGGATGCTCCGCACGTCCACCGACACCATGAGCAGCAGGAGCGCGAAGAGAAGCAGGTACCGGGACGACCAGTCGTAGACCGGCGAGGCCCCGGGCGTGATCCCGGCGGTGGTCGTCAGCATGGGCACGAAGTAGACGAAGATGACCGGCGGGACCACCTCGAAGAAGCCGCGCAGGCGCGGGAGTTCCGACAACCAGAAGACGAGGGCCACGATGCCGGCCAGGAAGGCGAAGACCGCCATGGGGTCGTTGAGGAGTGCGGTCGCTTGCGGTTCCATGGGGTCCCTCGCTGCGGTGGGTGGACGATGGCCGGCCGGGGGCGCAAGGCGGGTGGACCTGCCCCCGGACTACGAAGGTACGATTCCCCCCTCGTGCTCGCACTTGGCCATGCGGTAGCCGACCCGCGGCTCGGTGAAGATGTAGGTCGGGTTCTTCGCATCGTCCCCCAGCTTCTCGCGGAGCTTCTTCACGATAGGGCAGCGAGGAGATCGTATTCGGTGGCCGTCAACCGCACCGCCGACGATCCCCACGGCAACAGATGGGGCGGCGGCTACCGGGCGTGGAGGAGTGGACACCTCCGCTGCCGCTGCGCGAGAAGCAGGTGCCCCACGGTCTTAGAACGGGATTACCCGCACAATGCGCCCGTTGCGGTCAACGACCACTATTGGACCCCTGAAAATGTCGTTGCCCAGGTCGATCGCGTTTTCCCGGATTGATGCCGCCGCCGCGGCGTCGGGCAGGCGATATGCATCGGCCAGGCCGGGGTCGACCGTGTAGCCGAGGTCGGCTAGCGACTGGATTGTAATCGCACTCAGCGGCGAGGAGTCCGTCAACCATCCGATCATGAGTTCGTTTCCGAACACCGAGGCTCGCCAATGGCTGTTGCGGGTCCCCGGTCCCCCCGTATTCTCGACCGGCACTTTGTCACCGCCCGTGTAACCGTCGCCGCCCGCCGCGTCGAAAGCACTGATCGCCAAGCGGCCCACGAAGTGGGTGTCCAAGGCATCGGTTTGCGAGGAGGGGTTGCGGAGCAGGTCGTGGTATCTCCACAGCGACCCGATCCCAAGTACGTGGCCCATTTCGTGGAGGATGAGGGGCTTCAATCTGCCGTCGCGTTCCACCTTTTCGAGGTCCGTCTCGTCGAACTCCATCCTGCCGAAAAACGGTAACCCGTTCTCGTTGCGCACCCAGCAAGGACCCGCCCGGCCAAGTATCCCGCCCGCTCCATCGATTTCGACGACGGCCGCCACGATCATCAGATCGTCGATGGTCCCGACGGTCTGTTCGTACTCGCCTGAGCAGTCTATCGTGCCGTCAACCTCGAAGTCCCTCAGTTCCGTTTCCGCGAGAATCGCCATCCACTGCTGGGCCGCGTCGCGGAATGCCCGTTCCTGGGCGGAGGTCACCTCGGTTGCGAAGACCAGGTCAATGTCGAACGACCCACGGTCCTCGACGGTCGCCCGGAAGGTCTGAGTGGCCGTCAGACCGTCCGGATCCCGGGCGGTTATGGTGATCGTGGCGCTGCCGGTTGCCACCGCCGTGACCGTGACGGTCGATCCCGAAACCGAGACCCTGGCCACGCTCATGTTGGAGGACGTCGCCGTGTAGGTGAGGGCGTCGCCATCCGGGTCGGTGAAGTACTGGGAAGCACTGATCGCGACCGTCCCGCCGGGGTTCAACGTCTGGGCCGGGATGGCGCCCACCGGGCGCGGCGCGCGATTGGCCTGCGTAACGGTGAAGCCGGCACGCTGGATCGCCGTCAGACCGTCCGGATCCCGGGCGGTTATGGTGATCGTGGCGCTGCCGGTTGCCACCGCCGTGACCGTGACGGTCGATCCCGAAACCGAGACCCTGGCCACGCTCATGTTGGAGGACGTCGCCGTGTAGGTGAGGGCGTCGCCATCCGGGTCGGTGAAGTACTGGGAAGCACTGATCGCGACCGTCCCGCCGGGCTCGATGGTCTGCTCTGGAATCGTGCCCACCGGCACCGGCGGCCGGTTGGGTACCGTGGCCTGGAAGGCTTGCGTGGCCGAGAGGCCATCCGAATCCGTGGCCGTGACCGTCACGTCGGTCGTGCCCTTGGCCACGGCTGTAACAGTCAGGATGCCGCCGCCCACTGACGCCCGGACGATACCTGAGGCCGACGATCTCGCCGTGTAGCGGAGAGCGTCGCCGTCCGGGTCTTCGAAGTAGGGCGACAGGTCGACCGTGACCGCCTCGCCGGCCTCGACCGTTTCGTCCGGAATCGTGCCGACCGGTTCGGGCGGCTGGTTGGGGACCACGGACGCGAACGCCTGTGTGGCCGAGAGGCCTTCCGTATCCGTGGCTGTTGTCGTGACAGTGGCCGTGCCCTTCGCGACGGCCGTGATCCTGACGGTCGAGCCCGACACCGAGACCCTGGCCACGCTCGTGTTGGACGACCTGGCCCTGTAGGTGATGGCGTCTCCGTCCGGGTCCGCGAAGTAGGACGACAGGTCGATCCTGATCGGCTCACCGACCTCGACCGTTTCGTCCGGAATCGTGCCCACCGGCTCCGGTGAGCGGTTGGGGACCACGGACGCGAACGCCTGCGTGGCCGATAGGCCTTCCGTATCCGTGGCCGTTGTCGTGACATTGGCCGTGCCCTTCGCGATGGCCGTGATCGTAACGGTCGAGCCCGACACCGAGACCCTGGCCACGCTCATGTTTGACGACCTGGCCCTGTAGGTGAGGGGGTCGCCGTCCGGGTCCGCGAAGTAGGACGAAAGGTCGACCGCGATCGGCCCACCGACCTCGACGGTCTCGTCCGGAATCGTGCCAAAGGGCTCCGGTGAGCGGTTGGGGACCATCGACTGGAAGGTCTGCGTGGCCGCCAGGCCACCCGGATCCGTCGCGGTAACGCGCACGGTCGTCGTGCCCTTGGCGAGCGCCGCCACCCTCACCGTGCTGCCCGCCACCGAGACCGTGGCCATCGCGGGATTCGACGATGTGGCGCCGTAGGTCAAGGCTTCTCCATCCGGCTCGGTGAAGTAGGAGGAAACATCCACCGACTCAGTCTGGCCGACGTGAACCGTGATCGAGGAGATGGTGCCTCGTGGCACAGGCGGCCGGTTCGGCACCATGGCCTGGAAAATCTGCTGGCCCTGCAAGCCGCCCGGATCGGAGGCCGTGACGATCACGGACGCGTTTCCCGGCGCGACCGCGCTGACGGTGACGGTGGTGCCCGATATGGACGCCGTAGCCACGCTCGGATTCGCGGACGAGACCGAATAGGCCAGGATATCCCCGTTCGGATCGTTGAAGCAGGCGATGACCGTGGCTCGCTCACCTGCGTTCACGATCACTTGCGGGACAGGACCGCAAACTGCGGGCGGCTGCGGGTTCTCGCACGCCACCACACCAAGGACGAACAGTGTGGCCGTCGTGGCCCCAAGCCAATGACGAGGCGCGGTTAGGGATCCAATCGTCATCATATCATTGAACCACCGTGCTCCTGGTTCAGTTGGGCGAACAAGCCGCACGATGCGTCCCTCGCCCACGCGGCCGCTACTACCACTGCCCGGCCTTCGAATCGTCGATCATCGTGCGAATCCGAACCCCCTTCACCTGGCCGCCCGAGGTAGCCTTGCTCGCAGGCACGATCAGTTCTGCTTCGCCCTCAATGGTGGCAGACCCACTCGCGGCCGACTCGACGTTGCTTGAGGACACGATCCTCACCCGGACGGACGGCGAGCAGTTATTGCTCCTGTCGGACTCGCCAGGGACGGGATCGAGACAACTTCCGATGTAAGTCGCTTGGGAGGCCGCGTTGTATGGTACGGTAAGCGTGAATATCGCTCTTCTGCTATCCCCTGGCACCAGAGATGGAAACGGCACGCTTGCAATCTGACGGTCGTTGGTGGAGATGTTCGCGTCGGTCGACTGATAGTAGCGTATCGTAGTGGCGGCCGATTCGGCGTCGCCGCTGTTTTCGATTGTGAATGTGACAAGAAAGCTGCTCCCTGCTGACACCACAACCGATCTCGGCGTGACATTTGTGAACTCCAAGTCGGGGCTGCCCGAGCTGGTGACCGTCACCCGGACGGATGGCGAACAGTTGTTGCTCGTGTCGGACTCGCCGGAAACCGGATCTACGCACGATCCACCGTAGAATGTTCCCGAGGCAGAACCGGACACGGTGACGTCGACTGCTACGGTTCGACTAATTCCAGAAGCGAGAGCTCCGAATGGTAAGGTTCCGATCTCACGGTCAGCGGTCGAGATCGTCGAATTGACCGATTCGTAGAAGCGCATCGTTGTGGCGGCCGATGCGCCGTCACCGCTGTTGCGAATCCTGAAGCTGACCGTAAAGGTCTCGCCCGGTGCCACCGTAACCGATCTTGGGGTGACGTTCGTGAACTCCAAGTCTGGCGCGGCGGTCGCTACCACCGTCACCGTCGTCCACTGCGCGGCACTCAAACCATCCGGATCCCGGGCGGTTATGGTGATCGTGGCGCTGCCGGTTGCCACCGCCGTGATCGTGACGGTCGATCCCGAAACCGAGACCCTGGCCGCGCTCGTGTTGGATGATCTCGCCGTGTAGGCGAGGGCGTCGCCATCCGGGTCGGTGAAGTACTGGGAAGCATTGACCGTGACCGCCTCGCCGACCTCGACGGTCTCGTCCGGAATCGCACCCACCGGCGCGGGCGGCCGGTTGGGTACCGTGGCCTGGAAGGTCTGCGTGGCCGACAGGCCTTCGGAATCCGCGGCCGTAACGGTCACGTCGGTCGTGCCCTTGGCCACGGCCCGGATCGTCAGGATGCCGCTGCCCACCGACACCCGGACGACTCCGGAATCGGTCGAGCTCGCCGTGTAGCGGAGGGCGTCGCCGTCCGGGTCTTCGAAGTAGGGCGACAGGTCGACCGTGACCGCCTCGCCGGCCTCGACGGTCTCGTCCGGAATCGTACCCACCGGCGCGGGCGGCCGGTTGGGTACCGTGGCCTGGAAGGTCTGCGTGGCCGACAGGCCTTCGGAATCCGCGGCTGTAACGGTCACGTTGGTCGTGCCCTTGGCCACGCCAGTAACAGTCAGAATACCGCCCGCCACCGATGTCCGGACAACTCCCGGGGCCGACGAGCTCGCCGTGTAGCGGAGGGCGTCGCCGTCCGGGTCTTCGAAGTAGGGCGACAGGTCGACCGTGACCGCCTCGCCGGCCTCGACGGTCTCGTCCGGAATCGTACCCACCGGCGCGGGCGGCCGGTTGGGTACCGTGGCCTGGAAGGTCTGCGTGGCCGACAGGCCGCCGGGATCGGTGGCCATGACCGCAACTGTGGTCCTCCCCTTGGCGACGCCCGTGATCAGAATCGTGCTGCCCGTCACCGAAACCGTGGCTACCGCGGGATCGGACGATACAGCACCGTAAGCCAGCGCTTCCCCGTCCGGCTCGGTGAAATATGAAGATGCATCCACTATTCCCGTCTCACCGGCGGGAACAGTTATCGAGGGGATCGTGCCTCTCGGCAGCGGCGCACGGTTGGGCACCATGACCTGGAAGCTCAACTGCCCCTGCAAGCCCCCCACATCCGTGGCCGTGACCGTCACCGATGCGTTTCCCGGCGCCAGCGCGCTGACGGTGATGGTCGTCCCCGAAATGGAAACGGTGGCCACGGCGGAATTCGAGGACGTGGCCGAATAGGTCAGCATGTCACCATTCGGATCATTGAAACACGCGGTGACCACGGATGTCTCACCCGCGTTGACGGTCACCTGCGGGATCGCCCCACAGGTTGTGGGGGGTTGCGGGTTTTCGCACGCCGCGACCAATGCGACCAGGATCGACGCCTCTAAGCCGCTTCCCAACCGGCCACCACCTCTGGGTCCCTTCGATTTGAAGTTGAACCGCAAGAAGCGGGCAATACTGTAGGCCGCATGAAACAAGGGTTCATCACCCTGCCCGTGGTCAGGTCTTAGTCCTTGTCGCTGTTTTCAGACCCCTTCGACCGATTCCATTGTGCATCGTGGTGCGATCATCCGCAAGTGGCCCCCCTGCCCCCGGCCCCCGCCGGCCGTCCCCACTACCACCTGATTCCCGCCTTCACATAGTAGAATCCCCCGCTCGCTCCGAAGGGCGTGCCTGGGCTGTACAGGTTCCCCGCCCTGGTCGCCTCGGGATTCTCCTCCGGGTACCGGTTGAGCGCATTCTGGGCCCCGAAGGTCAGCCTCGCCGACTCGCTCACCGCGTAGCTCGCCTCCAGGTCCACCAGGTATTCCCCCGGATAGGACCGGTCGTCGCGCGAGTCGAACCACCCGGCGTAGTAGCTCAGCCGGCCGAGCACCGACACGTCCCCCCAGCCCCGCCGCGCCGCCGCCGTCCAGCGCGTCCCCGGCAGCGCGTCCTCGAGCTGCTCGATGCGGGTCTCGTTGAGCACCTCCGGGTTGTAGTCCGTCACCCGGGTGCGCGTGTGGTTGAAAGCCAGGCTCAGCTCGGCGTCACCCCCCGACCCGGCGGGCACGAACGACGCCACCACGTCGACCCCCCGGGTGCGCGTCTCGAACTCGTTGGTGAAGAAGCGGAAGTTGGCCAGGTTCTTCGCGCTCGTGATCCCCTCCGAGATCAGCTGCTCGGCCTCGGCCTCGGTGAGCGCGAAGACCCTGCTCAGCGCCAGACGGTCCGAGACCGCCACGCGGAAGTAGTCTGCCGACAACGAAAACGCCCCCGCGTCCACCACCACGCCCACGCTCGCGTTCACCGATTTCTCCGCGTCCAGCTGCCCTCCCCCCTTGATCGCCGCCACCGGCGAGGTCGACGGGATGGTGCCGTTGTTCACCAGCTCCTGCAGCTCGCGGTCGAACTGGGTGGAGACGTTGAAGGCGTTCTGCTGCCCCGGCGTCGGCGCCCGGAAGCCTGTACTGGCGCTCCCGCGCACCGCCAGCGCGTCCGCAAGTTCGTAGCGCCCGGCCACCTTCCAGTTCGCGGTGGTCCCGAAGTCGTCGAAGCGCTCCCCGCGCACGGCCGTCCCCAGCGTCCAGCGGTCGTCGCGCGCCCTCGCCTCCAGGTCGCCGTAGGCCGCGTAGTTGGTCCGGTGCCAGCCCCCGGCCGCGATGTCGCTGAAGCCCGGGAACCCGTTCGACCCCGAGCTGAACCCCTGCGCGGCGAAGGGACCGATCTCCCAGGACGACGTCTCGCCGATCCCGATCTCGAAGTACTCGTCCCGGAACTCGGCGCCGCCCGCGAGGTTGACCACGTCGCTGATCGTGTAGTTCAGGTCGACGTTGGCGCTCAGCTCCTGCTGCGTGTAGACGCCCGGGTCGAAGGAGTCGGGGGACTCGGGACCCAGCGACGCATTCACCGTGTTTTCGATGAAGAAGTCGACCGCGTGCCGCCCGAAACCGCCGCTCACATCCCATTGGAGCCCGCCGTGCGTGTGGCCCCGCAGCCCCGCCACCAGCGACGCGTCCCGCGCATCGCCCCCGAACTGCGGCGTGAAGCCCCCCGGAAACATCTCCTGGAAGGTGAAGCAGTCGGGATCCCCCAACACCTGGGCCAGCGCGACCGGATCGGGCACATGGTCGGTGATCGTCACCACCGGGCATCCCGCGGAACCGTCCAGCACCCCGTCGCGCGCGTCGAGCACGTCGCCCACCAGCAGCGTCTGCCCCCCGTCGATACTGTAGACGCCCGCGCGCGTGTTGGGATTGCGGTAGAAGAACCCCCCCGTCACCGTCTCGCTCGCGTAGTTGGCGTGCCCGTAGAGCTGCAGCCCGTCGCCGAAGAAGCGCCCGAAGTTGCCCCACAGCTTGAGGTCGTTGTCCACCGTGGGCGCACCCCAGACCTGCGCCGGGTCGCGCACATCCGTGTTCCCCGCCGCGATCAGGGCGGCCGCGTCGGCGCGCTGGACGCTCCGGCTCGTGGGATTCGAGGAGCCATACTCGGCGCTCAGGTTGGCGAAGCCGTGCCTGCCCAGCGGCAGCCCGATGTTGCCCGACAGCGTGTACGCCTCGCCGTCGCGCTCCCAGTACGTGCCGGTGCGCACCTCGAAGCTGCCGCCCGAGGGCGCGTCCTTCAGCGTGAGGTTCATGACGCCCGCGATCGCGTCCGAGCCGTACTGGGCCGACGCCCCGTCGCGCAGGATCTCCACCTGGCGGACCGCGATGGCCGGAATCGCCGAGATGTCGGGCCCCTGGGCGCCGTCCGCGAACCCGCCCCCGATCCACATGATGATCGAGGCCCGGTGGCGCCGTTTGCCGTTGACCAGCACGAGCGTGTGATCCGGGGCCAGGCCGCGCATGCTGGCCGGCCGTATGATCCGCGCCGCGTCCCCCACGGCCTGCGGGTTCACGTTGTAGGAGGGGATGACGGTGCGCAGCAGATCGTTCAGGTCGGTGTCGCCCTGCTCGACGAAGTCCCGCCCCGTGATGGCGTCGATGGGGACGGCGGACCGGGTGGCCGTGCGGGGACGTGCCCGGCTGCCGAGCGCAATCAGTCCCTCGAGCGCGATGGCCGACTCGTGCAGCTCGATGTCCAGGTGGACGGAGCGGCCGTCGGCGATGGTGACTTCACGGGTCTCGGTCGTGTGGCCGATCAGCGAGATCTCGAGGGTGTGGGTGCCGGCGGGGATGTCGGTGATCTCGTATTGGCCGTCCGGGTCGGCGAGGGCGGCGAGGTTGAGGGGGGGGATGCGGAGCTGGGCGCCGGGGAGGGGGGCGCCGGTGGAGGCGCTGCGCACGGTGCCCTCGAGGGTGCCCTGGGCGGTGGCGGGGGGTGGGGTGAAGAAGAGGACCATCGCGGCCGCGATGGTGTACCACGGGGCAGGGCGCGGGTTCTGTCCCGGAACGGCGCCGCGAAAGCGGTTTGGCATTGCAAGTCTCCAGCAAGAACTAATATTGTCGTGATTCCCGTCCTCCCCCCCCAACCCCGGAAAAGAGAACACAATGCCGCAAGCTCCACCACCGCGGATCATGCCGTATCCACCTCGCTCCGCCGCGCGGCTCTGCGCCCTCTTCATGGCGTTGCTCATCGCCGGGGGATGCCAGACCGACGCCGGCTCCACGCCCGACGCCTTCGAAAACAACGTCTGGACGCTGTCGGAGCGCGAGCTCAGGATCGGTTCGGTCGACGACCCCGAGTACATCATCGGATTCATCGGTGATATTGCCCTGGGGCCGGACGGACTGCTGTATACGCTCGAGTGGGGAGAGGGCACGGTCCGACGCTGGACGCCGGAGGGCCAACCCGCCGGCAACATCGGAAGAAGAGGAGAAGGCCCCGGCGAGTTCGAGCAGGCCTCCAGCCTGGGCTTCTTCGGCGACTCCCTGTGGGTCTGGGACATGGACGCCTATCGCGTCAGCTACTTCGACCTGGACGGAGCGTTTCTTGGGTCGGTGTCGCCCAAGGTGGAATTCGGAGGCCCCGGTGGAGCTCCTCCGCGCCCCGGAACGCCGCTGCGCGACGGAACATTTGTCGGCACCGCCCCGATGTGGGCGCACGCGATTGCGACCGGAACGCTGAAGGAGTCGGCGTATGCGCACATGGACGCGGACGGCGCCATCCTGTCGCGCATCTGGGCCATGCCCTTCGAGTCCCACGACATCTTCGCGCTCTTGAACGACGAAGGCACCGGCGGCACGTACGGCAACCAGCCATTCGGCGATAGCTACAGTACGTCGATCGGCGGCGATGGCCTGCTCGTCCTCGAGGCCCGCGCCTGGACCGGCACCGGAGACGCCACCGTGAAGGTCACGAAGTTCGGGCTGGACGGAGACACCGTATTCACCGCGGCGATCCCCTACGACCCCGTTCCCCTTCCGGCCGAGCGTTTCGACTCCGCGGTCGCCGCGATGGTCGAGGATTGGGGAGGTTCTGTCGACGAGGCCGACATCCGCGAGGCGATGTACCGCCCGGCGTATCTCCCGGCGGTGGTTGGCGCCATGCAGGCCGCCGACGGCACCATCTGGCTGCGCCGCTTCGACCCGGTCGAGTCGGAAGATGGGGAATCGATGACGGAATCGTGGGTGCTCGATGCGGAAGGCGTCCCCCTGGCCCGGGCCCTGTTCCCGGCAGGTGTGAGGGTGGCGGTGATCGACGGCGACACGGTCTGGGGGATCGAGATGGACGAGCTGGATGTGCAGTACATCGTGCGGTATCGGTTGGTGAAGGGGGGGTAGGCGGGGCGGTTCCGACCGGGTGTGTAACGATTACACACTACCCTCCAGCTCCGCCAGCTTCGCCCGCGCCTCCCGCGCCGGCTCGAAGATCTCGTCCGCATTCTCCCACGCCGCCAGCGCCCGTTCCAGGTGTTCGACGGCGCCCGCCCTGTCCCCGCGAGCCTCCAGGACCAGCGCCAGCTCCAGGTGCGCGCCCGGCAGTGAGGGGTAGTGCCGCAGCGATTCCCGCAGCTCCGCCTCGGCCTCGTCCAGGCGGCCCATCTTCCGCAACGCCCGCCCCGCACCGAGATGCATGTTGCCGAAACCCACACCCGTAAAGCACTCCAACTGAATCGACCCGAGAGCAATCGCCGCCCTGTAGCTCTCCAGGGCGCCCGCATGGTCACCGGCCCGGTCCTGGATCAACCCCAGATCCTCCTTCACCGCCGATCGGGAAAATCCCTCGGACCCCCTCGCTTCCAGCAGCCGCACCCACTCGCCGTACTTCTCGCGGGCGGCCTCCACGCCGCTGGTTTCGAGTGCGATGTGAACCTCCGCGCGCGGCGCGAGGTGGTCGCTGAACCACGGGCTGGTCCGCGCCTTCAACTCCTCCAGGAGATCGGCCGCCTCGCCGAACCGGTCCGCGTCGAGGTAGATGAAGAGGTCCCCGAACCGGACATCGGGAAGCCACTCCGGATTCATGTAAGCCGACGCCTCGACGAGCCAGGCGCTCGCGGCGCGGACCGCGTCCTGCATCTCCCCGCGGAAGTGGTGGTGGCACTTCATCCGCGACAGCGCGTTCGTCTTCTCAACCGGGGTGCGTGCCCGGTCGAGCAGACGTTCGTAACCCGCGCGGGCCTCGTCGAATCGTCCCGTCCGCTGGTCCAGATTCGCGAGGCCGCGGGCGAGGTCCGTCGAAAACGGGTGGAGGAGTAGGCCTTTCTCCAGATGGGTCCGCGCCTGCTCGTACTCCCCGCGCCTTTGCCGGAAACGGGCCAGATTGTCGTAGCCCGTCTCGTCGTCCGGGAACCGCTCCACATACCGGGTCAGAGCCGCCGCCGCGCTGTCGTACTGTCCCAGCTCTTCATGCGGCCCGGCCATCCTCATCAGGACGTCACCGTTGCCGGGATTCAGGCGGTACATCTCGGCCAGCGTCGCCAGCTCCCCCTCCCAGTCGCCCTCGGACATCTGCAGGAGGCTCTGAGCCAGCAGCGCGTCGAGGTCTTCGGGATGGAGATCCAGCCACATGTCCACGATGTCCCGGGCCTTCTCGTCTTCCCCGGTCCGCCCATAGTAATCGGCCCGCACCTCGAAACGGGCGCGTTCCGGAAGGCGGGAGAGGTACTCCATCGCGGCCTGGATCGCCGCGAGCCCCTCGTCGTCCCGGCCGGGACCGGTCAACCGCCAGGACAACTCCAGGTGGGCGGCCGTGAAGGTGGGATCGAGCGTCACCGCGGCCCTTAGGTGTTCAATGCTGGTGCTGCGGTCGGTCAGTCTCATCACGCCCTTGACGAATTCCGCCAGCGCCGCGTCGTCTTCCGTCAGCAACTGGCGGACGGGAGAGTCCGTGACGCCGTCGCGAACGGGGATTCGCAGCGCGCCCTTCACCAGACCGGACATCCCGTCAGCGAGCGCCAGGAGGTCGCTCCCTTCGAAGACGCTGTCGTTCAGGACATTCCCGCCGTTGACCTCATGGACGGCCAAGGTGACTCGGTAGCGGTCTTCGACTCTGTCGATCTCGCCGACAGTCATGAACCCGGCGTAGTTGTCCCGCGCGACCTCGCGCATGAGCGCCAGCGGAATCCCCTGCAAGTCGGGGTAGTCCTCGATAAGGCTCCATCTCAACCTTTCGAAGGTCACGGGCACGAAGAAGTCGTCGGGCATCAGATCGTACTCGATGGCCAGCGGCACGGCGTAGGCGGTCCACAACTCGACCGCTGCGAGGCCGGGACCGAGTTCGAGCGGGAAGAGCGCGGTGCGCTTGCGGAACTCGGGCCTGGTCATCTCCCGAGTGATGGTCCCCTCCTCGGTCTCCACCCTGACCGACCTCGTGGCCGAGCCCAGTTCCTCTCCCGCGAAGAGTGCCCACAGCACGACCGCGCAGAG